>VYDI01000027.1:103683-236896 GCA_009843505.1 Holophagales bacterium | reverse complement strand
CTCCTGGTCGCCGCGACGCTCCTCTTCCTCGCCGAACTCCTGCTCCGGCGCCGTCGGCGGCACGGCGCGTCAACCGTGATTCCGGTCCCCGCCGAAACCCGCCCCGCCGCCTGAAGCCGCCCACGCCAGCACGCCGGCCAGCCCGGCATTCGTACCGAGAGCAGCCGGTTCGACGCGCACGTCGTCGGTCGGGAAGACGCGGACACGTTCGGCGATCGTCTGCCTGACACCGTCGAAGAGCAGGTCACCGAGGCCAGCGACGCCGCCGCCGAGAACGATGAGTTCGGGATGCAGGGTGACGACGACGTTGGCGGCGGCGATGCCGACGAGACGCGCGATCCGCTCCAGTTCCCGCGCCACCGACTCGTCACCGGCCCTCGCCGCTTCCCCCATCGTCTCCGGGTTGACCTTCTCGGTGTCTCCTCCGGCGATCTTCTGCAGGATGGGCGCCTGACCCGAGCGCAGGAGCCGAACGCCGGACGCCCCGATCGCCGGGCCACTCGCTACCGCCTCCAGGCAGCCCCGGTTGCCGCAGCCACAGAGGGGACCGGTCGGATCGACGATTTGGTGGCCAAGTTCGCCGGCTGAGCCGAGCGGTCCCAGGCGCAGTCTGCCCTCGACCACCACGCCGCCGCCGATCCCGGTGCCGAGCGCGAACAGCGCCATCGTCGACACACCACGACCGGCGCCGAAGAGGAACTCTCCCAGCGTCGCCGCGCGAACGTCGTTCAGAAGACGGACCGGCGTCTCCAGGCGCGCACCGAGCAGGCGAGCAACCGGCACATCCCGCCACTGGCCCGGCAGGTTGGGCAGGAACCGGGTGACGCCGGCCTCGAGGTCGACCCATCCGGGACAACCGACGCCGACCGCGGCTGGGCGCCTGCCAACCTCCCGTTCCAAATCGACCAGGCCCTCGGCAATCCGGTCGAGCATCGGCTCCCAGCCATCATAGCCGCCGCCTTCGAGGTCCCGGCGCGCGACCAGGCGGTAGTTGCCGGCATCAACGTCGACGAAGCCAAGCGCCAGTCCAATGTGGGAACCGCCAAGATCGACGGCGCCGTAGAGCTCCTCAGTCGTCATAATCCGACCGCGCCATTCTCCCAAAGAGCGACGGCGTCACAAAGAGAAACGGCGCGCCCAACCAGGTGGACGCGCCGCATCGCAAGGCTCTTGCCGTGACGGAGCCGCTACTTGCCGCCGCCTGCGGCCGGCGTGGCGGTCGCCGCCGCGCCTTCGGCCTCGGTGACGAGGTCGCCGCCCCGATCCTCCGAGTAGTCGATGAAGCCGATCATCATCTCGTCGGTGGTCGGTCCGCCGAACTGGACGGCGCGGGTCGTGTCGAGCTCGAGCACCGTCTGCTCGTTGCGCTCCTCCGTGTTGACGTAGGTCATCAGCACGTCGACGCGGGTTCCGGCCGGCAGGTCCTTCGGCTCCTTGTAGATGTAGTTCGTCTGCCAGTTCCAGTCGTAGGCCGGCACGTCGAGGAGGACCTCCTCAGTGCCGTCGGGGTAGTACGCCGTGTACTTGGCGTCCAGCCCCCGCAGGTGTGAGTGCGGCAGGTAGCCGTAGATCGTGGTCGGGTACTCGAAGACCTTGGAGGCGCCGATAACCCAGTTCTCGTGGCCCGGCGGAATCTCGAAGTCGCTGTTGCCGACGCCTTCCCACTTCGCGATCCGGTCGATCTTCGCGTCCTTGGGATGGAACTTGAATGCCATCTGCGAGCGGTCCCAGACTCCGGTGCCCTCGCCCGGCTCCTTGTTGTAGTGCATCGAGAAGTAAAGCTGCGTGCCCGGCATGAGCAGCCGGCCGGCGCCTTCCGGCAGATAGAACGGCTCGGTGCCCGGGGCGATGCCACCGAGCAGTCCGGACGCGCCCGGCGTCTCCGTCTCGGTAGCGACCCGCGAACCGACCACGTGGTGGACGACATCGCTGCCGGGGCGGAACTCGATCGCCTGGATCCAGCGCGGTTCGGGCAGCATCTCCTCCGTGATCATGACCGCCTTCAGACTGATGTTCACGTCCTTGACGTCATCGTCGACCCAGAACGGCTCGGCCAGGTCGAGCACCAGGTCGGGCTCGCCGATCAGCCAGCCGCTCGGCCACTCGATCGGCTCCGGGGCGTTGGCCGGGTCACCGCGGCGGGCGCCGGTCTTGGACCAGCCGACGATCGTGTCGATCTCTTCCGCGGTCAGGATCCGCTCGTTCGTGAACTGACCGTGGGTCGCGTCGCTCGCGAACCAGGGCGGCATGTCCTTCGCCTCCACCTGCCGCGCGATGCTGCGTGCCCACGGGCGCGTCTCTTCGTAGGTCGTCAGGGCCATCGGCGCCTTCATGCCGCCGTAGGCAACGCCCTCGGGACGATGGCAGCCCTGGCAGGAACGCTGCAGGATCGGCTCCACGTCCTCGTGGAACGTGATCGTGTCGGGGCTGTCGGGCTCGTTCGGGCCGGCGGCAAGAACCGGGGCCGCGACAACGAGGACCATGGCGGCGAGAGCGACGAAGCGGGAACGGCGTGACATCACGGGCTTCCTCCCAGAGGGTCTGGTTGCGGTTGATCGGACCCTACCACACTGAGTGATGACTCAGCTATTGAAAGAGCTGCTGCCCGTTTCTGCGTGAGCACTCCGTTCAGGTTCACCTTGTGAATGGCGCGACGCCTAGCCGACGGTGTCACGGAAGATGCCGATGATCTCGTCCGCCTCGTTCTCGGTGAGTGTCAGGATGGGGCGAAACTCCACTCCGCCGTCCGTGTACCAGGCGGGCACGGTGAAGATTCCCGCTTCGAACAGCCTCGCGGTCATCTCCATCTTGCCCATCTCCTCGGAGAGGATGCCCATGCACAGCCCGTGCTGGTTGACCCGGTAGGGACCGCCCCGCAACCCCTCGGCGAACTGGCCGGCCAGCGCATTCACGTGGTCCAGAAAGCCGGGCGCGATCGTCAGGTCGCAGACCCTGGCGGTGGCGACGCAGCCGAGCTCGTTGCCGCCGAAGGTCGAAGAGTGCGGTATCGCCGTGTCGAAGAACCACTCCTTGATCTCGGGGGCGAGCAGGACGGCTGCGTTGGCGAGGATTCCGCCGCCGAGGCCCTTGGCGGTGGTCACGATGTCCGGGACGATGCCGTGCTGCTGCCAGAACCAGAACGTCCCGGTCGCGCCCAGGCCGGTCTGGACCTCGTCGATGATCAGTTTCGCTCCGTGCTTCCGGCAGAGGTCCATCACGGCCTGGAAGTAGCCGGAATCGGGAATCGGGAAACCCGACTGCGCCGGGGACGACTCGATCAGCACCGCGGCCGTCTCGTCGTCGACCGCGGCGGCCATGGCGTCCAGGTCGTTGTACGGCACGATGACGAAGTCGTCGAAGTCGAGGAGGTAGCGCTCGTGGTTGTCCGCGTTGTCGCCGGCAGCCAGGGCGAAGCAGGTGTGGCCGTGGTAGGAGGCCTCGATGGAAACGAGCTTCGTCCTCCTGGTCATGCCCCGGGTGGCGCGGATCGCGACCTCCGTGGATTCCGCGCCGCTGGCCGTGTAGGTAACGCCGGTCAGGGCGCCGCCGGTGCTCTCGACGAGTTTCTCGGCGGCCTTCGCCTTGTAGCCCGAAACGAGCAGCAGGTTCCCGATCTCGAGCTGGTGCAGCGCTTCCTTGACCGCGGCGATGATGTCCGGGTTGCGATGCCCGAGGTTGTAGAGAGTGCCGTTGCGGTGGCAGTCCCAGTACCACTTCTTCGTGAACGCGTCCTGCACGCGGGCGCCCTCGCGCTGGCCGAAGTGAAGTTCGGTGCCGAACGCCTTCATGACGCCGACGTTGCCGGGGGATACATACTCCGCAAAGGCGCCCTCGGTGGCGTCGGCCGACGGATACGGCGGGTAGCCCTCGGGAAAGTGCACTGCTTCGATGGTCGCCGCTTCCTGGTCGCCTGCGTCCGTAGCGGCCCGGCTGTTCGGAGCGCAACCTGCCAGGGCGGCAGCCCCGCCGGCAGCGGCAATCGTCCTGATGCAGTCGCGCCGACTGCTCGTCCTGTTGCGGGTGCCCTCGCCCATGTCGCGGCCTCGCTCTCCCGGTTTCGTCGCTTCCCCACTCACCTCGCAGGAGGCAGCACCGTCTCCAGCCGGTCGATCGCATGGACGGGTGCGGCTTCGCCCTTCATCAGGTGAGCGATGGCGCGTAGAACGAGCCGCTGGCGCGCCAACCGGTTCCGGCCAGCAAAGGCAGCGGACTCAACGCGCAGGCTGAAGTGGTTCCCCTCGCCCGTGACCTCGATTCGCGCGCCCGGCAGCGCCTCGGCCACCGCCTCCCGCATGCGCTCGGCCGTCTCGTGGGTCGTCGGTTGATCGACTATCTCCACCACAGGCGGCCTCCGCGGCAGCGCGGGAATCAGCCGCCGGCGCGGGCGGCCGGAATGTCGACGTCGAGGCGCTGGCCGTGCTCGGTGTCGACCACCGTGATCGAGGCGCCCCTGGCACGAGCCGCCGAATCCCGGTCGAGCAGGAAGAAGAGACCGCCGACCGGCACCCGGAGTTCGCCGCCAGCCGCCGGCCCGAAGCCGAGGAAGGGCTGAAACTTCGCGTCGATACCGAAGTGGAGCTCCGCCTGCTGTTGCTGCTGGGCGCTGCGGAGAATCTGCTCGGCTTCGGCGCTGATCGATATCTCGACCTCGCCGGCGGACAACTCCGCGCGTTCCATGCCCAGCGCCTCGTGGAGCTCGCCGCTGTCGTACATCTCCTTGACGATGTCGCAGCCGCCCAGGAACTCGCCTCCGACGTAGAGCTGGGGGATCGTCGGCCAGTCGGAGAACTCCTTGACCCCCTCGCGGACCTCGGAGTCCGAGAGCACGTCGAAGGTCTGGTACTCCGGAAGCAGCCGGTTCAGCACCTGGACGACCTGAGCCGAGAAGCCGCACTGGGGAGTGGCCGGGTTGCCCTTCATGAACAGGACGGTCGGAGCGGAATCGACGATGCCCTGGATGCGGGACTGGAGCTCGGGAGAAATCGACATGGCGTTGGACCTCGGTGCAGGCGGAACAGGCTCCTGGACAGAGCCGCCTCAGCCTACCAGCCTGGGAGGCACTCGCAGCGCAACCGCTGCACCCGGAGCCTGATCCCTACTGGTCCTCCGTCTCCTCGCCGAAGAAGGTGCTCTTGTAGTCACCCTGCCCGCCCCATCGCTCCCAGATGGGCTTGTTGTCCGTGCCGGTGACCAGCCAGCGGTCGCCGTACTTCCTGACGGTGTAGAACTGCTCCATGATCGCCTGCCGGCGCGGCCGGAAGTCGATGAAGACGCCGCGGACGACCGCCGTATCGCCGACCCACCCCTCCAGGTACATCGACTGCTTGTCGTAGCCCGTCGGAGGTCCGATCACGCCGGCCGCGTTGAAGATATTCCGGTACATCGCGACCCAGTCGGCCTTCGTCTGGCCGGAGTAGTCGCTGAAGTCCTCGGACCAGTAGCTCAGGTGCTCCTCGACCTGCTCCCACGTCCTCGCGTCCCTCTGCGTGTCGAGCACCTTGTTGACCACCTCGAGCACCGCGGCCTCGTCTTCCGCGGTCGGCGTCCAGTCAGCGGCCACGTCGCCGGCCGGGCCGGCCGCCGCGTCCGTCACCTGGTCGGGCGCGATCTCGAACACGGCGAGGTGCGCCTCGTCCTTGACGTACATCCGCGACCCGGCGACCGTCAGGTGGGTGAACACCGGCGTGTCGGCGACGTCCCAGGAAGCGAGTTCCTGGTACTCGGTGGGATCGGCGGCGACCACCTTGATCTCGCCGTTGTCCGTCAGCACCAGGAGCCGGTCCTCGCCGACGACGACAAACGCCGCGTACCGCGCCACCTGGGGAGGACCCTGCCAGCACTGCTGGCCGGTGCGCATGTCGACGCAGACCAGCGTCCCGAGCCTCTTGTGCGAACGGAAGTAGGCGTGGTCACCCACCAGAACGGGC
Source organism: Holophagales bacterium (assembly GCA_009843505.1). Classification (GTDB taxonomy): domain Bacteria; phylum Acidobacteriota; class Thermoanaerobaculia; order Multivoradales; family Multivoraceae; genus Multivorans; species Multivorans azotirespirans. The sequence continues at coordinate 230,969 of VYDI01000027.1, read as the reverse complement.
GAGTCCATGTACAACTCGTGCCGCTTCGTCGCCCAGACGCTGTTCACATCCCAGAGTCCGTCGCCGCCGGTGGGCTCCGGATCGAGCAGCGCGTTCCCCCAGTGGTAGCCGCCGATCAGGATGTTGTCCTCGTACAGGAGCGGCGTCGGGATGTTCTGCTCCATGAAGATCCGCAGTTCCTTCTTCCACAGCGTCTTGCCGTCGCTGATGCGAATGCCGACCACGTGGTTCTGGGTCGAGGTGACGAGCTGCCGGACCCCGTCGAGGGTGAACGCCATCGGCGAGGCGTAACCCGGCGGCAGGTACTCGGTGCGCCAGACCTCCTCGCCGGTGTGCCGGTTGTAGGCCACGATCTCTCCCAGGCTCTCGATCGACGGATCGGGCCAGGTCTGGCCGATCGGGACGATGACCAGGTCGCCCTCGACCAGCGGCGAGGCGCTCGTGCCGCACTCGGGATAGGGCTGCGCGTAGATGTCGTCGTAGCTCTTGTCCCAGAGCACGTCGCCCTGCTCCGCGTCTATGGCGTGCAGCCGCTCCGTGACACCGAAGGTGTAGAGCGTGTCCCCGACCGCGGTCAGCGTCGATTTCGGGCCGGGCCCCCAGGCCCAGGCGTGGTTCACCGGCACGTAGGCGACCGGATAGGCGTAGCGCCAGATCTCCTCGCCCGTTTCCGGGTCGAGCGCAAGGACGACCTCCTCCTCGCCCTGCCGGACGTGAATGTAGAGCTTGCCCTGGTGGAGGATGGGCGCCGACTGCCCGAGGCCGACCTCCAGCTTCCAGACCTGGTGCAGGGACGCCGGCAGCGGACCGTGAAGCGCTGCGGCGAGCTTCTCGTTGCCGGCCACGGGCGCGTAGCCGTCCCTGGCCGGCCCCCGCCACTGCGACCAGTCGCCTTCAGCGGCAAGGGTCGGCGAGGACCATGCAGCCGCCAGCAGAGCCAGGCAGAGAAGGAGCTTCAGCGCCCCGTTGGACCGAACGACTGTCGCTTTCCGCATCACGGTGATCTCCTCTGGTCGAGGTCAGTGGTCAGGCCGGGACCGAACGGCCTCAGCCTCAGAAATCGAAGCTGAGCCGCAGCATCAACCGGCGCGGATACTGATAGAGGGAAGGCACCAGATTACCGTCCCTGAACGCAGTGGCCTGCCACCAGTCCCAGGCGTCTTCGTTCAGGGCGTTCAGGACCTGCAGATCGACGCCGAACGAGACGTCGCCACCGAGCGAGAAGTTGCGCCCGATGCCCAGGTCGAGCGTCGCGCTGCCCGGCATTCTCCGCTGGTCCTCACGCGGGGTCAGGGCGACATCGATCTGGCCCTGAGGCAGTTGGACCCTCTGGAAGAGTCCGTAGGGCCGGCCATCCTGAACCTTCAGCACCGCTGCTCCGCGCAGCTTCCAGGGCAGGTCGACCTGGACCTGGCCCGCGAACACCCACGTTCGGTCTCCCTGCAACAGCCCTTCAGCGTTGATGTGGTGGTTCGGATCCACGCCCGACTGGGACGAGAAGAACGGTTCCGCCTGGCGCTGGTCGAGGTTCCGTGCCGTGAATCCCTCCGAGTTCGACCAGCCGAGCGATGCGTTCATCCCCCACCGGCCGACCTTCCGCTTGGTCAGGCTCACGAAGATGGCCTCGTAGTCCTGGTGGTACCTCGCACCGGGGGGCGCGTTCGCGCCCGGCCCCGGGCTGTTCCCCTTGCGCCGGGTCGGCTCCTCGACGATGCCGAAGAGCGTCATCGTTTCACCGGTCTCCGGATTCTCGAACGGCACTTCCTCGTAGACACCGTCGTCGAGGATGTGCCAGCCGATCAGGTTCGTGCCGCGCTTGACGACGAGCTCGGCGCCGAGGGTCAGCGTCTCGCTGAGCTGCTGCTCGTAGCCGAGGGCGTACTGGTCGTACTCGGGCGCCTGCATGTTCGGGTCCGGCTGAATGAGATTCTCGTCGGCGACCGTCCGGTAGACGTACCAGGGGCCGTTCCGGTAGTAGCTGAAGGCGTACATCGAGGGCGGCCGGTCGGGGTGAGGACCGTTCCACATGGCCGTATTGTTCGCCTCGAAGTACTTGCCGTAGGAGACGCGCAGCACACCCTGCCGCTCGCCTTCGCCGACCTGGTGGGCGATCCCGAGGCGCGGCGAGATGTTCTTCCAGTCGACGAGATCGTCGTAGGCGGGGTAGAAGTCACCGCTGAAGACGGCATTCCCCTTGCCGCCCCCGTGGGACAGCAGCACCTCGTAGGGCGGGATGCCTCCGTTGTCGTGGTCGTAGCGCACACCGAGGTTCAGGGTCGTCTTGCCGCCAAGGTTCCACGAGTCGTCCACGAAGAGCCCGAGAGAGGTCGAGTCGCTGCCGTAGTAGTGCTGCTGCCGGGTGTAGCGCCAGTAGAAGCTCTCGGCGAACTTCGCGTAGTAGAGACCGCCCGGGCCTGGGTAGAGCTGCGGCGTCTTCGTGGTCGCGTCCGTGAACTGGACGCCGAACTTGAACTCGTGACTGCCGGCGAGGTCATCCGCGAAGTGGGTCAGCTTGGCGCTGGTGCGGACCATCCCGGGACCGTAGTCGTACGGATACCTCGGTCCGCCGACGGTCGTGGGCACCGGCTGCGTGTAGTCCACGAAGGGCGGCTCCACACTGCCGGTGACCGAGGCCACCCGGTCGTAGTTGTCGAAGTCGGCGACGTTCACCTCGAAGAACGTCCGGTTCGAGAACACGGACTGCCACCCGAGGCGGAAGGATGGCCGGATGCCGAACTCGTGCGCCTGCGCGTCCTGGGAGAGGAACGGATCCGACGCCGCCTGCCAGTCGTAGTCCTCGTACTGGGCGCTGAGCGTCAAGGTGTTCGACGGGTTGAAGGTCCAGTCGAGCTTCAGCGCGGAGCGCTCCCAGAGGTCCGGCCGGACGAACTCCCGAATCGAGCCCGGCTCCCCGAGGGCGTCCTCCTTGTACTCGAGCGACAGGAAGTACCACAGTTCGTCCTGGACCAGCGCGCCGCCGAGCGCCAGGGTGAAGTTATTGAACTTGTCCCGATAGAAGCCGGTCTCCTCGCCGGTCAATCCGGCAACTTTCGGGCCCTCGGCGGTCAGCCCGTCGAACTGGCCGTAGTAGTTCAGGCGGCCATCGAACTCGTTCGTCCCGGACTTCGTGACGATATTGATCGCACCGCCCGACATGCCTCCGTACTCCGCCGGGGCGCCGACGCCGAGCACCTGGACCTCCGAGATCGTGTCCGGGTTGACCCAGAACCAGACGCCGCCGTAGTCGTGCAACGAGGAGTTGAGGCCGTCGAGGTTCCACGAGTTCGATACGCCGCCACTGCCGTAGACCGAGTACCTCCAGTCGCCGTAGGTCTGGTCGCGCCCCTGGAGCGTCACCCCCTTGGCCATGCTCGCGTAGTCCTGGAAGCTCCGCTTGGTCGGCAGGTCGTCGATGAAGTCCTCGGTCAGGTGGGTGCTGATCACGTTGCTCGTCACGTCGAGGATCGGCCGCTCCGAGGTCACCGTGATCTCCTCCGACGTCGCGGCGAGCTGGAGGACCATGTGCACGGTGCTTGTCTGGGAGATCGAGATGCGGACGTCCTCGACCGTCTCGTCCTCGAAGCCGTCGAGCGTTCCGGTGACCGAGACCGTGCCCGGAAGCAGGGCCGTGACCAGGAACTCGCCGTTCACGCCGGTCGTCGTCGAGCGATCGCCGCGCACCAGCGGCCCGTCGACCTCGATCAGGACACCCGGCAGCGGACCGCCGTTCGCGTCGCGCACCTCGCCGCGGACCGTGCCGACGTTCTGGGCAAGAGCCGACGCAGCGATAAACAGAAGGAGCAGTGAGACTGAAACAACCTTCGACATGGTCACCTCCGGTTCTGTCGTCGCCTGAAGCAAGCAGTTTACTTTGACTGACAAACAGGGTTGGATCTAGAAGGAAACCTGAGAGAACCTTAGGCTTTCTAAGCGCCAGCGCGGCCACCCGGGCTCGAATACTCTTCGCTCTGATCTGAATCTCACGCGCTTCACGAGTTCTCCAGTGCTTTCTGCCCACGCTCCGGCACACTCCCGCGTCAGGCCCATGCTTGCTCCTGTCGTCGTCGCGCTCGCGTTCGGCGGGCCGGCGGCCGGTCAGGTCAATGCCGAACTCAGCGAACGGCCCTCGATCGCGGCGCTCGCCATCGACGAGCCGATCGTTGTCGACGGCCGGCTCGACGAGCCTGCCTGGGATCACGCCGAGGTCGGCAACGGCTTCCGCCAGCGCGAGCCCCGCGAGGGGGCACCGGCTTCGGAGCGGACCGAGTTCTCCATCGCCTACACCCAGTCGGCGCTCTACGTGGCGCTGCGCGCGTTCGATCGGGAGCCCTCGCGGATCATCGCCAAGGAGATGGAGCGCGACGCGGAGCTCGCCTCCGACGACTCCTTCGTTCTGGTCTTCGACACCTTTCTCGACGGCAGGAACGCCTTCGCCTTCGCCACCAACCCGAACGGCGCCCGTCACGATGCGTTGATCACAGACGAGGGGCGCGACGTGAATGTGGAGTGGGACGGCGTGTGGGCCGTCAGGGCGCGGCGAACGACCGACGGCTGGACGGCGGAGATCGCGATTCCCTTCGCGACCCTGCGCTTCGACCCGGCGCTCGACCGCTGGGGGCTGCACGTGCAGCGGCTCATCCGCCGCAAGAGCGAGGAGGTGAACTGGGCGTATCTGCCCCGTTCCACGCTGCCGATCACCACGTCCGGCGTATCCCACTACGCGGCCTATCGCGTTTCGCTGGCCGGCAGGCTGACGGGACTCGCCGGGCTCCGGCGCTCGCGCAGTCTAGACGTCAAGCCCTACCTGATCGGTTCCGCCTCCGAAGAGCCGCCGGTCCGTACTTCGGGGACCGACCTCGACGGCGGACTCGACATCAAGTGGGGATTGAGCAAATCCGTGGCGCTCGATCTGACCTACAACACGGACTTCGCCGAGGTCGAGGTCGACGATCTGCAGGTGAACCTGACGCGCTTCTCCCTCTTCTTTCCTGAGAAGCGGGACTTCTTCCTCGAGAACGCCGGCATCTTCGAGTTCGGCCCTCCCCAGAGAGTGCCGTGGATGCCCGCCCTGATGAAGGCCTTCTTCTCGCGCCGCATCGGGCTCGACGGCGGCGAGACGGTGCCGATGGACCTGGGGGCTCGCCTGACCGGCCGCCTCGGCGAATGGAACTTCGGCGTCCTCGGGGTCGGCACGGGAGAGGCCGACGTCGGGAGCCGGAACGTGCCGCAAACCGCCTTCTCCGTCGCCCGGGTGAAGCGCAACATCGGCCAGCGCTCCAGCGTCGGCGCGATCTTCACCCAGCGCGATCCCGCAGCGCGAGGGGCGGAGAGCCTCTACGGCTTCGATATCGAGCTCAAGCCGACCCAGCTCCTCCAGCTCAACGGCTACTGGAGCCGCAGCGAGCGGCCGGGGATCGAGGGCGACGATGCTTCCTTCGGCGCCGGTGTCGGCTACCAGGGTTCCACCCTGACGACCTCGCTGGACTTCATCGAGTCGCAGCAGAACTTCGATCCGGGCGTGGGGTTCCTGCTGCGCGAGAACTTCCGCCTCTACAATCCCCGCTTCATCTGGCAGCCGCGGATCGAACGGGCCGGCATCCGCTCCTGGTACGCCGAAGGCACGCACCGCCGTTTCGAGCGCTCGAGCGACGGACGCCTGGAGAGCGAGGAGACCGTCTTCTACCCCGTCGGCATGGTCTTCAAGACGAACGACTTCCTTGAGCTCGGCGCGGTCCGGACGAAGGAGCGGCTGTTCGCGCCGTTCGAGATCTTCCCCGGCGTGGTCATCCCGCCTGGCCTGTTCGAGTTCGACGGCTGGGAGCTGCTGCTGCTCACCGACGCGTCCCGATCCGTGTCCCTGCGGAGTTTCAACTTCTGGGGCGAGTTCTACGAAGGCGACTGGGTCTCCGTCCGCCAGCAACTCAGTCTTCGCCTGTCACGCCTCGTTCGCGCCTCGACCACCTGGTCGCACCACAACGTCGAGCTGCCGCAGGGCGCCTTCGAGATCAACCTGTGGAGCCCGGGCCTCGACCTCTCGTTCACTCCCGATCTGCGGTTGAACATGATCGCCCAGTACAACGACGCCGCCGAGGATCTGGGCGTGAACATCCGCTTTCACTGGATCTACCGGCCCGGGGCCGACATCTTCCTCGTCTACAACGAGAACTGGACGGCGCCGTCGCTCCGGGAGCGACGCTCGGAAGGGCGGCAGCTCATCATCAAGGCCACCTACCTCTTCCAGCGCTAGCCGGCGGGAGCCGTCGCGGCGACGCGGGGATCGTTGACGCCCATGACGTCCACCAACTCCTGGAAGCGCGGCTCGTCACGCAGGCAATCGAAGGCCGGATGCACCTTGGTCCAGAGGACGGCCCCGAACCTCGCGTTCAGTGCGTCCTCGAGGCAACACAGCGCGGTTTCCTTCTCCTCGAGCCAGGCATAGAGGACCGCCAGCGCGGCCGAACGGTCCTCACCCGTGTCCGTCCGTCTCAACTGCTGGTCCACCATCCAGCGCAGCACCCCCGGTTCCCCCTTCTTCGCGTAGACCCTCCCCATCGCCTCCGCTTCCTCCGCCCGGCCGGTAATCCGAAGGTGCGCCTGGCGCGCCTTGACCGCATCGTCCGGTTCACCCATGGCGCTGTAGCAGGCCGCCAACAGGGAGCGCACGATGGGGAAGTTCTCCTCCAGGGCGAGCGTGCGAAGAGCCTGCTCGGCCGCCTCTTCGTAGCGGCGCCGGTAGTAGAGAGTCTGGCACAGGCCCTGGCCGATTACCGGCGCAAGGGGATCGAGATCCACGGCAGTCCTGATCTCGCGTTCGGCTTCGTGGACACGGCCTACCGGGGACAGGAAGTGGTTTCCGTACGAGTAGTGGGCCATCGAGTTCCCGGGATCGAGCAGCAGGGCCCGCCGATACGCCTGCTGCGCCGCGGGCCAGTCCCATCGGAAGGCGGCACTCAGAAGACCCAAAGCCCGGTACGCGAGCACGCTCGAACCGTTGAGTTCAAGGGCCCGGCCGATCGCCTCCTCTGCCTTGGGCACCGCCTCCCGCGCCGAGAGGAAGCCGTAGATCGCGAGGCTCACGTAGCACACCGCGAGCTGGGCATGGGCACGCGCGAAGTCGGGCTGCAGCTTGAGTGCGCGGTCAAGAACCTCGATGGCCTGCCGAAAACGGTCGTACGTCTGGAAGTTGAGACAGTAGCGCGCCTCGAGGTAGAGCCGGTAGACATCCGGATTGTCCGTGTAGCGAGGTACGACCGGGCCGGGATGCGGGGCCAGGAGCTTCATGCGCACGTGCTCGACGACGGCCCGGGCGATGGCCTCCTGGATCTCGAAGACATCGCCGAGCTCCCTGTCGTAGTGGTCCGACCAGAGCTGAGTGCCGTCCGAAGTCCGGATGAGCTGCGTGGAAACGCGCAGACGCTCACCGGCCTTGCGCACGCTGCCCTGGAGAATCGCCGAGACGGCCAGCTTCTCTCCCACAGTCGACGCACTCAGATCCCGCAGCCGGCGATCGAAGGAGGACATGCGGCCGACGACCCGCAGGCCTTCGACACTCGCCAGAGCATCGATGATCTCCTCCGCGATTCCATCGCAGAAGAAGTCCTGATCCGGGTCGGGACTCATGTTGGCGAAGGGTCTGACCGCGATGGACCCTTCGAGGGCGGCTTCGACCGGCGCAGTGAATCGGTAGCCGCGGCCGCGAATCGTAACGACGTACTGGTGGTCCCTGTCCTGCCCCAGGACCTTCCGCAGTACGGAGAGATTGTGCATCAGGCTGCTCTCGTCGACCGCGACGTCCGGCCACACGAGTTCCATCAACTCCTCCTTGTGCAGGACTCGGCCGTTGTTCTCTACGAGTGCCCGCAGCGTGTCGAAGATCTTCGGACGAATGGCTACCTTCTGCCCGCTTCTGAGCAACAGCCGCTGGTCGACGTCGAGCAGATAGGGCCCGAAGGTGTAGGAGCGGCGGCCAGACAGGGAGGACATGGGCGATCGGGAAGCCGGCACGTCGGCGCACCCCCAAGCTTCCCGCCGCGCATCCGCCGAGTCCGGGGACAGCCCGGACCGGGGGTCGCACCAAGGGAGCCGGGCAACATGTCGCGACGGAGCCTGTGACCGGCCGATCTTACTCCGGTGTTCGCGCCTGGATCTCCCGGCCGGACCGCACCGCCTCCATCGCCTCCGCTGTCCGTCCGAGGCGACTGAGAATGTCGGCCAGCACGAAGTAGCCGAGAGCACCCGCCTGGTGCGTTTCGTCCTGCGCGAGACCCGCCCGCACCAGCTCCTCCGCCCGCTCGAGGTCGCCGCCCTGGTCCATCAGCAGCTTCGCCAGCAGGTAGTGCCCCTCGATGAACTCCGGATTCGCGTTCACCGAGGCCAGCCACAGTTCCTCCTGCTCCACCACGTCTCCCTCCCGGCCCAGCAGCCGGCCGAGGTTGAACAGCGTCCTGTAGTGCCACGGCATCCGGGCCAGCGCCTCCTTGTAGCGCTCGATCGCCCTCGCCGTCTCGCCGCGCTCCTCGTATAGCACCGCCAGGTTGAAGTGTGGCTGCACCGGGCGATCGTTCGCCTGGATGGCCCGCTCGAAGGCCTCCTCTGCCTCACCGACCCGCCCGGCAAGCGCGAGCAGCTCGCCGTGCTGGTTGTGGACCAGCGCCGGGGCGTGCTCGTAGCGGGCCGCCGACTCGGCGACCTCCAGCGCCTCCGCCTGACGGCCGAGATCGACCAGGATGTCGGTGGAAGCGATCGCCGCCTTGCTGTCGTGCGGCGCCAGCCCGCGGAGCCGCTCGAAGCCCACCAGGGCGTCCTCCGGCCGGTCGAGCCAGAGGTAGGAATCGGCCAGCCCCATCAGAGACGCCTGGTGATTCGGGTTTCGTGCCAGGGCGTTCCGGAAGTAGCCGATCGCGGCGTCGAAGTCGCCTTCCCGCTGGTGCAGGTTGCCGAGCATCTGCTGGGCGTCGACCACTCCGGGATCCAGTTCGATGGCCTCCAGCAGCCGCTGGCGGGCCGCCGCCGTCTCGCCCTTTCCGATGTCGCTCTGAGCGAGCATGATCGCCCGGTGGACCGCGATCTTGCCCTTGGGGTCGGCAAGACCGGAAAGGTCCTCGGGCGCCGCCGTGCGGCTGCCGCTGCCGGCAAGGTAGCCAAGCGCCTGGAGTTGCGCCAGTGTCTCCTGATCGAGGTCCGGCCGAGCCGCTTCTCCCGACCCGGACTGGTCGAAGTCACGGATCATCCCCAGCAAGCGATCGCGCAGTTCCCGCGCTTCGGCGCGCGTGCCGCGCACGACGTTCTCCGTCTCGCCTGGATCGTCGGCCAGGGAGTACAGCTCGGGTTCCGGCGCGTCGATGAACTTGAGCGAGCCCGTGTGAATGGCGCGTAGCGGCGCCCAGTCGTAGTGATAGAGCGCGTAGTAGGACTCGATGTAGGCGACGCGGTCGCCGTCGTCCAGGCCGAGCAGGAGCGGGAGCAGGCTGCGCCCCCCCTGGTGCAAGAGGGCGGCCGGCGCCTCGACGCCGAGCGCCGCGAGAATCGTGGGACGGAGATCGACGTGGCTCACCGCCGCCGCCACCCGGCGGCCTCCGAGGCGACCCTCCGGCAATCGGACGATCAGGGGTACCCGGGCGGTGCTGTCGTAGACGAAGTAGCCGTGGAAGTACTCGCCGTGGTCGCCGAGTCCTTCCCCGTGGTCGGCCGTGACGACCAGCAAGGTCCGTTCGAGCAGGTCCCTGTCCTCGAGAATCCCCCTAAAGCGCCCGACCAGGCTGTCCGTGTACGCGACCTCCGCGTCGTACGGCCGCTCCGGATACCGCGACGCGAAGGGCTCGGGCGGCTCGTAGGGATCGTGCGGCTCGAAGAGATGCAGCCAGAGGAAGAAAGGCGAGCCGGCCGCCTCGTCGAGCCAGGCCTCCGCCTGGCCGATCGTCTCCGTCCCCGAGCGCTGCACGGATCCCATGTTCAGCATCCCCATGTCCTGGACCTTGAACTCGTCGTAGTAGCGGTCGAAGCCCCGGTCGATCCCCCATCTTCCGTCCAGGACGAAGGCGCTGATGAAGCCTCCCGTGCGCCTGCCGGCGACCGACAGGTCCTCGGCCAGCGTCGGCAGCCGCTCGTCCAACGCGTAGCCGACGTTCTCGCGCACGCCGTGGACCGGCGGGTAGACCCCGGTCATGATCGAAGTGTGCGCGGGAAGGGTGAAGGGAACCGTGGTCAGCGCGTTCTCGAAGAGGATGCCCTCGCTCGCGAGGCGGTCGAGCTGCGGTGTCTCGATCTCCGCGTAGCCGTAGCAGCCCAGCCGGTCGGCGCGCAGTGTGTCGATCGTGACCAGCACGACGTTCCACGCCTCGGGCGACAGGTCGCCGACGGCTTCGGTCCAGGCCGCTGTCAGGAAGGGGCGTTCGACGGATTCGGCGGGTTCCGAGGCCGCGGCGCGCTCCGGGGCCGGAGCCGGGTCCCTCTGGCAGGCCGCCAACGCAGCGACCACAAGGGCCAGAGCCAGCGCGTTCAATCCCCTGTGTCTGAACACGGTTCCTTTCTGCTTCTCATTGACCACTTGCAGGGCGCTCAGTACTATGAAAAGCCATCCTAGCGGCAGCGCGAAGCCTCCTGAGTTACCGAAAAAGGTCGATCGACACATCATCCCCCAAGACACAGGAAGGCTCCGACCTGGTTCCGAAACGTCTGCCGGAACCTTAGAAATTCTTAAATTTGTTGGGGGATGAGGTTCCGCAAAGGGAGATCCCGATGTTCACCAACTCTCTCAAGACGACCCCGATCGTGGCCTTGAGCGTCCTTGCTCTGGGAACCGGTCTCCTTGCCTGCGCTCCCGCCGAAGAGGAAGCGGCGGAAGCACCGGAGGAGGCGCCCGCCGTGCGGGAGGTTCCGGCGCCGGTAGGGGAGATCGTCGTCATCCGGGGCGACAGCCGCGAGTTCCAGGAACTCACGCCGGGCAACCCGACGTTGATGGTTTCGACGGAAGTCGGGGACCCCAACGCGATCGGCACGGTGGCGGGCACCACGGCGATGAGCGCCGTCATCGCGCGCTACGAGAACTACTTCCTCGAGAACTGGGTCTATACCTACGACGAGTACATCTACGGCCTCGAGGGCGGGGTCCTGACGCTCGAAACGGAGGACGAGGTGTTCGAGGTCGGTCCGGGTGACGGTCTGTGGATCCCCAGGGGTACGGTGGCCAAGAGGCTCGAGGCCGGCGAGATGGCCCCGAACCTCGTCGCCGTCTACCCGTTCGACTGGGCGCCCGCGGACGAGAATTGGTCGATGGAGGGCGAACCGGACCCGGTCGTCTTCGTCGCGGCCGCCGACCGCGAGATCGTCGAGTACGGGCCGGGCATCTACACCGGGTCCGATGTCGGTCCCGCCAGCGCGCCTGGGGTCGTCGCGGTCAGCGACATCCTGCACTGCGCGGTCACGGTCCTGGACAACTTCGACACCCAGGAGCAGCGCCCGATGATGTTCGACGAGTACCTCTACGTCCTCGAGGGAAGCCTGACGATCCTCTCCGGCGAGAACGCTCACGAACTCGGACCCGGCGACGCCATCTGGATGCCCAAGGGCGCGATGGTGCAGTATCAGTCCGAACAGTCGACGCTGATGGCGATGATCTACCCCGCCAACTGGCAGGAACGGATGGCCGCGGCGCAGGAGGCTGCGGGAGGCGAGGAAGCCGACTAGCGACATCGTCGGCCGCGCTCCGACCGCGGGACGCAAGAGCGTCTCCGGGAGATTCCGCCTAGAATGTGCGCCGCGCGCGGGTCGCCGTCCGCTTCCGAACACCCTGCCAAGGAGCCGAGATGAGGAATCGCATTCAGTTCTGTTCATTCCTGCCCCTTCTGGCGCTGGCCGCCGCATCGCTGCAGGCGGAGGAGTGGACCTCCTGGCGGGGGCCCTACCAGAACGGCTATTCGCCCCAGACCGGCCTGATCGACACGTGGAACCCGGAGGGCGAGAACCTGATCTGGCGTCAGGACTTCGTCGCCCGCTCGACGCCGGTCGTGATGGGCGGTCGCGTGTTCGTCAACGGTCGCGCCGGCAATGGAATTGACGAGCAGGCAGTGATCGCGGCGTTCGACGCCGGCACCGGCGAGCCGCTCTGGGAGCGGCGCTACAACCTGTACCTGACCACGGTGGCCTACAACCGGGTCGGCTGGGCTTCCCTGACCGGTGATCCCGAAACCGGCTACGTCTACGCCCAACTCGTCAGCGGGCTCTTCCTCTGTCACGACAGCGACGGCAATCTGGTCTGGTCGCGCTCCCTCAAGGAGGAACACGGCCGCTTCGAAGGCTACGGCGGCCGGACCGCCTCCCCGGTGATCGACGAGGATCTGATCATCGTCAACATGAACAACGGAAGCTGGGGCGCCCAGGGACCGCCGCGGCACCGCTACTACGCATTCGACAAGAGGACCGGCGCCGTGCAGTGGATGTCGACGCCGGGCGGCGCCGTCTACGACCGGAACACGCAGTCGATCCCCATCGTGACCGTCATCGACAACCAGCGTTTGCTGATCACCGGCAACGCGGACGGGCGCATTTACGCTCTGCAGGCCCGCACCGGCAAGAAGGTCTGGGAGTTCAACCTCTCGAAACGCGGCATCAACGCCTCGCCCGTGGTCGACGACCAGGGCAGGGTCTTCATCTCCCACAGCGAAGAGAACATCGACGAAGGCACGCTCGGCCGCGTGATCGCCATCGACGGCACGCTGAGCGGCGACATCACCAACAACGGCGAGCTGTGGCGATGGAACCGGAACAAGGCCGGCTTCCCGTCGCCGGCGCTGCACGACGGCCGCCTCTACATCGTGAACAACTCCGGCAACCTGGCCGCGGTGGATGCGGCTACCGGCGAGATCCACTGGGAACTCAGCATCGGCACGGTCGGCAAGGCTTCGCCGGTGTGGGCCGACGGGAAGATCTACGCCGGTGAGACGAACGGCCACTTCGCGATCATCCGGCCGGGAGACACGAGCGCCGAGATCCTCGCCCGGCATCAACTGAAGGTACCGGACGGCCGCTATGCGGAGTTGTACGGCTCGGCGGCGATCGCCTACGGGCGCATTTACTTCACCACCGAGGAAGGGGTCTACTGCCTGGGCGACAGGAATGCGCCGTTCGAGGTCACGGCGTCCCCGCTTCCAAGCCGCGGCGACGAGGGCGAACCCGAAGGACCGCCGGCGACCCTGCTCGTGACACCGGCCGAGATCAGGGCCAACCCAGGCGAGAGTCACGACTTCGAGGTCCTGGCATACGACGCCCTTGGCCGGCCACTCGGCACGGTAGATGCCGATTGGTCGCTCAAGGGGGTCGAGGCGAATCTCGAGGGCAACACTCTCCGTTTCTCCGACGACTCCAGCTTCCAGGCCGGCGCCCTGGTCGCCACCAGCGGCGATCTCACCGCCGAAGCGCGCATTCGCGTCTTCCCGCCCCTGCCCTGGACCGAGGACTTCTCCGGCGGAAAGCGCGGCTACTGGATCGGCGGGGGCCGCTACGACATCGCGGAAGAGGAAGGCGAGAGCATCCTGACCAAGCCTGTGGCCGAGCGCGGCCTGCTTCGCTCACCGCTGCTGCTCGGCCCGCCCTCGCTGGCCAACTACACGATCCAGGCCGACGTGCGCAACTCGCAAAAGGGCCGGCGACGGTCCGACTCGGGCTTGATCAACAGCGGCTACATCCTCGACATGCTGGGAATCCACCAGCGGCTTCAGATCCGTTCCTGGTCCGCCGAGCTGAGGGTCGAGAGCAAGGTCGACTACGCGTTCGAGATGGACCGTTGGTACACGATGAAGCTGCGGGTGGAAGCGGAAGGCGACGCCGCGACGATCCGCGGCAAGGTGTGGCCCCGCGACGAGGAAGAACCGGCCGAGTGGACAATCACAGCCGAAGATCCCTACCCGATCCGGAGCGGTTCTCCCGGTCTCCTCGGCTACTCGCCGGCAGTCGTCTCCTACGACAACGTGAGAATCACCGGAAACTGAACATCCGAAGGTCCGATCCGTGAACGACGAGAAGAGGGCAGCGGCAATCCACTGAACCCAAGGAGCGGAGAATGAGCAAGCCAGGGCTGGCAGTAGCGATTCTGATCTCGGCGGGGAGCGTCGCGGCAGTAGCGGAAGATCCGCCGGCCATGTTCGGCTTGACCCCGTCCCGCAACATGGTGTCGTCCGAGACCGGCCTTCCCACCGACTGGGACGTGCTCAGCGGGAAGAACATCAAGTGGCGGCAGAAGCTCGGTTCCCAGACCTACGCCGGGCCCGTCATCTACGACGGCAAGGTCTTTGTCGGCACGAACAACGAGGGCGAACGCCGTCCCGGCATCGTCGGCGACAAGGGGATCCTCATCGCCTTCCGCGAGAGCGACGGCGAAATGCTGTGGCAGGCCACGCACGACAAGCTGCCGGCCGGACGGGTGAACGACTGGCCGCTCCAGGGCATCTGCTCAACTCCCTTCATCGAGGATGGCGTGGCCTACTACGTCTCCAACCGGGGCGAGTTCGTGGCAGTCGATGTCGACGGCTTCGCGGACGGCAACGACGGCATGCAGGACGAGCAGTACAGCCACGAACAGGACGCAGACATCCTCTGGATCTACGACACGATCGCCGAACTCGACGTCTTTCCCCACAATCTCGCCGCCGGATCGCCCATTGTGGTCGGCGACGTCGTCGTGGCGACGACAGGCCAGGGGGTCGACGAGGGCCACATCAACATCCCGTCGCCGCTCGGACCGAGCTTCGTGGCGCTGAACAAGCACACTGGTGAACTGGTGTGGGAAAGCGCCCACCCCCTCGAGAGCATTCTCCATGGAACCTGGTCCAACCCGGCCTACGGGGTGGCCGGCGGCCGCGAACAAGTCGTGATTCCAGGCGGCGACGGTGTCATCTACTCCTTCGCGCCGGACACCGGCGAGCTGATCTGGACCTTCGACGCGAACCCGAAGGACTCGGTCTGGGAACTCGGGGGCAAGGGTACTCGCAACAACATCATCTCCACTCCCGTCTTCCACCACGAAGTCGTCTACATCGGCGTCGGACAGGATCCGGAGCACGGCGAGGGTCCAGGCCACTTCTTCAAGATCGACGCGTCGGGGACCGGCGACATCACCGAGTCGGGCGAGATCTGGCACGTCGGCGGTGAGGACTTCAACCGCACGATGTCGACCGCTTCCGTACACGACGGACTGGTCTACATCGCTGATCTCTCCGGCCACATCTACTGTTTCGACGAGGAAACCGGCGAACTGCAGTGGATGCACCATGCATACGCGGCGATCTGGGGCTCGACCTTCGTCGCCGACGGGAGGATCTACATCGGGGACGAGGACGGCGAGGTCGCGATCCTGGCCACCGGCCGCGAGGAGAAACTGATCAACGAGGTCTTCATGGAGGGGGCCGTGTACACGACCCCCTTCGCCAAGGACGGCGTGATCTACCTCGCCACCCGCTCGGAGCTCTTCGCGATTCAGGAGGGCGCGAATGACGGAGGCGCCGGCTAGCGGCTGCATGCCCGCTCCATTGCGCTAGTCTCGCCGCTCGCACCGCGAGCAGCCTGGAGAGACAGCGATGGAACGGAAGATCCGCATGGGCATGGTCGGCGGCGGCCAGGGCGCCTTCATCGGCGCCGTGCACCGGATGGCGGCCGGGCTCGACGGCCTGATCGAGCTCGTCTGTGGCGCCTTCAGCTCGGATCCCGGGCGCTCCCGCGCCTCCGGCGCCGACCTCTTCCTGCCGCCGGAACGCTGCTACGGCACCTACCAGGAAATGATGCAGAGCGAAGCCGCCCTCGACCCCGCCGAGCAGATGGACTTCGTATCCATCGTCACGCCCAACCACATGCACTTCCCGGTCGCCAGGGCGGCGCTCGAAGCCGGCTTCCACGTGATGAGCGACAAGCCGATGACGAAGTCGGCGGCCGAGGCCGAAGTCCTGGTGGAGCTCGTCGAGCAGACCGGTCTGGTCTTCGGGCTGACCCACAACTACACCGGCTACCCGATGGTCAAGGAGGCCCGGCACCGCGTCCGCGGCGGCCAGCTCGGCAGGATTCGCAAGATCGTCGTCGAGTACCCGCAGGGCTGGCTCGCCACGAAGCTCGAGTCGGAGGGCCAGAAGCAGGCGGACTGGCGCACGGATCCGGAACGCGCGGGCATCAGTTGCTGCATCGGCGACATCGGCACCCACGCCGAGAACCTGGCCGAGGCGATCACCGGGCTCCGCATCGAGTCGCTGTGCGCGGACCTGACCACCTTCGTCGACGGGCGGCCGCTCGAGGACGACGGCAACATCCTGCTGCGCTTCGACAACGGCGCCCGCGGCGTGCTCTACGCCTCCCAGATCTCGATCGACGAGGAGAACGCCCTGGCGATCCGCGTCTACGGCGAGTCGGGCGGCCTGGAGTGGCACCAGGAAGAGCCGAACACCCTGATCCTCAAGTGGCTCGACCGGCCACGCGAGGTCCTCCGCACCTCCAGCCAGGGGCTTTCCGACGACGCGGCGGCGCACACGAGGTTGCCCGCCGGCCATCCCGAGGGGTTCCTCGAGGCGTTCGCCAACCTCTACCGGAACTTCGCGCGGACGCTGGACTGCCGCCGTCGCGGCGTCGAACCCGACGCGACGATGCTCGACTTCCCCACCGTGTACGACGGCCTGCGCGGGATGCAGTTCATCGAGACGGTCGTCGCCAGCAGCGAAAGCGACCAGAAGTGGCTCAGCATGCCGGCCTGACGCGGCAGTAACCCGTAGGAGACGCACCGTGGCCCGACCCGTTACCCTGTTCACCGGCCAGTGGGCCGATCTGTCCGTCGCCGACCTCTGCCCCCTGGCCCGGGACCTCGGCTACGACGGCGTGGAACTCGCCTGCTGGGGCGACCACGTGGAGGTCGACCGCTGCGATCGAGCCTATGCCTCCTCCCGACGCGAGTTGCTCGCCTCGAACGATCTCGAGCTCCACGCGATCAGCAACCACCTGGTCGGCCAGGCGGTCTGCGACCGGATCGACGCCCGCCACGAGGCGATCCTGCCGCCTCACGTCTGGGGCGACGGCGATCCGGAAGACGTCCGCAAGCGCGCCGCCGACGAGATGATCCGCACCGGCGAAGCCGCGAAGGCCCTCGGCCTCTCGGTCGTCAACGGCTTCACCGGCAGCTCGATCTGGCACCTGCTCTACTCCTTCCCGCCGGTGCCGCCTTCCATGATCGACGACGGCTTCGCCGACTTCGCCGCCCGCTGGACGCCGATCCTCGATGCCTACCGGGAGCTGGGCGTCCGTTTCGGCCTCGAGGTCCACCCGACCGAGATCGCCTTCGACACGGTAAGCGCCGAGCGCGCCATAGAGGCTCTGGGCGGCCACCCCGCCTTCGGCTTCAACTACGACCCGAGCCATCTCGGCTACCAGGGCGTCGACTACGTCGACTTCATCCGCCGCTTCAGCGACCGCATATTCCACGTCCACATCAAGGACGCGTGGTGGTCCGACCAGCCGAAACCGTGCGGCGTCTTCGGTGGGCACACGAACTTCGGCGACCACCGCCGGTTCTGGGACTTCCGCTCGCCCGGTCGCGGCTCCGTCGACTTCGAGGAGATCATCCGTGCGCTGAACGACATCGGCTACGACGGACCGCTCTCGGTCGAGTGGGAGGACTCCGGCATGGACCGGGAGCATGGCGCCGCCGAAGCGGCGGAGTTCGTCAGGGCGCTCGACTTCGCACCGTCCGCGATCGCCTTCGACGCCGCCTTCGAAGACAACTGACGGACGCATGAGGCGAACTCCGAGATGACGCCATTCTTCCCCGAAATCGGCAAGCCGATCCCCTTCCACGGGCCGGCCAGCCGGGAGCCATTGGCTTTCAAGTACTACGACCGCGACCGAAAGGTCGGCAACCGAACGATGGAGCGGCACCTGAAGTTCGCCGTCGCCTACTGGCACACGTTCAAGGGCGGCGGCCAGGACCCGTTCGGGCCGGTTCCCGTGTACGACCGGCCCTGGAACCACGCCCCGACGGAGATCGAGGTCGCCATCCGCACGCTGAACGCGGCGTTCGAGTTCTTCACCAAGCTCGGAGTGCGCTACTACTGCTTCCACGACCGGGATATCGCTCCCGAAGGCCGAGCGATCGCGGAGAGCAACGAGTACCTCGAGGAGATCGTTCAGCTCGCCAGAATCCGGCAGCGCGAGACCGGCGTCAAGCTGCTCTGGGGCACTGCCAACCTGTTCTCGCACCCGCGCTACACGCACGGCGCGGCGACCAACCCCGACCCGCGCGTCTTCGCGCACGCCGCCGCCCAGGTGCGGCGGGCGATCGACGCCACGATCGCACTCGGAGGCACCGGCTACGTGTTCTGGGGAGGCCGTGAGGGCTACACGTCCCTGATCAACACGGACATGCGCCGCGAGCGCGAGCAGATGGCCGCCTTCCTGCGACTCGCCGTCGACTACGCGCGCCGCCAGGGCTTCAAGGGCAAGTTCTTCCTCGAGCCCAAGGCGAAGGAACCGTCGGTCCACCAGTACGACTTCGACTGCGGCCACTGCCTGAACTTCCTGCGTGAGTTCGACCTGATGGACGACTTCCTGCTGAACGTCGAGGCGAACCATGCCACTCTGGCCACTCACTCGTTCGAGCACGAACTGGCGACGGCCGCGGGCGCCGGCATGCTCGGCAGCGTCGACATCAACCGCGGCCTCGAGGGCGTCGGCTGGGACACGGACAACTTCGCGATGAGCCTGCGCGAGTGCGTGCTGGCGTTGCTCATCATCCGGGGCCAGGGCGGCCTGCGCTGGGGCGGCCTGAACTTCGACGCCAAGGTGCGGCGGGGCTCGTTCGACACGGTCGACCTGTTCTACGCCCACGTCGCCTCGATGGACATTTTCGCCAAAGCGCTGCTGATCGTCGAGCGCATCCGGAAGGACGGCGTGCTCGGCCTCGCCGGCAAGCGGATCCGTCAGCGGTACGCCGGCTACCGCCGCGGCCTGGGACGCAAGGCGCTCGCCGGTGACACGACCCTCGAGGAGCTGGAACAGTGGGCCGGCAGCCTCGGCGAACCGCCGAAGACGAGCGGACGCCAGGAAGAGCTCGAGAGCATCCTGAACGACTATCTCTACAGCACCCGCATCGAGTGAGTGGCGTCTTCTACCTCGGAATCGACGTCGGTACCCAGAGTCTGACCGCGATCCTGGTCGAAGCGCAGCCGGCGGAAGGCGAGCTGGAGAACCGTGCCAGCCGCATTGCCGCTCGGGTCAGTGTTCACTACGACACGGAACTTCCTCAGTACGGAACCGTCAACGGACAGCTTCCCAACGAGGATCCGGCGATAGGGCGAGTGCCGCCGTGCATGTGGCTCGAAGCCCTGGACCTGGCCTTCGAGAAGCTTGGATCCGGAGCATGCCGTGAGATCAGCGGCGTGTCGGTATCGGGTCAGCAGCACGGCTCCGTCTACTTGCTGGCCGGCAGTGACCGCGTACTCCGGTCCCTGACCGCAGACCGGGACCTTGCGGAGCAGATCGAGCCTGTCCTGGCCCGCGCCGAGGCGCCGATCTGGACCGACTCCTCCACGACGCGAGAGTGCGAAGAGATCCGCAGGGAACTCGGTGGACCGCACGCGGTCGCCGATCTGACCGGCAGCGACACCTTCGAGCGCTTCACTGGCCCGCAGATCCGCCGGTTCGCACGGACCGAGCCCGAGGCGTGGGCTCGTGCCGCCCACGTGTGTCTGGTCAGTTCCTTCGTCACGTCGGTGCTGGCCGGCCGGCCCGCGCCGATCGACCATGGCGACGGCTCCGGGATGAACCTGCTCGACATCCGCCGACGGGAATGGTCCGAAGCCGCGATGGCCGCGACCGCGGCGGGGCTCCGACGCAGGCTGCCACCGACCTGCGCACCCTGGACCGTGGTCGGACCGATCGCGCCGTACTTCGTCTCCCGATACGGTCTTCCGGCCTCGGCACAGGTTGTCGCCGGCTCGGGCGACAACCCCTGCTCCCTGGTCGGCGTCGGCGTCCGCGAACCTGGAGAGGCGGTCCTGAGTCTTGGCACGAGCGACACCTACTTCGGGCTCCTGAAGGAGGTCGCGGTCGACCCGGAGGCGAATGGACACGTGTTCGTCGCCCCGAGCGGTCACCCGATGAGCCTCATCTGCTTCCGCAACGGCTCGCTCGCGCGCGAGGCGGTGCGGGACCGGTACGGACTGGACTGGCCGGGCTTCGACGCCGCTCTGCGGGCAACGCCGCCCGGCAACGACGGCATGATGATGCTGCCCTGGTTCGAACCCGAGATCGTGCCGCGGGTAGCGACTCCCCAGGTCCATCGGCTGGGCGGACTAGGCGACGGGCCGGAGCAGGCCGCCCGGAACTGCCGGGCGGTGGTCGAAGGCCAGTTCCTGTCGATGCGGCTCAATTCCGCGTGGATGGCGACCCGGCCGAAGCGCCTCGTCGCCACCGGCGGCGGCGCGCAGAACCGTGAACTCCTGCAGATCGCTGCCGACGTTCTCGGCTGCCGGGTCGAGAGCCTCGAGGTGTCGGACGGCGCCGCGCTCGGCGCCGCGCTTCGCGCCACCGGGCAACAACTGCCTCCCCTGCCACCCGCCGGCGAAGCCGGTCCTTCCGCAGAACCACGGCCGGAAGCGGTGGCGATCTACGACGCCATGCTGCCCCGGTACGCCGAAGCTCAGCGCGCTGCCGCCGGCTGACCCGGTTACTCGAGCGCCCCGTAGAGCTCCCTGAGCTTGGAACGTACCCGCTCGCCGTTCTCGGGGCCGAGCCGCAAGAGTAGCTTCTGGGCCGGGCTCAGGCCCTCGAGTTCCGGATCGACGTACTCGAAGCTGATCACCCGCAAGCGGAGTTCGGGTGAAGACTCAGGCATCGGAGTCGAGAGCAGCTTGGTCACGGCGAGTTCGAGCGTGTCGCCGAACTCGCCGGGGTACCCGAGTTCGTCGTGGGCCCGCTCGAACAGCGGCTCCAGCCGCTCGTAGGCTCCGGCCGCGCCGGTGACGTCGATCGAATCGAAGACCTCCACCGCCAGGTCGTAGCGGCGGTAGCTGGTCTCCGCCGGGTAGAAGCGCTGCCCGCGCCGGACGACACTGAAACCGTCCTCGGGTTGCAACGGCTCAAGGCCGTTCTGGGGCGGCTCGTCGTAGGCAACGGCGCCTACCGAGCGCACGAAACTGATCGCCAGCTCTTCGGGAGCGAGCCAGGCGACCCACTCCGCGTGCCGGGACAGACCGCCGACGATCTCCCGAATCAGAGAGTCGCTCCCGGCCAGGTCCGGCTCCGGCTCCGGCGCAGCCGGTTCGGCGAGAGGTTCGGATTCCGCCGCCGGCTCGAGGGCCGCTTCACCGACGGCCGGCGCCGGGACCTCCGCCGCACCTTCGCCGGCCGAACCTGCCCCGCGGCTCGTGTACCACCACCAGAGGACGACACCCGCGCCGATCACGATCAAGGCCGCGATGACGATGACCGTCAGTGTGCCGGAACGTTCCGCGGGCTCCTCTTCGGAGGGGACGCCCTCCTCCCCGCTCAGGTCCAGGGGCAGATCGAAGCGCGGACCGCCAACGTCCGGCTCGGTCCCTTCCGGCCCTTGTCCGTCCGGCAGCGTCTCCTCAGGCCGATCCCCACCCGTGGGCTTGTCGTCCATTGGGACAGTGTAACCCTTCGGATCCGCCCGTCATTCCGCCGGCGCAGCGCCGCCGGCACGGGCGCAGCTCAGGTCAGGCGGCGAGAGCGCGATTCGGCCGAATGCCCCGCAGCACGTCGATGCCCTCGGTCAGACCGTCGATGGTCAACTCGAACATCGGGAACACCTGCCGGATCAGGTGGATCGTCGGCGCGTTCCATATGCGCCTCGGTTCCGGGTTGAGCCAGATCGAGTTCGGGCAGCGGTCGCGGAACTTGCGGAGCCAGTCGAGGCCGGTGACCTGGTTCGTGTGGTAGTAGTCGATCGCTCCGCCGGTGTGGGTCAACTCGTACGGGCTCATCCAGGCATCCCCGACCAGGCACACGGACCACGTGTGGTCCAGGCGCTTCAGGATCTGGGACGTTGCCTCGCCCTTCCAGCGGCTGATGTCCGTGTACAGGTTCTCGTACACGCAGTTGTGGAAGAACTTGAACTCGAACTTCTTGAAGTGGTTCGCCTTGTGCGCGGCGGAGAACAGCCTCTCGCAGAGCAGGGTGTGCGGGTCCATCGAGCCGCCAACGTCGATCAGCAGCAGCAGCTTGATCCGGTTGCGCTTCGGCGGCCGGAACACGAGGTCGATCTCGCCGGCGTTGCGGGCGCTGCTGTCGATCGTCTCGTCGATATCGAGTTCCTCGGGACCCTCGTCCTTGTCCAGCTTGCGAAGCCGACGCAACGCCAGCCCGATCTGTCGCGTGTCCAGGATGCGGTCCGAGCGCAGGTTGCGGAAGCGACGGTCGGTCGCCACCTGAACGGCCGAACGGCCTCCGCCCGAACCACCGATCCGAACCCCCGTCGGATGTTCGCCGCCGTGGCCAAAGGGTGACATGCCGCCTGTCCCGATCCAGCGGTCGCCGCCGTCGTGCCGCTCCTTCTGCTCGTCGAGCAACTCCTTGAAGCGCTCGCGGAGTTCGTCCAGGTCGAGTGCCTCGAGTTTCGCGCGCTCCTCGTCCGTCAACTCCCGCGGCAGTTCCGGCTTGGAAAGCCACTCCAGCAGCTCATCACTGATGTCGAAGTGGTTCTCCACCCCCATGAAGAACGAAGCGAAGGCGCGGTCGTAGTTGTCGAAGTCCGCCTCCCGCTTGACCATCAGGCACCGGGCCAGGTTGTAGAACACGTGCAGATCCGCACGGCTGTGGCCGATCGCCAGCGCCTTCATCAGCGACAGCCACTCCGTGATCGTCACCTTCAGGCCGTAGCCCCTCAAGTGGTAGAAGAAGTCGACGAACATGGCTGGGACTGCGTTGGAGTTGATTCGGGCTGAGGTCAGTTGACGCGGCCGCGGCGATGAGCGGCCATGACCGCTTCCAGGTCGTTCTCCCGCTTCATCAGGACTCCCAGGAAGGGTAGCTCACTCTCGATCGACTCCGTGCTCACGCCGCCGCGGCGCAGCGCGGCGATCCAGTCGATCAGTTCGCTGGTCGACGGCTTCTTGCGCAGCTCCGGCAGGTCGCGGAGCCAGTAGAACCGCAACAGCACCTGCCGCAGCAGTTCGTCCTCGACGTCAGGGTGGTGGACGCGGATGATGTCCTCCATCTCCGCCTTGTCCGGGAAGGCGATGTAGTGGAACACGCAGCGGCGCAGGAAGGCGTCCGGCAGTTCCTTCTCGTTGTTCGAGGTGATGACCACGATCGGCCGGAACCTGGCGGCGTGCTGCCTGCCCGTCTCGTGAACGAAGAAGCTCATCCGGTCCAGTTCGTGCAGCAGGTCGTTCGGAAACTCCATGTCCGCCTTGTCGATCTCGTCGATCAGCAAAACCACCCGCTGGTCCTTCAGGAAGGACTCTCCCAGGGGCCCGTACTTGATGTACTGCGAGATGTCGGTGATGTCCCGGTCGCCGAAGCGGGCGTCGTTCAGGCGCTGCACCGTGTCGTACACATAGAGGCCTTCCTGGGCCTTGCTTGTCGACTTGATGTTCCAGGTCAGGAGCTCCATGACCAGGTTCTCGGCGATCGCCTCGGCGAGCACCGTCTTGCCGGTGCCGGGCTCGCCCCGTACGAGGAGCGGCTTCTCGAGAGCCGAGGCGACATTCACCGAGTCCCTCAGTTCAGGCGATGCAAGGTAGGTATCGGTACCGGTAAAGGCGTGGAAAGACATACTGACCCTCTATCCTCCGGCGTGGCCGGCGTTGTCCAGCTTCATTGCGCGCACAGTTCGCTATAGCTGGGGGCCAGTGTAACAGACCGACCGGTCGGTAGAGACCTCCCCGTAGACTGGCCGAAAGCTGGCTGAAGAACCCTGGAGACACGAATGAACCAAACGCAGGATCTCCAACGCCTGATCAACGAAGCGTCGCGGATCGTCGCCTTTACGGGCGCCGGAATCAGCACCGAATCCGGCATCCCCGACTTCCGCAGCCCGGGCGGGATCTGGACGAAGTACCGGCCGATCGACTTCAGCGAGTTCATGGCCTCGGAGGACGCGCGGCGCGAGTCCTGGCGGCGAAAGATCGGCAGCGACCGCACGATCGGCCGGGCGAAGCCCAACCGCGGTCACCTGGCACTGGCCGAGCTCCAGCGCCTGGGAAAGCTCCTCGCCGTCATCACGCAGAACGTGGACGGCCTGCACCAGGAATCGGGCATTCCCGACGACGATGTGATCGAACTACACGGCAACGCGACCTACGCTGCCTGCCTCGAGTGCCGGCAGCGCTATGAGTTGGACCCCATCGTCGCCGCCTTCAAGGATCGGGAGGAGTTGCCCGTCTGCAGACGGCAGAACCTGGCCGGCGATGCCTGCGGCGGCATCATCAAGACAGCCACGATCTCCTTCGGCCAGGCGATGCCGGAAGAAGCGATGCGGCGCGCCCACCAGGCGACGCTGGCCGCCGACCTCTTCCTCGCCATCGGCAGCTCGCTCGTCGTCTATCCGGCGGCCGGCTTCCCCGCGCTGGCAAAGCAGGCCGGCGCCAGGCTCGTCATCCTGAACCGCGAAGCCACCGACCTCGACAGCATTGCAGACCTCGTCCTCCACGCCGAGATCGGTCCGACGCTCGGCGCCATCACCGGCGTCACTCTGCCCAACTAGGCGGCGTTCGAAGAATATGCGCGTGACGCAGTCAGATAGTTGACATCTGCCTCCTCTTGACTCATAATCCTGAGTCGTCGGCAGCAAGGACCGAACGCCGACACCGAATCGAACGATCAACCAAGGAGGGAAGATTCACCATGACCCGTAGCCTGATTCGACACACTCCGTTCCACCGTCCCCTGATCGGGGCCTTCGAGCCGCTCTTCGGCAAGGCGATGCTCGACGACTTCTTCTCGCCCGCTCTGAGCCGCGTGGCCGGACACGACGGTGGCGAGGCCGCCGCCATGACCTGGTGGCCCGCCGCGGACCTCACCCAGACCGACGAGGCCTACACGCTCGCCGTCGATCTCCCCGGTCTGACGAAGGCCGACATCGACCTCACGGTCGAGGACCACACCCTCACGCTGTCGGGCGAGCGCCAGGCCAGCCACGAGGGCGCGACCACCGATCGGGTCGAGCGCGTCTACGGTCGCTTCGTCCGGCGCTTCAACCTGCCGAGCGATGTCGACGTCTCCGCGGTGAGCGCCGAGTTCGAGCACGGGGTGCTGAACATCACCATCCCCAAGGCCGAGGAGGCGAAGGCGAGGAAGATCGACATCGCCTGACCCGGTCTCCCGGACGGGCGAACCTCCAAGGGCCCTGCCTCGGCAGGGCCCTTTCTGCTTCCTGGCAGTGCTACAATGTCCCTTCGGCCAGCCCACGCCGAAACCCGCGCCCCGAGGCCGCGGCCCTTCCTCTTCCTCACCATGACTGAGACGAACGATCAAGCGCTCGCTCAGGAGGTCGCGGAGAGCGATGTGTCGGCCGAACAGGAACCGGCGGCGGCGCCGGAGGAAGCGTCTGCCGGCGAGACCGTTGCAATCGAGGTCGAGGCGGTGCCTTCGGAGGAGGCTTCGGCCAAGGCAGCGCCTGAAGAGGCAGCGCCTGAAGAGGAACAGGCCGTCGAGGAGGTTCCTCTGGCCGCGTCGGCTCTCCCCTTCGCCGCCGCCCTCGAAGCGAAGAACCCCGTCGAGGGCAAGGTGATCGGCTGGAACAAGGGCGGCTTCCACATCGCTTCCGACGGCGTCACGACATTCTGTCCGCGATCGCTCATGGAGTTGGGCAACCGGCCCAAGCCTCCCTCCCACTACGTCAACAACACGTACGCGTTCCACGTTCTCGAGATCAAGGAGGCGGGGAGACGGATCGTGCTCACCCGGCGGCCGGCGATCCGAAACGAGCGGCGGCAGGCGCTGGACGAGATCCGCGCCAAGCAGGAGTCCCGGGAACCCGTAAGCGGCAAGGTCACGTCGGTTACCGAATTCGGCGCCTTCGTCGACCTGGGCGGAGGTCTCGGCGGCCTCGTCCACCGCACCCAGATATCCCGTACGCGAAACGGCGAACCCGCCGACCTCGTCAAGGTGGGCCAACGGATCGAAGCCCTGGTCACCAAGGTCGAGACGAAGAACGGGAAGCGCAGCGCGCGCATCTCGCTGTCGATGAAGGCTCTCGAGGCGGATCCGTGGAAGGAGACGGCGAAGGGCTTCAGCGCCGGCGACCAGTTCAAGGGCAAGGTGGTCCGGCACTGCGAGTTCGGCTTCTTCGTCGAACTGGCGCCCGGCCTCGACGGCCTCGTCCACACGTCCCAGCTCCCCATCGGCAAATCGATGAGCCACCCCGCGTTCGCCACCGGCGAAGAGATCGAAGGCTGGATCGTCGAAGTCGCGCCGAAGCGCCGCCGGATAGCCCTCTCGCTGCGCGAGGTGCCGGCAAGCGACCCGTGGAAGGACCTGGGCAAGCAGTACGTCGAGGGCGCCGAGGTCGAAGGCAAGGTCGAGCAGGTGTCGCGTTACGGCATCTTCGTCGAACTGGAGCCCGGGCTTACCGGCCTCCTGCCGATGTCCGCGGTGAAGCTCCCCGAAGGGGGTCTTGCGCGCCGCACCTACCCTCCCGGCCGCGAGATCAAGGTCGTGATCGAGAGCATCGACCGCAAGCGGCGGCGCCTGGGACTGGCGCCTCCGGGATCGCAACTCGTCGGCACCAAGACGGACTACAAGAAGTACCGCCAGCGGCAGAAGGAATCGAGCGGCCTGAACGTGATGGCGGCCGCCTTCGCCAAACTCCAGCAGCCCAAATAGCCTGTGTCCGACGACCTGATCTATCGGGTGACCTTCCTGAGTCAGGGCGAGATCTACGAGGTCTACGCCCGCTCGGTCTCCCAGGGCGGCCTGCTCGGCTTCGTCGAGATCGGCGAACTCGTGTTCGGGGAGAGGACCCAGGTCGTCGTCGACCCGTCCGAAGAACGGCTCCAGCGCGAGTTCAAGGGGGTCCGCCGCACGTACCTGCCCATGCACTCCGTCCTGCGCATCGACCAGGTCACGAAGCAGGGCACGGCCCGCATACGGGACGTGGAACGCCCGGAGAACCGGAAGGTGACGCCGTTCCCGATGCCGATCTACACCCCCGGTGGAGAGACCAAATGACCAGTCACCGCCTCATCGTGTCTTCGCTTGCCGCCCTGCTGACGGTCATCGTCTCGCCGGCGCTTCATGCCCAGGAGGCGACTCGCGTCGCCTCGATCAACGTCGAACTGGTCGTCGCCGAAGCTCGTGAGGGGAAGGAACTCGCCGCGTTCCTCCAGCAGATCGAGGCGGAAACCCGGACCGCCCTCGAAGCGAACGCCGGCCGGGTCGAAGCGCTGCGCCAGAGCGCGGCGGGCAGGGGGCCGGACGAGTTGCGGACGATCCAGCACCAGATCGAGGACCTGCAACGCGAATCCCAGCGCCTCGCCAACGATGTCGAGCGCCGCGCGGCGAAGCGACAGGAAGAAACGCTGCAACAGATCAACGAGCGCCTGCGCCCGATCGTTCAGCAGTTGATTGACGAGAACGGCTACGATCTCATCCTGAACGCCAGTATCGGCGGAGTGCTCCACGCCAGCGCCCGCGTCGATCTGACGCAACGAGTCATCAGCATGCTCCAGGCGCAGGAGCAGCAGGAAGAAGCCGGCCAGCAACCCTGACGGGGGCGCCCGCCGCGCTGGCTACGGGGGCGCCGGGCGCCCGCGGTACAACTCGTACGACCGGCTGTGCCGGTTCGAGAGGTCGACGTCCCGGCCGCGGACTATCACGTGGCGGACCGCGGTCCGAACCTCCAGCGGGTCGCCGTCGGTGACGATCAGGTTCGCCCACTTCCCCACGTCGATCGAGCCCAGGCGGTCGTCAAGGCCCAGGATCTCCGCCGCGCCAAGCGTCAGAGCGCGAAGCGCCGCCTCGGCGTCGAGGCCGAAGGCCACGGCGGTGGCCGCCTCGTACGGGAGGGCCCGCGCGTTCGAGGCATCGAAGGTGCCGAACGCGATCGGAACGCCAGCGCGATGGAGTTCACCCGGCGCGGCGAAGGGGCCGTCGTACGGGTCGTCCTCCTCGACCGGCAACGCCTGAACCGAGTTGAGGATGACCGGCACCTTCTTCCCGCCAAGCAGGTCCGTCTCCTTCGCAGCGTCGCGTCCAGAGGCCACGACGAGCCGCAAACCGTGCTCTTCCGCGAACGCCACGGCGTCACGTATGGCCCGGGCCCGATCGGCAACGACCAGGAGCGGCAGCTCGCCTCGCGCCGCGCGCGCGACCGCCTCGAGGGCGTGATCCTGTTCGACCGCCGTCCCTGATCCGGCGTTCGAGCGGGCGTGGTCGTACTGGCGCGCTGCCTCGATCCAGTCGCCGAGCTCGTCCACCGTCCGGTCGTAGTCCCGCTTCGCCTCGGAGAACTTCTTCTCCCGGACGCTGAAGGTCGAGAAATCGAACTCCCGGGTCTCGAGGCTCGGCCATTCGAGGACCACGCCGACGGTCTTCTCGACTTCCATCTCCTCCACCGTCCAGCCGTCGAGGAGGATCACCGACGCCTGGCCGGCCCAGGGTCCGCCGCTGGGCGCGGTCAACACGTGCGTGGTGCCGTTCTCCCTGGTCACCGGAATGATCTCGCTCGCGGGATGAACCCCCTCGACTGCCAGCACATGCGGCGTGTCGCCCAGCTCCGCCTGGTCAAGCGTCGCCGGAACCGAGTCGATCTCGACCAGCCCGATAGTGGTCCAGGCATTGAACAGGCCGGGATAGACGTGAAGACCGCGGGCGTCGATCAGAACTTCAACGTCCCGGGGCGCGGCGACATCCGGACCTGCCGCCTCGATCATGCCCTCCCGCACGACGACCGTGCCGGTGTAGGAAGCGCCCGAAACGGGGTGCACCGTGCCGCCCTCGATCGCCAGCGTCTGGGCCGCCGGCACGGCCGGGGCCGTCAGCGCCAGCACCAGCATGCACGCCGCCGCGATCCTGCCGCGTGTGGAGATCACGGCTCGTCTCCGCCGTCCTCACTCGCCGGCTCGGTCAACGACTGCTCGAGCGCGGCCAACTGCTCCCGCCGGAGCCGGTCGAGTTCGCGGTCGAAGTAGACCTTGCCGTCCACGAGAGTGGTCTGCACGACGGCGTAGGAACTCAACGGATGCCGGTCGTAGATCACGAGATCGGCGTCCTTGCCCACCTCGATCGAACCTATGCGGTCCTCGATGCCGAACTGGCGGGCGGGATTGATCGTGACCAGGGCGAGCGCCGCGTCGTCGGAGAGGCCGCCCCACTTGACCGCCTTGGCCGCCTCGTGGTTCAGGTGGCGCATCTCCTCCGCGTCGTCGGAGTTGACCGAGACCAGGACGCCGCGATCCGCCATCAGGGCCGCGTTGTGGGGGATCGCCTCGTAGGCCTCGACCTTGTACGCCCACCAGTCGGAGAAGGTGGAAGCGCCGGCGCCGTGGGCCGCGATCTCGTCCGCCACCCGGTAGCCCTCCAGCACGTGCTGCAGCGTGGCGATCCGGAATCCGAGCTCCTCGGCCAGCCGCAGCAACTGGAGGATCTCGTCGGCTCGGTAGCTGTGGGCATGGACCATCCGCTCGCCCTCCAGGATCTCGACCAGCGCCTCGAGTTCCAGGTCGCGCGCCGGCGGCCGGCTGCGCACGCCTTGTGCTTCCGCTTCGCGGTGGCGCGCCCACGCGTCCCGATACTCGGCGGCCTCCGTGAACGCCTCCCGGATCACGTCGAGGACACCCATCCGGGTCGCCGGGTAGCGGCGCGGCCCTGGCCCGAAGGACCGTGACCGCTTCGGGTTCTCGCCGAGCGCGAACTTGATGCCCGGCGGCGCGCCGTCGAAGCGCATGCCGTCGGCGTCCTGCCCCCAACGGAGCTTCAAGACCTGGTTCTGGCCGCCGATCGGATTCGCGCTGCCGTGGAGTATGTTGACCGTCGTGACGCCGCCGGCGAGCGCCCGGTAGATCGCGACGTCGGTCGGATCAACCACGTCCTCGATCCGCACCATCGCGGTCACCGCGAGACTGCCCTCGTTGACGCCCCCCGCGGTCGAGATGTGCGAGTGGGCATCGAAGATGCCCGGCATCAGGTAGCCCCCATCGGCGTCGATCACGTGCGCGCCGCCTGGCGGCCTGACGCCGCTGCCGACCCTGGCGATCCGCCCGTCCCGCACGACCACCGTGCCGTTCTCGATCGTCTCGCCGGCCATCGTCAGGATGGTTGCGCCCGTGATCGCCAGCACGTCGTCCTCACGGTAGGGACCGGTCATCGGCACCATCGCGTCGCCGGCGACTTCGGCGTATCTCCCCGCGACCTCGGCCAGCCGCATCGGCGCGGGCGCTTCGCTCGACCCGCCGCGGCGGCCGCCGGGGCCGCGCCGTCCACGCGGCCGCGCCTCGTCCGGTTCCCCAGCCGATTCGGCTTCCTGAGCACTCTGGCCGCCTGCCTCGGAGCTCTCGCCATCCTCACCGTCGTCCCCGGACTCTTCGGCGTCGGAGACCGCGTACCGAACGCCGTCGATGAACACCGCCTCGACCCGCGTCGACTCCCGCCACGGGTAGCCGTCGGCCAGCACCAGGTCCGCCGCCATTCCCGTGGCCACCGTGCCGATCCGGTCATCCAGACCGTGGACCGCCGCCGCGTCCCGGGTGAGCGCCTGAAGCGCCCGCGTCGGTTCGAGCCCTGCCTCGATCGCCCGGCGCACGCCGGCCAGGAAGTCCTCCCCGCTGTTCGCGCCGCCGGAACTGAGCGCGAACTGCACGCCAGCCTCGGCCAGTTCGATTGGCGTCGTCGGCGCCAGACGCTCATGAAGGATCTCCCGAAGCGGCCGGTCGGCGTCCGGATCGCGGTCGCGCTCCGGCAACGGCTCCGGCCAGTCGACAAAGGCGAGCACCGCCACGCCGGCATCCGCGAGTTCGCCGGCCAGCCGGTAGCCCTCCTGGCCACCGTAGATCGTGAAGTCGAGACCGAGTTCCCCGCCGAGCCGGAGCGCCCGGTTGATCTCGACCGTGCTCGATCCCGGGAGGAGGATCCGTTCCTCCCCCGAGGCGACGGCCGCCAGAGGCGCCAGGGTCCGATCGAACTCGGGCCGCCGCCAGCCGGCAGGATCGGCCTCGTAGGCGGCTGTCGCGGCAGCGTAGTGAGCCGCGTCCAGGAGCAGTTGCCGGAAGTAGGCGACCCTGCCCATCAGAGCGCCGGGGTAGGAGCCGAAGCCGCCACCACTGCTCAGTGAAGCCATCTGCGCCAGTGCGGGGGCGACCACCTGGTGTTCCGGATCGCGACCGGGAGCGCCCAGCCGAACAAGCGACAACCGGCCCGGGAACAGCCCGTCGCCCGGCCTCGCCGCGATC
Organism: Holophagales bacterium; assembly: GCA_009843505.1. Classification (GTDB taxonomy): domain Bacteria; phylum Acidobacteriota; class Thermoanaerobaculia; order Multivoradales; family Multivoraceae; genus Multivorans; species Multivorans azotirespirans. The sequence continues at coordinate 199,596 of VYDI01000027.1, read as the reverse complement.
GAGGTGACACCGGCCTTGCGCCAGGCCTCGACCGCCTCCTCGTCCAGCGCCAGGTCGTCGGCCGCCCGCTTCCAGGGGGTCGTCAGCGGGCGATCCTCAGGACCGCGAGGCAGAGCCCGGTCGGGGTCCGGCCTCCGCCGCTGGCCTCCGGGCGACGGCGCGCCCGCGCCCGGGCCGCCCGGAGGCCGCCGTGGCTGCGGCAGCCTGCCCATCGCATCGATCAGGCCCGGGTAGACCGTGAGCCCCTCACCGTCGATTACCCAGGCGTGAGCCGGGATCGCCGCGTCCTCGCCGACGGCTGTGATCGTGCCGTTCTCGATGACGACGGTCGCCCGCTCGAGGACGGTGCCGTCGCCGACCTCGACCCGCACGTCCTCGATGGCGTAGAAGGGCGGCGGCTCCGGGGGAGGACCGGCAATGACCGGCAGAGCGGTGGCCAGCACTGCCGCCGCTGCCAGTTGAAACGCCCGTGCGGTCGTGGCGATCAACTCCATGACGAACCGCGGCAGCCTAGCAGTCCGGCAAGCCGTTACGCGGACACCAGTCCGCCAGCGTGCAGTTCGCGCAATCGGGCCGTCGCGCGGCGCAGACGCGACGGCCATGCCAGATGATCGCGTGGCCCATGAAGATCCACTTGTCCCGGGGGAGCCGGTTCATCAGGTCCCGCTCGACCTTGACCGCGTCCTTTTGGGGGCTGATGCCCAGGCGCCGGGCCAGGCGGCCGACGTGCGTGTCGACAACGACGCCGACGGGCTTCCTGAACCAGGTGCCGAGCACCACGTTCGCCGTCTTGCGCGCCACGCCCGGCAGGGTGATCAGGCCCTCCATCGTGTCCGGCACCTCGCCGCCAAACTCGCCGACGATCTTCCGGGCCGCGCCGAGCACACTCTTCGTCTTGTTGCGGTAGAAGCCGGTGCTGCGAATCTCCTGTTCGAAGACGGCTGGGTCCGCGTTGGCGAACTCTCCGGCGGTCCGGTAGCGCTCGAACAGCGTCTCCGTCACCTGGTTGACCCTTACATCGGTCGACTGGGCCGAGAGGATCGTCGCGATCAGGAGTTGAAGCGCGTTCTCGTGCCGGAGTTCGCAGTCCGCGTCCGGATACAGCCGGTCCAGTTCGGCGAGCACCTCCCGGAGCGCCGGCTCAGGGATCCGTTCGAAAGCCCCCTCCGCTTCCACCATCTACGGCCGCAGCAGGTCGAGCACCGCCAGCGTCATCGCCTCGACTCCGGCGCGGATCGACGGCTCCGGTTCGATCCGGAAGAAGGGCGAGTGGTGCCCCGGCACCGGTGGTCCGCCGGCCTCCTCCGCTTCCAGGTCGGCAGGATCCGTGCCGCCGACATTGAAGTAGGTGCCGGGCACCTTGTGCTCCGTGCGAACGAAGTAGGCGAAGTCCTCGGCGCCCATGCCCGAAGGAGGCGCGCTGTAGAACACGTCATCGCCCATGCCGGCGCCGATCGCGGCCCGCACCCGGACCGCTAGTTCCGGGTCGTTCATGGTGACCGGCGTCGACTCCTTCGTGCGCACCACCTTCGGCAACAGCGAGGCGGGAAGTCCGGCCGCCCTGCCGACCCCCTCCGCGATCCGCTCGATCGCCGAAAGCAACTGCTCCCGCGTCTCCTCGTTGTTCGCCCGCACCGTGAGCTGCAGTTCCACCCGGTCCGGGATCACGTTGTGCTTGAAGCCGCCGTGGATCGCGCCGACCGTGACGACGCCGGGGTCGAGCGGGTTGAGCTCGCGGCTGACGATGCCCTGGAGCGCGACGACGAGCTGCGCCGCGATGTAGATCGGGTCCTTGCCCCGGTGGGGCGACGCCCCGTGGGCGCCCACTCCGAACACCGTGATGTCGACACTGTCCGACGACGACGCGAGCAGACCCGGCGGCACCTCGATCTTCCCCGCCGGCCTGCCCGCCGAGACGTGAAGCGCCAGCGCGTAGTCCGGCACGCCGAAGCGCTCGTACAGGCCGTCCTCGATCATCTCGCGGGCGCCCATGATCCGCTCTTCCGCCGGCTGACCGACGAACATGACCGTGCCCGACCACTCCTCGCGCATGGCGGCGAGCCGCCGCGCCACGCCGACCATCGTCGTGATGTGCATGTCGTGTCCGCAGGCATGCATGACGGGCACTTCCTCGCCCGAGAGGTCGACCTGGGTGACCGTCGAGGCGTAGGGAAGCTCCGACTTCTCCGCCACCGGCAGGCCGTCCATGTCGGCCCGCACCAGGACCAGCGGCCCCTCGCCGTTCTCCATCATGCCGACGATCCCCGTGCGGCCGATGCCTTCCGTCACGTCGACGCCGGACTTGCGGAGTTCGTCCGCCAGGCGGGCGGCCGTCTTGTGCTCCAGGAACGAAAGCTCGGGGTTCCGGTGGAAGTGCTCGAAGAGCGACTTCAACTCGGTCCGGTAGTCCTGGGCGATGGCGTCGGCGAGATCCTGGGCGGAAGCGGCCGCCGGTCCCGCGAGGAACGCCGGCAACAGAAGCGCAACGGCGAGCGAGAAGCGGTCCCTGCGCACCGCTAGCCCACCGTCTCTTCGATCAGGGCCAGGAAGTCGTCGGGCAGGCCGCTCGTCCTGGCCAGGATCCGGCCTTGCTCGTCAAGGAGGATGTAGGTGGGGAAGGCGCTGACGTCGAGGACCTTGGTCAACTCGCTCGTCATGCCGACATGCCAGTTCACCCACGGCATCGGCTCCTCCTCCATGAACTCGACCGCCGTCTCCAGCTCCGCGTCGACACTGACGGCCAGCAGCACGAAGCGGTCCGCGGGGAGTTCCTCGACCAGTCTGCGCAACTCGGGCAACGCCGCGATGCATGGCTTGCACCAGGTTGCCCAGAAGTCGAGGAGCACGACCCGGCCCCTGTAGTCCGACAGCGCCTCCTCGACGCCGTTCATGCGGCTGCCGTTCAGATCAGGCACGACACTCCCGACCGTGGCGTGCCGGATGCTGCGAATCAGGTCTGCCTCGGCATCCGCGAAGGTCCCGGCGCCCATCCTCATCCCGAACAGGAGCGCCTCGTCCTCCACGCCCGCGCTCAGTCCTTCCGCAGCGTCGAGAGCGGCCTCCTTTCTGGCCGTGCGCTCATCCTCGGACAGCGCTTCCGCGTTGACGGCCGCCATCCGCCCCAATGCCAGGTAGTAGCGACCGGCCGCACGCAGTACCGGATCCTCGGCCTCGCTCGCCAGCTCCTCGAAGAACCTGTCCGTAGCGGGCCGTGAGGATTCGCCGTCGTCGCGGAAGCGCCGGAGCATGTTCATCCGGGAAAGCGTCATTCCCCACGCGCCGAAGTCCGGGACGTACTCGAGAAGAGCCTTCGCTCCCCGGTAGGCGTACTCATCGCCCTTCGCCGTCATCGCGGCCTGATTTGTCAGAAACTGCGCCGCGTCGACCAGCCGCTCGTGCGCGCCGCCCACCTCCAGAATCGCGATCGCCGCCGCGGCGGCACGTTCTACATCGGGTGGCCCGGACGCCTCTTCGGCGCCTTCCGGACTCCCGGAGTCGTCCTCCGAGGCCAGACTGTTTCGGCGTTGCTGCGTCCACTCGCGCTGACGGCTCATGTAGTCCGTCACCACCTCCCAGTCGGGACCGACCTCAGCGACCAGCGCCGCAAGCTGCTGGTCGGCGGTCGAGCCTTCCTCGCCAGCAGCCCCGCCACAGGCCGCCGGAAACAACAACAGCACCATGCCGAGTGCCACGAATGTGCGATTGGACGTACTCATAGGCAGGGACCTCCCAAGGGACAGGGCGTCTTCGACGTCCCATCCTAGTTTCGGTTCGGTGGCCGGACCGCGACTGAATGCCCTCCGGGCATTCAGTGGCCGGACGGCGACGGAATGCCCTCCGGGCATTCAGTTCTCGAAGCCGATGGGTTCTATGTTGCAGATCGAGTAGGCGACCGGGCCGCGGCGGGTCCAGGCCGGCTCGACGGTGATGGAACGCCAGTCCTCGATGGCAGCTTCGAGGTTTGCGACCTCCTCCGGCCGCTCACCTGCGAGGTCCGTCTGTTCCCGAACGTCGGTGGACAGATCGTAGAGGAAGCCGCCGGGGGCATCCTGGTTCGGCTTGATCAGTTTCATGTCGCCGCTACGGACGGCGACCGTCGGGTAGTTCCGCCACACGAACCGGCCGTCGCCTGTCGCCTCGGCCGACCCGTCGAGCAACGGCATCAGGTCGTGTCCGTCCAGTTCGAGATCCGCGGGCGCCGCGGCTCCGGCGGCAGCCAGGGCGGTCGGCAGGATGTCGAGCGTCGAGACCGGCGCGTCGATCTTGGTGCCGGCCGCGACCGCCGCCGGCCAGCGCAGCAGGTAGGGCACGCGGACGCCGCCCTCGTAGTAGGTCAGCTTGCCGCCGGAGAGCGGCTCGCAGGAGCACAGCCCGGGGAAGTAGCCGGCGCAGCCGTTGTCGGACAGAAAGACGACTAGCGTGTTGTCGGCGATCCCGGCTTCGTCCAGCGCGTCCAGGATGCGGCCGACCGCGTCGTCGAGGGCGGCGATCATCCCGAAGTAGATCCGCCGCAGCTCGTGCTCCACGTCGGGGAAGCGGTCGTAGTACTCCTTGGTGACCTGGAACGGCGAGTGCGGCGCGTTGAACGCCGAGTATAGGAAGAACGGCGCCTCCGCGTGCCGCCGGATGAAGTCGACCGACTCGTCGCCGAAGACGTCGGTGATGTACGCCGGTTCGTCGATCACGGTCTTCTCCGGCCCCCGCACGATCAGGTTGCCCGCCCGGCGCGTGGGCGGCGCGGTCGGCTCCGTTCCCAACACCACGAGATCGGTGCGTGGGTCCTCGGGCGGGCGGCTCCTGAACTCCTCGTCGACCGACATCGATACGGCGCCTTGTGTCCTGCGGTTGATGAACCGCGTGGCGCCCGAGAGATGACCGTAGAACTCGTCGAAGCCCCGGTTCGTCGGGTAGTGCTCGTCCTTGAAGCCCAGGTGCCACTTGCCGACGATCCCGGTCGCGTAGCCGGCCGCCTTCAGGTGATCCGCGATCGTCAGCTCGCCGGCCACGAGCCCGACATCCGGCACTTCCGGCGCCTGCCGCGCGTTGTACTCGAACCCGAAGCGCTGCTGGTAGCGACCCGTCAGCAGCGCCGCCCGCGACGGCGAACACACCGGAGTCGTCACGTAACCCTGAGTGAACACCGCCCCTTCGCGACCGATGCGGTCGATGTTCGGCGTCTGGAGCCGGTCGCCGTAGGTCGAGACGTCGGAGAAGCCGAGGTCGTCGGCCAGGATGACGACGATGTTCGGCGGTGCCGCGTCCGCGGTTATGGCCTGCTCGCGACCGTTCCCGTCCGTAGAGCAGGCAATCGCCAGCGCGGCCATGAGGAGTACAACCGGAACAAGTACACGTCCGCTCATTCGAGATCTCCGTCGGTTTCCATGTCCTCGTCAGTAGTTGAACTGTACAGAAAGGGCCGCGCCTACATCCCTGTCAGTCGACGTGTCCCGCCAGCTTGCGGGCGTAGTCGAGCGCGTGGCCTAACGAGTCGGTGAACGCCTTCCCCTGCCACGCGATGTCGAACGCAGTGCCGTGGTCGACCGACGTGCGGACGATGGGCAGGCCGATCGTCACGTTCACGCCCCGTTCGAAGCCGTAGAGCTTCATCGGCGCGTGGCCCTGGTCGTGGTACATGCAAACGACCGCGTCGTAGCGGTCGAGGTGGATCGCCTGACGGAAGATCGTGTCAGCGGGATGCGGACCGGACACGTTGAGACCGTCCGCCGCAGCCCTCTCGATCGTCGGCCGGACGATCTTCTCGTCCTCGGTACCGAACAGGCCGTGCTCGCCCGCATGCGGGTTCAACCCGCAGACGGCGATCCGCGGACGCTCGATGAATCGCGACAACGCCTCGTGGGTCAGATCGATCACCTTGCGGATCCGCACGGGTTCCACCCGCTCGACCGCCTCGCGCAGGCTGACGTGAGCGCTGACGTGGCTCACCGCCAACTCCGGCACCGTCAACATCATCGCGAAGTCACGGGCACCGCACAGTCCGGCGATGAACTCGGTGTGCCCCTGGAAGTCCGACCGCGACATACGTGTCGCCTCCTTGTTCATCGGCAGGGTGACGACCCCCGCTACCTTGCCCGCCAACGCGTCCCGCGTGGCCCGATCCACATAGGCCAGCGCCGCCGCACCCGCCTCCGCACTGAGCACTCCCGGCGTCACCCGGTCACTGCCCAGCAGCCCAAGGTCGCGGACGTTGAGCACATCGTCCAGCGCCTCGTCCGGCTCAGCCACGGGGCGAATCGGCACATCCAACCCGAGGGCATCGGCCGCACGCGCCAGCACCGCGGCGTCGCCATAAACGACGCTGTCACCGCCCAGCAGCCCCTCCGCAAACCGCCGCACCGCGATCTCCGGGCCAACGCCCGAGGCGTCGCCCATCGTCACCGCCATCCGCGGGCCACTCATGACCGCAATCTACTCTGCTCCTTTCCCCCACCGCGCCAACCACCGACAACCCAATCGTCGACGGATCTGGCCATCGGCAACGACCGCCAGCCTGGGGCGGTCCGGGGGAGGGGTCCCAGCGAGCCCACCCTCTACCCCACCGAGAGAAGGCGAGCGTTCGCTGGGACCCCCTCCCCCGGAGCGTCCCAGGCGGGTGTGTCCGACACCCGCCGCTCGTGTAGATTCGCCGCTCCGCCCGCAAGCGAACACACGAGGAGCATCCATGGCCGAGTACATCCCGAGCCCGATCAAGTGGGTCCGCGACCAGGTGGAGCTCTACGAAGGCAGCGGCGGCACCGAGGGCGTCGGCCTGCTCGACACCGGTCTACCGTGCATCATCGTCACCCACACGGGCAACCGGACCGGCGCCATCCGCAAGACGCCGCTGATGCGGGTCAAGGACGGCGACAGCTACGTGCTGGTGGCCTCGAGGGGCGGTGCCCCCGCGAATCCGGAGTGGGTCTCGAACCTCCGGGCCGACGCCGATGTCGAGATCAGGGACGCCACGGAGGTTCAGACGATGCGCGTGCGGGAGGTCGAGGACGCCGATGAACGGGCTCGCGTCTGGGCGCTGGCCGTGGAGGCGTTCCCGCCGTACGAGGACTACCGGAACAAGACCTCCCGCACGATCCCGGTGTTCATCGCGGAGCCGGTGTAGCAGCCCGGGACGACTCGGTTACTGGGACGGATGCCCTCCGACCCACACGGGACTCGACCAGGCCATCGCGTCGTTCAACTGGCGGATGCGGACGAAGTAGTAGTCGCCCTGACGCGGCGTCTCGGTGTCCGTGTAGCTGAAGGTGAGGTCCCGCGGACCGTCGGGGCGCACCCGCCGAAGCGTCACCGAGTCGCGGTGGTAGCCCTCGATCGGCAGCAGCTTCTCCAGCCGGCCGCCCTGCATCTCCGCGAGCGGCAGTCGCACCCTGGCGCCCGGGATCACGGCTCGCGGCCGGTAGAACGGGGGCGCCGAACCGGTCTCGGCCGCTTCCTCCAGTTCCAGGACGATCGCCGCTCCCGGCTGCACGTCGGCGACCGAGAGTCTCAGTGAACTCGTCTCGCCCCGGGTGTTCGTCCGGAAGGCCGCGCCATTGCCGTCCTGCTCGACGTTCTGGGTCGTCGGGTTCGCGAAGTCGGTCCCCTCAATCGAGCGGAGCGTGGCGCCGGCCACGGTCAGCCGGCCCCTCCAGTGCCGCCAGCCACGCGGGGCGTCGCCCAGGTGAACCGGGGTTTCTTCGGAGTAGAACGTGAGCAGCAGGTCGGTGGGCGCTCCGGCGCCCGTGTCGAGCGAGTAGTCCTCGCTCCAGAGTTCCTCCTCGTTCTTGATCAGCGCGATGGAGCCGACCGGCGCGGTACCGATCACCCGTCCCGTGATCTCCCGGGTCTCCGAGAACGGCGCCCGCGACCCCATCCCCGTCCCGTTCACCTCGAACTCGAGAATGATCCGGTCCCCGGTCGTGGCGTAGGTGCGTCGCGCCTTCATCCCGTCGAAGATCGCGTCACGCGACCTCTCCGGCGCCATCACCGCGCCCAGGCCGCCCCGCTGCGCCAGCGAGGTCCGGTTCGGGGCCGAGTAGCCGGGGTGCGAGAGATGGTCGTCCGAGGCGGCGACGACGCCCACCTGGTGCCCCCGCGACAGGTACTCCTGCATGAACCACTCGAAGGTCCCGTGCATCGACATCATCTCGACCAGCGGTTCCAGACCGGGATGCGACTGGCGGAAGTCCCCCGGATTGTGGGCATGCGGAATGACGACCACGTCGCGCCGGTCGTAGCGGGTGTCGAGTTCCCGGTAGAGCTCCGACAGGGTCGGAAACTCGAGCACCGAGATCACGTCCTGGTCCTCGACCGTGCGGTAAAGGATGTTGTGGTGACCGCCGCCCTGGCGGGTGTGCCGTGTCCACTCCCAACCCAGGTAGGGAATGAAGCGCCCCGGCTCGTCGTACTCGGCGCTCTTCGCCCGCATCAGTTCCCACTCGCCGGCGTCCAGCCAGATGTCGTGTTCCGAGTGGGTCACGAAGTCGAGCCGGGCGTCGTCGCGTGCGAAGCGGAGGAAGAAGTCCAGCGTGCCGATGCCCTCGGCGTAGCCCGAGTGTCCGTGGGTGTCGCCCCAGTAGATGCCGTACTCCGGGTTCTCGGCCACCAGGATCGGGTTCGCGTCGCCGGTGATCGCCGGCCCCGCGCCCCGCGACCGGATCGCCGTCCAGTAAACGCCGGGCTCGTCGAGGACCAGTTCGACGACCGTGATCGCCTCGGTTCCCGGTTCGGTCGAGGCGCGCAGCTCCCCGTTCAGGAGTACATCGAAGCCGGGGATTTCGCCGGTCGCCCGGTTGAAGAAGCGGTCCTCGGCGCGCACCGAAAGCTCGAAGGTCTCGCCCGGGCGCACGACGCTGGGCGCGAAACCATGCACGCCCGCGACCGTCGTGCCGACGACCTCGAACGGCAGGATCGGCAGGGGCCGCCATTCGCCGGAGCCGTCGAGATCGACGTACAGGGGAAACGGCAGCCGGGCGCTCGACGTCTGCGCCATCATGATCCCCGGGCCGCCCCCGGAGGTGTCGCCGTAGGTGATCGTGATGCTCTCCCCCGGCTCGACCCGCCCCTCGGCGACCCGGAACATCAGCGCCGGCTCCGGCGCCCGGAAGCCGCCGTGGGGCCCGGAAGCCATGTACACGTCCGTCTCGAACCGCGCATTCGCAGCGTCTGTCTCGATCGTGACGTAGCCCGCGGCGCCCGGGTCGTCGGTCTGGAAGGCGCCGTAGTTCGCGTTGAAGTGGCGCGCCACCCAGAAGCCGCCGCCGGTCTCGACCGCGCGCGTGCCCGCGGTCCAGGTCTGGCCGACGGTCGCGTACTGCCGCGCTTCGAACGGACCGAGCGACTCGGCCTCGAGAGAGCCGAGGGCGCCAGGCTCTTCGCGCAGGGTGAACTCCCGTACCAGGCGGTCGACGAAGGCGCCTGCGTTGGCCGCGGCGTTACCCGTCGGCGGCAACGTCGACTGGATCCGGACCCGCGGCCCCTCCAGGCCCATCTCATGGCCGGCGAGCGAGAGCGCATCGGCCCAGTCGGCGACGACCGCCGCCCGCGCGGCCACGGTCGATTCGTCCGTCGGCTCCGCCGCGACGTCGGCCTTGAGCTGGTCGATCGCGGCGCCGAGATCGCGGTCGTAGACGGCGCCCGGGCCGGACGCCTCGCAGGCGGCAAGGACAAGAGCCAAGGCGCCGCTCACGAGGAGCGGCGCCCGGCCCCAGCCGTACGTTCCGAGCCGGATCAGAAGCTGAAGCCCACCTTCAGCCGGAACTCCCGCGGCCGCTGATACGAGGCGACCCGTGGGGTCGGCACTCCGGTCTGGGTGTTGATCGCGATCGGCTCCTGGCTGTCGGTCGCGTTCGCGAGGTCGAATCCGATCTTCGCCCGCACGTTGCCCGCCATCGCAATCGAGTACATCAGGGACAGATCAACGGTCAAGGTGTCCGGGAGCCGGTGGCTGCCCGCCGGCTCACGGAAGGTCGACGTCGTGATCGGCTGATTCGATACCGGATGTCGCACCTGGGTCGAGACGTGGCTGGCCCACGGCGCTCCGGATGCGTAGTGGAGGAAGCCCCCCAGCACCAGGTCGTGCCTGCCGAAGACGAATCGCTTCATCCCGATCACGTTCGCCAGGTGCTCCCGGTCCTCAAGCAGCCGCCCGAACCAGTAGGGACTCGAGGTCGCGTTGGTCAGGCCGGTGCCCACCTCGACTCCTCCCAACCCCTCATTGAGGTTGAAGTTGTCGTTGAGCGAGTTGATGTTCCCCTTGGTCGAACTCAGGGTGTAGTTCGTGCGCAGCGTCCAGTTGTTGCGGAACAGCCGGTTCGCCTCGAGCTGCAGCCCCCGGTACTCGCGGCGGGCGTCGGACCAGTTCCGAAGATCACGAACCACCCGGCCGGCATCGTCGTACTGGAGCGTGGCGTGGAAGATGTTGTCCGCCTCGCTCGCCACCAGGCGCGACTTGACGACCCACTTCTCGGACACCTGGAAGTCCGCGCCGAAGGAGATCTCGTCCTTGTAGTACGGGTCGACATCCTGGATCGCCTGGTCGAACGTCGGCTCCACGCGCCGCTGGAAGCGATCGTAGCGCTGTGTGGCCCGGTTCCACGCGAACTGCTCGTAGATGTTCTCGCCGTTGTTCTGGCGGGAGAACTCCTGGAGCACGATGCCCATGCCGATCGCGTGGTAGTAGCGGCCGAGCGTGCCGCGGAGCAGGATGCTGCCGTCGGCCTTCACGTCGTAGACGCCGCTGACCCGGGGCACCCACTCGGTGTACTCGTTGACCCGCTCGCCGATGTCGTTGTCGATCGTCTGCTGATCGCCGCGGATGCCCAGGGTCCAGACCCAGTTGTCGCCGACCTCGAAGCGATCCTGGGCGAAGACGGCCAGGAAGTCGCTGGACTGCGTGATCACGTTCGACGGATCGAACACCCGCTTGTTGACGGGCGTCACGTAACCGCCGGGCAGGTTGGGGTCGAAGTTCCGCCCCCGGAACTCGGTGATGATCGAGGTCAGGTTGCCGAACTCGATCGCCTGGGCGTCGACGCCGAACTTCCACTCGTGCTGACCCCGGAAGCTGGTCAGGGACACGTTCGCCTGGTCGCGCGGGAAGTCGTTGAAGCCCTCGGCCAGGCGTACGGCCGGGCCGTTGTGCCGCAGGCCCGTCGCCAGATCCCGATAGCGGAAGTTGTTCCCCGGCGGGTCGTCCGGCGACGCGTTCGGATCGAGCGGGTGCTGCTCCGCCGCATTGCGGCCGACGAACTCCTCGCGGTTGGCGACCTTGAACTCGAGGAAGTTCGAGGCACTCAGGCCGAGGCTCCAGTTCAGCGTCTGCACGCGCCCGTTCAGCGGGAAGTTCATGATCGCGTACTTGTCGCCCGGGTTGCCGGACAGGCCGATCGCGTCCGACGGAGCATCGATCGCCGTGATCGCGATCTGCTGGTTGTCCCTGGGCTGGAAGTTCACCTTGGCGATCAGGGGATCCGACTGACGGCTGAGATTGACGATGCTCCCGTCCGACAGCCGATCGATCCGGTTGTCCGACATCCTGCCGTAGGAGACGAAGAACCACGCCCTATTGCGGGCGAGCGGCCCGCCGATGCTGGTCTCGTAGCTGTTGATCTGATCGTCCGGACGCTCCAGTTCCAGAGCGTCCGGGGCCCGCCACTTCGGGTTCTGGCCGATAAAGAGCCCCTCGCCGTGAAACTCGTTGGTCCCCGTCTTGACGGTCGAGTTGATGATGCCGGACGTCGCCCGGCCGTACTCGGCGCCGAAACCGGTCGACTCGAGCTTCGTCTCGGTCAGCGCGGTGCTGGGGATGAGCAGACGCATCTCGCCACCGCGGCGGTGCATCGAGGTGTCCACGCCCTCGACGTAGATGCCGACCTCGGTACTGATGCCGCCGTTCACCGACGGCCGGGAGTCCGCGTCACTCCGGTTGACGACGGACGGCAACTGCCGTACGGCCGCGCTGTAGGCGCGCGTACCGAAGGCGACGTTGTCCGTGATCTCAGCCGGGATCGTTGCCGCCAGGGCGGTCTCGTACTTGCTGATCAGGGGCGCCTCGCCCGTGACCGTGATCTCCTCCTCGGCCGCCGACACGAGCGTCAGATCGACGCCCCGCCGCTGGCCTGGATCGAGGTCGGTCGCGAGTTCGGCCGAACCGAGCCCTTCCAGCTCCGCGCGTACCGTGAAGCGCCCGGCGAGCAGCAGGGCGAAGCGGTAGACGCCGTCAGCGTCGGTGATGACCGTCCGCGTGTTCTGCGGTCCGGTCAGGGTGACGGTAACGCCGGGCAACGGCGCACCCTGAGCGTCCAGGACGCGGCCGTCGATCGTGCCCGTCTGCGGACCGTCCGCGAGCAGCGGGGCGACGCAGATCAGGACGACAAGCCCTCCGAGCCAGGCGGAACGTCGGTTCATCGTTCTCCCTCCAGGTCTGGGCTCGACCGGCCGGCGCGGAGTTCCGGGGCGGCTCGACCGATCCCATTGGTTCTACATGTGAGCTAATGTACCCGAACGCCGTTAGAAGCTACAACACGGTTCAAACAAGCGGATCCCCGGCTGGGAGGAGGCCCCGTGACCCGACGTACCCGCCGCGACTTCCTTCAGCAGTCCTCGCGCCTGCTCGCCGGCGGTGCTCTCGCCGGTCTCCACGGCTGCGGCGGCTCCGAGCCGCAAGCCGAGACCGACGACCGCCCCAACCTGCTCTTCTTCTTCCCCGACCAGCACCGGCCCGACTGGCTCGGCCCGGGCAGCGGCAGTCTCGCCGCGCTGCGGACACCGAACATCGACCGCCTGGCCCGCGACGGCGTCAACTTCACCAACGCCCTGGTGCCGTCACCGGTCTGCGCCCCGTCCCGGGCCTGCCTGGCCTCCGGCCGCGAGTACGACCGCTGCGGCGTGGGCAGCAACCGATTCGACTATCCGCTCGACCAGACGACGTTCTACGGCCTGCTCCGGGATTCCGGCTACCACACCATGGCCGTGGGCAAGCTCGACCTGTCCAAGAACAGCAAGAACTGGGGGATCGACGGCAGGAACTTCGCCGAGGACTGGGGCTTTTCCGCGCAGATCAACAACTCGGGCAAGGGCGACGGCATGGCCGCGTACTTCCAGGATCCGGAGGGACCGAAAGACCCGTACTACGCCTACCTGGACTCGCTCGAACCGCCACAGGGCAAAGCCTGCGCCGAGGACTTCCGGCGGCGGCGTTCCGGCTTCCCGGACACCTGGTGGGGCGACGTGATCACCTCGCCGCTCGGCCCGGATGCCTACTGCGACAACTGGATCGCACGCAACGGACTCGACCTGATCGAGGAAGCGCCGCGGGACCAACCCTGGCACCTCGTCATCAACTTCGTCGGGCCTCACCCGCCGGTCGACATCACGGCCGAGATGGAAGCGTGGGTTCGCGACCGGAATGGCCTTGGCCAACCCTTTGCCTACGAGGGCGACCTGACTCCCGCCGAGCACGTGGCCCTGCGCCAGAACTACGCCGCGATGATCGAGAACATCGACGCGTGGCTGGGGCGCTACATCGACATGCTGGAAGAAACCGGCCAGCTCGAGAACACGATCATCGTCTACTCAAGCGACCACGGCGAGATGCTCGGCGACCACGCGCGCTGGGGGAAGTCGGTCCCCTACCAGGCCTCCGCGGGCGTACCCCTGCTGGCCGCCGGCCCCGGCATCCGCGAGGGCTACGAGTGCCGCCTGCCGACGACCGTCCTCGACCTGGCGGCCACGTTCCTCGACTACGCCGGCCTCGCCACTCCAGCCGACATGGACAGCCGATCGCTGCGACCCCTGCTGGAGGGTCGAACCGACAGTCACCGCGAAGCCGTGCTGTCCGGCCTTCGCGACTGGCGGCTCGCCTACGACGGCCGCTACAAGCTGGTCACCGGCTTCGGCGACGAGGACATTCTGTGGGACCTGGAGGCCGATCCGATGGAGACGGATAACCTGGCCGCGAAGCAGCCGGAGGTGGCGCGGCGGTTGCGCGACGCCCTCACCGCCTGAGCCCGCTATCATCCCGCCGCCGGCGGTCGACCCGGCTTCGATCATGTCCGTTCGTTCGACGCTCGCCGCCATTCTCCTCGCCGGCGCCACGGTGCCCGCAACCGCCCAGTCCGAGGCGACGACCGGGATCATCCGCGGCACCGTGCGCGGCCCCGATGGAGCAACGGTCGGCGGCGCCCAGGTGCTGATCCAGCACGCGGAAACGGGGTTCGTGACCTCCGTCGAAACAACGGCGACCGGCACGTTCGCGCGCACCCTGCTGCCGCTGGGTTCCTACGAACTGATCGTGACGAAGGACGAAGGCGGACAGATGGAGCGGCTCTCGGGCATCACGCTGCGAGTCGGCGAGAGCCTGAACCTCGATATCGAGCTCAAGGAGGTCGTCGCCGAGGAGATCACGGTGTCAACGGACGCCTACGGAACACCCGCGACCGAAGACGTGACGACTTCCCAGCGGCTCTCCGACGAGGTGATCGAGGGCCTGCCGGTGAACGGCCGCAACTTCTTCGACCTGACCCTGCTGACCCCGGGGGCCTCGCTCTCCCAGGGGCCGGACGGCGACGAACTGAACATCAGCGGCCAGCGCGGCATCTTCAACAACTTCATCGTCGACGGCGCCGACTTCAACAACTCCTTCTTCGGCGAGCAACGCGGCGGCCAGCGTCCGGCCTTCACCTTCAACCAGGACGCGATCCAGGAGATGGTGGTCATCAACCAGGGCGCGACGGCCGAGTTCGGCCGGTCGGCCGGCGGCTTCGTCAACGTGATCACGAAGTCCGGCACGAACGAGCTCGAGGGCACGCTGCACACGTTCCGGCAATGGGACGGGATCTCGTCCGAGCATCCTTCCGGTGAGGCGGCGAAGCCGGAGTTCGAGCGCCTGCAGTACGGCTTCACGCTCGGCGGGCCGATCCGGCGGGAGCGGGTGTTCTTCTTCGGCGCCTACGACGAGCAGGACGCTTCGGAAACCAAGCAGCTCGTGCGCGGGGTCGCCGGGCCCGCCAACCTGGCGCGGCTCGACCGCTTCCTGCAGGACCGCTGGCCCGGTCTCTTCGACGAGGAGTTCGGGCCCATCGAGCGCAGCGACGACAACCGGGCCCTGATCGCCAAGCTGGACTTCAACCTGAGCGAGCGACACCAGGCGTCGGTCAAGTACAACTACACCTGGTCGGAACAGGAGAACGGCACGTTCGACGTCGACTCCTGGGGCCTGTCGGCCAACGGTATCGAGCAGGACTACTCCCACGCCGTCAACCTCAGCCTCCGCTCCCTCCTCAGCAACCGGACGTCGAACGAACTGCGCCTTCAATGGGCGCGCGAGCACCGTCCGCGGCGCTACGGCGGGCCGCTCCAGCCGGGAGTCGAGCCGCCGCCCCAGCCGCCCTACATGGCTCTGGGCGGCCGGCCCTTTCCGGACATCGCGATGGACTTCGCGGACGGCTTCCGCATCGGTCTGCCTTTCTTCCTGCCAATCGGCGCCGACGCGGCGGACGACCGGAAGCAGCTCGTCGACAACGTCTCGACGCTGCTCGGCGATCACCTGGTCAAGGCGGGGATCGAGGCGAACCGGACCGGGATCGCCCAACAATTCCTGGGCTTCGGCAACAGCCGCTACATCTTCGACTCGGTCGACGGCTTCATCAACTTCATGGAGCACGGAAACCGCTACGTGACCTGCTCCGACGGCACGAGCAGTGCCGCTGGCGTCTGCCCGCCGGGCGCCGGGATCACCGGACCGGTCCTGCTCTACCTGCAGGCCGCGACCGTTCCCGGCATTCCGCCGGAAGACCTGGGCAAGCAGGCATTCGACGTCGACGAAGTCGGTCTCTTCCTCCAGGACAGCTGGCAGGCCAGCGACCGCGTCGTCCTGAACCTCGGGCTGCGCTGGGAGGGAACCTGGAATCCGGACCCGCTGATCGCCCCGCGCGACACCTGGTTCGCGCCCTACCTGGACGATCCGCGGTTCCCGTCGGACGGCACGATCCCCGACGATCTCGACAACCTCCAGCCCCGCCTCGGCCTGGTGTGGGACGCCTCGGGCGACGGCTCCAACGTGTTGCGGCTGAACGCCGGCTCCTACGTCTCGCGCATCCCCAGCCTGGTGCTGGCCGGACCGCGTACGACGAACGGCGCCTTCCAGCAGGTCCTGTTCAGGAGCAGCGCAGCCTCGCCGGCGCTCGGCCCGGTACCACCGATCGACGAACAGATCGACGGCTCGGACACGGTGCCCTTCCTGCCCGACATCACCGTCGTCGACCGGGACCTGGAACTGCCGGAAACCTGGTCGTTCGGCGCGGGCTTCGAGCGCCGGCTGGGCCGCGGCGTGACCGCCGACTTCTCCTACCAGCACGCGCGAACCGACGAACTGTTCCGCTTCGTGGATCGCAACCACCCGGGCTTCGGCGCGCCCTTCGGCATCGGCACCCATCCGGGCGGCGGCGGCATCAACGCCCTGAACAACACGGAAAGCTCGGCGCGCTCCCGCTACCACGGCCTGACCGCCACGCTGCGCGGCCGGGACGCCTTCGACGGCCTGCTCACGTTCGAGGTGAACTACACCCTCAGCCGGGATCGCTCCGACGACGACAACGAGCGCGATCCCTTCACGTTCCGCTACGCCGACCCCACGAACCTCGGCCCCGAGTACGGCTGGTCCGACCGCGACCGCCGGCACCAGGTCGCGGGCTATCTGCTCTTCGCCCTGCCCGGCGAGGTCCAGTTCAGCAACGTGTTCCGCTACCTCTCGGCCTCGCCCGTGTCGGAATCCTGCGCGGAACCCGATCGAAGAGCCGCCCAGCCGTCCGACCGCATCTGCGCAGGCGGGCGCATCCTCCAGCGGAACACGCTACGCCGCGACAACGACTTCCTGACCTGGGACGTCCGGCTTTCGCGCCCATTCACCCTCGGGCCCGGCATCACGCTCGAACCGGTCTTCGAGATCTTCAACCTGACGAACGCAGACAACCGCCTCGACGCCTCCCAGGGCTCCCTGCTCTTCAACTTCGACGGCACGATCCGCAGCGGCCTCGGCGACAGTCGCCGCGGCCAGATCGGCCTCCACGTTCACTTCTGAGGGGGCCAGCTCCGAGGGCTCAGGCGCCGAGGATCCGCAGCTCCCTCGGCGATGACGTGAGCAGCTCGCAGCCCTCCGCGGTGACGCGCACGTTGTCTTCGATCCGCACGCCACCCCAGCCTTCGAGGTAGAGGCCCGGTTCGATCGTGAACACCGCCCCTTGCTCGACGACGTCGGTGTTGCCCGCCATCACGGACGGCGGCTCGTGGATCTCAAGGCCCAGGCCGTGCCCGGTGCGATGGGTCATGAACTCCTTGAAGCGCGCGGCACGCAGGTTCGCCTGGCAGTTCTTGTGCACGTAGTCGTAAGTGACGCCGGGACGTGACGCCGCCACTCCGCGGATGTTCGCCTGCAGCACGGCCTCGTACACCTCCCGCATGCGGTCGCTTGGCGAGCCGCTGACCACGAACGTGCGGGTGATGTCGCAGTGGTAGCCGTCGAACGAGGTCCCGAAGTCGATCAGGAGAAACTCGCCCTCCTCCATCTGCCGCTCGTCGGGGACTCCGTGGGGCAGCGCGCTCTTCGGACCGCTGAGAACGATCGGGCCAAAGGAGATGCCGCCTCCGCCGCGGCGCAGCAGCTCACTCGAGAGCTTGGCCGCGATCTCGCGCTCGGTGCGTCCCGGCTTGACGTCCCGCAGCGTGAACTCGAGCGCCGCCTCGGCGATCTTCGACGCCTGCTGGATCGCTTTCGCCTCCTCGTCGCTCTTCTTGAGCCGCAGTTCGCTCACGATCGATTCGGCGCTTTCGAGCCTCGCCTTAGGAAGCTCGCGGGACAGGTGCTGGACTTCCATGAAGCGCAGGCTGAGCGGTTCGACCGCCACCCGCGCCGCCTTCCCGAGATCCTTGAACGCGGCGGCCGCGGCTTTTTCCGGACCGTCCGCGTCGTCCCAGAGATGCACCGACTCGACCGCTGGCGCAACGCTCCGGAAGTTCGCCTCCTCCAGCGCGGGAACGATGGCCACCGGAGCGTCGGCGGTCGGCACGACGAGCAGGAAGAGCCGCTCGTGCCCGTCGAACTGGTGGCCCAGGAGCCATCTCAACGTAGCTCCCGGCGTCAGCACCACGGCGTCGGCGCCGGATGAAGCCGCGGCCTGCCGCAATTGCTCGAGACGCACGGCATCGCGGCTCGAGGGCCTCGCTGCGCCGGCGTCCTCGGTCCCTTCCGCGAGCCCTTCTGCCACCGTGTCGTCGCCCATCTTGTCGTCGCCACCCTTCCCGAGGTTGTCCTTCGACGGAGTGTCGAACCCGACAGCTTACTCCGAACGCTCCAGGGTGCTGACGAGGACCCCCGGGCGCGATAAAGTCGCGCCCATCATGGACACATCGATCGGCTCCGAATACGACTCCCTCCGCGAGGAGATTCGCTCCTTCCTCACCGCCAATGAGGACGTTGCCGTCCCGGCCGGTCCTGGCTTCGGCGGTGACGCATCGCAGATCCGTGAAAGAACCCTGGAGTGGCAGAAGCGGCTCTTCGACGCCGGCTACGCCGGCCGCACGATCCCCAAGCGCTACGGCGGCGCCGGCCACGAGCCCGATGCCCTCGCGAGCCTGGTGATCGAGGACGAGTTCCAGAACGCCGGGATCTCCCTTGGGATGGAGAACCAGGGCACCGGAATGTTCGTCCCGACGCTGCTGCACTTCGGCCGCGAGGACCAGAAGCAGGACCTGATTCGGCCCACGATGCGCGGCGAGCTGATCTGGTGCCAGGGGTACAGCGAGCCGGGATCCGGCTCCGACCTGGCATCGCTGCGGACCTCCGCGGTGCTCGACGGCGACGAGTACGTGATCAACGGTCAGAAGATCTGGACCAGCGGCGCTCGCGAGGCCGACATGATGTTCGCCCTGATTCGCACCGAAGCGGACGGCGGAAAGCACGGCGGCATCAGCTACATCGTCCTGTCGATGGACACTCCCGGCCTCGACGTGCGCCCGTTGATGACGATGACCGGCGACGCCTCCTTCAACGAAGTCTTCTTCACCGACGTGCGGGTGCCCGCCATGAACGTCGTGGGCCGCCCCGGTCAGGGCTGGGAGGTCGGCACCTACACCCTGCGCTTTGAGCGCAACATGCTCGGCCGCTCGAGCACGACCGAGAACTACCTCGCCGGCTGCGTCGACATCCTGCGCGAGACCGGCCTGATCGACTCGCCCGTCTACCGGGACCGGCTGCTCAAGCTCGAGGGCCGGGTGCAGGCCATGAAGTACCACCAGTTGCGCCTTCTGACCGACAGGTTGAAGAAGCGCGACTCCGGCGCCGGTGGACTCATCGTCAAGCTGAACAGCTGCCAGTTGAACTACGACGTCTGCGCCCTGGCGATCGACGCGATGGCCGAGCGCGGCGTCCTGAAGCGCGGCTCGAAGCACGTGCGCGACTACGGCAACTGGCAGCGCAACTACATGTACGCCCTCGGCCTGATCATCGGCGGCGGCACCGCCCAGATCCAGAAGAACATCATCGGCGAGCGGGGCCTCGGCCTGCCGCGGGAGCCGAAGCCGGCAGCGGCCTGACGGCCGGGCCCACAAGGAGTCCTCGAACATGGACTTTGGACTGACGCAGCCGCAGGAGCTGCTCCGAGACTCGATCGCGCGCTTTCTGGCCCAGGACGTGGGCGTCGAGCGCGTCCGCCAGGTGATGGACTCGGAGTCCGGCCGCGACGCGGCGATCCACGGCCAGCTCGGCGACCAGGGCATCACGGGTCTCCTGATCGACATGGACCTGGGCGGTTCGGAACTCGGGATGCAGGAGGCGGCGATCGCCGCCCAGGAGATCGGGCGAGCCGCGGCGCCGGTGAACTTCCACTCGTCCTACGTCCTGGCGCCGCTGCTGATCGCCGGCGCCGACGCCGGCGAACGCCGAAGCGCCCTGCTCGAAGGGATCGCCGAGGGGAGGACCCTGCTCACGCCGATTCTCGACGCGCCGATCGAGAGCGGCCGGGTCGACGGTTCCGTTCTCTACCTGCCCGACGCCACCTGGGCGGACGCCTTCCTGCTCGAAGACGGGGGCAGTCTGCACCTGCTCGACGCGACCACGCCGGGTATCGACGTGGAGCCCCTTCAGACCATCGACGACACCCGCCGGGTCGCCGAAGTCACCTTCTCCAACGTCGACCTGGGCGCGGCCGAGAACCTCGGCGGCAATGCCGACAGCACGAAGCGAGCCGTCCATGCGGCCCAGATCGCCCTCGCCGCCGACGCCCTGGGCGCCGCCCAGAAGGGGCTGCACATCGCGGTCGAGTACGCCAAGGAGCGCAAGCAGTTCGACCGCATCATCGGCTCCTTCCAGGCGGTCAAGCACATGTGCGCCGAGGTCCTCGCCGAGGTCGAGCCGGTCCAGTCCCTGCTCTGGCACACCGCCGACGTCTGGGACGACGGATCGGACGAGATCGACCACCTCGCTCCCCTGCTCAAGGCCCACGCCACCGACGTGGCCAACCACGCCGTCACGATGACCACCCAGGTCTTCGGCGGCATCGGCTTCACGCACGAGTGCGACATGCACATTTTCTACAAGCGCGCCGGCTACGACCGGCAGATGCTGGGGAATCCGACGGCGTTGCGGGAAGAGGCCGCGGCCGTGATGTACGGCTGAGGCGGACGCCCTCAGTCCGCAGCGCCGAACAGCCGCACCATGCTCAGCGTCACGCCGATACCTTCCGCCGCCACCGTCGACGGCACGGTGACCCGGACGTCCGGAAAGTCCGCGACCCAGGACTCGTCGCCCCATCGGCTGTAGGCCGCCTCGAAGCGCAACGCGATCCTGCGGGCGTACTCGCCGCTGCCGAACCGCTTCTCCAGACCGACGCCCCAGGTGGTGGCGACCGCATCCACGTCGCGGCCGTCGGCCCCGGAGACGAACTCGGAGGCTGAACACAGCTCGGCGTTCAGACACCCTTCGAAGGTCGTGCTGAAGCGCGACTTGAAGAGGCGAACGCCGCCGAGCAGGTAGAGACTCATGTCCCGGGACCGGAGCGATTCCGGCAGGAAGCCAAGCCGCAGGGTCAGCCCATAGCTGCGCTTCTTGTCGAGGGACCACGCATCCGGCCAGCTCTCGCCCAGTTGCTTGCGGTCGGGCGACGTGCCCACGCCGGCAAGCCGGCCGTCCGGCTCGCCGCTGTGGAACATGACGTCGAGTTCCGTACTGAGGTACGCGCCGCCGTCGCCGGGGGCCGTGCGGTAGCCAACGATGAAGCCGGCCGCGAGATCCACCGTGTCGGCGGAGTCCTGATCGTGGAAGACCATGCCGCGCCGCGGCTCGGGCACGAGGGTGTCCGGATCCGTGTTGTCGACGTTCTTCGAAAAGGTGGCGTCGAACTGCTCGGCCGAGGCTGTGTAGCCGGCATAGAAGCCGCCTTCCTGGGCAAGAGATTCTCCGGCCAGGATCAGCAGCGACGCGGCGCCGAGGCCCACTGCCCTGAGCTTGCGCATCTTCATCTCCTCGCGCCTACTCCACGATCGCCTGATAGGTCAGCACTTCCATCGTCGGACGCAGGGGATAGGTGCCGGTAGGCAGCAACTGGGTCAGCACCATCGCGACGAGGTCCTCCTCCGGATCGACGAGGAAGTCGGTCGAGGCGGCGCCGCCCCAGCCGTAGGTGCCCGGCGAGGCCGGCAGACCGGTCAGTCCGGTGTCGGTGATCGAGTAGCCGCCGAGGCCGTAGCCCATGCCCTCGCTCATCCCCATGTCGAGATTGAGGCTCGACATCGGCGACGGCCCGTAGGCCGCTCCCAGGTGGTTGTCCATCATCAGGGCCACCGTCTCCGGTCCGAGGATTCGCACCCCGTCGAGCTCGCCGCCGTTCGCCAGCATCTGGGCAAAGCGCAGGTAGTCGCCGGCGGTGGCGACCAGGCCGGAACCGCCCATCTCGACCTTCGGCGGCTTGCGGTAGGCGCTGGCCTCGGGATCGTCGAAGACGACGATGCCGCCCTCGGGCGTCGGCGCGTAGTTCACGGCGAGACGATCGAGCTTCTCGTCCGGAACGTAGAAGTCCGTGTCGACCATGGCCAGCGGGTCGAAGATGCGCTCCTTCAGGAAGTCCCGGAAGCTCTGCCCCGAGACGACTTCGACCACCCGGCCCGCGACCTCCAGCCCGACGCTGTAGTTCCAGGCGGTGCCGGGGTGAGCGAGCAGAGGCTGCTTCGCCAGCTCCCGGACATAGTTCGCCAGGTCGTCGTGGGGAACGGCGTCCGCCGAACCCTCGAGTCCCGCCGTCGCGTAGCTGGCGGCCACCGGGCTGGGGATGAAGGTGTAGGTCAGCCCGGACGTGTGTGTCATCAGGTCGCGGATGACGATCGGCCGTCGCGGCGGTTCCGTCTCCATGTCATCGCCGTCGCCGGAGACGTAGACCTGCGTGCCGGCGAACTCGGGAAGGACCTGGGACAGCGGCGTCGACAGCAGGAAGTGGCCCTCCTCCCAGAGGATCATCAGCGCCGCCGAGGCGATCGGCTTGGTCATCGAGTACATGCGGAAGATCGTGTCCTCGGCCATCGGCTCTCCGGCTTCGACGTCCTGGAAGCCGCTGGCCTCGAAGTGCACGACCTTGCCGTCGCGGGCGACGGCGGTGATCACGCCGGACAACTTGCCGTCCGTCACGTAGCTCTCGAAGGCCGGCCGGATCCGGTCGAGTCGCTCGCTCGACATGCCGGCGCTCTCCGGCGTGACACGCGGCAGGCCGGCCAAGGTGCCGGCGTCGCTCGCGCTGTCCGTGCCCTGGGGCGCGCACGCGGCGAGCAGGGCGGCGGCGAGGATGGAAACGAGAGCGACGGTGAAGGTCTTTCGTTGGTGCATGTCGGATTCCTCTCTCAGTCGTCGCCCAGCAGCCAGGCCTCATCGAAGCTCACGTGCTTGATGCTCTTGCCCTGGCCGCCGTCGTCGAGCGCGCCGGCGACGTGGTAGCTGTAGGTCACGTGGATCCGGCCGTCCCGGGCCTGGATGACGGACGGGTAGTGGTAGCGGCCGACGCCCTTCTCCTCGCGCTCGATGTAGCGCCGCGGCCTGAAGGTCCTGCCCTCGTCCTCGGAGACGGACACCGCGAGCCGGTAGCGGCCGTCAGGGATGTCGTTGTGGACCACGATCCACCGGCCGCTCTCGAGCTTCAGCACTTCGAGCCCGGCGCCGGTCTCGACCAGGTCGGCATGGTCGCGGGCGATCGTCCAGGTGGCGCCCAGATCGGACGATTCGGCGACATGGGCCCGCTTCGGCGGCGGGCCGTTGTCGCGCATGAAGGCGAGCAGGGTGCCGTCGTCACGCAGCGCGAACGTGGGCTGGATGCTGCCGCCGCCGATGATCGGCTCGCTCATCGTCCAGGTGTGGCCGCCGTCGTCGCTATACGTGGCGGAAGCGAAGCTGAAGCCGTCCGAGTAGAGCCCCAGGAGCAGCCGCTGGCCGCCCTCGGGCAGCGGCAGGACAACCGGATGGGCCCGGGTGAACCAGCCGATGCGACGGGTCAGCTTGTCGGCGGCCTGCTCCAGGTTGCGCGCCGCCCATTGGCGGGCCGACTCGGGCGCTGACGGGTCCCTGGCGTCCGCGAAACCCAGGCTCCGGAAGTACTCGTCCGTCTTCTCCGCTACCAGGTCGTGGAAGCCCTCGCCCGGCTTCATGTGGAGCACGTCCTGCCACTGCCAGACCGGCGGCCCAGGACCGTCGAAGTCGGTCGAGACCTTGACCTTCATCAGGGCGCTCTCCCAGAGATTCGCCTGGATCGTGGGCCAGAACAGCCACAGCCGGTGGCCGCCCGCGCTCACCGGCTCGAGCAGCAGGGTGCAGTTGGTGTCGGGGAAACCCGGGGTGTCCGCGAGCAGGAAGGGCTCGCTCCACGCCTCAGCGCCGAGCCGCAGGCGGGCGCCCAGGATCCGCACGTCGTCCGACCTCCGCTCGCCCGATCCATGGAACCAGGCCACGAGCAAATCGCCGTTCGGGAGCTCGACGACGGAGGAACCATGGTTGTGCCAGTGCTCCAGCGGAAAGATGAGCTCGCCTACCGGAGCCTGGCCGGCGGCCGGCAGCGCCGCGAGAGCGAGCAGCAGAGCCGCAAGCCCCGCCCGGCGGCCGATCCGGCCCGATCTACTCGGCGGCCAGGGAGACACGGATGATCTCCTCGTCGTTCCTCGCGATGACATGGCGGTTGGCATAGGCCGGATGCGTCCAATTGACCATCGCGTCAAAGAGCCTGCGCGGACCGAAACCGGACCGCGTCGTCGGTTCGATCAGCCTGGCGCGATCGATCTCCTCGTAGCCGTCACGTGAGAAGCGGGCGATGATCAGGTCGCCGAGATCGTTGTTGACGAACCAGCGATCGCCGTGCCTGACCATGAAGGCGGCGCCCCAACGGCCCTGGCGAGTCATCTCGTCGCTCTCCCAGAGCCGCGAGCCATCGGCGGTGTTGAGACCCCGGAGCTGACCGTAGCTGCAGACGCCGTAGATCGTGTCGCCCTCGAGGATCGGCGTCGTGATCAGGGAGTGGAGTCCCTGCGTCTCCTCCGGCATCTCGCTGCGGCTCTGGCCACGCCACAGTTCCCGTACCTCGGGCTTCTCGGAGTCGAACTCAAGCAACAGCGAGCCCCGGTAGAACTGGCTGAAGAGCAGCCGGTCGCCGTCGACCACCGGGGTCGTCACGGTCATGCCGGACGCCACCTCCCAGGGCACGCTCCAGTAGACCTCACCGGTTGCCGGATCGAGTGAGTTGACCGCCTGCGGCTCCCAGATGATGAGCTGCTCGACGCCGCCGCGTTCGAAGATCATCGGCTGGCCGTAGCCCATCTCCCAGTTCGAGGACAGCGACCGCCAGACCTCTTCGCCCGTGTGCTTGTTGAAGGCCATCACCTTGCCGTCCGGTTCGGCGCCCACGATCTGGATCAGGAGGTCGCCATGAACGAGCGGCGAACTCGTGAAGCCCCAGATCGTGATGCTGGCGTCGCCCTGCTCCACGGAGTCGTAGCTCCAGATCACCTCGCCCGTCCCGGCTTCGAGCGCCATGAGATGGCCGACGGCCCCCATCACGTAGAGCGTGTCGCCATCGACGGCCGGCGTCGAACGCGGACCGATCGCGTAGCTCTGCTGCAGCGCCGAGTAGTTCACATCCCACTCGTGACTCCAGAGCTCCTCGCCGGTCTCCTCGTCGAGCGCCAGGACGCGTTCCTTGCCCGTGATGGCACGTGTTCCCTCAACGCGCTGCCAGTCGGTTACGAACACGCGGCCGTCCGCGACCACCGGCCCCGAGTAGCCGCCGCGGATGGGGACCCGCCAGACCGCCTCGAGGCCTTCCTCGGGGAATCGCTCCAGAATGCCGTCCTCCTGCCACACGCCGGAGCGGTCGGTGCCGCGCCACTGCGGCCAGTCCTCGGCCATCGCCGGCACGGTCAACGTCAACCCCAGCACGACGCCAAGGGTGCGAATCGCTAAGGCTTGCACGGAAGAGACCTCCTGCTCGGAAATGAAGGCGCAACGGTAGCAGCAGCCGAAGCCAGGGCCGCCTCCGCACGAAGGAAAGCCGGCCGCGCAGCGATGCGCGGCCGGCTAGTGGAACCGAGGTCCGCTTGGGGTCTAGATGTCGTAGTACAGCGCGAACTCGTGCGGGTGCGGCCTCAACGCCACCTCCTGGCACTCGTTCTCACGCTTGTATGCGATGTGGTTCTCGATCACGTCCTCGTCGAACACACCGCCCGCGGTCAGGAACTCGTGGTCCTCCTCGAGGGCGTCGAGCGCCTCTTCCAGAGTCGCCGGCGTGGTCGGAACGCCCTGGCTCTCCTCCGGCGACAGGTCGTAGATGTCGACGTCGAGCGAGCTGCCCGGGTCGATCTCGTTCTGAATGCCGTCAATCGCGGCCATCAGCAGCGCCGCGAAGGCGAGATAGGGGTTGCAGCTCGGATCGGGGCAACGGAACTCGACCCGCTTGGCCTTCGGCGACGGCGAGTACATCGGGATCCGCACCGCCGCGCTCCGGTTGCGCTGCGAGTACACCAGGTTCACCGGCGCCTCGAAGCCCGGCACCAGCCGCTTGTAGCTGTTCGTCGTCGGGTTGGTGAAGGCGAGCAGCGCAGGCGCGTGCTTCAGCAGGCCGCCGATCGCGTGCATCGCCATATCCGAGAGACCGGCGTAGCCGTCGCCCGCGAACAGGGGCACTCCGTCCTTCCAGAGCGAGAGGTGGGTGTGCATTCCGCTGCCGTTGTCCTCGAACAGGGGCTTCGGCATGAAGGTGACGGTCTTGCCGTGCCGGGCGGCGGTGTTCTTGATGATGTACTTGTAGAGCATCATCGCGTCCGCCATCTCGACCAGCGGCGCGAACCGCAGGTCGATCTCGGCCTGCCCGCCGGTGCCGACCTCGTGGTGCTGGCACTCGGGATTGAGACCGAGATCCTCCATGATCAGGATCATCTCGCTCCGCATGTCCTGGTGCTTGTCGGTCGGCGGCACCGGGAAGTAGCCCTCCTTGTACCGCGGCTTGTAGCCGAGGTTCGGACCTTCGTCCGCACCGCTGTTCCAGCGGCCCTCGATCGAGTCGACTTCGTAGAAACCAAAGTTCGGACCGCCGTCGAAACGCACGTCGTCGAAGATGAAGAACTCCGCCTCCGGACCGAAGTAGGCGGTGTCCGCCAGACCCGTCGACTGCACGTAGGCCTCGGCCGCCCGGGCGACGCCGCGCGGGTCGCGGCCGTAGCTCTCCCGGGTTATCGGATCGACGATGTTGCAGGTCATGACGAGCGTCTTGTGCTCGTAGTACGGGTCGATGAAGGCCGTGTCCGCGTCGGGGACGACCAGCATGTCCGACTCGTTGATCACCTGCCAGCCGCGGATGCTCGAGCCGTCGAACCCGAGCCCGTCCTCAAAGGTGCCCTCGTCGACCTCGCGCGCCGGCACCGAGAAGTGCTGCCACAAGCCGGGAAAGTCGGTGAACCGGAAGTCGACGATCTGGATCCCCTCATCGCGGATCCGATCGAGAATCGACTTGGGGCTTGCTCCTGACATGAAGTTCTCCTTTGCTGTTCCTTGCTGCGGACCGAGCCGCGCCAAATCTGTTGTGGCCGAGACACCGCCCGGCCGCACGCTCAAACACGAATCGCCAAGGCCGCGTGTCTATCAGCGCGGCCATGAACTAGGCAAGCCACGGGCCGAACGCTGCGGAGTTTTCCTAGCAACCTTCATGCCCAACCGGTGTTCGCGGGAGTAATGACGGTTCGCGCGGAGAATGAACCGTCCAGACAACCCGGCTCGACTCCACCGAGGCGACAAGTCTGTCGCCCGCCGACCCCGCGATCCAACGTTTCTGTCGCGTCGCGCCTGCGTCCCTAGCCGGTCTCCAGGCGGCTCAAGACGGCCGCGTCCTCGCGCCATCCGGGCTCTGTCCGCACCCGTAGCTCGAGGTAGACCCGCCGCTCCAGGAACTGCTCCAGATCCCGCCGTGCCGCCGTGCCGATCTCCTTGATCCGCTTGCCGCCGCGGCCAACGACGATCCCCTTGTGACTCTCCCGATCGACCAGGATGCTGGCGAGCAGGTCCGTCCGCTTCCCGCCGTCCTCCCAGGCCTCGATGACGACGGCGGTGGTGAACGGCAGTTCGTCGCGTGTCTGCTCCAGGACCTTTTCGCGAATCAGCTCCGCGACGAGGAAGCGCTCGGTGTGGACCGTCAGCAGTTCCGGGTCGTGCCGCGGCTCTCCGGGCGGCAGGTGCCGCCAGAGGAGTTCGAGCAGCTCGTCCACGCCGTCGCCGGTGAGCGCCGAAACCGGAACGATCTCCTCGAACACGGCGCGGCCCGCATAACGCTCGATCTCGGGCAGCAGTCGGGGCTTGGAGATCAGGTCGATCTTGTTCAGCAGGCAGAGCATCGGCCTGCTGCGCTCCGCCGCCGCCGCGCCGACGAGGTCGAGAGCGTAGGCGTCGCCCCGTCCGAACGGGGTCGCCGCGTCCCGGAGCAGACAGACCACGTCGGCCTCCCTGAGCGCCGCCGCGGCGGCGTGAACCATGCGCCGGTTCAGGCGGTGCAGCGGCCGGTGCAGGCCAGGCGTGTCGTGAAACACCATCTGGCCACGCTCCGTGCTCAGAATGCCGATCAGTCGATGGCGGGTGGTCTGCGGCTTGTCCGAGACAATCGCCAGCTTCTCCCCCAGCATGCGGTTCATCAACGTCGACTTGCCGGCGTTGGGCCGGCCCACGAGAGCCACCGTGCCGGCCTTCCGGGTTCCCCGAACCTCGGACGGCCCCAGGAAGCGATCCCGCAGCCGGACTTCCAGGGCCTCCATCTCGCCCCTGTCCGTCTCGTGGTCGTAGCCCAGGCAGTGCAGGATGCCGTGCAGCGCCAGGACCTTGAGTTCGTCTTCGAGGGACGCGTCGCCAGCCGCGGCGGCCGTCTCGACCGAGATGACGATGTCGCCCAGGTGCCGGCCCTCCGGTGTCTCCTCACCCGGAAAGGACAGCACGTCCGTGGCCGAGTCGATCTGCCGATAGCTACGGTTCAGCTCGCGTATCTCAGCATCGTCGACCAGCCGCAGTGTGAGCGTCGCCGGCGCCGGCGCCAGCTCGGCGACCACCTCGCCCGCCGCCGCGCGGAGCCCCGGGAGACACTCGCGGCACCGGGCCTCCACCGCGGCCGCGACCTGCAGGTCGATGGTCGCCACCGCCTTCGTCAGTCGCCGCCCGGCCCGCTCCCGGCGCCGCCGGGCAGAACACGCAACGAACCACGGCCGCCACGCCCGAACTCGAACCCCGGGTACTCCACCCGATGATGATGCACCGTCTTCAGGACGTTCTGCAGGGTGTAGCGCATCCGCCGCAGGTCGGCCAGCGTCAGATCGGTCTGGCTGAACTGATCGTCCTCGAGGATGTCGTTCAACAGCCGTTCGACGAGGGCACGGATCGACTCCTCGGAAAAGTCGCCGAGGGTACGGCTCGCTGCCTCCACCGTGTCGGCAACCATCAGCGCGGCGAACGTCTTGCTCTGGGGCATGGGGCCCGGGTAGCGGTACTGGCGCTCACTGATCTCGTCGCCCGGTTCCGCCTGTTCCTTCGCCTTGGCCAGGAAGTAGCTCAGCCTGCGTGTGCCGTGGTGCTGCGCGATCGCGTCGACGATCGGCTGCGGCAGCCCGTTCTCACGCGCCAGCCGGACTCCTTCCTTCACATGATCGATGATGATCAGGGAAGACATGGAGGGCGAGAGGCTGTCGTGCGGATTGTCGCCCTCGCGTTGATTCTCGACGAAGTACTGCGGCCGAAGCACCTTGCCGACGTCATGGTAGAGACCGCCGACGTAGGCGAGGGTCGGATTCCCGCCCACCGCCTCGCAGCAGGCCTTCGCCAGGTGCGCGACCATCAGGGAGTGCTGGAACGTACCCGGCGCCTCGAAGGCCAGGCGTTGCAGCAACGGCAGGTTCGTGTCCGAAAGCTCCAGCAACTTGATGTCGGTGGTCCTGAACAGGACCGCTTCGAACACCGGAACGGCGAAGCTGACCGCCGCCGCCACCAGCAGGCCGCCCAGGAAACCGCAGAGCACCTCGAACCCCCAAACCGCCAGCGTGACGCCATCCCCGAGCAACGTCAGCATCGTCACCGAGGCGACGTTGACGAGTCCGACCAGCAGGCCGGCTCTGGTCACCGCGGACCGCTGCTTCAACTGATCGAGCGCGAACACCGCGGCGAGGCTGCCCGTCAGACAGTAGAGCATCGTGCCGCCCGCCAGTCCGAGTTCCGCGTTCGCCGCCTCCACCCAGCCCAACCGGCCGACCAGAACCGAGAACACGACGCCTGCAAGCAGGCCGGCGCCGCGGCCGTAGAGCACCGACACGAGTAGCGCAACCGCCGCGAAGGGAATCGCGAACACGTAGCTTCGCGCCGAACTCAGCGCCTCGATCGGGAACGAGGCGGCGAGCGCATCGGCAACCAGGAATCCGACCCGCGTCGCGGCGAGGCCGAGAATGAGAATCAGGACGACGCTGCCGAAGTCGCGGCCCTCGACGACGACGAGGCGCTTGCGCCGGAAGGCGACCCACAGGAACGCCACCGCGAGCCCGAGCACCAGGGCCGACCCCAGCGGCGAGCGAAGGAGGATCAGCCTGCTCTCGCTGCCCGTCATCTCCCGTAGCAGACGCATCGATTCCTGGTCGACCTCGTCGCCCTTGCGCACGATGACCTGGCCGGCCCGAATCTGGTTGAACACCGGCCCGACGTCGTCCGCCGCGACGTTTCTCCGTTCCTGCGTCTCGTTCAGGTTCAGGTAGACATTGGGCGCCAGGTTGACCATCAGGAAATCGACGACCGTTTCCCGTTCGGCCCGCGACCACCCCGCCCAGCGGCCGACCTCCGCCTCCAGGTAGGCCTCCACCTCGACCGGATAGCCGCGATAGCCGAAGAGGTCGAACTCGACGGATTCCTCGCCCGTCTGCATGTTGTGCAGGGTGACGCCCTCCAGGCGGTTCTGGAGAAGCGTCTCCTTGTTCTCCACGATTCCGGCCCGGAGCAGCAGTCCCACGAGGCGGGTGAGACGTTCCTCCAGCTGCGCGCCTTCGTCCTCGCCGCCTACGCGAGCCGCCAGCAGGTCCGCGTGGCCTTCATCGACCCGCAGGCCGCTCTCGAGCCTCAGCCGTCGCAACCGTTCCTCCGCCACGTCCTCCTCGGGCAGGAGCTCGGCCACCTCGTCGAAGCCCCGCTCGATCTCGAACAGGTTCGCGATCCGTGCCTCGACTTCGTCGGCCTGAACGGCGTCGAAGTCGTAGAGCGGACGGACGTCGGCGCGGGCCCGCTGCTTCAGTTCCTCCGACGTCTCCTCATCGAGCAGCAACACGTCCCGGGTGGCGTGGTAGTCGCGGTTGGCAATGTCCCCCTCCCGCAGATCCGGCCGGAAGAAGACGCCCGGCGGCGCCATGATCCAGACGCCGGCCAGAACCATGACCACGACCCAGACGATGTCGAGCTCCAGCGCGTAGTGCCACAGGCCGGCGACGGTCAGCCGGTCGCCGTGGCGCCGGTACATGCTGCGGCGGAGCCGCTTGCGCGCCTCCCGCCGGCGGGCGGACCGGCGGCGCTTCGGCGCCTTCACCGCCGCCCTCACCGGCTGCCCCTATCCGGGGATCCAGCCTCCCGCGGGCGCGTACCGTGACGGGTCTCCCAGCGGTCGTACGCGCCGACGATCCGCTGCACGAGCTCGTGCCGGACGACGTCGGACTGCCCGAAACGCACGAACGCGATGCCATCTTCGCCCCGGAGCACCTGAAGCGCGTGCTTCAGGCCGGACTGCTGCCCGGGCGGAAGGTCGATCTGGGTGATGTCGCCGTTGACCACGGCCTTCGAGTTGAAACCGATGCGGGTCAGGAACATCTTCATCTGCTCCGGCGTCGTGTTCTGCGCCTCGTCGAGGATGATGAAGCTGTCGTTGAGCGACCGGCCGCGCATGAAGGCTAGCGGCGCCACCTCGATCACCTCCCGCTCCAGCATCCGGGACACCCTGTCGAAGCCGATGATGTCGAACAGCGCATCGTAGAGCGGGCGCAGGTAGGGGTTCACCTTCTCCGCCAGGTCGCCGGGCAGGAAGCCGAGCTTCTCGCCCGCCTCGACCGCGGGCCTCGCCAGCACGATGCGCCGCACCTTCTGCTCCTTCAGCGCAGATGCCGCGACCGCCACCGCCAGGTAGGTCTTTCCGGTGCCGGCCGGCCCCGTCGAAACGACCAGTTCGTGGTCCAGCATAGCGCGGAGGTAACGCTTCTGGTTCAGGCTGCGCGGCGCAACGAGGCGCCGCGCAGCCTGAATCAGGGCGCCCGTCCGGAAGAAGTCGACCAGGGACGTCGCCGGCTCCTCGGCCACCACCCGCAGGGCCGTGGCCAGATCGTCGGAGCGGAGACGCCGGCCTGTCGCCGCCAGGGCGCCCAGATCGGTCAGCAGCCGCTCGGCCGCCCCGACCGCCGCCGCCGCGCCCTTGATCTGCACGGCGGAACCGCGCACGCCGAGCGTGACCTCGAGAGCCTTCTCCACGCGGCGCAGGTTCTCGTCGTGGGCGCCGCAGATGGCCTGCACCGATTCCTCGGGCAGGGTCACCTGCGCCCTGGCCTGCGCTGCCGGCTCAGCTGTAGTCAAAGAAGCCCTTGCCGGTCTTGCGCCCCAGATGTCCCGCCTGCACCAGTTGCTTCAGCAACGTCGGCGGTGCGAAGCGCGTCTCCCGGTATTCGTCGAACATGATGTTGGCGACGGAGTACATCGTGTCCAGACCAATGAAGTCGCTCAATGTGAACGGCCCCATCGGATAGCCGCAGCCGAGCTTCATCGCGGTATCGATGTCCTCCATGCTGCCGACACCGTTCTCGTAGGCGCGGACGGCATCGAGCAGATACGGGATCAACAGCCGGTTGACGATGAACCCGGAGTTGTCGCCGCAGGCGACGGGCGTCTTGCCGACCCGCTCGGCGAGGCGCCAGCAGGCGTCGTAGGCCTCGTCCGAGGTCATCAGGGTCCGCACCACTTCGACCAGACGCATCGCCGGCACCGGATTGAAGAAGTGGAGGCCGACGAACCGGTCGGGCCGCGCGGTCGAGGCGGCGAGCTGGGTCAGGGTCAGCGAGGACGTGTTGCTGGCGAAGATGCAGGCGTCGCCGACGATGCCGTCCAGGGCGACAAACAGCTCGCGCTTCGTTTCCAGATCCTCGACGATCGCCTCGACCACCAGGTCGGAGCCGGCGAGATCGGACAGTTCGACGGTGCCGGTCAGGTTCGCCAGCGCCCGGTCATGCTCCTCGAGATCGATGCGCTTCCGCTCGAGGCTCTTGGCCAGGGACGCACGCACCGCGCCGAGCCCCTTGTCGAGCACGTCCTGGTTGACCTCGCGCACCGTGACCGGGATACCGGCCCGTGCGCAGATCTCCGCGATGCCGCGGCCCATCAGACCGCAGCCGACCAGCCCTACGCGTTCCACTTCCATCGGTACTTCGTTCTCCTTCGTCGAATTCGCGGTGCCTCAGCGGACAGAGGCGGCACCCTAACAGTTGATCTCGACCTCCCGTTCATCCGGCCCGGCGCCCATTCGCAGCCGCACCTCGACCGCGGCCGGCGGCCGCGGCAGACGGTCCGCCCACTCGACGACCTTGACCCCGTCCCCGGCCAGAAACTCCTCCAGGCCGATCGCCTCCACCTCCTCCGGCTCCAGCCGGTAGAGGTCGACGTGAACGAGGCGCACGGGTCCCCGGCCGGACCGGGGGTCCCGGTCGTACTCGTGAATCAGGGTGAACGTCGGCGACTGGACCAGGGCCGCGTCCAGACCAAGACCCTCCGCGATGCCCTGGGTGAGGACCGTCTTGCCGGATCCGAGGTCGCCGAACAGAAGTGCCGTCCCGTCCGGCCGGAGCCGGGCCGCCAGCTCAAGACCGAGTTGCCGCGTCTCGCCGGCGCTCTTCGTGCGAACGATCATGGCGCGAGTAACCGAAACGTGGCTCGAAGAATGGCATCCTGCCTCGGGTAGCGCATCATTCCTCGAGTGACTGGAACGCGGGTCCCAACTCGTCCACGAGGTCGCAGGCGGCCATCGAGATCTGGCCCCAGCGCTCCGCCGCCAGATCGCCGGACAGCCCATGAGCGTAAACCCCCAGCCGGGCCGCCGAGGGCGGATCGAGCCCCTGGGCCAGGAGCGCCGCGATCACACCGGTCAGCACGTCGCCGCTGCCGCCCGACGCCATCCCCGGATTCCCCGTCGGGTTGACCCAGGTGCCCAGCGCCGGGTCCGAGACCAGCGTCTGGCGACCCTTGAGCACGACGACCGCTCCGGTCTCGCGGGCGGCCCTCCTCGCATGCTCGCAGCGACTCTCGACAACCGCCGAGGCGGACACGCCGAGCAGCCGGGCGAGCTCTCCGGGATGAGGCGTGATCACCAGGTCCGAGTCGCGAGCGAGCAGAGCCTTCGCGTCGCCGGCGAAGGCGGAGATGCCGTCCGCGTCGAGCACAACCGGTGCCGCGCTCCGGGCAACGACCTGTCGCGCCAGCACGCGGGCATCGTCAGAGAGTCCGAGGCCAGGCCCGAGAGCCAGCGCACCTCCGCCCGAGGCACGCTCGACGATCGTCTGCAGCAGGGGTTCGACGGCGTCACGCGACCATCCCTTCCCCAGCTTCGGCAGCCCCAGGGTCATCGACTCGATCGAACCGGCGTCGACTACCTGGACGAGATGCTCGGGCACTGCCACCGTCACCAGGCCGGCGCCACCCCTGACCGCCGCGCGCGCGGCCAGCACCACGGCGCCGCTGTAGCCGGTCGATCCGCCCGCGACGACGACGTGGCCGAAGGTGCCCTTGTGCGCGTCGCGTTCGCGGGTCCGCAGGCAACCAACGAGATCCTCCCGCCGCGACTGGTAGAGGGCGTCCGGCCCCGGCGGCGGTTCGGGCAACGGCACGCCGAGATCGCCGATCCACAGCCGGCCGCCGGCGTCCGCGGCCGGCGCCAGCACGTTCGCGACCTTGGGGAAACCCAACGCCACGGTCAGGTCAGCCGCCACATGCGGACCCGGGGGCATCGCCGCCGACGCGTCGACGCCCGTCGGCACGTCGACCGAGACCAGCGGCGCAACGCCGCGGCGCTTTCCGAGCCAGCCGACCCAGTTCGCCACCGGTCCTTCGACGGGTCGGTTCAGGCCCGTGCCGAGCAGGGCGTCGACCCAGAGATCGTAGTCCCCGTTCACTTCGTCGTCCGCGGCCGGCTCCGTCACCGACCGAGGCGAGAGTCCGAGCTGTTCGCACGACACGAACTGCCTTGTCGCGTCGACGCTTAACCGATCGAGCGGCCCGGCGATGAACGCGGTCGCCTCGTAGCCGCGGGTCGCGAGATCTCGGAGCAACGCGAGACCGTCGCCGCCGTTGTTGCCCCGGCCGCAGGCTATGGCGATCCGGCGGGCGCGCGGATAGCACTCGACGATCGCATCCGCGGTCGCGCGCGCGGCGTTCTCCATCAGGACGATCGCCGGCACGCCGAGGCTCTCGATGGCCTCGGCCTCGACCTCGCGCATCTCCTCGGTCGTGACGACCCTCACAGAAGGACCTCGGCGATGCGCGGACAGAGCGAACGCAACTCGGCCCGACGCTCGAGCCGTTCGCGGAAGCGGGCGAGGTCGGCCACCGTGTCGAGATCCCGTGCTTCCGGCAGCAGGGCTACGTCCAGGCCGAGCTCACCCAGACGGGAGAGCGTCGTCGCGAGAACCGACGGGGCACTCCAGGCAACACCCTCGAACAAGCGAGGGTGAAGCGCTTTCCGCCGCAGCGCGATCAGGTAGTAGCCGCCGTCCGCCGCCGGTCCGAGCACGGCCTCACGGCCGGCGTCCAGCGCGTCGAAAGCCTCCTCGACCCGCACGGCATCGAGGTCGGGATGGTCGCTGCCCACCGCGGCCACATGGTCGGTGCCGCCGGCCGCCCAACGGAGCCCGTTGTAGAGACGCTCCCCCAGATCCCGCCCCTCCTGGCGACGCCACGGCACATCGGCCGGCGCCAGTTCCGCGGGAGGCTGAGCATCCGGTGTCAACGCCCACATCAGGACGAGTTCCCAGGGACCGCCGCTCAGGCGGTGCCCCAGATCAGCGACGAGCGCGCGCTGGAGCGAAGCGGCGCCGGCGGCCGTGAGTCCTCCCGGCGCCACCAGCCGGGTCTTCACCCGGCCCGGGACCGGCGCCTTGGCGAAGAGGAGCAGGCGTCGGGTGCTCACCGGTTCCGGAGTCGCCGCAGCGACCACGCGATGGCGATGCCGAGAGCGCCGGCCGCTATCGGCAGGACCCAGGCCCCACCCTTGCCGGGAAACGCCGCCAGGCGGGGACCGCCCGCTCGCTCGAGAGCGCCTCTCACGTCCGCCATCGCCTCGCGGACGTCATCGCGACGGCGCACCAATGCCGCCTCGCGGGCCCGCGCCTCCGACTGCCAGCTCATGACGTTCCCCCGGATGGGCCGCCTTCGTCGCCTTCGTCCGGCTCCGACGCCGTACCGCCGCGGTCGGCCTCGTCGTCCAGCACACCGCGCCAGAACGCGAGGTGACTGCCGAAGCGGCGCCTGACGGTGGCCACCGGCGACTCGAGCCGGCGCGCCCGCGCCTGAACGACGCGGATCAGGATGAACGCCAGCACCAGAAGGCCACCGGCCACCGCGAGCGCCGCCGCCCACACCGGCAGTACCCTGGCCAGACCCGCACCCGCCGCGAACAGCAGGGCGCCGAGGGCCCAGAACACGGCGCCGAAGACAAAAGCGGCGAGCAGGACCAAACGCAGGAAACGAGCCCAGTTCCGCGCCAGGTCGAAGCGCAGTTGTTCGACCTCGGCCTCCAGCAGCGCGGCCGCCGATCGCGCCAGCGAACCTCCAAGTCCGCTCAGGGTCGCGAGAGCCTCGACGATCTTCGTGGTCATTGGGGCTGAGGCCTCAGGACGGCCGCGACCGGCTTCATCGCCGGGCGGAGTTCAGGCGCGGTTCAGACGCCGACACGCAGTGTCCGCGTGACGAAGGAAGTCTCTCCCGCAACCTCGTCCCGCACCGCCACCGTCAGGCGCTGGTCGCCCTCCTTCATGATCAACGGCAGCGTGTACGTGTAGTAGCTCTCCATGGCGCGGTTCAGATCCGCCGCCGGGATCGTGAGCTCGAACGGCTCCACCTGGGGCGGCGAGATGTCGCCGTTCGAAGCCAGTGCCTGAACCCAGATTCGGGCGCGCAGCAGGTGCTCGCCCTCGGTCCCCACCGGCACCAGCGTCATCTCGCCGATCGGAACCTGGACGTCGACGTGAACCGTGTACAGCCCCCGCTCTTCGCGGCGAATCTCGTCCGCCTTGACCAGCGAGATCTCCAGGTCGTTCTTCTCGTAGCCGAGCTTGAGCGCCGCCAGCGTTCCTTCGGTCATCTCCGTGTCGACCGACTTGTCACGGTAGCTCAGGCGGTGCCGGACGAACCGGTCGCGCTTGAGGCCCAGCCGTTCCTGAGCTTCCTTCGTCAGTTCGACCTTGATCCGGTACCTGCGGCCCGTACCCGCGTGACCGGGCTGGAAGCCGAGCGAGTAGTAGCTGGCGAAGTCGAGGGCGATCCGGTTCAGGCCGTCACGGAAGTTGTTCGTGTTGACGATGTACTGGCCGCCCGTCTCCTCGGCCATGTACATGACCGACGAGTGCATGTTGTCCCGGGCGACGGAGTCGATGTTCGACGAGAAGGCCATGCCCTGCATCGAGGCATCGCGGGAGTTGATGCCCATCGGCCCCGAGGCGTCGACGGTGTAGAAGGAGACCTCGTTCGCATTCGCCGTGTCGACGAGATCGGTGAAGCGCCGGCTCGAGTCGTACTGCAGCGAATCGAGGTAGAAGTTCGAGTCGTACTCGATCGAGTCGACCGAGCGGCCGCGCTGGTCGAGCGCCTCCCACATGTCCGCTCCGGCCCGCATCGGCAGACCATCGGAAACATACAGGAAGGCCTTGCGGCCGGGCAGGCCCGCCAGCGAGATGACCGAGTCCTTCAGGCCGTCGAGGGTGAACTGCATGTCGTTGTAGATCTGCTGCGAGTAGATCCGCACGCGTCCCTGGACGAAGAAGTAGTCACGGTCTTCCTCACCGATATCGCGGATGAGGTCGGCCCGGTCCGAGTCCCACATCGTCCGGCCGCCGGTGTGCTTCTCCAGGTCGTAGAGAGCGTTGGCGATCAACTGGGGGTCGCTCGTGAACTCGCGCTCCACCTTCACCGAACGGTTGAAGGTCAGGAGCATGACGCGATCGTCGCGGGTCACGTGCTGGCGCAGGAACTCCCGGACGTAGCGGAAGAAGCGGTTCCGGTTCTGGGGGCGGATGTTGTGGTGGTCGACGTAGACGATCAGGTTCAGGCGCTCGTCCTCGGGCACGATGTAGTTCCGGCGGGCGAGCCCGGGACGGTCGATGATGTGAACCTCCGGCTCGCCCGGCACCAGGCCGGCAACCGCGCCGACCTTAACCCGTTCGTGGACTTCGTAGAAGTTCGTGATCGGTACCGGACGTTTCTCCTCCATCAGGACGAAGTCGTCCCTGGTCAGACCGGTCACGGGATTGCCATCCCGGTCACGGACGAAGACCTGGACGTTGATCACCTTGACGTGGACCGCGTCCTCGAAGGTAGCGCGAGGCGACCTGGCGGGCGTCTCCTGAGCGTCCAGGAGAACCGGCGCGATCAGCATCGACCCGGCGAGCAACGCCAGGGCGAACGCAGGTGATCGGAATGAGGGCGTACCGGTCATGGACTGTCGATTATAGGGGACCGAACCGGCAGAACCCGCCTGACGCGTCCTCGCGTCAGGCGCGTACGGGTTCCGACGACCGGCCGCGGGCGGCGGAACGGCACACCGACGCCGGCCGCCGCATTCCGGCCGCCCGCCGTCAGCGGCGGCCGCGGCGGCCCGCCATTGGATCGAGCGTGCCCTGGCCGCCGCTCCGTCCCAACGGGTAGGAACCCCGCAGCGCGCGCTCGACGAAGGCGACCGCCCGCCGCACGGCTTCCTGCAGCGGCAGATGCCAGCCCAGACCGGCGGCGACCGCGGCCGAAAGCGTGCAGCCCGTGCCCCGCCGCCAGCGTGTCCGGATCCTCGGGTGGACGAAAGCCTCGAAGCGGTTGCCGTCGAACAGGAGATCGGTCACCTCGCCGCCGCCCCTGCCGGTACCGCCGCCGTGGCCGCCCGTGACCAGGACGCTCGGTCCCATCCGCTCGATCCGGCGAGCCGCGCTGCGGGCCTCCTCCAGACCCGTGATCGTCACCCCGCTCAGGCGCTCCGCCTCGAACAGGTTCGGCGTCACGAGCAGAAGCTGTGGGAGCAGCCGCTCCACGAGCACGGGCATCGCCTCCGCGTCGAGCAGCGCCGTTCCCGAGGTCGATCGGAGCACCGGGTCCAGCACCGCCGGCGTCGGCGGCAGCCGCTCCAGCCAGCTTGCCACTGCTTCCACGGTCGCCGCGTCGGCGAGCATGCCGATCTTGATCGCCTCGATGCCGATCTCCTCGGCCGTTTCCAACTGCTGGCGCACGAGGTCGGGCCCCAGAGGCTCTACCGCGCGCACCTCGGCCGCCGACTGGGCGGTGACCGCGGTCAGGGCGCAGAGACCGTGAACGCCGTAGGCAGCGAAGGTTCTCAGGTCCGCGGGTGCCCCCGAGCAGCCACCGGAGTCCGAACCGGCAATCGTCAGGACGCGCGGCGGCGGTGTAGCCATAGCGAAACGACCAGGAGCAGGATGACGGCCGCGATCAACTGAGCCAGCGTCAGAACGCCGAAGAACCGATCGTCCTTGGCGCGCAGGAACTCGACCAGGAACCGCTCCAGCGACAGCAGGCCCATCACTGGAAGCGCCACGCCGCCCGGCACCGTTCCGCGCGCTAGCAACGACCTGCCGAACCAGAAGATCAGCAGCGCGGCAACGGTCTCGTAGATCTGGGTGGGATGCACCGCGACCAGGGCGTCGGCGGCAACGTCCGGCGACAGTTCGACCCCGAACTCCCGCTCCAGCGCACTCGCCACCGTGGGGATCGGGCCCTCCGGGAAGGTCATGCCCCAGGGCAGGTCAGTGGGCACGCCGTAGTCGTCGCCGACCAGCAGGCAACCGATGCGGCCGACGCCGTAGCCGAGCGCCAGGGCGGGCGCGGTGGCGTCGGCGGACTGCCAGAGCGGCATCCGCCGGCGCCGGATGACCAGCAGCACCGCGGCAGCACCGACCAGGAACCCGCCGTACCAGACCAGACCGGCACGGCTGTAGAGCAGGTGCCAGTCCCCATAGAGCAGCGCGTAGTACGCCTTGCCGCCGACGATGCCGCCAACCGCGCCCGCCAGCAGCAGAGCGGCCGCGTCGTCCGCGGCGCGGGAAGCGCTTGAGCCCACCTGCCGGAGACCCCAACGCAACTGGAGACTGGCCGCGAACAGCGCCGCCACCAGCATCGCGCCGAAGGGCGAAACGGAGAGCGGGCCGATGTGAAACAGCTCCGAGATCACGGGCCGATCCTACCGGCGAACCTCGCGGCGTTAGCATGAACAGGATGCTGAGCGAACTGGCTCAGAGCCGCTTCGCCGCGTTCCGCGAGTACGTCGAGACCACGGATCCGCGGGCGCGGTGGCTCGTCCTGACCCACAACAACCCGGACCCTGATGCACTCGCCAGCGCGGCCGCCCTGGCAAAGGTCCTGCGTTCCGGGTTTCGGCGCCGCGCCACGCCGGCTTACGGCGGCATCATCGGCCGGGCCGAGAACCAGGAGATGGTTCGCTCCCTCGATCTCGACTTCAGTCAGGCGCGCCGACTGAAGCTCGCCAGCTACCGCTACGTGGCGTTGGTCGACTGCCAGCCGGCGACCGGTAACAGCCCGCTGCCGGCGGAAC
Organism: Holophagales bacterium; assembly: GCA_009843505.1. Taxonomy (GTDB): domain Bacteria; phylum Acidobacteriota; class Thermoanaerobaculia; order Multivoradales; family Multivoraceae; genus Multivorans; species Multivorans azotirespirans. The sequence goes on along the minus strand of VYDI01000027.1, from coordinate 159,238 downwards.
GGATGCCCGAGGTCGTGATCGATCACCACCCGGCCCGTCCGAGCACGGCCGCGACGCCCTTCCACGACGTCAGAACCGACTACGCCGCCGCCGCCACGATCGCCGCCGAGTACCTGCTCGCCGCCGGGGTGCAGGCCACCCGGCGCGAAGCCACGGCGATCGTCTACGCGATCCGGAGCGAGACCCTCGACTTCTGCCGCGGCTCCAGCGACGCGGACCGCGCGATCCACGACCACTTCAACGCCCAGGCCCTGCCGCGGCTCCTGGGCCGGATCCAGAACCCCAGGCTGCCGCTCGACTACTTCGAGACCCTGCGCGAAGCGCTGGACAATCTCTACGGCGTTGACACCCTGATCCTGAGCCGGCTCGGGCCGGTGGCCCAACCCGACATCGTTCCCGAGATCGCCGACCTGCTGCTACGCCTGGAAGGTTGCACGTGGTCGATGTGCAGCGGTCTCCACGAGGACCGTCTGTACTGCTCGATTCGCACGACGAATCCCCGAGCCGACGCCTCCCGGATCATGCGCCGCCTGGTCGGACGCGACGGCCGCGGCGGCGGCCACGGCATGATCGCCGGCGGCTGGATTCCCAAGGCAAGGCGAGGCGAGGACGCGGTGCGCCGCCAGCAGGACCGGCTGGCAGCCAGGCTGGCCAAACTCCTGCGCAAGGACCCGAGTCGGATCGCGCCCTTCACCCGCGCCTGATCGCGGCCCGCCTCACTCCCACTCGATCGTGCCGGGCGGCTTGCTGGTCAGGTCGTAGACCACCCGATTCACACCGGCGACTTCGTTCACGATCCGACCCGCGACGCGGCCCAGAAACTCGTGCGGCAACTGGCTCCAGTCCGCCGTCATGAAGTCCTCGGTCTCGACCGACCTCAGCGCGACCACGTTCTCGTAGCTGCGACCGTCGCCCATCACGCCGACGCTCTGCACCGGCAGCAGCACGGCCAGCGCCTGACTCACCCGATCGTAGAGACCGGCCGCGCGCAACTCGTCGATGAAGATCGCGTCCGCCTCCTGAAGCACCGCCACGCGGTCGGCGGTGACGTCGCCCAGGATGCGGACCCCGAGCCCCGGACCCGGGAAGGGGTGCCGACCCACGAACTCCGAGCCGAGACCGAGCTCCCGGCCCAGCTTTCGCACTTCGTCCTTGAAGAGGAAACGGAGCGGCTCGATCAGATCGAAACCCAACTGTTCCGGCAGGCCGCCCACGTTGTGGTGGCTCTTGATCATCGCCGACGGGCCGAAGGCCGACACCGACTCGATCACGTCCGGGTAGAGCGTGCCCTGGACCAGATAGCGGATCCTGCCGCCGTTTCCTGTCCTCTCCAGTCTCTTCGCCTCGCGCTGAAACACTTCGATGAAGACCCGGCCGATCGTGCGCCGCTTCTCTTCGGGATCGGTGATTCCCGCGAGTTCTCCGAGGAAGTCGCTCGCCGCGTCGACGACCACCAGCCGCAGGTCGAGGCCGGAACTGAGACTCCGCTCCACGGTCGTCCGTTCGTTCTTGCGCAGCAGGCCGTTGTCCACGAACACCGCGGTCAGCCGATCCCCGACCGCACGCTGCACCAGGCTTGCCGCCACCGCTGAGTCGACGCCGCCCGACAGAGCGCAGAGAACCCGGTCCGTCGGCCCGACCTGGGCCGCGATTGCCGCCGTGGCCTCCTCGGCGTAGGACGCCATCCGCCAGGCGCCGGAAGCGGAACAGGCGCCGTAGAGGAAGTTCCCGAGCATCTCGCGGCCGCCGTCCGTATGGGTCACCTCGGGATGGAACTGGATCCCGAACAGGGCCCGTTCCCGGTCCTGGACCGCCACCACCGGCACGGTCGGCGCCGAAGCCGTCGCTTCGAAGCCCGGCGGCACCTCGTCAACCCGGTCGCCGTGCGACATCCACACTCTCTGCTCTGCCTCGAGCCCCGAGAACAGGCCGCCGTCCCGCGCGGACAGCGCGATCTCCGTGCGGCCGTACTCGCGCATGCCCGATGCCACGACCCGGCCGCCGAGCACCTGGGACATCCACTGCATGCCGTAGCAGATGCCGAGGACCGGAATGCCCAGCCGCAGCAACTCCGGATCGGCCTGAGGCGCGTTCTCCTCGTAGACACTGTCCGGCCCGCCCGAGAGCACGATGCCGACGGGTTTCCGCACCCGAACCTCTTCCACGGACAGGTCGAAGGGGTGGATCTCGCAGTAGACCCGGAGTTCCCGCACCCGTCGTGCGATCAACTGGGTGTACTGACCGCCGAAGTCGAGGACGAGAACGGTCTCGTGCTCGGTCACAAAGCGGACTCTACCTTGAGTTTCCGGCCCATCAGATCGCGGATCGCCGCCGCCGGTTCCTTGCCCCGATAGAGGATCTCGACCATCTGTTCCGTGATCGGCAGCTCGACCTGCTTCTCCGTCGCGAGTTCGAGCAGCGCGAGCGAGTTCCGCACACCCTCGGCGACGCCCGCACGGCCCGTTTCGATCTCCTCGAGCGTGCGGCCGCGCCCCAGCTCGATGCCCGTGTTCCGGTTGCGCGACAGGCCTCCGGTGCAGGTCAGCACCAGGTCACCCAGCCCGCCGAGCCCGGCGAAGGTCGCCGGCCGGCCGCCACAGGCGAGCCCCAGGCGCATCATCTCGTGCAGACCGCGAGTGATCAGCGCCGCGCGCGTGTTGGAGCCGTAGCCCAGACCGTCCAGCACGCCGGCGGCAATCGCGATCACATTCTTCGCCGCGGCGCCTATCTCTACACCCACGACGTCGGTCGACGTGTAGAGCCGCAGCGCCCCGCACGAGAGTTGGGCCTGCAGCCGCTCCGCAACGTCGGTTTCCTCCGACGCGACGACGCAGGCGGTCGGCAGCTCGGCGGCCAGCTCGGCGGCGAACGACGGACCGCTGATCGTCGCGAAGTCGATGTCGACCGCCGCCGCGGAGGCCTCCTCCGCACAGACATCGCTCATCCGTCGGAAGCGGCCTCGGTGATCGGACTCGATCCCCTTGGCGCCCGAAACCAGGGTCAGCCGCTCGGGCAGCGGGGCGGACTCGCCCAGGTTGGCGCGCGCCTCGAGAAAAGAGCGAACCACCGCGCGGAAGCCATGGGAGGGAACGACGACGAGAACCGTGCCGCTGGCGGTGGCCTGTCGCAAGTCCCAGGTCACGCGGATCTCCGCCGGCAGCTCGACGCCCGGCAGGTAGCGCTCGTTTACCCGTTCGGAAGCCAGCTTCACGCCGAACTCGGCCGAGCGGGCCCACAGCAGCACCGGCGTACCTGCCCGGGCCGCGTGAATGGCCAGCGCCGTACCCCATGCGCCCGCTCCGAGCACGGCGATGCCACCGCCGGCTCCGGCGCCGCTCAACCGGAGCCCTCCGGCGCGGGCGGCGAAGTACCGAGCCGGGATTCCGTTCCGGCCCGCAGCCGGACCAGGTTGGTCCGGTGCTTGGCGATGACGAGAACGGCGATCCCCGCCGTCCCTGCGAGCAGAGCCGGCCCGGAATCGACCCCCTGGTCAACCCGAAAGGCGCCGCTCCACCAGTAGGACCCGACCAGCAACGGCAGCGCTACGGCCGCCGAGATGGAGCCCAGGGAGACGTAACGCTTCCACGCCACCATCACGACGAACACGACCAGCGCTCCGAGCGCCGCCCCGGGCACCAGCAGCGCCAGAACGCCGGCGGCGGTTGCCACTCCCTTGCCGCCACGGAACCCGAGGAACAGGGGGAAGACGTGCCCGGCAACCACCGCGACGGCGGCCGCCGCCAGCCACCAGGAGCCGACGTCGAGAGAGCGCGCCAGGACCACCGCCGCGGCGCCCTTGGCGGCGTCCAGCAGCAGCGCTAGCAGAGCCGCCCACTTGCCCGAGGCCCGCAGCACGTTCGTCGCGCCGGCGCTGCGGCTGCCGATCGCGCGCACGTCGATGCCCCGGTGGAGCCGCACGATGAGATAGCTCCAGGGCAGGGACCCCAGCAGATACGACAGCGCGACCGCCACCGGGCCGGCTGCTGTCACGGCGGACCCATCCGCGACGGCGCGGCCCAGGGCAAGGCGTCAGCTGGCCCTTCTCCGGACAGCAGCATCCGCCGCAACATCTCGAGTGCGAACTGGGTCGAGAGCTGCCTGACGCGCGCCCGATCCCCAGGGAACCGGGCCTCGAAGTGCGAGCGCGAGTCCGCTGGTCCGGCGACGGCGATATGGACGGTACCAACCGGCCGCGACTCGCTGCCGCCACCCGGACCCGCAACGCCCGTGATTCCGATGCCGTAGTCGCTGCCGCAACGCTCCCGGGCTCCCGCGGCCATCGCCAGCGCCGTCGGTTTCGACACGGCGCCGTATTCCACCAGCGTCTCCCGGGGCACGCCGAGCAAGCGCTTCTTCAGCCGGTTCGAGTACGTGAGGTACCCGCCCACGAACCAGGCGCTGCTCCCCGCGGTGACCGTCAACCGCTGGCCGAGCAAGCCGCCCGTGCACGACTCGGCGACGGCGACCGTCTCGCCACGCGCCGCCAGCAGCCCGCCGACCGCCCCCTCGAACTCGACACCGTCCTCGATCGGTCCGACGTAGAACACCGCGTCACCCAGAGCATCCCGAACCGCCGCCTCCATCTCGGCCAGGCGCGGCGACCGGCCTTCGACGGCACCGCCTGCACGCAGACGCAACCGGATCTCACCCGGCCGCGCCAGGACCGACACGTTTTCGTCACCGAAGCGCTCGTAGACGGGCGCGATCCTCTCTTCGACCACCGACTCCGGCAGGCAGGCGATGCGCACCTCGATCTGGTCGAAGCCCGCACCGTCCTCGGACCGCTCCGCCAGCCACGGATCGAGGGCGTCCTCGACGAGGGCGTGAAGCTCCCGCGGCACCCCGGGGAACAGGAAGTAGGTCGTACCTCGAGGCGAAGGCGCGGCATCCACGATCCGCTGACCCGGCGCCACGCCGGCGCGGTTCGGCAGCATCTCCGCGCCGTCGACCCGCTCCGCCTGCTTCCGGTTGACCCGGGGAATGCGCCGCCCGAGCTTGCGGAACCCGCGCTCGATCTGGTCCCACTCGGCCTCGTCGACCGCCACCGAACGCCCGAGCAGCCGGGCAACACCCTCCCGCGTCAGATCGTCCCGGGTCGGACCCAGTCCCCCGGTCACGAGCAGCAGATCCGCTCGCTCCCGAAGTCCCTTCAGCGCCTCGGCGATCACAACGACATCGTCACCAACGACCGCCTTCGAGACCAGTTCCACGCCCCGCCGCCGCAGAACCTCCGTCAGCGCCAGCGAGTTCGTGTCGAGCCGGTCCGTTCCAAGCAGCTCATCGCCGACCGCGAGAATCGAAGCCTTCACCGGCGCAGTGTAGCGAGGCGGCTTGCACCCGTGCATGGTCAAGACACCGCCACACCCTGGGTCCGCCGGCGTCTTTACGTCTTGACCCAGAGTAAAGAACGCGGCTAGTCTTCGCTCGCACCGACGACCCGGGAAGGAACGACACAATGCCGCGAGTGAGCGCCAAACGCCAGATCACGCTCCCCATCGCTCAATGCAGAGAAGCCGGAATCGAACCCGGCGACGAGTACCGCTGTTTCGTTGCCGAAGGCCGCATCACGATCGTGCGGAAGGAGGCCGGCGCGGTCAAGGGCTGTCTGCGGCACGTCACCGGCGACCCGGCGATGAGTGACGACGAGTCGCTTCAGAGCGCACTCGACGTGTCGAGGCCGTGATCGCGGTCGACACGAGCGTCCTACTCCGCTACCTGCTCCAGGACGACGAGGAGCAGGCGGCACGTGCCGCCAAGGTCTTTGCTGCCGGCGAGACGATCCTGATCACCGACGTTGTCCTGGCGGAAACGGTCTGGACACTCTCCGGCAGGAAGTACGGACTGCCGAAGGCTCAACTGGTAGCCGTCCTCGAACGGCTGTTCAGCGAGCCGAGCATCCGCTTCGAAGACGACCAGGTCGTATGGCGAGCGGTCCACGCTTACCGCAGCGACGGAGTGACGGAGGCAACGGCATCGCCCAAGCGCGTCGGATTCGCAGACGCGCTGATCGTGTTCAAGGCGCTCCGGACCGCGGCGAGCGACGGCGAACTGCTGGACGGCGTCTACACCTTCGACGCGGCCATGCAGCGGCTTCCCCACGCCGCGGCACCCGGAGAACGGGTGAATTGGCCATCAGTCGCCAAGGGTGAAGAGCTGAACGAACCCCGTTGACCGCTCCCCAGGGCTCAAGCGGCTGACGCGCTTGCGCCGGCAAGCTCGGCCAAGTCGTTCGCGAGATGGTGAAGGTCGCGGCGGAGGTCAGGCCAAGCCTGGCCCAAGTCGAGGGATCGGACCTCGATCGGGTGGCCGGGAAAGCTGTACGCGTGGCGGAACGAGTGGCCGTCCGTGGCGTAGAGCAACATGCCGGCGGGCGAACGATTCGCAGGGTTGGTTCGTGGGTAGTTCGTCAGGTAGGCCCAAAGCTGGTAGAGGTGGTCCGAGCGGAGCTTCCCGTCGCGGGCGAACGGCTTGTCCACGCACTTCGTCTCAACGATGACGCTCCGGCGCTTCTCCGAGGCGCCGCGCGCGGAGACGAAGATGTCGGCGAACATGCCGGGGACGACGGGCGCTCCGATGGGTGCGACCACGCCGAACAAGATTCGCTTGTTGCCCGGCCAAAGCCCAAGCTCTGGCCGCTCCCGCTTCAGAAAGCCACGCACGAAGGCCTCGAACAGTCTCCCCATCTCCGTGTCGCTGGCCGTGAACGCCCGAAACCGGTAGCGGCCGGACCGCCCCTCCGGAACCAGCCGGGCGGCAACCAGTCGGCAGACGCTGAGCAGGAAGCCGTAGTCCGAGTTGTTGCGGTGGAGTTGCACGCCGTGGAAGAACTCGCCCCGTAGCTCGACTTCATCGACTTCGGGAAGCAGGCGAGCCAGGCGCAGCAGGTCACGGCGTAGCCCGGGGTCCAACTCGTTCGCGGGCAGCGACGCCAACCGCAGCATCGTCGACTTGACGAGGCGATTGGGCAGCACGTTCCGGGTGAGTTCCTCGTAGCGCACCGCCACGCGGGCGCGGGAACGAAGCGCCCGGGCCACCGTTCGCGCCATGTCGATCTTCCCCTTCGGCCGCCTCGCGTCCTCGGCCCGCTCCAAGTAGCCGCGGTCGAGGCCACGCCGCCACAGCCGCCGGAAGCTGTCGCGGAGCAGGCGCGCCATGAGGTTCTGGGGCAGATCGTCGGGGACCGAGGCGTGTTCTCTCGCCGCCGCCGAGTCCAGATGCTCGTACCGCTCCCACGCATAGCAGAGCACGACATAGAGAGTGTGCGCCGGGATCTTCATCGCAGACGCGGATCAGTCCGCGGCCAGTAGGCCTGCCACGGCGTCCTCGGCTCTCTTCCGCTTATCGAACCAGTACTCTGCGAGCAGTGGCTCGATATCGAAGTCGACGATCTCCTCGAACCAACCGTCGTGGTCCGCCGACTCTCCGGACGGCGGGTCGCAGAAGTAACTATGGCCAACGCGGAACCCCGGTCCCAAGTCCGGATCCCCGGCGATCGTCTCGTTCAGAGCGCTGAGCCGTTCCAGAATGCGCCTCTCGACTGACGCGGGCACGCCCCGATCCGCTAGGTGACGCCGGAACTCGGGCCGCCCGAACGCCGGCTCGACGGTGAAGAAGGCGAAGCGCCTGCGCAACGCGTAGTCGACCAGCGCCAGAGATCGGTCCGCCGTGTTCATCGTGCCGATCAGGTGGAGGTTCTCCGGCACGTGAAACCGCTCGTCGTCGCCGCCTCGCGGATAAGCGAGCCGTACTGCCCACCCCGGCGACCGCTTGTCCGCCTCGATCAGCATCAGCAACTCGCCGAAAATGCGGCTCAGGTTGCCTCGGTTGATCTCGTCGATCAGCAGTACATGAGGCCGCTCCCGATCCTCCCGAGCCTGCTCGCAGAAGTCGAGAAACGGCCCGTCGCGCAGCACGAAGCCACCGTCTTCCGTGGGCCGGTAGCCGCGGACGAAATCCTCGTAGCCGTAGGACTGATGGAACTGCACAGCCTCAATACGCGCCATCGACTGCTCTTCCGCCAACAACCACGCCAGCCGCTGCGCGATGAACGTCTTGCCGGTGCCTGGCGGACCCTGGAGTACGAGGGCCTTCTTGCGCGTTAGCTGGGAGAGCAGCCGCTCGATCTCGACGCGGCCCATGAAGATCTCGGCGGCGTGCGTGACGTCGCGTTCGATGGGCTGCTCGATAGAGGCATCCACAGGCGGGTCTTCTGTGCCGTCCTCATCTAGTCGATTCGAACCCCCGCTCGGGACACCTTGCCCAATCATCTTGAGCGTCAAGCGCCACGAATCGATGCCGAGTTCGCTGCTCAAGGCATCAACAGCGCGGCTGAATTCGACGTAAAGCTCGCCAGGCGATTCCCCAGCCCCTCTCCGGCAATCTCGACAAACGCCAGGGGCCAACTCCCGGAGGTTGAACAGCCAGTTCCGCACATACAACTTCCAGCGGGTGTCGTCCTGTCCGTGCCAACACACCCCCAGGATCCTCGGGGAGAGGTGGCTCTGATCCTCCACTGCGTTCCGAGGCCGGCGGCGAATCCACTCCGCGAAACCATCCACTCGCGTCACGGCTTCGTCCTCACTCGCAGGCAGCTGAATGAAGCTCCGCAACTCGGAAGTCGCCACTTCGTCTTCCGCCAGTTCATCCGCGAGCTCATGCAGAAAGAGACCGTCCAAGTCAGGATCACGTCGATCGTCTTCGTCTCGAACCGCGGAGATCCCGCCCCCCAAGAGCGGCTGGTAGCTCTCCGCAAACTGGCTCAGTCCGCCGCCGTCGGCAAAGCGCCGAGCCGCCTCGCCCACTCGACGAGACGTGTCCCCGTCCTGATCCGCCACCCAGCGGCTTACATGACCGGGCGGGCGCCCCTCGTCGCGATACCGATCCCGAACCCGTTCGAGCTCGTTCTGCGGAATCTCCATCCTTGCTGACCTCCATGCGTTGTTCGACGCGACTCCCAGCGAGACCCTAGGCACTCCTCGACCCCGCAGCGCAGGGCGCCACGAGAGCCACGTCTATCGAGGCTCGCGCCGCGAAGTGTAGCGATGCCTGCGTCGACGCTGGCCCCCCACAATCACCCCGGCAAACCGCGCTCGTCGTAGAGCAGGTCGCCGTGCTCGACGGCAGAAGGACCCGGCTGCAGCGACTCGGCGCAGCGGCGGCCAATGGCAAGTAGCTCCTCGACTCGCACATCCAGGTCGCGGCGGCGCTCCTCGCGGGCGAGACGTTCCCGCAGCGCCACGGTGACGGCGCCGATCAGCGTCTCCCCGGTCAGCCGGGCCAGTTCGCGCGCGAGACGACAGGTCTCTTCGTTCCTGATGCTCAGGGTCATCGTCGCTTCCAACCGTTGCCTTCGTTCGGCCCGCGTTACTCCATCACGGCTGGCGGCGACTCGGTTTCCTCTCCGATGACGAGCGCCGCGGCGACCTCCCGCTGTAGCGGTTCCGGATCGCGGCGCACATAGAGACGCGCCAGTTCCTGGCCGGGTTCGACTTTCTCGCCCAAGCGGACGTCGTAGCGAACCGCGACGGCGTGGTCGATGCTGTGCGGGTCCCGGTCCGGGCGGCACGCGTTGGCGAAGGCGTTGCCGATACGGCGGCAGTCGACGGCTGCAAGGAACCCCGACCCGGAGGCAGTGACGACGGCTTCGACCGGCGCCAGGTCGAGGGAGTCGACCCAGCCGGGCCTGGCGCCCTGCGCGTCGGCCCAGTCGACGAGTTTCTGCCGGGCGGCGCCGGAAGCGATCGCCGCGTCGATGTCCCGCGGAGAAAGCTCCCGTCCCACCAGCCGGGCGGCCTTGCGGCAAACTGCGACCACCACCTCGAGCAGCCGTGGATCGCCGTCGCCGGCGAGGCAATCCAGCGCTTCCCGCACCTCGGCCGCGTGGCCGACCCAGCGACCCAGGGGCTGGTTCATGTCGCTCAGGACGTAGTCGGCCGGCGTGCCGCAAGCGGCGCTGATCTCGACGAGGCTCGAGGCCAGCGAGCGGGTGTCGCGCGCGTCGGGGAAGAAGGCGCCGTTGCCGATCTTCACGTCAAACACGATCCCGGACGCTCCGAGCGCCAGTTTCTTGGACAGAATGCTGCCGACGACGAGGGGAATCGAACTCACGGTCGACGTGCGATCCCGCAGGCCGTAAAGACGTTTGTCGGCGGGTGCGATGCCGGCGGTGGCGATGCCGATCGCCATGCCGAAGCGGTCCAGCAGGTCGAGGGTGCCGGCGCGGTCGAGCTCCAGGCGCACGCCGGGGATGCTCTCCAGCTTGTCGGCGGTGCCGCCGCTGTGGCCCAGGGCCCGGCCCGTCAGCTTGGCCGCCGGTACGCCGCAGGAGGCCAGCAGCGGCAACGCGATCAGACTGACCGTGTCGCCCACGCCGCCGGTGGAGTGCTTGTCGACCAGGGGACCGAAGTCCTTCGCCAGGGCCCACTGGTCACCGGACTCGAGCATCGCCAGGGTCAGCTCCCGCGTTTCATCCCGGTCGAGCCCTCGCATCGCGGCGGCCATCAGGAAGGCGGCGAGCTGGACGTCGGTCCAGGCACCGGAGGCCGCACCGTCCACTACCGACCGCACTTCCGCCGCGGTCAGCGTCCGCCCCTCCCGCATCCGGTTCAGGATGTCGAAGGGCGTCGCCATCGCGCTGTCCCGAGCCGCTACTGGCCCTAGCCGCCGAACGTGAACGGCGACGCGGCCGCCGCTTCGGGGCCGAGCTGCTGCCGGGCGCGGATCGCGTAGCCGCTGTCCGGGAACTCGTTGACCACCCGCTGGAAGGTCTCCCGGGCACCCTCTTCGTCGCCGAGTTGCGCCAGCGTGGCGGCCAACTCGAACAGCAGGGCGTCCTTCGGCAGCGGCGACGATTCGGTCGCCACCGCGCCGCGCAGCGTGGCGGCCAGTTCCTCGCCCCGCCCCTCGGCCCGATCCAGACTGTAGAGGTTCAACTGTACGCCGATGGCGATCGCGTGATCGCGGCCGGCGGCTTCCAGGTAGCTCGTCCACAGCTCCCGCGCCTTCGCGGTATCCCCTTCAGCCGCCGCGATCTGCCCGAGGTAGACCGAAGCCAGCCGGCCGGACGATGTCGAGCCGTAACTCTCCCTCACGGCCTCGAGTTCCGTCCTCGCCGCCGAGCGCCGCTCCGCCTCCGAGGCGAAGCTCAGGCCGTCGCCGCCGGTTTCGCTCCCGGCATCCGGCGCCTCCGCCTCTTCCACGGCGCTTTCCTCCGGAGCGCTGTCGGGAGGCGTGCCGAACAGGTCGTCGATTGCGTCCGTCACCGGCGCGTCGATCGGCGCCCGGTAGACCTTCAGGGCCGCGCTGAGCTGGTAGCTGGCCTCCTTCTCCCGGCCATCCTGGTAGTTCAGGAACAGCACGGCTCCGACGACCACGGCGATGACCGCGACGACGCCCATCAGGATCTGTCGAACATGCTCCGCGAACCACGTGGAAGCCGAAAAGACAGCCTCCCGAACCTCGTCGCGCCGTATCTCGTCTCGTGTCAACCGGCTCATTCCGCATCTCCTCCGACGCGGCGAACCCTAGCAGCCCGCGCTGCGTCTTCGCAGCGCGGGCTTGCATGGAACTGGCCGCCCACTGGGTGCGCCGGCGTCCCCGCCGGCTGCCGCCGAAGGCGGCCAGGGAGACGCGCCGGCCGCAAGGCCGGCTCCTTGTCGGGCGGCCGGTTCCATGCAAGCCAGAACGGCATGCCCGCGACTCGAGCGACCGTGTGGCAGACTTGGCCAACGGCCCCGGCTGTGAAGGGGGCCGGCTAAACAAACCACTGGAGCACCCAAGATGCCCACCCTGGGATTCGGCGAACTCCTGATCGTTCTCGCGATCGTCGTCCTGATCTTCGGCGCCAGCCGCATTCCGAAGCTGGCGGGCGGCCTGGGCAGCGGCATCCGCAACTTCAAGCAGGGCCTGAAGGGACCGGACGAGGACGAGGCCGAGGACAAGCCCAAGCGCGAGATCGAAGAGTAGTAGCGAGGCGCGGCGCGTTTGTGGTGCGCCTGGAGGGACTCGAACCCCCTTGCCTGCTGATTGGGAATCCCTGTCGCGCCATCCGCTGAGATGCAGGCTGTGGTGCGCCTGGAGGGACTCGAACCCCCGACCTGCGGATTAGGAATCCGCCGCTCTATCCGGCTGAGCTACAGGCGCTCTGGAACCGCCGCCGCGACGACCGTCGAAGGATCTCAGTATCGGACGAGGGATTCAACCACGTCGTATCCATCGAGCCGGCGGCGGCCGTCCAGGTAGGTCAACTCGACCACGAATCCGATCGCGTCGACCGTTCCGCCGACGGACTCGATGAGCTCCGCCGCCGCCTTCGCGGTGCCGCCCGTCGCCAGCAGGTCGTCGACCAGAACGACGCGCTCGCCATCGGCGACGCCGTCGAGATGCACCTCCAGGGTGTCGCGGCCGTACTCGAGCTCGTAGCTGCGCGCAGCCGTCTCGGCCGGCAGCTTCCCCGGTTTGCGCACGGGCACGAAACCCACGTTCAGCCGGTTCGCCACGAGGGGACCGAAGATGAAGCCCCGCGCCTCGATTCCCACCACCTGCTCGATGCGCCGCCCGGCGAACCGCTCCGCGAGCCGGTCGGCGGTCTCGCGCAGCGCCACCGGGTCCTTGAGCAGCGTCGTGATGTCCTTGTACAGAATGCCCGGTTTCGGAAAGTCGGGAACTTCGCGGATCCGCTCCTTCAGCCACTTCGCCGGATCCTTGGCCCCGGCCGGATCACCCCTCATGTCCGCCCCTCCGCGTTACTGGGCCGCCTCGGCCTTCGTCTTCCAACCGTGACGGCCGATCAGCGGCACGAAGCGCACCGCTTCGCCGAGCTCGCGAGCGACGGTGCCGTTGTTGTGCTTCTCGTAGGCGACCAGGCGCTGTTCGTGGCGGTCGCCCTCAGGGATCACAAGACGCCCGCCCGGCGCCAGTTGTTCGAGGAGTGAGTCCGGAACTCGCGGCGCGGCGGCGGCCACGAGGATCCGGTCGAATGGGGCTTCGGCGCTCCAGCCGACCGTGCCGTCGAAGACCTGAACCTTGACGTTCGGCAGCTCGAGGGCCTGGATCCGGCCGATCGCCTCGCGCGCCAACCGGCCCACCCGCTCAATGCTGTAGATCCGGTGCGCCAGCAATGCGAGGATCGCCGTCTGGTAGCCGGAGCCGGTGCCGATCTCCAGCACGGAGTCGTCCTCCCGCACGCCCAGGTCCTCGGTCATGCGCGCCACCACGTAGGGCTGGGAGATCGTCTGCTCGCAACCGATCGGTAGCGCGTGGTCGCCATACGCGTCATTGACCAGATGCTCGGGCACGAACAGGTGGCGCGGCACCCGCTCGAAAGCGGCGATCACCCGCTCGTCCCGCAGACCGCCGCGTTCGACCAGGTTCGCCACCATGCGGCGGCGGGCGTAGGGGTATCCACCGCCCGGACCGGCCGTTTCCGTCTTCAACCCAGGGCTCCCGCGAGACCAGGCAGAAATCCGTCGCCGGCGTCGAGCGACTCGCCGTCGGTCAGGTCGGCGGTAAGCGGCGTGATCGAGATGAAGCCGTCCCTGATCGCGGCCGCATCCGTGTCTTGCCGGCGCTCCGGGTCCGGCTTGCCGACGATCCAGTACATCGTGCCGCCCCGCGGATCCGCCTGTTCGACGACCGTGTTGCGGTAGGGCCGCCGGCCGAGTCGCGCGACCCTGACCCCGCGGGGCGGGTCGAACGGGAAGTTCACGTTGAGCAGCAGGCGCTCGGGAATTCCCTGCTCGACGAGCGAGACGATCGCGCGGGCGGCCAGCGCCGCGGCGCGTTCCATGTCGGCGCGGCGGGCCTTCCGGTACTCCTGGGAGAACGCGACTGCCGGCACGCCTGCGAGCCGTCCCTCGAGCGCCGCGCCCACCGTGCCGCTGTGGGTCACGTCGTCACCCAGGTTGACCCCCATGTTGACCCCCGACACGAGCAGATCGGGACGCTGCTCCAGCAGCGAGTGAACCGCCAGGTTGACGCAATCGGAGGGCGTCCCGTCCACCGCGAACCAGCCCTCCCGCACCCGCTTCGCGCGCAGCGGCCGGAACAGGGTCAGCGCCTGGCTGCAACCGCTTTGCTCGCGCTCCGGGGCCACCACATCGTAGGTGATCGGTCCCCTGGCGGTCGACGCTCCGTCGAGCGCCGCGGCAAGGCTGCGCAGACCCGGCGCGTCAACGCCGTCGTCATTCGTCAGGAGAAGTCTGGCGGCACTCATCGGTCGCGACCGTTGCCGAGTAGGCGACCGACAATCGGCGCCAGATCGCGCAGAACGGACGCCGGAACGACCGCCGGATCGGTGATCAGGGCGTGCTCCAGCGCATTGATGCAGGGACACGCTCCGGGCCGGCGCTCTTCCGGCAAGGACTCGACGATCCTGGCAACCGCGGCCTGGGCGGTGCGCGCGTTCTGCCGCAGGACCGCGAGCACGGCCTCGACCGTCACGTCCTCTTCCTCCTCGTGCCAGCAGTCGTAGTCCGTAATGAGGGCCAGGGTCGCGTAGCAGATCTCCGCCTCGCGGGCGAGCTTGGCCTCCTGCAGGTTCGTCATTCCGATCACGTCTGCGCCCCAACTCCTGTGCATGAAGGACTCGGCGCGAGTCGAGAACTGAGGCCCCTCCATGCACACGTAGATGCCGCCGCGATGGACCACCGCGCCGGCCGCGGCCGCCTGGTCGGCGCAGACCTCCATCAGCAGCGGGCAGATCGGATCGGCGAAGGCGACGTGGGCCGCCAGCCCGTTACCGAAGAAAGTATCCGGACGGTGCCGCGTGCGGTCGATGAACTGGTCCGGCACCACGATGTGGGTCGGCTGGTAACGCCGCCGCAGCGAGCCGACCGCGGAGAGCGAGATCAGCCGCTCCACGCCCAAGCTCTTGAAGGCATAAATGTTGGCGCGGAAGTTCAGTTCGCTGGGCAGGATGCGGTGACCGCGGCCGTGCCGGGCCAGGAAGGCGACGGGGCGGCCCCTGAGTTCACCGAGCACGAAGACCTCCGACGGACTTCCGAACGGCGTCGCGATCGCCCGTTCCTCGTGAACGTCGAGCTCCTCCATGCCGTAGAGACCGGAGCCGCCGATGATCCCGATCGGGTAAGTGTCAACGCTCATGCGCCGGCGCTCCCGGCTATCGTCGAGTTCACGAGCAGGGCCGTCTCCAGCGCCCGCCGGCCCGCCGCGCCGTCGACGAACGGCGCCCCGCCGCCGGCACAGCGGTCGAGAAACCCCTCGAGCTCGAGCCGCAGCGGCTCGCCGCCGTCGACCTCGAGATCGGCGGGGAGGATCCGGCCCGCCGGCCCGCCGGCGGACACGGAGTCTCCGCCGGGCACGTTCTCTTCACCGCGCACGCGCCGCGCCCCCCGTACCGTCTGCTTCTGGTAGTCGAGCGAGAAGTAGCGATCCTCGAAGAAGACCCGCAACTGGCGCACGCGGTCGGCCGAGACGCGGGAAGCGGTCAGGTTCGCCACGCAACCGGACTCGAGTTCGATCCGCGCGTCGGCGATGTCGACCCGGTCCGAAAGGACGTCGATCCCCACGGCCCGCACCTCTCGCACCGGACTCGGGTCGAGGGCGTGGAGGATCTGCAGGTCGTGAATCATCAGGTCAAGGACAACGTCCACATCCAGGCTGCGCGGGCTGAACGGCGACATCCGTTCGACTTCGACGAAGCGGGGCTCGAGCCCCAGCGCCAGCACTTGCTGAACGGCCGGATTGTAGAACTCGACATGCCCCACCGCCAGGACGACGCCGCGGGACGCAGCCGCCGCGATCATGGCATCCGCAAGGTCGAGATCCGCCGCGATCGGCTTCTCCACCAGCACGTGAACATCGGCCTCGATCAGACGCGCCGAAACCTCCAGGTGGTCGACCGTCGGCACGGCGACGACGGCGACGTCCACCGCGTTCAGGACCTCGTCGATCCCGGCCGCGACCGACGCCCCATGCTCGAGCGCGGCGTGTTCCGCCCGCGCCGGATCCGCGTCGACCACGAACACCGAGTCGGGCCCCAGCAGGCGAGACAGCAGACGGACGTGGTGGCGTCCCATCGCGCCGGCGCCGACCACGGCGGCCCGTACCTGAGCTTCCGCGCTCAGGGCGAACTCCCGTCCTTCACGAGCGGGCGCCGCGGGAACCGCGCCGCGCCGAGCGGATGAAGCCCCGGTCGGAACTCCTGATGAAGGCGATCAGGGCATCGACGTCCGCGTGGCCGGCATGCTCGGCGTCGAGCTCCTCCAGCGCCTGGGTCGTGTTCCTCCGCGAGCGGGTGAGCACCCGCACGGCCCGCTCGATCGATCGGATGTCCTCCGCCGACTTGCCCTTGCGCTCGAGTCCGATGCGGTTCACGCCCATGCAGGCCGGCTTGATCCCCACCGTGATGCAGAACGGCAGCGCGTCCATCGTGATCACGGAGTAGCCGCCGATGTAGGCATGCCGACCCACCCGACAGAACTGGTGGACCGCCGAGAAGGCACCGATCGTGGCGTCGTCCTCGACCTCCACGTGGCCGGCCAGGGTGCCGCCGTTCGTGAACACCGTTCGGCTGCCGACCTGACTGTCGTGGCCGACGTGGGTCTGCGTCATGAACAGGTTGTCGTCGCCGATCCGCGTGATGCCGCCGCCGAACGCGGTACCCCGGTTGATCGTCGAGAACTCGCGGAACTGGTTGCCGTCGCCGATCACGAGCCGGCTCGACTCGCCCTCGTACTTGAGGTCCTGCGGGTCGAATCCGATCGCGGCGTAGGGGAAGACCCGGTTGGCCCGTCCCATGACCGTGTCGCCGAGGATCGTCGCGTGCGAGCTGATCTCCGTGTCGTCGCCGATCTGAACGCCGGACCCGATCACCGCGTAGGCGCCGACGACCACGCCGTCGCCCAGCTCGGCCGAGCGATCGACGATCGCCGTGTCGTGGATCCTCGCCGTCATGAGCCGCGCCGCGGTCCGCGGTCCTTCAGGGCGCCACCATCGTGGAGGTGCAGACCGCCTCCACCGCCAGCTCCCCGTCGACCGTGGCCCGGCCCCGGAAGCGGGAGTGGACGGTGCGCAGGCGAAGCGACTCCACTTCCATCCGCAGTTGATCGCCGGGAACGACGGGACGGCGGAAGCGGGCCCGCTCGATCCCGGAAAAGAAGAGAACCCGGCGGTCCCGGTCCTCGATCTCGTGCAGCAGCAGCAGGCCCGCCGTCTGCGCCATCGCCTCGATCACCAGGACTCCGGGCATGATCGGATTCCCCGGGAAGTGGCCGTCGAAGAACGGCTCGTTCCGGGTCACGTTCTTGATCGCCACCACCCGCTTCCCCGGCACCAGCTCCAGCACCCGGTCGACCAGGAGGATCGGGTAGCGGTGCGGCAGTACGCCCGCGATCCAGCGCGAGTCGAACGGTCCGAGCGGCGCACTCACGGCGGCGCCGTCGGTCTCCTCCCGTTCCTTGCTCACGTCTCGTCTCCCCCGTCCGCCGCCGAATCGTCGCGGCCATCGCGACCCGCCGATTCGAGTTCGCCCACGCGTCGCTCGAGCGCCCTGAGCGCGCTGCGCATCGCCGGCAGGCGCGACTGTAGCGCGTTACGCCGGCGCCAGGCCGCGATTGGTACGGCGGGAATGCCCGCGACACGCTGGTCCTCCTCGACCTCCTGGAACACCGCCGACTTGGCCGCCACCTGCACGCCGTCGCCGATCCTGAAGTGACCGGCGACGCCTACCTGCCCCGCCAGAAGCACCCGATCACCGATGCGGCTGCTGCCGGACACGCCGGCCTGACCGCAGAGGATGCATCCCTGGCCGATCTGCGCGTTGTGGCCGATCTGCACCAGGTTGTCGATCTTCGTTCCGCGACCGATCGTGGTGGTGTCGAAGGTGGCCCGGTCCACCGCGGAGTTGGCGCCGATCTCCACGTCGTCCTCGATCACGACGACGCCGACCTGAGGCAGCTTGACCTGGGCCGCTCCTTCCGCGCCCTCCGCGAACCCGAAACCGTCGGCGCCCAGAACGACACCGGAGTGAACGACCACCCGCTCGCCGACGCGGGCACCGTCGTAGACCACGACATGGGGATGGAGCACGGTGTCTGCGCCCAGGCGGCAGCCCCGGCCCACCACCGAGTGGGCGCCGATGACCACGCCCGGGCCGAGCGTCGAGCCCTCGCCGACCACCGCGAAAGCGTCGACGCGGGCGGCGGGGTCGACCTGGGCGGAAGCGTCGACACAGGCAGTTTCGTGAACGCCGGGCTCCACCTCGGGCGCCGGAAACAGAGCCGTCATCAGGTCGGCCAGCGCCCGGTAGGCATCGTCGCAAAGCACCAGGTCGGCGCGGAGATCCGCAAGCGTTTCGGGAGACAGATCCCTGGACACGAGCAGTGCGCCGGCCTTTGAAGCCAGCGCCTGATCGCGGTACCGCGAGTTGGTCAGAAAGGAGAGATCTCCAGGGCCCGCCGCCATCAGCGTGGCGATGCCGTCGATCGGCCGATCCGGATCGCCCTCGAGGTCAGCTCCAACCATCGCGGCAAGATCGGCGAGGCGGTGGGTCACGGAGCGAGCCTACCGGATACCATGCCGCACGACCCCAACCTCTGACCCCTTCCAGTGACCGGGAGATCCGATCTCGATGAGCAACGCGACATCGCACCTGCACCGCCACCACTCCAGGCCCAATCTCGCCGTCATCCTCGCCGCCCTCGCTTGCGCCGCGCTCTGCGCCGGCGGGGCAGCCGCGTCCGACAACTGGCCCCAGTTCCGCGGCCCGGGCATGAACCCCGCCGTCGCCGAC
The DNA here is from genome assembly GCA_009843505.1 of Holophagales bacterium. Lineage (GTDB taxonomy): Bacteria > Acidobacteriota > Thermoanaerobaculia > Multivoradales > Multivoraceae > Multivorans > Multivorans azotirespirans. Next base: position 140,487 of record VYDI01000027.1, on the reverse strand, counting down.
AACCCCGCCCTGCCGGATCGCTGGAGCCAGACCGAGAATGTCGAGTGGGTCGTCGAGATCCCCGGGCTCGGCTGGTCCAGCCCGATCGTATGGGGCAATCGGGTGTACCTGACGACCGCGGTTTCCGAAGGCGAGTTCGAACGTCCACAGGCCGGTCTCTACGCCGCCCGCGGGCGCAGTGAACCGCCGCAGGCGCAGCACGACTGGCTCGTGTACTGCCTGGACCTGGCCACGGGCGAGGTGCTCTGGGAGCGCTCGGTCAAGGCCGGCATACCCGAGTTCCCGCGCCACCAGAAGCAGACCTACGCCTCGGAGACGCCGACCACCGACGGCGAACGGGTCTATGCGCGCTTCGGCGACCTCGGCGTCTACGCCTTCACGATGGAAGGCGAGTCCGTGTGGAGCTTCGACACGCCCTACCGCCCGACCATGTGGGACTACGGCTCCGCCTCCTCGCCCGTGCTGCACGACGACCTGCTGATCATCCTCTACGACAACGAGGAAGAGTCCTGGATCGCCGCGCTCGACAAGCACACCGGCGAACAGCGCTGGCGCACGAGTCGGGAAGAGGTGTCGAGCTGGGCAACGCCCTTCGTATGGTCCAACGAAGCCCGCACCGAGATCGTCACCAGCGGCAAGAACCGGATCCGCTCGTACGGCCTGGACGGCCAACTGCTGTGGGAGATGGACGGCCGCATGTCCTGGGCGGCCATCGCGACGCCGTTCGCGGCTCACAACATGATCTACGTCAACTCCGGCTACTTCCAGGATCAGCGCCGGCCGGTCTTCGCCATCCGTCCGGGGGCGCTGGGCGACATCACCCTGGAAGGTGACGCGACGGAGAGCGAGTTCGTCGCCTGGCACCAGCCCAAGGCAGGCAACTACAACACGTCGCCGCTGGTCTACAAGGGCGTCTACTACAGCCTGCTGGACCGCGGCTTCTTCGAGGCGTACGACGCGCTGACCGGCGAACCGGTGTACGGCCGGAAGCGCGTGGCGCCCCGCGGCGGCGCCAGCTTCACCTCATCTCCCTGGGCCTACAACGACCGCGTGTTCGCGCTGAGCGAGCAGGGCGACACCTATGTGATCCGCGCCGGCTCGGAGTACGAAGTGCTCCACACCAACGGCCTCGACGAGATGGCGATGGCGTCGCCGGCGGTCGCTGGCGACCGGTTGCTGATTCGCACCCGGTCGAAGCTTTACAGCATCCGCAGCAGCGAGTAGCGCGGCAAAGCGGTCGCCGCTCCGCGGCGCGTGTTGTCCGCGGGTCAGAAGACCCGCGGTTACATGCCGGCGGGGACGCCGGCGCACCCAGTCGCCGCGCTACTCCGCGGGAGTGGCCGGGTACGCGGCGTTGTAGCGCTCGATGATCAGGTTCGTGATGTCCGCAGCGTCGGCGGCGAACAGCAGGCCCCCCTGGAACTTGTTGAAGATCGCCGTGTAGCCGAACTCCCGGCCGACCTGGGAGATGATCGGCAGTACCGCCTGTTCGATCTCGCCGAACCTCTCGCCCTGCACCTTCTGCATTTCGCGGTTCGCGTCGTCCTGGGCGCGCCGCAGGTCGATCGTCATGTCCTCGAGCTGCTTCTCCATTTCGGCCAGACGGTCCTCGGCAAAGGTCAGCCGACCATCGTTGTACTGCTGCTGCAGCGCAGCCAACTGCTCCTGCCGGGTGGTGAGCTCCGCCTGCTTCTCGTCCCGGAGTCGTGTGAGTTCCTGAACCGCGATCTGGCCGCGCGCCGACTCCTGCAGCAGGCGCTCGACCTCGACCACGGCGATCTTGCTCTGGGCCAGGGCCGGCCCGACCATGAGGACGCTCGCAACGACGGCGGCGGTCGCCGCGGCCGTGCGGAGACCAGGGGTTTTGACGTTCATCTTCGTAGTTCTCCGTGAGGCGTCAGAAGCTGGTTCCGATGCTGAAGTCGAAGCTGTCGAACCGCTCCCGGTCGACGCCTCCGAGGTTGTCCAGCGGATTCAGGTTCGTAGCGTAGATGAAGCGGAGCGGAGCTCCAAGGATGGGCACGTTGACCCGAAGCTCGATTCCGGCCGACATGCGCATGTGGTTGAAGTCGACGTCCTGGTCGTCGCCGTAGACATTGCCGGCGTCGAAGAAGGTCACGACGCGGAAAGGACCGTTGACCAGGGTGTGGTGCTCGAGGTTGATCACCACGCTCTTGTTGCCGCCCTGGGGGAAGCCGTTCCGATCGAGAAGAGTGCGGCCGGTTTCCGGATCACGCACCCAGATGGAACGGAACGCGAAGCCGCGGAGGCTGTTCTCGCCGCCCAGCAGGTAGCGGTCCAGGAAGAACAACTCGCGCACGTTGCCCGCGCCGTCTTCCCCGAACGGCTGGATGTAGCCGAGCTGGATGTTCGCCCGCCCCACCGTCCGCAGCCCGCGGTTCGTCAGCGGCACGGTGATCGCCGCGTTCAGCGACGGGCGGATGAAGAAGGACTCGCCGCCAAGGGGGCCGCCGGCGTACTCGAGGGATGCGACCAGGCGCTTGCCCTGGGTCGGCTCGAGACGGCTGTTGTGACTGTCGAACTGGTAGGTGGCCGTGACCGAGCGGCGGTTGAACTCGAACGCCTGCTCGAACGTGTCGCTCATCGGGTCGTCGCTCTGTTCCGGGTTGTCGAAGAAGTAGAACGTCTGCGACTGGTAGCTCTCGATGTCCATGTTGCTGTAGGCCAACTGCACGAGTTCCCAGCGACGGAACGAGCGGCCGTAGCTGAGGACGCCGCCGGCCTCCTTGCTTCGGTAGCGCTGGTCGATCAGGAGGTCGAAGTCCGTGTCCCGGTTGAAGAGCTGAATCCCGAAGTTCTGGGGACGGTCCTTGACCCAGGGCATGTAGTACGAGACATCGAAGATGTCGCGGTAGCGGCCCGTCTGGATCGACACGCCGACGGTCTCGCCGCGGCCCAGGAAGTTGCGGGTGCGCAACGCCGACTGGACGAAGAAGCCGTCGAGCTCGCTGTAGCCGCCGCCGAACTGGACCTCGGTCTGGCCGGTCTCCGTGCCCTTGACGGTGATGTCGACCTGCTTGTCGTCCGTGTCGTAGTCGACCTCGACCGGATCGTCCTCGTTGACCACGTAGTACTCGAGCTGGCTGAGCCGCAACAGGCTGGTGCGCAGCATGCCCGAGTTGAAGACGTCGCCTTCCTTGAGCAGCATCTGGCGGCGGAGCACCCGGTCACGCGTCCGGTCGTTGCCGGTGAACTCCATCCGCCCGATCCGGAACTGGTCGTTCTCCTCGACCGTCACCAGGATGTCGGCAACCAGGTCATCGCGCTCGATGACCTCCATCTTCACGTCGGCGAAGATGTAACCGCTGTTCCGATACAGCTCCCCGACCTGCTCGACACCCTCGTCGATGACGTCCGAGCGCAGCCAGCCCCCTTTTGGATCCTTGAACATGGCGACCAGCAGACCCTCGGGCAGAACCTCGGCCCCCTCGACCTGGACCTCGCCCAGCTTCCAGCGCGGGCCCTCCTCGATCGGAATCACCAGGGCGAGCTGCCGTTTGCGGTCCTCGATGCGATCGGCGTTCGGCTTCCGCTCGATCACGTCGAGCTCGGGCTCGCCGACCTCGACATCCTTGTAGCCGAACTGGCGGTACAGGCCCTTGACCTTGTCGAGGTCCTCCTGGACCGTCGCCGAGTTGAACACGTCGCGCTTGCGGATCCGGGTCAGGAGGTTCGACTTCTTCGTCTTCTCCATCTGGCGGCGCAGGCGGCCGGCGGAGAACACCTCGTTGCCCTCGAAATCGACCTGGCCGATCTTGACCCTCCCGCCCTCGTCGACGGTGATCAGCACCCGCTTCTCGCCCAGCCCCGCGTCCTGGATCTCGATGTGGATACCCGCAAACCGGAAGCCGCGCTCCTCGTAGAGCTTCTTGATCGCCTCTTCGAGGCGCGCCAGTTCGCCCAGGTCCAGCGGCAGGCCCTCGAAGACCGAGATCCGCTCCCGGTCCGTCATGTCGCCGATGTCGCTCCGTTTCACCTTCTTCAGACCGTCGTACTCGAGCGAAACCAGGAGCGGCCTTTCCACGACCGTCACCCGGACCAGCACGCCTTCGCCCTGCGCCTCGGCCGCGACCGAGATGTCATCGATCAGCTTGCGCTCCCAGAGATCCTTGATCCGGTCGTTCACGCGGCCGGGATCCCAGGGCTTCCCGGTTTCGATATCCAGGTAGTAGCTCAGGCTGTCTTCGCTCAGCGTCTCGACGCCGGCGTACTCCACCGACACGATCGGCTGGCCGACCAACAACTGGCCGGCGGCCGGCACGGCCAGCAGGAAGGCGGCGACCAGCGCCCCCGGCCATGCCAGCCGTCGCAAAACCTCTCGATCAGGATTCCGCAAGAGCAGGTTCCTCCTCAACGGTCGGGGCGGCGTCTTGAACGACCTCCAGGACCAGTTCGTCCCGCGCGAGATCCACACGGATGCGTTCGACGGAATCGCCGGTTCGCTGGATCAGCAGGTCCGACACCGCATCCTGGACGTAACGCTGGATCGTGCGCCGCAACGGACGGGCCCCGGTCGACGGATCGATGCCCGCCTGCTCCAGCAGCCATTCCCGCGCTTCACTGGTCACCTCGACGGTCAGACCGCGCTCGGCAAGCGTCTCGTTCACGTCGGAAAGCAGGAGGCACGTGATCGCGCGCAGCTCCTCCCGGCCCAGCGGATTGAACACGATCGTCTCGTCGATGCGGTTGATGAATTCGGGGCTGAAGCTGCGGCGCAACTCCGCTTCGATCTCTTCCCTGACGCGCCCGAAGTCCCCTTCTGGGGAAGAGTCTCCTGCCGAAGACGCCCCGCCAAAGCCCACGCGTCCACCCTTGAGCACCAGCTTGCTGCCCAGGTTGGACGTCAGCAGCACCAGGGCGTGCCGGAAATCGACGTAGTTGCCGTAGGCGTCGGTCAGACTGCCTTCCTCCAGGATCTGAAGCAACAGGTTCATGATGTCCGGGTGCGCCTTCTCAATCTCGTCGAAGAGGATCAGGGAGTAAGGCTGGCGCCGAACCCGCTCCGTCAACTGGCCGCCCTCCTCGTAGCCGACGTAGCCCGGCGGCGAACCGATCAGCTTGGAGGCCGAGTACTTCTCCATGTACTCGCTCATGTCGAAACGCATGAGAGCGGTCTGGCTGCCGAACAGGAACTCGGCGAGGCGCCGGGCGACCTCCGTCTTGCCGACACCGCTCGGGCCCAGGAAGACGAACGAACCGACCGGACGACGGGGATCGGAAACGCCGAGCCGCGACCGGCGGATGGCGCGGCTGATCGACCGGATCGCCCGATCCTGGCCGACGATCCGGCGACGCAGAACGTCCTCCATCTTCATCAGCCGCTTCGCCTCGTCGCCACGCACGGCAGCCACCGGCACCCCTGTCCAGGAGGCGATCACCTCCTCCACGTCCTGAGCGGTCACGACCTGATCCTCAACGTCCTGGTCATGCAACTGCTCGATGCTCTCGAGATCTTCCCGGAGTTCGATCTCGCGCTCGCGGAAGCGGACGGCGCGGTCGAAGTCCTTGTCCGAGATCGCCGCCTTCATCTCGGCCACCACTTCCCGGATCTCCTGCTCGATCCGCCGCGCCTGCCTGGTATCCCGTACCCGGCGCAGCTTGACCCGGGCGCCGGCTTCGTCGATCACGTCGATCGACTTGTCGGGCTGATGACGGTCGGGGATGTAGCGGTTGGAACCGGCGATCGCGGCGCGCAGCGCGGCGTCGTCGTAGGCAACGTTGTGGAAGCCCTGGTAGCGCTCCTTCAGGCCGACCAGGATGTCGTAGGTCTCGTCCGCGGAGGGCGGCTTGATCTGTACCGCCTGGAACCGCCGCAGCAGGGAGCGGTCCTTCTCGATATGCCGGCGATACTCGCGCTGGGTCGTGGCGCCAATGCACGCGATGTCGCCCCGCGACAGGGCGGGCTTCAGGATGTTCGCGGCGTCGAGGGAACCCTCGGCCGAGCCGGCCCCGACCAGAGCGTGGATCTCGTCGATGAAGACGAGCACGTCCTCGCCTTCCTCGAGCTCCTTGAGAATGCCCTTCAGGCGCTCCTCGAACTGCCCCCTGTACTTCGTGCCGGCGACGATCAGGGACAGGTCGAGCGCGACGATCCGCTTGCGCCCGAGAAACTTCGGCACGCGGCCTTGAGACACCCGTTGCGCCAGTCCCTCGACGATGGCCGTCTTGCCCACCCCCGGTTCCCCGAGCAGGATGGGGTTGTTCTTCGTCCGTCGCGCCAGAATCTGGACGATCCGACCGACCTCCGGCTCGCGGCCGATCAGGGGGTCGAACTGGTCCTGCTGCGCGAGCGCGGTCAGGTCGCGACCGAACTCCGACAGAAAGGGCAGCTCCTGCTTGCCGCGCCTGCTGGCGCGCTCGCGAGCGATGGTCGCGACCTGTTCGCGGACCGCCGCGACCTCGAGCCCGCGCTCTGCGAGAACGCGCCGGGCCAGACAGCCGTCGACCCGCATGATGCCGATCAACAGATGCTCCGAGCCGACCGCGGCATGAACCATGCTCTCCGCCTCGTGCGAGGCGTGGGCCAGGATCCTCTTCGACTCCTCCGACAACGGCAGCTCGGCGGTCGACGAGATGCGCTCGACGAACACTCGCTCGCCCTCTATCTCGCGGCGGAGATCCTCCGGCTTGACCTGGAGGCGCTGGAAGAGCTCGATGATCGACTCCTCTCCCTCGCGCAGGATGCCGAGCAGGATGTGCTCCGACTCGATGACCCGACTTCCCAGTTTGCTCGCCTCGTAGCGGGCGAAGAAGAGCGCGCGGCGCGACTTCTCGTTGTACTTCTCGAACACGGCCTAGAGTTTATTCGCCCAGCGCCGTCAGACGGCCACCGTCGAGACGAAGCATCCTGCCGCAGCGCTTCGCCACTTCCGGGTTGTGTGTCACCAGCACCATCGTCGTGTCCCGGCGCCTCCTCAGCGTGTCCAGGAGCTCAAGGACCTGCTCGCCGCTCCGCGCATCCAGGTTGCCGGTCGGTTCGTCGGCCAGCAGCACCGCCGGTTCCAGCACCAGGGCGCGGCAGATCGCGATCCGCTGCCGTTCGCCGCCGGAAAGCTGCTGCGGGAAGGCGTCGGGCCGGTCGGCGAGGCCGACCTGGTCCAGGAGCGCGAGCGCCTGGTCGCCGAGAGACGAGCTCGGGCGGCCCGCGATCCGCCCCGGCATCATCACGTTCTCGAGCGCGGTGAAGTCCGGCAGCAGTTGATGGAACTGGAAGACGAAACCGAGGGACCGGTTGCGAAAGCCCGCCAGGGCCGACGGCCTGGACGCGGTGAGGTCGACGCCGTCGACCCGAACCGAACCCGCGTCCGGGGTATCGAGCGCGCCCAGGATGTTGAGCAGCGTCGACTTGCCCGAGCCGGAAGGACCGACGATGGCAGCCGTCTCGCCGCGCGGGACCTCCAGGTCCACGCCGCGCAGCACCTGCCGTCGGACCGCGCCGTCCTGGTAGGCCTTGGTTACCCCGGCGGCCTCGATCATGTGCGCGCGCTCCGCATCGCCTCGACCGGGTGAAGAAGGCTCGCCTTGCGCGCCCCGATCACCGCGGCCGCGGCGGTGAACAGGACGGTCACGACCAGCACGACGAACACGTCCGTCCCCCTGACCAGGAAGGGCACGTAGTCCACGACGTACACGTCGGAGGGCGTGGAGATCACGCGGTAACGGTCGAGAAACGCCGCGAGCCCCGCGCCGGCGGCGCCGCCGAAGCCGGCGCCGCCCACCGACAGCAGCGCGCCGAGCAGCAGGAACACCCGTTGCAACCGGGCCGGCGGCGCACCCATTGCCGCCAGCACGCCGACCTCGGCGCGCTTGCTCGAAAGCACCATCGACAGCGCCGCGAGCAGGGCGAACGAGGCGACCACGACGATCAACGCCACCGCCGAGAACACGAGACCCTTCTCGAGGCGCAGCACGAAGAGGAGAGCCCGGTTGGCCTCCCTCCAGGTGGTGACCGTCGCCACGGAAGGATCGACTCCCTGACGCAGGAAACCGCCGATCCGCTCCGGATCCGCCTCCGGTGCAAGCGTCAGGTCCAGTCGCCTGTCGCCGCGCGCGAACAGGGCGGAGGCCTGGTCGAGCGGCACCAGCACCGGATCGTCCGTGTCCTCGGCCCGGTCCGACCTGTAGATCAGGTCGACCGGCAGCATCCGGGTCCGCGGCTGGGGTCCGATCGGCGTGAGCCCGGGGCGAGGCGAGACGACGCGCACCATGTCGCCCACCGCCAGCCCCATCCGCAGCGCCACGGAGACGGGCACGATCAGTCCTGGGGTCGCCTCCCCCTGGACCGGGATCCACGGCGGCGGTGTCTTCTCGTAACCCAGCACCTCGACCGCGAACGGACGGTCGTCATCGGCCAGCCAGCCTCGCGCGTAGAGCAACTCCTGGACGCCGGCGACGCCGTCCGTCGCAGCCGCCAGTTCGGCCAGGCCCCGGAGCGGCTCCGTCGTTGCCGCACCTTCGAGGCCACTTCCGGGGACGCTTCCACCTCCGAGCTCGATCTGGAGGGCCGGCGTATGCCGCGCGAGGTCTTCCAGCAGGAGGTTCTGGAAGCCGGCAAGGGCCGCCAGCGCCAGCACCAGCGCCGCGGTACCCACCGCCAGGCCGCCCGCCGTCAGGGTGGACAGCGCCCGGATATGCGCGTCCGCGCGGGTGGAGCGGAAGTACCTGACGGCTATGTGCCAGACGAACCCCACGGCGACGCCTTCAACCCAAAGAGTGCCAGCCTACTCCGAGGCTCCCGGCTCTTCCAGCACGCCGATGTAGGGCAGGTTGCGGTAGCGATCGTCGTAGTCGAGGCCGTAGCCGACGACGAAGACGTCGTCCACCTCGAAGCCGCGGTAGTGGATCTGAACGGGCGTCTCCCGCTTGCAGGCCTTGTCGAGCAGGACGCAGAGCCGCACGGATCGCGCGCCCCTGAACCCCATCAGCGCCATGATCGTCCGCATCGTGTAGCCGGTGTCCACGATGTCCTCGATGAGCAGAACGTCCCGGCCGGCCAGGGAGTGATCGAGATCGCGGCGGATCCGCACCTCTCCGGGCGACGTCGTCTCGCCCCGATAGCTCGAGGTCTGGAAGAAGTCGACGACGAGCGGCCGGGACAGGCGCTGCAGGAGGTCGGACAGGAAGAAGACGGATCCCTTCAGCACACCGACACAGAGCAACTCCTCGCTGTCGGCGTAGTCCCTCTCGATCTCGTCGGCCAGCTCGCCGACCCTGCGGTCGAGCACTTCCCTCGAGATCAACTCGCGCGGCATGCCATCTTCGGTCATCGAACTCCTCGGGATATGGTCTGCCCGCACTCCAAGCCTGGAGCGGGCGACGCGAGAGAACGCCGTGAATGGACACAAGGATACCGGCCCGGACAGGAGTCTCGCGGCCGAACTCGAGGAGAGCCGGCGGCGCTGGCTGGAGGCCGGAATCCCACCGCCGGAGGCCCTCCTCGTCACCGGCTCAGGCCTGAGCCTCGATCTCGGCGAGCCGGCGGCGGGTCCATGGCCCTTCTCCTACCTGTTCCCCTTCGATGTCGAGGCGATCGAGGGCCACGCCGTGACTGCCGAACTCGTGCGGACGGCCAACGGCCGACTGGTCCTCTACAGCCGCGGCCGCTTGCACGCCTACCAGGGCTACACGCCGGCCCAGGTCGTCTACCTGGTGCGGCTCAGCGCCCTCCTCGGCGCCCGGTCGCTGGTCGTCACGAACGCCGCCGGTTCGCTGCGGGCGGACCTGCCGCCCGGCTCGATCGCGGCCATCTCCGACCACATCAACCTGACCGGTCTGAACCCGCTCAGGGGCCGGCTGCCTGCCGCGTGGGGGCCGCAGTTCCCCGACCTGGCGGACGCCTACGACCCTGGCCTGCGCCGCCGCTTCGCCGCACTCGGAGAACAGGCCGGGATCCCGGTCGGCGAAGGGGTCTACGCCGGCCTGCTCGGACCGTCCTTCGAGACCCCCGCCGAGATCCGCGCATACCGCACGCTGGGCGCCGACCTGGTCGGCATGTCGACCGTGCTCGAAGTGATCGCCGCCCGCCACATGGGACTCCGCGTGCTCGGCTTCTCGCTGGTCACGAACATGGGCGTGGGGCTCGTGGACGACGCGGTCGACCATCAGGACGTGCTGCGGATCGGCGGCAGAGCCTCCTCTGGGGTCGCCCGCCTCATCTCCGACTTGTTCGTGAACGACGCCTTCTGGAACGTGGAGTCGAGCTGAGCCATGTCCGAACTCGAAGCCCAGATCGAGAACCGGCGCGACAAGCGAGACCGCCTGCGCGAACGGGGCGTCGACCCCTACCCGACTCGCGCGCCGTACGACCTCGAGCCGCGCGAAGTCTGCGAGCGCTACGGCGAGCAGACCGAGGCGGAGCTCGAGCAGGCCGCGGCCTCCCTCAGGGTTCCCGGCCGCGTTCGCGCCCACCGCACCCACGGCAAGGCGGCGTTTCTCGACATCTCGGACGGCGCCGACTCCAAGGTCCAGGTCCTCCTGCGCCGCAACCACGTTGGCGAGGACTGCTGGTGGCTGCTCTCTCAACTCGACATCGGCGACTACGTGCTCGCCGAAGGCCCGCTGATCCGCACCCGCTCCGGCGAACTGACGATCTTGGCCGACCGTCTCGATCTGCTGGCGAAGGCCACCCGGCCGCTGCCGGAGAAGTGGCACGGCCTGGCCGACAGGGAAGAGCGTTACCGGCGCCGCTACCTCGACCTCCTGAATTCCTCCGAATCGACGCGGCGGTTCGTCGTTCGCTCCCAGGCGATCGGCGCGCTCCGCGGCTGCCTGCTCGCCGAGGGCTTTCTCGAGGTCGAGACACCCATGATGCAGGCCGTCCCCGGGGGCGCGACCGCGCGACCGTTCGTGACCCATCACAATGCGCTTGACCTCGACCTCTACCTGCGCATCGCGCCCGAGCTGTATCTCAAGCGCCTGCTGGTCGGCGGACTGCACCGGGTGTTCGAGATCAACCGGAACTTCCGGAACGAAGGCATCTCGACCCAGCACAACCCCGAGTTCACGATGCTCGAGTTCTACTGGGCCTACTCCGACTACGAACAGTTGATGGCCTTCACCGAGACGATGTTCGCCGCGGTGCTGGACGCCGTGAATGCCGACGGCTCGACGACCTGCACCTGGCGCGGCAACGAGATCGACTTCCGGGCCCCCTGGCCGCGGCTCAGCGTGCGGCAGTCCCTGCTGGAGGTCGGCGGCCTCGATCCGGCCGCGGTCGACGACGAAGCGGCTCTCGCCGCGGAACTCGCCCGCCTGGGCGAAGACCTGCCGAAGAACGCCAGCTACGGCAACCTGCTGATGGCCCTTTTCGACCGTCTCGTCGAACCGGAACTGATCCAGCCCACCTTCATCCACGACTACCCGGTCGAGGTCTCACCCTTCGCCAAGCACGCGGTCGGAGATCCCCGCTTCACCGAGCGCTTCGAACTCTTCATCGGCGGCATGGAACTCGCGAACGCCTTCACCGAACTCAACGATCCCGACGACCAGGCCGAGCGATTCCGCCAGCAGCTCCGAGCCCGCGAAGGCGGCGACGACGAGGCTCACCGCTTCGACCGGGACTACGTCGAAGCACTCCAGTACGGCATGCCTCCCGCCGGCGGCCTCGGCCTCGGCATCGACCGTCTGGTCATGCTCCTGACGGACGCGAGGTCGATCCGGGACGTGATCCTGTTCCCCTTGCTGCGGCCGCGGTAGGAGCCGTCAGGGCCAGCACGCCGTCGAAGACGACCAGGTGCACCGGGCCTCAGTCTCCTCGCCGTGCGGTCAGCCACTGCTCCACCGCCTGCCTGACCGGATCCTCGAGCCACGGCAGGACGCCGAGGTTGCCTTCGCGGGCGGCTGCTTCGATGTCGACTTCGTCCTGGTCGAGGAAACGGGCGGCGCGGTAGTAGGCGTCGCCCCCGGTGACGGCGGCGTCACCGAGTTCGATCAGGTGACCCGCGAGTTCACGGGCAAGGCGGAGTCGTTCCGGGAGCGGGGGTGCGGGCAGTGGCCGTGGCAGGCGATGTTCGAGACCGGCGGCTTCGGCGGCACTTCGGAAGGCCGCCGTGTCTGGAACAGACTCCCCGCCGTGAAAGAGGGCGTCGAATGCCTCCGGCCAGGTCGTCTGGAGGCGTTCGGCGAGCAGGCGCCGGTCGCGGGCGTCCAGTTCGAGCGAGCGCGGGACGACTCGGTGGGCTCCCGCTGCCGCGAAGCGGACCGTGGCCGGGCCCAGAACCTCTGGTTGATCAGTCCAGCCAGAGATCAGCGGCCAGACCAGGGTCGCGTCCCGGAGCCGCGCCGGAGCGAACGGGAGGCTCGACTGGCGGTTCTCCCTTAACTCCTCTCGCAGCGCTGCGGCCTGGTAAACCAGGCTGTCGAGCAGGTCGAGCACCATGGTGGCGTTGGGCGGCAGGTCGGCGGCCGCGGTGCCGGCCAGGCGATCGCATACGACCTGGACCAGGAGGGGGGCGCCCATGGCTGCTGCGGCTTCGATGATGCTCGAACGGAGTGGCCCGTGTTCAGCCGCAACCGGTGGAACGTAGACGACATCGCTCACCGATCGGAGAAGCTCGGCAGCAGCGGCTCCGCCGACGGCATCGGCACGGCCGCTTTCGGCCGCGTACACGGGCGAGCGCAAGCGGCCGGTTGCGAGGTCGCACCAGAGGTCGTCCTCACCGGCGGCCGGCCACCGGGAGAAGCTATGGCGGATCCAGAGGTTCGCCGGTTCAGCGACGTGCTCCCGAAGCGTGAGGGACGTCACTTGACTACTTCGACTCGAGCGCGGCAGCGACCGCCGCCTCCACCGCCTTCTGGACGTACCGGGCGAGGACGTCTCCCTCCACGTTCACCCGGTCGCCCGCCTTCAGGCCGCCAAGGGTCGTCACCTCGAGGGTGTGCGGGATCAGCGCCACGTCGAAGGTCCGTTCGTCGAGCGCCGCGACGGTCAGGCTCACGCCGTCGATCGTGATGCTGCCCTTGAGCACGACTCCCGTCTCCAGTCCGGCCGGAACGTTGAACGTGACGACGCGGTGGTCCCCCTGCTCGTCCACCCGCGCTACCCGGGTCGTCGTGTCGACGTGCCCCTGGACCCAGTGGCCGCCCAACGGGTCCCCGGCCGAGAGCGGCGGCTCGAGATTCACGTCGTCGCCGGCGCGCAGCGCGCCGAGCGTCGTTCGGCTCAGCGTCTCCGGGGACAGATCGAACACGGTTCGCGCGGCTCCATCCACCTCGTCCTGCTCCACCACGGTCAGGCAGACGCCCGCTATGGCGATGCTGGCGCCCAGATCGAGCTTCGCGGCCAGCGCCGCCGAGTGTCCGACGACCAGGCGCGCGCCGCCCCGGTCGGACGCCCCGGCCGCCTCGACTACCCGCCCACGCTCCGTGACAATTCCGGTAAACATCCCTGCCTGTAGCCTAAGAGAATCACGTCCGGTCCGCGCCTGCTGACTCGCAGTTCGTCCAGGCGCAAGGCGTCGGCCAGCCGCCGCGGTCCCTCGCCGCCCAGAGGACCGGGGGCCGTCGCGCCGCCGATCAGAACCGGCGCGCAGCAGACCGCCACCCGATCCCACAGCCCGGAACCGGAAAAGGCGGCGAGCACTTCCCCGCCACCCTCGACCAGCACGTTGGAGACGCCACGGTCGAAGAGGTCTTCCAGCACGCCGGCCGGCTCCACGGCGGAAAGGGCCACCACCTCGGCGCCGGCGCGGCGCAACCGGTCGCGCCGCGTCGCCCAATCCCGAGCGTCAGCCGACGCCGGGGTGCCGATCTCCCGCGGAGCCTCCGTGTAGATGACGACGGGCCCCTCGACTTCGAACATCCGCGCCGTGGACGACAGCCGCAGCCGCCGATCGAGCACTACCCGCAGGATCGGCCCCTCGGCCCGACGCAGCCTCCGGTTCAGCCGTGGATCGTCGGCCAGCGCGGTGCCGCTGCCGACGACGATCGCCTGGTGCTCCTCCCGCAGGTCGAGTGCCCACTTCCTGCCCTGCTCTGACGAGATCCACTGGCTGTCGCCGGTCGCCGTCGCGATCCGTCCGTCCAGGCTCATCGCCCACTTGAGGGTCACCGCCGGCCGCCGATGCACGACGCGGGTAAGGAACGGAACGTTCATCTCCACGGCCTGGCCGGCAAGCAGCCCGCCCTCGACCCGGACGCCCATGGCCCGCAGCCTGTCCCCGCCGCCGCCCGTGACCTCCGGGTTCGGATCGCGGTGGGCATAGACCACGCGCTTGATGCCGGATTCGATGACCCGGTCGGCGCAGGGCGGCGTGCGCCCGTGATGGTTGCAGGGCTCTAGGCTCACGTACAGCGTGCCGTCCAGCGCCGCGTTTCCTGCGACTCGCAGCGCCGCCGCCTCCGCGTGCTCTCCGCCCGCCCGACGGTGCCAACCCTCGCCGACGATTTCGACGCCGTTCGTGACCACGGCCCCAACCAGCGGGTTCGGCGCCACGGTGTAGCGCCCGCGACGCGCCAGAGTCAACGCGCGCGCCATCGCCCGCTCGTCGCTCGGGCTGAATTCCGCCTCTTCGCTCATCCGAACAGGGCGGCCGCGAACGACCGTGGATCGAAGTCGACCATGTCCTCGACCGCCTCGCCTACGCCCAGCCAGGCGACGGGCAAGCGCAGGTCGCGCGCGATCGCCACCGCCATGCCGCCCTTGGCGGTGCCGTCGATCTTGGCCAGGAAGACGGCGTCGAGCGGGGCGGCGGCGCCGAACTCCCGCGCCTGCACCAGGGCGTTGTGTCCGGTTCCGGCGTCGACGACGAGGAGGTTGCTCACCCGCCAGGTGCGGCCCTCGGCTTCCGCCGATGCCCGCCGCGCCACCCGATGCACCTTCGCCAGTTCGTCCATCAGTTGGCCGCGGGTGTGAAGCCGGCCCGCCGTGTCGACGATCAGGTGGTCCGCGCCGCGGGCCCCGGCGGCCTGCACGGCATCGAACACGAGCGCTGCCGGATCGCCTCCCGACGGACGGCGCACCACCTCGACTCCGAGCCGCTCGCCCCAGACCTGGAGCTGCTCGGCCGCGGCCGCCCGGAAGGTGTCCGCCGCCGCGAACAGCACCCGCTCGCCGCGCGCCAGGGAAGCGTGGGCCAGCTTGGCTGCGGAGGTCGTCTTGCCCGAGCCGTTGACGCCGACCAGCAGGGTGATCCGCGGCGAAGGCGGCCACTCGGCGCGCGGCGCGTCGAGGAGCAGCACCGCCACCTCGTCGACCAGCAACTGCCGAAGCCCGACCTCATCGCCTCGCGCGACGGATCCGGTGCGGACCGCGGACCGGAGGCGCTCGACGAGCTCCAGAGACGTCTCGACCCCGAGATCGGCCTCGATCAGGGTCTCCTCGAGTTGCTCCAGAACCCCCTCGTCGATCCGCTGCGCGTTTCCGAGCACGGCGCCGATCCGGCCGGAAAGCCCCTTCCGGGTACGACCGAGACCCCGACGCAGCCGATTCCACAGCCCGCCCGATCGGAGTTCGTCCCCGGACCGTTGCAGGACTACTCCGCCGCCGAGGTCAGCACTCACGGCGAACCCCCGCCTGCCGGAGCGCGCGACAGGTCGAGGAAGGCCTCGAGTTCGCTCCGCACCAGCGCCGGATCGAGGCCGGGGACGATCTCGCCCCGTCCCGGCGCCGCCGGCAGAATCCACACCAGACCGCTCTCGCGGGCCTTCTTGTCCCGGCCCATCGCCTCGATCAACCGGGCCGCGTCGAGACGCACGCCGAGTTCCCGCTCGACCTCCTCGAGCGCCGGCGGTCCGAGCCGGTCGATCACGCGACGCAGCCGCGCCGCGAAGTCCCCATCCAGCCCGCGGCGCAGGGCGAGGCGGAGGGCGAACCTCATCCCGTGGCCGACCGCGTCGCCGTGGCGTAGTCCGCGATAGCCGAACTCCGACTCGATCGCATGCCCCAGCGTGTGTCCAAAGTTGAGCAGACGGCGGCGGTCGCCTTCCTCGAGATCCGCTTCGACCACGCCTAGTTTGGCCCGGATGGAGGCCGCAACGACGGGCGTCAACACCTCGGCGTCCACGGCGAGCAGACGATCCAGCGACTCCTCGACCAACGCCAGCAAATCGAGGTCGAGCAGAGCCGCCATCTTGACCACTTCGAACAGGCCGGCTCGAAGCTCCTCGGCCGGCAGGCTCCGCAGGCAGTCGATGTCCGCCAGCACGAAGCGCGGATGATGGAACGCCCCGACCGTGTTCTTGCCGCCGGCCAGGTCGACCCCGGTCTTTCCGCCGACCGACGCATCGACCTGTGCCAGCAGCGTCGTCGGGATCTGCATGTAGTCGACGCCACGCAGGAAGCACGCCGCGGCGAAGCCTCCGAGATCGCCGACGGCGCCACCGCCGAGCGTGACGAGACGGCTGTCCCGCTTGCCGCCGCGATCGAGCATTCGCTGCCAGACGGAGGCGGCGCACTCCACCGTCTTCGCCGCCTCGCCCTCCGGCACCTCGAGAGTCTCGACCCGTGCGGCCGGCTCGAGCAGCTTCCTCGCCGCGGCGCCGCAGTGGCGGGCCGGGACCTCGCTGGTCACCAGAAACACGGTCCGGCCCCGGCACCACTCCGCTACCTCGCTCAGCGCGCCGCCCCCGGCCGAAGCCAGGAGACCCGGCCCGACCAGGATGTCGCTCACGCCGCGAGGGTGCGCGAGGGTCAGGCGACGCGGCGCGTCCGGAACGGAGTCCACCATGCCGACCTCCTTCGCGTTCCTAGCCGCCGCGCGGGCGGACGCGCAGCCCGAGTTCGAGCAGCTGTTCCTGGTCCACCGTCGACGGCGCCTCGGTCATCAGGCATACCGCCGAGGCCGTCTTCGGAAAGGCGATCACGTCGCGCAGAGAGGCGGCGCCGGCCATCAGCATGACGATCCGGTCGACGCCGAGGGCGATCCCGCCGTGGGGCGGCGCGCCGTAGCTCAGGGCCTCGAACAGGAAGCCGAAGCGACGCTCGGCCTCCGCGGCGTCGATCCCGAGCACCGCCAGCACGCGCTTCTGTACGTCCCGGTCGTGGATCCTGATGGAACCGCCACCGATCTCGTTGCCGTTCAGCACCACGTCGTAGGCGCGCGAGAGCACCGACCCCGGGTCGCTCTCCAGCCGGTCCAGGTCCTCCATCCGCGGCGAGGTGAAGGGATGGTGCGTCGCGTTCCATCGTCCTTCGTCGCCGTTCCAGGTCACCAGCGGAAAGTCGTGGACCCACAGGAACTCGTGCGCGTCCTCCCGCATGTGCCCGAAACGCCGCCCCACCTCGACCCGCAGGGCCCCGAGCGCCGCCGCCGCGGTCGGCGCCGGCCCGGCAACCAGCAGGCCCAGGCCGCCTTCCTCGACGCCGAGACGATCGGCCAGGGTCTCGACCTGCCCGTCCGTCAGCGCGCCCTTGACCAGGAACGAGGGCACGCCGCCGTCGCGCTTGACCCAGAGGACGCCGGCGGCGCCGTGCCGGCGGGCGATGTCGGCGTACTCGTCGACCTGGCGACGGCTGGAGGAAGCGGCTCCCGGAATGTGAACTCCACGCACGACGCCGCCTGAGGCGATCGCGGCCTGGAAGGCTCGAAATCCCGTCTCGCGCAGGCAGTCCGTCACGTCCTCGATCTCGAGGTCGACCCGCAGATCGGGACGGTCGTTGCCGTAGCGGAGCATCGCCTCGCCGTAGGAGAGGCGCGGGTACGACGCAGGCGGCTCGATCCCGGCCAGCGGGAACACCCGTGCGAACAGCCCCTCGACCAGGCGGTAGACGTCCTCCTCGTCGACGAAGGACATCTCGACATCGATCTGGGTGAACTCCGGCTGGCGATCGGCGCGCAGGTCCTCGTCGCGGAAGCAGCGGGCGAACTGCACGTAGCGCTCGAGCCCGCTGACCATCAGGATCTGCTTGAACAACTGGGGCGACTGCGGCAACGCGTAGAAGTTGCCGTGGTTCAGGCGGCTCGGCACGAGATAGTCGCGGGCGCCCTCCGGCGTCGAGCGGGTGAGGATCGGCGTCTCGACGTTCACGAAACCCTGCTCCCGGAAGTAGGCGAGAGACTCGATCGTGAAGTCGGAGCGCAGCCGCAGGTTGCTCTGCAGCGCGTTCCGGCGGAGGTCGAGGAAGCGGTACTTGAGCCTGGTCTCCTCGCTCGCGTCCTGAGCACCTTCCACGCCGAACGGCATCGGCTCCGAGCGGCCGAGGACGCGGCCGCTCGCGACCCGGATCTCGATCTCGCCGGTGGCCATCTTCGGGTTCACCTTGTCGGGATCCCGGCGCACCACTTCGCCTTCGACCTCGACGACCCACTCGAGGCGCGCGGGCTGGAGAGCCTCAGCCGCCTCCGGCGTGGTTTCAGGATGAACGACCGCCTGAACGACGCCGCTTCGATCGCGCACGTCGAGGAAGATGACGCCGCCGTGGTCGCGCCGGCGATGGACCCATCCCTGGACCTTTGTCTGCCGGCCGACCTGTTCGGCGGCCAGGGTTCCTGCCTGCGTTCTCTTCACGTGCGTGTCCGTCCAGTCTGTCTGCCTGCCTTCGCCCCGGTCGCCCGTCGATCGGACACGGGTCCGCGAAGCCCCCGATCCTCGCACAATCAGTGCTGCTCGTCAGGGCGCATCTTCGCTGCAACCGCAGCGGCGAAACTGTCCCGCGGAATCGTCTCCTGGCTGCCCTCGTGGAAGTCCCTCAGGACGACCTCCCGGTTCTTATCTTCCTCCTCGCCAAAGAGGACGACCCACCGGCAGTCGTGGCGGGCCGCCTGCTTCAGTCGCGCCTTCAGAGGCCGGAGAGAATCGAACTCACAGATCGCTGGGATGCCGGCGGCGCGCAACTCCTGCGCCAGTTCCATGCCATGCCGGCGGTACGAACCGCCAATCGGAATCACGCACACGGGCCTTCGACGGTGGTCCTCGGCGTTCAGAAGCTGACGGGCTCCGGGAATCTTCAGGACCAGGTCGACCAGCCGGTCCTGACCGATCGCGAAACCGATTCCGGGCACGCTCGGCCCGCCGAGATCGGCGATCAGACCGTCATAGCGGCCACCTCCCAGGATCGCGTTCTGGGCACCCAGGGCGGTGGAGGTGATCTCGAACACGGTCCGCGTGTAGTAGTCGAGGCCGCGCACCAGCCGATCGTCGACCTGGAAGTCGATGCCGAACCGGCCGAGCTCGTCGCAGACGACCTGGAAGTGCTCGCGAGCCGGGCCGCCCAACTCGTCGCGAAGTCGTGGTGCGCCTTCCAGGAGTTCCCGCTCCCTCGGCGCCTTCGTGTCCAGGATGCGGAGGGGATTCGTCTCCAGGCGTCGCCGGCTGTCCGGGCCCAGCTCGTCACGGTACGGTTCGAGGAACTCCCGCAGACGCTGGGAGTAACGCTGCCGGCATTCCACGTCGCCTACCGAGTTCAGGCCCACCTCCAGGTCCTCGAATCCCAGTTCCCCCAGGAAGCGCAGCAGCATGACGAGCAATTCGACGTCGCTGTAGGGCCCGGGATCCCCGATCAACTCCGCGCCGATCTGATGGAACTGACGGTAGCGACCCTCCTGGGGGCGCTCGTAGCGAAAGTACGGTCCCATGTAGAAGACCTTGACCGGCTGCGCTCCCAACGCCCAGTTGTTCTGCAGGTAGGCCCGCGCGATCGGCGCCGTCCCTTCCGGACGGAGCGTCAGGCTGCGACCCTTCTTGTCGTCGAAGGTGTACATCTGCTTGCCGACGATCTCGCTGCCTTCGCCGACGCCGCGCACGAACAGCTCCGTCTCCTCCACGACCGGAGTCCGCACCTCGTCGTACCCGTAGAGGGAGAACACCTCTCGCACCTTCTCCTCCACGAACGCAAAGACAGGGGCCTTCCCCACCAGGTCGTGCATGCCCTTGACGGTCCGGAAGCGGCGCTTCGCAGTCATGGCGCGATCGTATCCACCCCGGAGACGATTCCCGGTGGTAGCGTCCCGGCAGGGACGAGCCGCCTGTGCAGATCGAACTCTCCGAACGACAACGCGCCACCGTTGCCGCCGCCGCGACGATCGCCGCGGCCGCCGTCATCCTGGCCGCGGTCGTCGCGCTGTTCTGGGCCATCGGCAGTTTCTTCGCGGCCTTCTCGAACGTCTTCCTGCCGCTGGCGGTCGCGGCGGTTCTCGCGTTCGTGCTCCGGCCCTACTACGAGCTCTTGAACGAGCGGCTGCGGTTCCCGAAGATTCTGGCGGTGGCGGCCGTACTGCTGTCACTGCTCCTTCCTGTCGCCGGTTTCGCCTGGTTCTTCGGCGCCCTGGCCGCGTCCCAGATCACGGGGTTGGTCGACGCTTTGCCCGACGCATCGGATCGCGTGGTGGACTGGGTAACCGAAACGTTGCCGGCGCTCAACGAACTCACCGAGACGAATCCGTTCGCGAGCCGGGTCCGTGAAGCGATCGAGAACCTCGACCTGGCGAGTCTGCTCCCCGGTTTCGGGATTGTCGGCGACGGCGCCCTGGGTGTACTCCAGGGCATCGGAGCCGGCCTCGCATCGCTCTTCGCCTGGGCGGTCCTGCCCGTCTACCTCTGCTTCTTCCTGATCATCGATCCCGACCGCTTCCGCAAGCTCGACCACCTCTTCCCCTTCCTCAAGCCGAGGACCCGCGAGGACGTGGTCTACCTGATTCAGGAGTTCATCGACATCCTGGTGGCCTTCTTCCGCGGCCAGCTCGTAGTGGCCTTCCTCCAGGGGGCGCTGTTCGCCGTCGGCTTCTCCATCGCCGGCCTCCGCTACGGACTGATCCTCGGCCTGGCGCTCGGCTTCCTGAACATCATTCCTTACCTCGGGAGCATCGTCGGCCTCGCGGTGGCGCTGCCGATCGGCTACTGGCAGGAGGATGGCGGGCTGACCCTCGTGATCTGGGTGCTCGTCGTCTTCGCGCTCGTCCAGTTGATCGAGGCCTACGTGCTGACGCCGCGGATCATGGGCGACCGCACCGGGCTCCACCCGATGGCGATCATCGTCGCGGTCTTCTTCTGGGGCTCGGCGCTCAACGGCATCGCCGGCATGATCCTCGCGATTCCGCTGACCGCCTTCCTCGTCGTCTTCTGGCGGCTGGCGCGGGAGCGGTACATCGGCGAGGTCGTGTGATCAGCCAAGCGCATGAAGGCGTTCGAAAATGAGGACGTCGCCGAGAAGTTCGAGGCGTACCCGCCCGCCATCCGCAGCAGGCTCCTGGTTCTGCGCTCTCTCATCCTCGAGACGGCCGAGAACACGGACGGCGTAGGGCCGATCGAAGAGACCCTCAAGTGGGGCGAGCCGGCCTACGTCACTTCGCAGAGCAAGAGCGGAACCACCGTGCGGGTCGGTTGGAAGAAAGCGCAACCGTCCCGGTACGCGATGTACTTCCACTGCCGGACCAGCCTGATCGAGACCTTCCGCGCCCTCTTTCCGGACGAGCTGCGATTCGAGGGCAATCGGGCCATCGTGTTCGACGAGAGTGACGAACTGCCGGAAGACGCCCTGCGGTTCTGCATCGCCGCGGCGCTCACGTACCACCGGAGCAAGCGAGCCAGTCGGTAGCGAGTTCTCGCCTTACCTAGAGCAACACCAGCCGGCCCGAGGCCGGCGCGCCGGTCAACTGCTCCAGCGCATAGCAGTACCAGCGGACCTGCCGGCGGTAGGCGTCGCCACGCGTGATGCGATCGGCGTCGTCGGGATCGTCATCGCGAAGCATCGCATTGAGATCGCCCAGGTCGGTCTTCCAGTCGACGACAATCCACCTACCCTCGTCGTCGAGGAAGGCGAGGTCGACCGTCCCCTCCACGATCTGCTCGCCTAGAGGAAGCGTGAACGGAGTCTCGCGCAGTACGCGCTGCGAACGGCGGGCGGCCACCGCGGAATCGCTTTCGAGCGCGGTCTCTATCGCGGCAATCGCGGCCTCGATTTCGGCTTCGGTCGCTGCCAACAGGGCACCGTGGAGCCGCACCAATTCCCGGATCCGGTCCGACTCGCCATCGAGAGGCGCATCACGCAGCACAGTGTGCACCAAACTGCCGAAGCGCCTGCCTCCTGGACGATCGCGGACACGCTCCAGTTCTTCGACGGCTATCTCAGCTAGCGGGCCGGGCGGTTCAGAGTCCAGGTCGGTAACTGCCTCAGGACTCACCGTTGGACGGCTTCCCCGTTCGAGCAGTTCCTCGGTCCGGTCGCGCCAGCGCTCGAACCGTTCGCGGCTCGCATCGGCGACCGCGCCGCCGCCCGCGACCAGGAGATCCTCCCCCAGCAGGCCGTACTTCGAGGGAGGCGGCTGGTCGACCCGAGTCGCGTCCCACCAGACGACGTCGTAGCCCGGTGCATCGTCCGCGGTCCCGGTCGGTCCGCCCGCTGACGGGAAGCGATAGCGACCCGGCCTGACCGACTTCTCCGGCCCGCGGTCGTAGTCCGACGGCCGCACCGACACCGACCGGTCGCCGAAGTCGGGACACCCTTCGGCGGGTTCGGAACGGCGCCAATTCTCCGGTCCCGGGTACACCGCGTCGTTCAGACATTCAATCCAGCCCGAGCGCTTCTCGTCGCCCACCGCCGGCACGACGAGCAGATCGCGAGCTCGCGTCGCCGCCACGTAGGCGATACGGACGCCCTCCGCTTCCTCCCGCTTGTCCTCGACGTCGGCCGCGTCGACCAACTCCTGCGGCGCCAACCCGAGCAGTTTCGTCGCGCACAGGCCGTCCTCGCTCCGCAAGGTCCGTTCGGCCCCGCGCGACAGCTTGGCGGTCATGTCCGCCAGGACGACAACCGGGAACTCCAGGCCCTTCGCCGTGTGGACCGTCATGACCCGGACGCCGTCCGCGTCTTCCTCGACCACCGGCGCCTGCGTGCTTCCGATCCGTTCCGCCTCCTCGTCCAACTGCTCCACGAAACCGCGGAACGAGCGGCCACCCGCCACCTCGTAGCGGCGCGCCAGATCGCACACGCGCTGCGCGTTGCCCAACACCTGGTTGCCGGCGGGCCGGAGGGCCATGGCCGCCTGCGCGCGCGGTTTGGCGAGAATCTCCTGCACGGTGTTCACGATCGGCCGGTAGTTCCGCCGGCGGTGAAGCGTGCCGAGGAAGTCGAGCACATCGACCAGGGAGGCGAACTCCGGCGGCGGCTTGCCGTCCTCCCGGACCTTGCGCCCCGAGTAGAGGGGATGCCAGTTCCCATAGCGCGTTCTGAACCGCAGCAACAGATCGTCGTCGAAGGCGAACAGCGACCCGCGAAGCGTCGCGTAGACGGACAGCCGGTCGTCCGGCCACTCGACCGCCGTCAGCGCCGATCGGAGCGCCTCTACTTCCTCCCGTTCATGGAAGGACCGGGCGCCGATCAAGAGATGCGGAATGCCGAAGGCCTCCAGGCCGCGGACATAGTCGCGGGCCGTGTCCCGATTCCAACTCAGGAAGCGCCGGAACAGGAGGCATACGTGCCGCGCCTCGACCGGTATCCGCCGCAGCCGACCCGGATTCGCCGGATCGGGGACCTCCACCTTCCAGCCGCTCTCCTCGATCAGCCAGCGCACGAACTCGACCGTCGCGTGTGGCTGGCACGCCTCGATGTTCTTCTGGGTGACGTTGCGGTAACCGTAGGGCTTGGGCGGCGGCAGCACGACGACCTGGGGCTGGTCCGGAATGGCCTCGCGGTGCTCTCCCAGGGGAATGTAGTCGGCGCTTCCGGCCGTCTTGTCGCCGGTCATCAGCGGCGCGAAGGCCGCGTTGACCAGCCGCTGGATAGGCGCCACCGAACGGAAGCTGGTAGTCAATTGGAGGACTTCGACGCCACGCGCCGCGAGCCGGTCCTTGACCTCCTGATAGAGCACGACATCCGCGCGGCGAAAACGGTAGATCGACTGCTTCGGATCGCCGACCAGGAACAGCTTGCCTCGGGCCGGCGTCACCCGCCGCCAATCGTCCTGCTCCGGGTCGTCGGCCGCCAGCAGGAGCAGAATCTCGGCCTGCAGAGGGTCCGTATCCTGAAACTCGTCGATGAAGAGGTGGGTGTAGCGCGCCTGCAGGTGGCGCCGCACGTCCCGGTCGCGCCGCAGAAGGTCGCGAGCCTTGATCAGCAGGTCGTGGAAGTCGAGCTTGCCGATCAGGCTCTTCGCCTCTTCGTAGCGCTCGACGGCACCCGACAGTTCGTCCTTCAGGAGCGCCGCCAGATCGGCGTTCGCGTTGCGCTCGAACTCGCGCAGGCGATCCGCCAGCCGGCTCCAGAGTCCGAAGACCTGGTCGCGGCCCACGCCCTCCGCGAAGCGGCCCCGTCCCTTGCGCGGACTTCGGAAACCGCTCAGATCTCGCAACAGCTCGACGAGCCGCGCCTCCAACTGGTCCAGGAACGCCTCGCGGCCGGCCGGCCCTTCGCCATTCGGCCCAGGCGACGCCGTGCCGAGTTCCCTGGTACGGGCGATCCAGTTCGCCAGCTCGACGACGGGCACGAGACCCCTACGCAGCGGGTCACCCTTCCGGCCGTGCAGAACCAGCTCGGCCAGCCGCTCGACCCGGTCGGAGAGCTCCCGGAGCGTCGCCTCCCGATCGAACTCGGGGCGCTGCCAGGGGGCTCCGAAGTCACGCCAGTCGACGAGGCGCCAGGCGGCCTCACGCAACCGGTCGAGGGCCGACTGATTGGGCGACCATCGCGCGACCGTCAGGCGCGCCAGTTCCCGCCGCAGTCCCGGCCGCATCGACCCGAGCTGGTCCTCGATCCACCGCCCGAAACTACGGGCAAAGAGGCGCGGCGCCTCGTCCTCCGCCAGTTCGCCGAACCCCGGATCGACTCCCGCTTCCACCGGCCGCTCACGCAGGATGTCGGCGCACAGGGAGTGGATGGTGCCGATCGCCGCCTGCTCGAGCCGGGAAATCGCGTTCTCCAGCCTCTCCTGCGGCTCGGTGCGGGCGCCGATGCCTCGCAACTCGAGCAGACGCGCATCGAGTGCCTGCCGCAGCCGCAGCTTGAGTTCGCCTGCCGCCTTGCGGGTGAACGTCACCGCCGCCAGCCCGTCGACCGTGCCGCGGCCTTCCTCCAGGATCGCCACCAGGCGCTCCACCAGCACGGTCGTCTTGCCCGTGCCGGCAGCCGCCTCGACCAACTGGCTCTCGTCGAGCGCTTCGCGGATCCGCCGGCGGGCGGCGTCGTCGGCCGGAGGCGACCTCCGCACCCGATCCGCGGCGCTCATCGTTCGCTCCGCAGCGCGTTCAGTTCTTCGAGCCGCGTCGGGTCTTTGCGCTTCACTCGCAGCTCCTCGTACGGGCCGCACACCCGCCGATAGTCGCAGTAGCGGCACTCGTCCTTCGCGGGAGCCGCGGGCAGGAAGCCCGAATCCAACGCCTCGTCCACCTTCCGCAGTAGCCGGTGCGCGGCGCCGCGGCTCCGGTCGTCGAGTGGCACGGAGACGTCGCTGTATCCGCCGCGCTGAGTGCAGTAGAAGAGCCGGCCCGAGACCACTTCCCGCTCGAGAACGCGCTCAGCGGCCAAGCTGTAGAGAACCGGCTGCAGGACCTTGCCGCCGCCGATCACGAGGCCGCCGGCCGTGTGGACCGCACGCCCCGTCTTGTGGTCCGTCACCCGTAGCCGGCCGGCCCCGTCCTCCTCGACGAGGTCGATCGATCCGCGCAATCGCGCGATGTCGAGCACTTCGGCCGGCTCCCGGCAACTGTGGGGGTCCCGGTCCCCCGAACGCCTCAGGCCGAAGGAGAGTTCGGCATGGATCGGCTTCCATCGCCCGCTCTCGTCCGCCACCTGTCGCAACCAGCCACGAAGGTCGGCCCGGAGTCCTTCGAACTCCGCCTTCCACACCCGTTCGATGGGCGGCGCGAGTTTCTCGCGGTAGTCGCGCTCGCTCCGGTCCAGCACGTCGTCGAGCCGCTCGAAGACCGCCTCCAGGTTGACCGTCGATACCGGCAATAGGTCCGAATCCTTGAGAGCGCCGAACAGGCGGAACTGGATCTCGTGGAAGATGCTGCCGCGGGTCATCGGGTCCAACTGTTCGAGTTGAACGAGTTCGTCTCGCGGGTACAGGCGCAGCACGGCCCGCAGGAAGAACCGGTAGGGACAGGCGGCATAGTGCTGGAGCGCCGTCGGCGAGTAGGACCGGGCACTGGTTCGCTGGTCGACCAACGCCTCGAGAGCCTTGGGACTGGCGTCCACGAGGCCGTCGACCGGAAACCAGGGGCGCCGCCAACGACGACCGCGCGCCTCGAGCGCCCGCTTCAGATGCTCGTTCGACTCGAGGAGAAACCGCGCCCTGCCGCGGCGCTGCGCGACCGGGGCTCCGGCGCCGAGGTACGGCCGCAGCAGAGCCAGGTCGAACTCCGACTCGTCGACGGCGTCCTCCGGCTTCTCGGGGGCGGGCCAACCAACGACCGCCGCACCGCCCGCCTCCGCCCGGCGGCCGAGCTCTTCCAGGTCCGGCAGCCTTCCCTCGGCGCCGCGAAGCACATCGAGCGCGTACAGCGACGGCACCCGGGCGCGCCCCTGCACCAGGTCGACCCGGGGGTACGACACCACCAACCAGCGATTCGCCGCGCCGATGGCGAAACGGAGCAGCAGTTGCTCCCTCCACGTGCGGCGCTCGTTTCCGGCCAGGCGATAGCCGGCCTGCCGCAGCGCCTCGCGGCGCTCGTCGAGTAGCAGCGGGTCCTCGCCGGTCCGCCGCGGGAACACGCCTTCCGCCAGACCCGGAACGAACACCAGATCGAAGCTCCGCCCCGCCGTTTCCTCGACGCCTCCCACAAACACGCGGCCGAATCGCCGTTTCGGCGGTCGGCCGCGGCGGAAGCGCAGCCGCTCGCCGAGGATCCGCTCCACTTCGGCCAGGCCCACCTCGTCCACCTGCGCCAAGGGCCTCAGCTCGGCAAGCACCTCGAGCACGCTCTCCGGGCGCCGCAGCGCCATCGTCGCGAGTTCATTCAGCCGTTCGAGCCACAGGGCCCAGTCGGCTCGCTCCGGCAGGTCGTCCAGGAACTGGATCAGGGGCAGCGCGAAGGCCTGGAGCGTTTCCAGGCGGTCGATCTGGCGCTCCAAGTAGGACCGGTATCCGTCGTCCTCATCTCCGGCCTCGCGCAACTGCAACCGGAACTGAGCACCCAGGCCCGCGAGGCGCTCTCGCCAGCGCTCAGCTCCGCCGACTACGGCGGCATCGACCAAGAGACGCTCCCACTGGGCCGGAGCACGGAGCGCACCGGCAGGAGCGGCTTCTTCCCCGTCACCGACGCCGTCCTCGGAAAGCGGTGTGCCGCCGTCGCCGGAGTCCGCGCCATCTTCCGAACCTGAATCCTCATCCGGAGACTTGAGCACGAGTTGCTCGCCGGCCGGCTCCACCCACGGCACCTCGCGCCGCGGCGGCGCGCCGCCGGCAGCCGGCTCCGGAGTCTGGCCCAAGGAGAGATACTCGGCGAAGCGAGTCGCGGACAGTCTCTCACCCGCGCATGCAAGGAGCGAAAGAAACGCCCGCCCGGCGGGATTCGGGCGCAGCGTTCCCCGCGTGATGTAGGCCGGGATGCCGGCGCGCCCGAGCGCATCCTCGACCAGGGGCAGGTACGCGGCCGGCTGACGCACCAGGATCGCCATGCGGTCGAACGCGAGACCCGTGGCGGCCGCGCGGTGGATGCGCCGGGCGATCTCGACGCATTCCTGCCCCTCGCCGGCGGCTGAAAACAGGTCGACGGAGTCGTCGGCGGGCTCGTCCGTGTCACTTGCCGGAGACACGTCGGCACCCGTCTCGAACACGAAACGCTGCACTCGATCCAGCCGCCGCCCGGCCGAAGTGCCGGCGCCGGCCGGCTCTTCCCGGTCGAGGTCGATCACCGTCGAGTCCTCGAGCACGGAATCCAGCCAGGCGAAGGCCTCGTCGTCTCCCGCGGCCACGGTCGCGAGCACTTCCCGGCTTCGCCCGGCCAGCGTCCCCAGCAGTTCGGCCTGGCTGGCGCTTCGAAGCGGCAAATCGAGCCACAGCGAAGCCGGCGGAACCGCGATGTCCGCCTCATCCATCGCCGTACCGGCCAGCCGCCGCACGGCCGCCGGATCCGCGAGGCCGAAGCGGTCCATCTCCTCCTCGAAGCGACGAAGCAGTCGATCCAGGTCATGCGTTCGTTCGTCGACCCGCAGTTCGGCGGGCGGAACGCCGGCCGCCCGCAGCTCACCGATCGTCGCGGCCAGGGAGCGCGCGAAACCGGGCACTCCCGCCACCGGCGAAAGTCGCTCCAGGTCTCCTGCCGCCTGTGCCATGCGGGCGACACGGGCGGCCATCGCCTCGGTTCCGAGCGTTGTGACCGGGCTGAGGTCACGGGCAGCCAGTTCGTGTGCCGCGGTCTGTAGCGCCCACTGGTCGAGCGAGGCGCGGTGGACCCCGAGGATCCCGTGGCCGTTCATGGACAGGCCGCGAACCAGATCGTCGGCGGCACCCCGGGACGCCGCCAGCAGCAACGTCTCCTCGTCACCCCGGCCGCGGTCTTGCAGCCAGTCGCCGGCGGCCGCAAGCCGGCGGTATGCCGAGCACGAAACGACGATCGAAGCGCGAGCCACCGGCCTTACTCCGGCGGTGGAATGAGTTCCAGGGCCGCCAGCCGGTTTCGGCCGCGCACGTACAGCAGACCGTGGGAGAGCACCGGCGCCGCCCAGGCCGGATATCGCAGCAGATCGACGGTGCGGCCGTCGACTTCGGCCCGCAGACGAATGTGCGCGACCTGCTGGTAGCTCTCGGGGGTCGCCCGGATGAGCAGCAGATCGCCGACCTCGCTGTGCACGACGAAGTGATCGGCGACATAGAGCAACTGGGTGCGCGCGAGGCGAGGTTGGCTCCAGTGGACCTCGCCGGTCGCCCAGTCGACCGCCCGCAGCTCGGCGTTCGGCGACTTCTCACCGCTCGAGACGTAGACGATCCCCTCGTGGTAGACGGGTGTGTTCCAGTGGGCGGCGATTGCCTGGTTGCGCGGGCCGTCCTGCCAAACCGGCCGGAAACCGCTCTCGCCGCCCTTCGCGTCGCCGTCGTACTCGAGCTGCACCGCCCCTTTCTCGTAGGACTCCGTGAGCAGCACTCGGTTGCCGACCACGACCGGGTTCGCGGCGTTCACGCTGGTCAGCCGGCGCGCCCTCCAGCCGAAGCCGTCGATCTGCCGGCCGTCTTTCGGGTCGAAGAGGATGAGGCCGGAGCGGGCGAAGTGGAAGCCCCGGCGCCTGCCGGCGAAGTCAAGCACTACGGGGCTCGCGTAGCTCGCCAGATCGTCACCCAGGCGGTAGCGCTCCTCGCCGCTCCGCTTGTCGAAAGCGACCAGCGCCGTGCCGTTCGACTTCACGCGGCCGCTGTGGATGTTCGGCGCGCCGGCCGGGCTGCCGCCGACCGCGACGATCAGCAGTTCGCCTTCGATCCAGGGCGAACTGGCGACGCCGAAGAAGTTCTGCTGGACGCCGTACGCCGCGTGGGTATCGAGCTCCCAGAGCACGGCACCGTCGAGCACGCGGTGGCAACGGAGGACGCCGTCCGCTCCGACGGAATAGACCCGCGCGTCGTCGACCAGGGGCGCCGTGCGCGGCCCGCCGTCGTAGCCGTAGTAGTCCTCGTAGTCCGTGCGGTACTCCGAGCGCCAGAGTTCCTCGCCGCTGTCAGCCCGGACAGCGACCAGACGCGCCCGGTCGCCGACACGGGTGAAGTAGAAGAGCCGCCCACGGGCAACCGACGGCGCGGCGTACCCCTCACCCAGCTCGAGGTGCCAGAGCAGCGACGGCGGATCGCTCGCCCAGTCGGTTCGGATGCCGGTCTCGGGCGACTTCGAATCGCGGTTCGGGCCGAGGAAACCCGGCCAGTCGATGCCGTCCGTGCGCGTGCGGAGGTCCGGCGGCAGCGTCTCCCCGTCAGCCGCTACGGCGAGGTCCAGAGGTGCCGTCGCCAGGGCCGCCGCCAGCACGAGTCCCGCCGCGCGGAGCACGGCCGGGGGACGGCGACGCGGCTTCACTCTCAGCCGACCAGGTCGATCCGGTCCGGCCGGTTCGGCACCAGGCAAAGGAACTCGAACGGCGCCTCGATCACTTCGTAGGAATGCGGCAGGCCCGCGGGGATGAGCAGCACATCGTCCGCGCCGACCTCGACGGTCTCCTCCCCCAGCACGATGCGGGCGCGGCCCCGAAGCACGTACTGCTCGTGCTCCACCTGGTTCGTGTGCAGCGGCATCCCGCCGCCGGCCTCCATTCGGAACCGCCGCATCGCGAAGTGCGGCGCATCGTCGGCGACGCCCAGCAGGACCTGGGTCGTCGTCGCCGTGCCCAGCTCGACCTGGTTTGCCGGCGCGTCGTCGGCGCGCCGGACGACCGCGGGACGTCGGAGCGAAGGCGTCTGGCTCATGGACCTGACTCTACCGCCGCCGGCCGCTCGTCCGCGCGCTCGCGCCGCGGCGCCCGCGGACCTCCGAGCTCGGCTGCACGCACGGAACGGTGTATCTTACTTTCGCCTTACCCGCATGGAGGAGGAATCCACCGATGCTCGCGCCCGAACCACTGACCACGAAACTGTCGACCAAGGGGCAGGTGATCCTGCCCAAGGCGATTCGCCGGGAGCTGCGCTGGGCAGCCGGAACGCGCCTCGTCGTGGAGAACACGCCCGACGGTGTCCTGCTCAAGCCCGAGCCCGTGCTTCCCGAGACCCGGCCCGAGGACGTGTTCGGCAGCGTGGCCTACGACGGCCCACCGAAGTCCCCCCAGGAGATGCGGGAAGGCGTCCTGGCCGAGGCCAGGCGACGGCATGCGGGCGATTGACACCAACGTCGTCGTTCGCTACTTGACCGGCGACGATCCGCAACAGGCCGCCAGGGCGCGAAACGTGATCGAGACGGGGAGTGTCTTCGTGAGCACGACCGTCCTCCTCGAGTGCGAGTGGGTCCTGCGCAGCGTTTACGGTCTTGCCGGCAGGGATGCCGCCACAGCCCTGCGGGCCTTCTCGGGACTGCCCGGCGTGACGGTGGAAAGCCCGAACCTGCTGGTCGACGCGCTCGACCGAGCCGCGAAGGGCCTGGACTTCGCGGATGCCCTGCACGTCGGCGCCGCCGCGCACTGCGAGGCGATGCTCACGTTCGACCGCAGCTTCGTTCGAACGGCAAGGGGCGAGTCACCAGAGGTCGCAGAGCCCTGATCTCACCGCCCGCGGTAGCGTGGGCGCTCCGGCCCGTCCGGCGTCTTCGAGAGCATCTTGAGCAGCAGGCCGGCCCCCAGGGCGATGTCGTAGATCACACCGAGGACCAGGACGGCAACGAGGAAGGCGACCAGCAGCACGGCGAAGTGGCCTCAAGGTGAAGGAGCGATACTCGAACCCGCCCTGATGCCCCAGTGGCCGTCCTTCTCGGTCACCAGATAGATCGTGTCGAAGCTATGGATGAGGGTGCCGCCGGCACCGTAGCGTGTGATCCTGACCGCAACGTTGACGCCCCTGGCGCCCACCTGGATCGCCTCCATGGAGTCGGCCTCGGAGTGCTCCCAACCGAGACGTTCGGCGAACCCGTCGAAGTCGAACCCGTCCCTGTACTCCGCGGCGGATCTCCAGGTCCTCACCCCTCCTCTTCCCACCCGAACGTGGGGAAACCGCATGGCGTCCGTCATCGCCACTTCGTCGCGGGCGTTGAAAGCGTCGAGGTAGCGCTCGACCGCGGCAACTGCGGCCGCCGCGTTCGCCTCGCGATCCGACTCCGACAAGTCGTCCAGGCCCGCCGCGAGCCGTGCCTGGATCCCGGTCGAGCCATCCTTCTCCGTCACGACGTAGGTGATCTGGTTGCTCCAGATACCCGAGCCGTCGGCGCGCAGCCGCGTGTACCGCCCGGCGACGTGGGCCTGCCCTTCTCCGGCCTGGACGACGGTTGCGGAATCGAGCCGCGTTCGATCCCAGCCCGTCGCCAGCACCCGGTCGAAGTCGATGGTCGCCGCGTAGGCCTCGGCGTCGGCAAAGACGCGGCCGTCGAAATCCGCCGCCGGCCGAACGTGCGGGTACCGAAGCGTCGCGGCGAAGGCGGCTGGCTCGCGGGTGTTCCACGCTTCGATGAAGCGGTGAACGGCTTGCGTGGCTTCGCCGCCGGCCAGCGCCGCCGCGGGCGCAGCCAGGACGACCGTAAGCGCGAGCAGGTCGAGTTGGGAAAGAACGCGGCGCACAGCGGACCGAATCTACTGCAAGACTCCCCATGCCGCGCGATTCGTGCTTTGCCGGGTGAGCGGGCGGACCCAGCAGGACCGGGTTCTACGGATAGTCCCTCAAGGCGAAGACCTCGGGTGATTGCTGCCGCTCCAGTTGAAGCGAGACGAGAGCAGTCCGGTGAGGTGCGAAGAACCTGTTGACGTCCTCTTTGCCGATACGCAGTCCTCCAATGTGCTCGTCGGCTATCGTCTCGAACCCGACCGGGATCTTCGGAGGATCGAGTTCGGGGTACGCCGTGAGGCTCATACTCAAGTACTCGCCGACCTTATCGATCGCCGCCGCCAAGCGCGTGCAGTCAATGTAAACACTTCGGTAGGAATGGTCATCTCTGTACTTGTGGACTTTCCGGATAGCGGACCGGTGAAACCGCTCGGCTGTTCTACCTCGGTCGTCGTCCTTCTCGTAGAACTCCAAGAGGAAATCGTCTACGCCGACTCCGTACTGGTCCTCTACCCGTACAACCGTGTTCTGGAAACCATGCTTCTGCGCGTTGCCACGAGACGTACTAGGAAGGAGTGCTTCATTGCGGACCGCCAACTCCTCCCTCCACTGCTCGAAGTCATCCTCCTGCACGGTCAAGCTCTTGATGATGTCGTTCAACGCTCCGCGGTCCCGCTTGGACCTCAGACGCCGTGTCCGCAGGTGCGACAGCTTGATCGTGCCGTGATTGTGGCCATCAAGAACCCCGAATGCGGTTGAACCGGTCGACTCCTCCATCTTGCTCCAGTACACATCGTGCCCCACCTCGGGATCTTCAGGGTGCGCGGGAAAGCTGGCAGTGAGACGAACACAGTTCATGTTCGCGGTCGAAACACGTACGGTGCCGTCCGAGCCTTCCTCGTTGGCGATCGAACGGATGCCCCGATAGCCCGTGTTCCCGACCAGAACGGTGCAAAGGACATTCCCGGGTTGGTAGCGAGTGCCACCCTCGCCGAACCTGTCGCGACCCGCCAAGTTCCAGGTGTAGGGGCTCGCGAGTTCCAGTCCCTTCAGGATCTGCGTACCGGTCTCGAAGGGCCGGCCCTCGGGCTTCTTTGCGATGAATCCCTTGAGCGCACGCGCGATGAGCGACCTTCCTTTGTGGGCCAGCGGCGAGCCGAAGTTTGCGGGCGCAAGCATGACCAGACGTCCGACCGGGGAATCGCCCGGTGCGAAGTTCCGGTCCAGCCAGTCGCGAATCACCGGCCCCCCGGTACTGTGAACCAAGGCGTCCACGCCACCCGTTGTCCGAGGCAATCCTTCGGCGTCCCAAGCCCTGTCCATTGCTGACACAAGATCGTCGAAACGAACTTCATCCTCCATACTAAGGTAGTCGGCGAGACGGACGATCGAGATCTCCGCACCGAGCTGGGCCCTCACTAGACGCGCTAGCGGCTCTAGTCCTTCCGACGTGGCGCTCCAGCCATGGATCATCACTACCGGGCGTTCAGCCATTAATGCTCCTCCCCAAGCCTTTCCAACCAGGTCGTCCTGAATCCGCCCAAGTCCTCAGGTCCCCTACCGCCGGTCGGCAAGACCGGCCGCGCCCCGTGATCGCTCTGGCTTTCTTCTCCTCGCCCAGAGCCGCTGGACGCAGCCCCTACTCCCCCATTCATCGGGGGCTCCCGCCTGTACTCTCCCCAGACAGCACGCCTCGAAGCTCCGCAAGCTCGTGCCGCCCACCAGGATCATCATCCCGGCAACCCGTAGACCACTCCGAGGTCCAGCCGACATTCCGCAAGTCCACGACAGCCACCCGGCACGCCAGGCTGGCATCACCACTGGTCACGACATCCACATCCAGTGGATCGAGACTGTCAAGAGAAGAGGCCACAAAGGTCCCCCTACCCACCGAGTACGGTCCGAGGTTCAGGTCTTCGTTCGCCTCCACCACCACGAGACGCAGGTTCTTCTTGCTATCTCGGAATCCGATGAGGGCTTCCTTGCGGATCACCGTGGGCAACTGGCTCTGATTCTCGGCAATCACTTCTACCGTCAACCTGTGGATCTCCTTACCCTCGGCATAGGCGGCCTCAAGCGCCTCCAGGTCTTCAAGAAGAGCCGAATAGCCCGCTTCCATGGCCGGCGCTTCCGCGTCGACCTCGTCGACAACCGTCTCCAGCAGCCCTATTGTATTTCGCAACCGCTCACTCTCATCTCCACCCGAGTTCACCTCTCCTTCGACCTTGCCAATCAGCTCAAGGATATGGTTTCCCGTAACACCCGAGTACTCCATTTCGACATCGGTCAACGAGCTCAACTGGTCCTGGCTCACAGTGTCGAGACGTCGCCATTGGCTGAGCAGTGAGCTGAGGTCGCCCTCGAACTCAACTCGCTCGGTCCTGGTACTTTCGACCCTCTCACTTATGCCGGTGAACATCTCGCCGATCTCCTCCCGCGAGGGAACTCCGGCCGACTCTGTCTCCAGCCCATGCAAAGCAGCAAGAATGAACAGGCCGGAGTACCTGCTGTGCCGTTCCTCGAGCGCCGAAAGGTCTCTGATCAGGGCCGCGACGTCCACCTCCTCGGTGTGTTTCGGCACATCGAAAGCCGAGACGTGTACCTGCACACTCGGCCGTTGACGCCGATCCTCAAGGGCGTTTCCCTGGTACTCAAGATATGCGATATAGACACCGAGCCCGGTAAAGACAAGACCGAGGACGGCGACGAGACCCAAGGTCGTGTTTTGTGTAGATCGGTATGCCGTCTCATCTATCATGCGTTGTTCCTTTCCGCTCCATTCCATTCCTGATCGAACACCCTGCGACGAGTTCCGCGAGACAGCCGGTCCTCACGTGAACTTGGTCGGCCCCATGACCTCTAGGGGCTGAGTGTCCGAGCTATCCGAAAACCCACGTTCGCGTAGCGCTTGTCGACCTCCGCCTGATTGCGTGACGTCGAGCGCAGGCCACGCGGCCCGAAGTTCCACGCTCCGCCGCGAACGACGCGACGGGAGCAGTCACCGTCTCGCCAGGCACTACCGTCCAGCGGTGGAGCGCTGTAGTTGTCATTCCAGCAGTCCTCGACCCACTCCTCGACGTTGCCGTGCATGTCGAAGAGGGCCCAGCCGTTGGGAGAGAAGGAGCCCACCGGCGCCGCGCGGTCCCCTACGTTGTCAGCACAACGCTTGACAGGCTCCCGGCTATCGAGCGCATCGTCGCTCGGCGAAGCTATCTCCGTGTGATTCGCATGCGCGCAGAGATCCGACGGGTCGTCTCCGAAAGAGTAAAGGGTGTCCGTACCGGCCCGAGCCGCGTACTCCCACTCCGACTCACTCAGGAGTCGGTACTCTGCACCGGTCTCGGATGACAGCCAGCCCACGTATTGACGGGCATCCAACCAAGACACGCTGACCACGGGACGCCGGCCACGGCCCGCCTCGTCCGCGCCGGTACCGCTCCGCAGGTCCTCCCGCCGGGCAGCAAGCCGGCATCCTCCCCGGTCGACGCAGGCGTCCCACTGGGCGAGCGTGAGTTCGTGTTTCGATACGGCAAAGGGGCGCGGAATAGTCACCCGGTGCACCGGTAGCTCCCTGCTGGAACAGGGACTTGACGAACAGCCCATCCGGAAGCTGCCGGGGGGAATGACCACCATCTCCATTCCCGGCGCCAGACGAGCCAGTTCAGCAGCCGTTTTCGC
Organism: Holophagales bacterium; assembly: GCA_009843505.1. Lineage (GTDB taxonomy): Bacteria > Acidobacteriota > Thermoanaerobaculia > Multivoradales > Multivoraceae > Multivorans > Multivorans azotirespirans. The sequence goes on along the minus strand of VYDI01000027.1, from coordinate 104,761 downwards.
CATCTCGTCTTCTAGGGCCTCTCTCTGTTCGCGTTCGTCTTCCTCCGCCTTCCGCCTAGCTGCTGCGAGAAGCAGGCCGGCGGCCGTTTCCGCAGCGTCAAGCAACTCGAGCGCCTCTCGATAGTGCCTTCCTTCCCGACCCCACCGATTCAGATACTTGGTGGCGGAATCTGTCGCCTTCACATGAAAGCCGGTCTCGTGCAGGGCCACGGCATGCTTGAACAGGAACTCCTTTGGAACCGGCACGTCGTGCTGCGCTTCCAGGGACAGGATCTCCTCGAGTGACTCCAGCGCAGGCCGATAAGCACCACTGTCAATCTGACGCTCTGCCCGGAACCAGAGCCGGTCCACCTGGACTTCGGGCGGCAACTGTGCAGCCGCAAGACTCGGCCCAAGCAGCAACGTCACTGTCCACAGACCCTTGACGAGGGGAGCGATCTTCCGAACCACCGGATTCCCTTCCCAAACGACTTCCTATTCTGCAAGGACGAACCGGCACGTTCGCTGCCCGCACCGGCCATCACGGACCCGATGCCGGTCATTGTTGGAGTCAAAGAGTCCGGTTTGCAGCCGGACCGTGCCGTGGCAGGGTCGGATAGATCCTGTTCCCTGCTGCCGCGACTGCCGGTTTCGTTGGCCCCGGCGGGCCTCCCGAGCCTTCCTAGGAGGGGTCCGGGTCGCGCACCGGTCGTTCTACGAATCCAGGTTTTGCCGCGCCTCGTCCTCCAGATGGCTCTTCCTGAACTCCGATGCGCTGCACCCCACATGCAGCCGGAACGCCCGTCGAAACGTTCGCTCGCCGCCGAATCCCACGATCCTCCCGACCCGTTCGATTGGCATGTTGCTCTGTCGAAGCAGTTGGCATGCGCGCTGGACGCGGCGGATCGTAAGCCAGGCGGCAAACGGCATGCCCACGCGTTGGCGGAAGAAGCGTCCAAGGCTCGACGGCCTCATGGCGGCGACCCTGGCGACCGTGGCGAGCTTGAGCTCTTCGCCCAGGTTCTCGTCTACGTACTCCCGCACCCGCCTCAGCCGCTGGTAGTACTGGAAGGGATCGATGTCCCGGACGGAGAGGCTT
>VYDI01000027.1:13207-103583 GCA_009843505.1 Holophagales bacterium | reverse complement strand
CCCTGGCGAGCTGGCTGGAGCGCCGATCGTAGTAGGCACCGGAGGACAGCTCACCGAAGGCTACGTACTCGGCCCCCTCCCGGCGCAGGGCGTTCAGACCGACGTCCAGCGCTGCTTCGTAGTCCCTGGACGGCCCCCTGGAGTCGATCTCTATCGCGTGCAGGGGCAGACCCACGGCTGCCGCCTGCTGTTCCAGAAGCTCCCTCCTGATCCCGTGGATCACTTCCCGTCCTGACGTCTGATCGACCTGCGTGACCAGGCCGCGCACGTCCCGGTCGGGATCAGCCTGGAGCAGACGGAGCGCCCAGGACGTGTCCTTGCCTCCTGTCCACCACTGCCAGACGCGCGGCACACGCGATGAGGCCCGTCGCGCGATCATCGTGGAAATGCTAGGCACAGCCCACTCTCTTGCGTTGAGATTCGGGCCAAGTGACCGGAAGTCGATTCCTTTTGGCCGCTGGCGGAACCGCGGCGACCGTTCTACTTCATCACGAGAGGGGCGGAAAAGGCCTACCGATCGGCCGGTAAACGGCTCTCTTCACACCCCGGTTTCGATCCACTTCGCTTCGCGTAATCCCCGCCGCTCGTGGGTGGATCAGGACCCGCCGAGAGACTACGATGATCCAATGCTGAACCGCCGACTGTCCGATGCACCGCGTGCCCGGGCCCGGTCCTTGAGACTTCTCGCGGCCGTGGCCTTCGCCGCGACGGTCTCGGCTCCGGCCGGGGCCCAGCACGACGCCCCGAACGTCCTGTTCGCGATCGCCGACGATTGGGGATTCCCGCACGCTTCGGCCTACGGCGACCCTGTCGTCGAGACGCCGACCTTCGACCGCATCGCGAGCGAAGGCGCTCTCGCACACCACGCCTACGTCTCCTCGCCCTCCTGCACCCCGTCGCGCGGGGCGATCCTCACCGGGCAGTGGCACTGGCGGCTCGAAGGCGCCGCGAATCTCTGGAGCGTCTTCCCCGATCGATTGGAGACGTACCAGGAGTTGCTCAGGGCGGCCGGCTACCGGACGGGCATGACGGGGAAGGGTTGGGGGCCCGGGCGGACCGAAACGGAGGACCGGGAACTCGTCGGACGGCGCTTCGAGAACTTCGAGCAGTTTCTGGCCGGGCTGGGAGAGGCGCAACCGTTCGCCTTCTGGCTGGGCACGTCCGATCCGCACCGTCCTTTCCGGCGCGGGTCGGGCGAGGAGAGCGGCATGGACCTGGACGCGATCCAGCTTCCCGCCGCCTTTCCCGACCACCCGGACACCCGCGGCGACGTGGCGGACTACCACTGGGAGGTGCAGCGGTTCGACGCCCTGGTCGGCGACGCGCTGCGGCTGCTCGACGAACAGGGTCTCGCGGAGACCACGATCGTCGTGATGACGAGCGACCACGGGATGCCCTTCCCGCGCTGCAAGAGCAACCTCTACGATTGCGGATCGCGAGTGCCCCTGGCGATCCGCTGGCCCGAACGCCTCGAGGCCGGAGTCGAGATCGACGCGTTCGTCAGCCTGACCGACCTGGCGCCGACGTTTCTGGAAGCCGCGGGTCTTCCGCGACCGGCGGCCATGACCGGGCGCAGCCTGATTGCACTGATCGAAGCCGGCAACGACGAGGCCGCGATCGAGGCGGCGGTTGTGGCCGACGGACGCGACTTCGTGCTGACCGGCAAGGAACGGCACGTACCGGCACAGGAAGCGCCCGACGTGGGCGGTTATCCCGGCCGCGCGATCCGTACCCACGACTTCCTCTACATCCGCAACTTCCGGCCCGATCGCTGGCCCAACGGCACGCCGAACCACGAGCAGGCCGCCTACCCGGGCGCCTGGTACGCCGACACGGACAACGGACCGACGAAGACCTACATGATCGAGCAGCGGGACCGGGACGCCGAGCACCGGCGGCTCTACGAACTGGCGTTCGGCAAGCGGCCCGCGGTCGAGCTCTACGACCTGCGCAACGACCCGGAGCAGCAGGTGAACGTGGCCGGCGAACCTGAGTACGAGACAACCCGGGATGAACTGGGTGAGCGGCTGATGGAGCGACTGCAGGCGACCGGTGACCCACGGGTCATCGGTGGCGGCGACGCCTTCGACGAGTACCCGTACCTCGGCGGCGCGCCGCGCCACCCGAGCCTGCCCCGGTTGCGGCCCGGGGCGATCCGGCCACCGCCAGCAGATCAGCCCTGAGTCTCCTGAAGCCAACAGGCAACCCTGCATGCGTCAACAGCGGTTGATCGGGATCGTCGGCGGCCTGGGGCCCTTCGCCCACATCGACTTGGAGCGGAAGCTCCTGGACACGGCGAGCGAGCTGATCGGCGCCCGTCGCGACCAGGACTTCCCGCAGTGGGTGCTCTCAAGCATCCCGCAAACGCCGGACCGGACGGAAGCGTACTTCGGGAAGACGGATGACCCGACACCGTCGCTCGGTCGGAGCCTGGAGAGGCTGCGAGGCGCAGGTGCCGACTTCGCGGTCGTCGCCTGCAACACGGCTCACCTGTTCCTCGAGCGACTGCGCGAAGAGAGCCCGGTGCCGATTCTCAGCCTGATCGAGGTGACGGCCGACGAGGCCGCCCGGATCGCGCCGAGCGGTTCCGTGGGACTGCTCGCCACATCCGGGACGCTGCGCTCGCGGCTGTACCACGATCCACTGGAGGCGCGCGGATTGCAACCGGTGAGCCCGTTCGACCTGGAGGACGGCGAGAGGCTGCAGCGACGCAACGTGATGGAGCCGATCTACGGGCCCTGGGTCGATGGGCGGCACCGGGGCGGCGGGATCAAGACGGACGGCGGGTCGGAAGCGGCGCGGGCGTTGCTTGAGGAGGCAGCTGCGCGGCTAGTCGATGAGGCGGAAGTCGACGTGCTGGTCGCGGGGTGTACGGAGATTCCGTTGGCGCTTGAGGGGGCCGAGGTGGCGGGGATGCCGCTGCTGGATCCGGCGGCGTTGCTGGCTAAGGCGGCGGTGCGGTACGCGTACGGGATGTAAGAGAGTCGGCTCGGGCTCGCCGCTTCGCGGCATCGCGCCTACAGCCGGCGGGGACGCCGGCGCACCCAGTGTGTGGCGCCCCCAGAAGCAGAAGCGCCGGCGCACCCAGTGCGTGGCCTCCCCAAAACGCAGAACCGCCGGCGGCCTTGCGGCGCGCCGGCGGTTCGGTTGAGCGGACCAGCGGAGAGGCTTGCTAGCCGCCGGCGGCTCCGGCAGCCGCGGCCTCAGCCTTCTCCCGCTGCTCGGCCATCTGCTTGAGGAAGGCGTTGGCGGCCTTCGCCTCCTCCATGTCGACGGCGCCGTCCTTGTTCTGGTCCATCATCTCGAAGTACTGCTTGACCCCGCCAGGAGCCTCTTCGAGCTGCATCTTGCCGTCGCGGCTGTCGTCGGAAAACGCGACGACCGCCGTCAGGTCGAGGCCGTCGTCGCCCTGGAAGGCGCCGCGCCCCTTGTTCTCCTCGTTGATGTACGACACGAAGCCGAAGCTCATCTCATCCGTCGTCGGCTCGCCCCAGCGGACCGTCGCGGTCGGGTCCGGGTTGGCCGGGTTGTTCTCCGAGTTGTCGAACACCGTGGTCAGGACCACGCGAGTGCCGGCCGGCATCTTCTTGCGTTCCTTGTACTTGTAGGTGGTCTGCCAGTTGAAGTCGTAGTTCGGCACGTCGAGCAGGACTTCGTGGCTGCCGTCCGGGTAGTAGGCCTCGTACTTGGCCGCCTTGCCGCGCAGGTGCATGTGCGGCAGGTAACCGACGATCTCGGAGTCCGAAGGGAACGTCCACTCGGTCTGGATCGTGTAGTCCGAGGCGCCCGGCGGCACGGCGAAGTCGTACTTGCCCATGTCGGCGTTGAAGACCTCGTACTTCACGTCCTCGTCCTTGTCGTAGAACTTGAGCGCCACCGAGGACTGATCCCACACGCCGGTGCCCTCGCCGGGCTCCTTGTGGTAGTGCATCTGCCACTGCAGATCGCGGCCCGCCTTCAGCACGTCGGCCATGCCGTCCGTGTGGATCACCGGGTCGTTGCCCGGGGCGATGCCACCCAGGCCGGGGACGATGATGTGGTGAACCGCCGAACTGCCGGGCCGGAACTCGATCGCCTTGACGTAGCGGTCTTCCGGGATCATCTCGTCGGTCACGGTCGTCTTGAAGTAGATGTAGAGATCATCGACGTCGTCCTCGACGAAGTAGGGCTCGTCGAACTGGAGGACGAGGTCGGGCTCCCCGATCAGCCAGCCGTCGCTGCTCGGCCACTCGATCGGCGCCGGAGCGTCCGCGGGATCGCCCGCGGGAGCGCCGGATTCGGCCCAGCGGACGAGGAGATCGATCTGCTTCTGGGTCAGCGTGCGCTCGTTGGCGAAGACGCCGTTGTGCTCGGGCGCGGCGTCCCACGGAGGCATCGCCCGCGTCGCGACCTGGCGCGCGATCGAGCGCGCCCAGGGACGCGTCTCTTCGTAGGTCGTGAGCGCCATCGGCGCCACCATGCCGCCGAGGTTGGCGCCGTTGGGACGGTGGCAGACCTGGCATTCCTGCTGCAGCACGGCCGCCACGTCAGCGTAGAAGGTAATCGGCTCGGGGTCGACCGCGGCAGCCGAGGCAGCGCCGGCAAGGGCCAGCGAAGCGAGGGCGCCGAGGGCGAGCAGCCGGGTCACGGACGAGATCTGGGGACGGTTCATTCGAGGTCTCCGTGAGGTCTGGTGTCCAGCGTTGTTGGCGGGCGCAGTAGCCCGCCTTGCGCGACATACTATACGACTACTCAGTTTACGCTGGCGAACACGATCCGGTTTCACGGAACGGAAAGGCGCTACGGTAGGCACTGCCAGGCAATCGACGCGCGCGAGTAAACCAAGCCCCGCCGACAACCGTATAGACAGCGAGGAGGAGAGCATCGTGAGCACGACTGTCGACGTGCAGGGTCTTCGGCATGTCTACAAGGGCGGCACGGTCGCCCTCGACGGAGTCGACCTGTCGATCGGAGCGGGACTGTTCGGTCTGCTTGGCCCGAACGGCGCCGGCAAGAGCACGTTGATGCGGATCGTCTGCACCCTGCTCAAGCCGTCCGCCGGCAGCGTGACCGTCTTCGGCCACGACGCCGTCAAGGAGCGCCGCGCCGTCCGCGCCCACCTGGGCTACCTGCCCCAGGAGTTCGGCGCCTGGCGGCTGCACCGCGTCGAGGAAGTCCTGGACACGCTGGCCGATCTCTCCGGCCTGGACGATCGCGCGGCCCGGCGCGAGCGTGTCGACACGGTTCTCGACAACGTCGGCCTCGGCGACGTCGCCCACCGCAAGGTAAAGAAACTCTCCGGCGGCATGACCCGCCGACTGGGTATCGCGCAGGCCCTGATCCACCGGCCCCGCCTGCTCGTGGTCGACGAACCGACCGTCGGCCTGGACCCTGAGGAGCGCATCCGGTTCCGCCAGCTGATGGCCACGCTGGGTCGGGAGCGGACGATCATCCTCTCCACCCACATCGTGGCCGACCTCGGCACCGGTTGCAACGACCTGGCCCTGCTCGACGCCGGGCGAGTCGTCTTCCGGGGCTCGCCGACGCAGTTGCTCGAACGGGCCGCGGGCCAGGTCTTCGAGCTCACGCTGCCGATGTCCGCGCCGCAGCCCGAAGGCGACTTCGAGATCGTCTCGCGCACCGCCAGCCAGAACGAGGCGACCTACCGCGCGGTCGCCGCGCCGGGCGGCGTCCCGGGAGACGCCCGGATCGCCGCCTCGCCCACCCTCGAGGAGGGCTATCTCGCGTTCATGGTGGCCCGCGGCCGAGCGGAGGCTCTGGTCAGCGACGAGCACTTCGGCGAGCACGACGAACTCGACTTCGCCGAGCCGCCACCTGTGGACGACGGCACCGGGAAGGAGGCGCACCCGTGATCTCGCTTGACCACGTCTGGTCGCTCGCCCGAACCGAGATGCGGACCACTCGCCGCCTGTTCCGCTTCTGGCTGTTCTCGGGCCTCGCGATCCTCACCTGCCTGGTGAGCTACGGCTACTACTGGGTAATCCACGGGCTCTTCTCGTCCTTCTCCGCCACGATCGGTTCGATAAGTCCCAAGTTCCTGCTCAGTCAGACCGCCCAGTTCCAGACGACGATCCTGGGGCTCGGGGTCGTCTTCCTCGCCTTCGACCTCCGCGCCCGCGACCGTCGTGACCGCGTCATCGAAGTGCTCGACACCCGGCCCTACTCGAACGCCGAGCTCGTCCTCGGCCGCTTCCTCGGCACCGTGCTCATGGTTTGGGGGGTGGCGTTCGCCGCCATGATCCTCATCCAGACGGTCGGCCATGCGGGATCCACCTTCGGCTGGTACGTCGGCGAACCTGCCCTCTGGAGTTCGGTCTGGGCCTACCTCCTGCTCGAGGCACTGCCGGCGCTCGCCCTCTATGTCGCCTTCGTGCAAGTGGTCTCCCTGGTCAGCAACAACCGGTTGATCGCCGCCCTGGCGGGCATCGGGCTCGCCGCCGGCAGCACCTTCCTGACGTTCAGGATCCCGGTCTACCTCCTGCCGCCGCTTGCCCTGAACGGCGGCTTCATCAGCAACATCTCGGAAGTCGCGCCCCAGATCTGGACCGCTTTCAACTTCGTGAACCGGGGCAGCTTCGCCCTGCTCGCGGCGGGCCTGCTGGCCACCGCGGTCGCCATCCACCCCCGTCTCGACGACGCGAAGCGCCGCCTGTGGGGGGTTGCCGGCGGCGCGGGCCTGGCCGCCGGCGCCGTCCTCATCTTCACGGCGATCACGTGGAGCGGCAACCAGATCGCCGAAAGGGACGCCTGGCGCGCCGCACACGAGGAACGGCGTGCCGAAGCGATCGTCGACCTTCAGACGATCCGGGGCTCGGTCGACATCGAACGGGGCGGACGGCTCGCCCTCGACCTCGAAGTCCACTTCCTGCCCGCGACGGGTTCCGGAGCCCTGTTCAGCCTGAATCCAGGCCTGCGGGTGGAGGGCGTCTGGAACGCTGCCGGTGAGGCGCTCGACTTCGAACACGAGAACGGTCTGCTCGACGTCCACCTCGGCTCGACGCCACCGGCAGGCCAGGTCACCGGGGTCCGGGTGCGCGCGAGCGGACGGCCCGACCTCCGCTTCGCCTACCTGGATTCGGCGATCGACTACAACACCGGCGAGTGGCAGGACGCGCAGATCGTCATGCTCGGCAGCCTGAGCGGTTCCGTCGAACGCGGCCACGTCGCGCTCCCCGCATCTCTCGCGTGGCTCCCACGTCCGGGCGCGTCCGTCGGCGCCGATGACCCGCGACGGCGCTCGCGGGACTTCTTCGAGCTTGACCTCGAGGTCAGAACCCCTTCCGGCTGGACGGTCGCGGGACCGGGCATGGCCGAGCTCACGGGCGAAAGCCAGCGATTCGCGCCCGCCGGCCCGGTGCCTGAGGTCATGCTGGTCGCGGGCAGATTCGACCGCCGGACGACACAGGTCGAAGGAGTCGAAGTCGAACTCCTGTTCCACCCGAACCACCTGCGCAACCTGGACTTCTTCGCCGACGCCCGGGCCGAAATCGAGAAGGTCGCCGCCGACCGCTTCGCCACCGCCCGCGAACTGGGGATGCCCTATCCCTACAGGCAGTTCAGCCTCGTCGAGGTCCCCTGGACGCTCCGTTCCTACGGCGGCGGCTGGCGAATGGACACCGAGCGCGCCCCGCCCGGCATGCTGCTGATCAGCGAGAGCAGCCTGCCGACCGCACGCTTCGAGTTCCGGTTCCGCAATCCGGAGCGGTTCGAGGACGAGGAGGGCGGACTGCCTCGGGCAAAGGCGAACGGTCTTCAGCAGTTCTTCCGCCTCGACTACTCCGGCGGCAACCTGGAGGCCGGCGGCATCCGCAACGTCTTCCTGTATCAGACCGGCGCCCGAGGCCCGGAAGCCCTGGCGCTGGAAGCGCTGTGCCACAACCTGGTGAACCAGTTGGTGAACGGCGGCGAGTCGTACTTCTCCGCTCACCTGTTCGACCGCGAGTTCGGCTGGACGATGGCGAACGTGATGCAGGGGGGCTTCACCGGCCAGTTCGCGGCCGGCGGCGGTTCGGCCGCCAGCGGCATCGTCAAGGCCCTCACGGACCGGCCCGGCGTCTGGGACGCGGTTCTCAGCAGCTCCCTTACCGACATGGACGTGGAGGAAAACCCGAAGCAAGCCGTGAACGCGCTTTACCTCAAGACTTCCGCCCTTGCCACGGCGATACTCGACGGCGCCGGGCGGGAACGCACTGCCGCCATGATCGCCAACCTGCTCCGCGACCATCGGGGTTCGACCTTCACCGCCACCGATCTGCACAGCGCCGCCGAAGAGGCGGGCGTCGATCTGCCCGGTCTCGTCGGCGACTTCCTGCACCAGACGGACCTGCCGGGTTTCCTCGTTTCCCCGGCGCAGCTGGAACGCCTGCCGGACGACGACCAGGGCGGGCCGCAGTACCAGACCCGGCTGTTCGTCCGCAACGGCGAGGCGGCGCCCGGCCTGTTCCGGCTCCGCTACGCCGTCCGTGCCCCCGGCGGCGCGCGCTGGGACTCGAGCGAGCCGGTCCTCATCCCCGGGCACACGACGGTCGAGTTCGGACTCGTCACGTCCCGACCGCCGGGGACCATGCTCGCATCCCCGTACCTGTCCCTGAACCGCCGTGAGTTCTCCATTGAGTTGCCCCGGCTCGACGACGAGGCGATCTCGGACAGTGAACCGCTCCGCGGCGTCCGGCCGGCCGACTGGACGCCGGCGTTCCTCGATGGCGGCGCCGGCACCATCGTGGTCGACGACCTGGATCCCGGCTTCTCGGTCGAAACGGACGAAGCCGAGGCGGACGGCATGCGGCTACAGGGCGGTCTTGCCGGCATCTTCGCCCCCACGCTCGAAACCGACCAGGGCCTGCCCGTCTACTCGATCTTCGGCGGCACTCCGGCTGACTGGTCCCGGTACGAACAGCCTTCGAGTTGGGGACGCTACCGCCGGACCACCGCGCTCATCGCGCAGGGCGACGGAGGCCGCCGCGCCACCTACACTGCCCAACTGCCCGAAGCCGGGCGCTGGCGGGTGGAGATGCACGTACCCTCCCTGTCACCGGTGCCGGGCGGCGGCCAGGTGAGGCGGGAAGTGCGGATCGGAAACGAAGGCGATCGCCCGCGCGACGGCGGGGACGGCGTGCAGGTCAACGTCAGTTTCGGCCTGAACCTCGGCACCTACGACCTGGAACTCAGAAACGCCGGGAGCTCCCGCCCCATCGACTTCGACGCCCAGGGAGCGGGCATCGGCTGGGCCGTGCTGGGCGACTTCGATCTCGCCCCGGGGACGGTGGAACTCGAACTGAGCAACGACACGACCGGCAACGTCGTGGCTGCCGACGCCGTGCGCTTCGTGCGCCTCGACAACGGCGCCGGCGCCGACCCGACCGGCGGAGGCGGGGCGCCGTGAGCGCGCGGCAGTGGCTGGGCGCGGCGGCAGCCGCTTGCGTGCTCGTCCTGGGTTGCGACGCCGCAGGCACCACGGACACCGTCGACTTCCTGGTCCCCGTCAGCGCCGCCGAGGTCCGGACCGGCGATGTGGAGGACCTGATCGTCGCCACCGGCACCCTGCGCGCCGCGGAGAGCATCGTGCTCCAGGTCGAGACACCGGGTCGGCTCCAGATCGGGCGGAACAACAACGGCAGTCGCCTCGCCGAGGGCGATCGCGTGGTCCCCGACCAGATGATCGCGGAAGTTACGGGCGAAGATGCGCGACTCGCGGCCCGGGTCGGGGCGACGCACCAGGCCTACCAGGGCGCTCTCGCCGAGCGGGACGCCCGCGCCCGGCTGTTCCAGCAGGAACTGATCGCCGCCGAGGAGTTGCGCCGGGCCGAGACCGCGCTCGAAGACGCCAAGGCGACCTGGGAGCAGAGCCTGCTGACGGAAGACCGCGCCAGAATGCTGACCCCGATCGGAGGCGTGCTGATGGAGCTTGCCCGCGACACGAGCGGCATGCCGATCGCGGACGGCCAGCTCGTGTCGCCGGGGTTCCAGGTCGCGCGGATCGCCCCGGTCGACTCTCTCGTGGCCGACATCGACCTTGTGGGCCCGGAACTCGCACGGGTCCACCCCGGCCAGAAGGGACGGCTCCGACACTTCGCCTGGGAAGACATCACCTTCGAGGGTGCGGTCGTCCGCCTGTCCCCCGAAGTCGACCCGACGACTCACACGTTCCGCGCCGAAGTGGCGATCAACAACCCTGGGGGGCTGCTGCGGCCCGGCATGTTCGTCGAGGTGACCCTGGTCGTGGAACAGCGCAACGCCGTGCCCGTCATCCCCCGCGAAGCAGTCACCGAGCGCGGCGGCCGGCGGGTCGTGTTCGTGCTCGACGGTCAGCGTGCCGTGCGGCGCGAGGTGGTGCTCGGTCTCGGCGACGACGAGATCGCGGAAGTCCGCCAGGGGCTCGAGATCGGCGAGCGGATCGTTGTGCGCGGACTCGAAACCCTGACCGACGGCACACGCGTCCGGGTGTCCGGCTAGCGCCGCCCGCCGGGAGGTCGGGCAACCGTGATCGCTGCTCCCGGTGGAGGTTCCGGCCCGGCCCGCCTCGCCGCCCGCCGACCGGTAGCGGTCACGGTCACCGCGCTGGCGTTCGCCCTCGTGGGCTGGATGTCGTGGCGCGAACTGCCGATCGACCTTCTCCCCGACCTGCGCTCGCCGACGATCGTGGTTGCGGTGCGATCCGGCGACCGGCCCCCGACGGAGATGGAGCGGCTCTACGGCGAACAGGTCGAACAGCGCCTCTTCACCGTGCGCGGCATCCGCGAGGTACAGCAGGTCGCCCGAACCGGCCGGCTGATCGCCACCGTGCGTTTCGACTGGGAAGCCGACATGGACCTGGCGCTGATCGAAGTCCAGAAGGCGATCAACCCGGTCGCGGCCGACCCCGAAGTCGACGAGGTCCTGGTCCGCCAGCTCGACCCGAGGCAGTCGCCGGTCATGACCCTGGGGCTGGCCTCCGAACCGGGCGGCCCCGATCTCGCCGAACTCCGTCGCCTGGCACGACGCCAGGTGGCGCCGGCGATGGAGCAGCTCGCCGACGTCGCCGAGGTGCGCGTTCTAGGCGGCCGCGACCTGGAGGTCCGCGTGCGGGTCGACCGCTACCGCCTGCAGGCGTTCGGCGTGACCCTGAGCCAACTGGAGCAGCGCCTGGTGGCCGAGAACGTCGACATCGACGCCGGCACCCTGGAGGATCGCGGCCAGGTCTTCCTGGTCCGCGGTATCTCCCGTTTCCGCAACCCGCGGGACGTGGAGCGGGTCGTCATCCGCTACCGCACCCAGGCGGGGTCGGGCGGCGAGCAGGTCCGCCAGCCCATCCGCGTTTCCGACATCGCCGAGGTCGAGGTCGTCCACGGGGAGATCGACCACCTGGTACGAGTCGACGGCCAGGAGGGCGTCGGCCTGCAGGTGTTCAAGGAGGCCGGCGCGAACACGGTCGAGGTCTCGCGGACCGTGCGCGCGGCGCTCGAGAACCTCGAACTCGACCTGCCCCGCGTCCAGGTGTCGATGGTCAACGACGACGCCGCCCTGGTCGAGGATGCGATGGCCGACCTGCAGAGCGCGGCCCTGGTCGGCATCGCGCTGGCCGTCGTCGTCCTGGCCCTGTTCCTGCGCTCGCTCGGTCCGACCGTGGTCGTTGCTTCCGCCGTGCCCGTCTCCCTCTTCGTCGCCCTGTTCGCGATGCGGCTCTGGGACCATTCGCTCAACATCATCACCCTGGCCGGTCTGGCGCTCGGCGCCGGCATGCTGGTGGACAACGCGATCGTCGTCGTCGAGAGCATCCACCGGCGCCACCGCCCCGGGGCTTCGGCTGCCGACAGCGCCGCCCGCGGCACCGGCGAGGTCGCCGGAGCGATCGCCGCGTCGACGCTGACCACGTGCGTCGTCTTCCTGCCCGTCCTCTTCGTGCAGGGGCTGGCCGCACGGCTGATCGAGGGCATCGCCTTCACCGTCACCGCCTCGCTGGTCGCATCGCTCGCCGTCGCGATGATGCTGATTCCGGCCCTGTCGCGCTGGTTCCTGCCGCGGGCCAAACCGGCGGCCGGGGTCGCAGAGGCAGGACACGCTGCCGACGTCACGCCGCCGGCCGATCCGGACGACGGCGAGGCGCGTCCCCTCGGCTGGGCCTTCGATGCGCTGGAGCGATTCGTCCTGTTCCTCCTCCGCCTGCGCTGGCTCGTCGTCGGCGCCGCCGTGCTTGCCGCCGCCGCCGCGGTGAACGTACTGCTCGGCCTGGGCAGCGAACTCCTTCCGCCGGCCGACCCGCGACAGTTCTCGGTGCGCATGGTCGGGCCACCGGGCCAACGCGTCGAAGCGACAGCGGCCGCGGTATCCACCCTCGAGGAGGCGGTGCGTCAGGCCGCCGGCGAGCATCTCGAAGCGATTCAGGCCGAGGTCGGGCGGCTGCCGGAGGACGACCGGCTGGTCACGACTGAACTGACCGAGGAGAACACCGCCCGGCTCCTGGTACGCCTGTCGGCCGAGGGTCCCACTGGCAGCCAGCTCGTCGGCGCGCTGTCTCCGAACTTCACCGATCTGCCCGACACCCAGATCGAATGGGAGGTCGGAACCTCGGCGCTGGCCGAAGCCCTGGGCTCGTCCGGGCCGCCGATCGTGGTCGAGATCGCCGGTCAGTCGCTCCCCGATCTGCGGGCCGCGGCAACCGGCCTCCGCGACGCGCTCGCCGACCATGGGGAACTCTGGAACGTGCGTTCGTCCTTCGAGGGCGGCCCGCCCGAACTGCGGATCGAGCTCGACCGGGCGATGGCCGACGGCCTGGGCGTCGATCTCGAGACGATCGCCCGCGTGCTCCAGTCCGCGCTCGACGGCCGCAGGGTCACGCTCCTGTCGGTCGGCGACGAGGAGCGCCACGTCGTTCTCTCCCTGCCCCAACCCCGGCCCGAGGAGCTCGCCGGGCTGCGCTTCACCAGCAGCGCCGGAGCCGATCTCGTCCTCGGCCAGGTCGCGCGCTTCGTGCCGACGGAGGGAGCGCGCGAGGTCTTCCGCCGCGACCAGCGGCGCGTGGCGCAAGTGACGGCACGGATCGCCGAGGGCAGCGACTATCCACGTGCCATCGCCGCGGCGAACGACGCGATCTCGGCGACCGAGCTTCCCCCCGGTCTGATCGTGCGCCTGGCCGGCGAAGAGGAGGAACGTCTGCGCGCCACCTCTGAACTGCGGCTCGCGGGCATCCTGGCCATCGTTCTCGTCCTGATGGTGCTCGCCGGAACGTTCGAGTCCCTCCTGCAACCGCTCACCGTGCTGTTCTCGATCCCCCTCGCCCTGCTCGGCGTCGCCTGCACGCTGGGGCCGATGGGCAGGCCGGTCGGCGTGATGGCCTTGCTCGGGCTGATCGTGCTCGCGGGTGTCGCAGTGAACGACGCCGTCCTCCTGATCGCCACGGCACGGCGGCTGATGGCCGCGGGCATCGAGCGGCAAGCCGCCCTGGCCCGGGCCGCCGCGATCCGGTTACGGCCGATCCTGATGACGACGCTCACCACGGTGCTCGTGCTTCTGCCCCTCGCCGTCGGCGCCGGCGAGGCGGCCGAACTGCGCAGCCCGATGGCCTACACGATCATCGGCGGCATCGTGACCTCGACGCTGGGCTCGTTGCTGGTGCTGCCCTGCCTGTACCTGATTCTCGACTCGCTGAGGCTGACCCGGCGCCGCCGGCCGACCGCGGACGCCTGAACCGGAACGCGCCGTGAAAGCCGGTCTCGACACGCTCGCCATCCGCCGCCCGGTGGCGGTGACGATGTTCTTCGTCGCACTCGTCATGCTCGGCGGGTTCGCCTGGCAGAGACTGCCCGTCGAACTGTTCCCTGCCCTCACGGGCGACTCGCTCTACGTCAGTTTCTTCCGTCCGGGCAGCGAACCGGAGACGATCGAGCGGGAAATCCTGATGCCGCTCGAAGCCCGGGTCCGGACGCTGCCCCGGGTAGCAGAGACCTGGGGCGAGGTCAGCGGCGCCGCCGGCAGCTTCACCGTCCGCTTCGAGCGCGGCGTCGATCTCAAGGTGCGCGAGCTCGAGATGCGCCGCATCGCGGCCGATCTCGCCCGAACCCAGCCGCGCGACGCCTTCCTTAACGTGCAGGCCGACGACACCAGTGTCTTCTCGAGCTTCGCCATGATCCTGCAGGTGACCGGTTCCGACGACGAGGATGCACTGTACGACCTGGTCGACGAGATGATCACGCCCCGGCTGGCCGCGGTGCCGGGGGTCAGCCAGGCGATGCTGGGCGGCGGCGCCTCGCGCCAGCTGACCGTGTGGGTCGACCCGAACCGCTGTGCCGCGCTCGGCGTGACGACGGAGCAGGTGACCGCGGCGGTGCGCGGTGCGGCGGGACGCCTCCGCTACCTCGGCAGCCTGGAGGACGAGGCAGGGCGGACGGCGGTGATGCTCGACGGCCGGCCAGCCGGCCCGGTGTCGATGGGCGAGGTCCGGGTGGTCCCCGACCTTCCCGTCCTGGTCCGCCACGTGGCCGACGTCGAGATCGGCTCGGGCCGCCGTCAGATGCTGTACCGGGTCAACGGCGAGCCGTCGGTCGGCGTCATGGTGTTCCAGGAGGAAGGCGCCAATCTGGTGCGGCTCGGTCGCGATCTGCGCCGCCGGATCGATGAGATCAACGAGGAGTTCACTCCGCTCGGCATCCGCCTGTTTCCCAGCTTCGACGCCGCCGACCTGGTCGAGACGCAGATCGACCGACTGCGGAACCTCGGTCTCTCGGGTTTCGGGATCGCGCTCCTGGTCCTGTTCCTCTTCCTCCGTCAGTGGCGTGCGGTGGCCGTGGTCGCGGTCGCCGTGCCGGTCAGTCTGGCAGTGGCTCTCTCCTTCCTCTACGTAGCCGGTCTGTCGCTCAACCTGTTCACGCTCTTCGGGCTGGCCATCGGCGTCGGACTCATCGTGGACAACAGCGTCGTCGTGTTCGAGTCCGTCCAGCGCCGCCTGGAACGCGGCAGGAGTCCCGACGACGCCGCGGCCGGGGGCATCCGGCGTACGGGCCGCGCCATCGTCGCCGCTTCCGTAACGACGGCGATCGTCTTCCTGCCCGCCGTCATCGTCGACCTGGAGTCGTCCCTGATCCAGAACCTGATCGCGCTCCTGTCGCTGGCCATCCTGCTGCCGCTCTTCGGCTCCCTCCTGGTGGCGATCGGACTGGTGCCCCTGCTGGCGCGGCACCTCGCGGCACCGGCCGCGATTCGACGGTTGACCAGGCTGCGTCGACGCCGCGAGCGTTTCGGCGGACTGGTGCCGCCCGACCCCACGCGGATTCTGTTCGCGGGCGTGCTTGCCTCCGCCCTGCGCCGGCCGGCGAGCTGGATCACGGGCGTCGTCACGGCCGTCGTCCTGAGCGTCATCGCCGCCCTGTTCCTGGTCGCTTCGAGCGGCCCGGGCCAGGCTCCTATCGCCGATCAGGTCCAACTCTCCGTCCGCCTGCCGGAGGGCCGCGGGAGCCTCGACTCGGCCGTCCGCGTCTTCGAGCGTCTCGAGACGATCCAGGAAGTCGAGGGCGTCGACCGCGTCGAGAGCATGATCCGGGAAGAGGGAGGATCGCTCACCGTCCACCTGGTGGAGGAAGACGAGCGACCTGAGGGGCTGACGGCCAGACGCGTACGGCAGCTGCTGCGTCCGCCGGCCCGGCGCGCCGGCGCCGAACTCCTCAATCCGGGCGAGGGCGAAGGCCCGGGGGGACGTGGAGGCGGCGGAGGCGGCAGAGGCGGCGGCGCCCAGGAACTGCTCGGCGGCGGCCCATCCCGGGTCGTCCTTTCCGGCAACGACAACGAGCAGTTGACGGACCTCGCGGCCCAGGTCACCGAGCGTTTACGGGAGATCGAGGGCATCGCAAGCGCCTACCCGGCGGTACGCCCAGGGCCCGACGAACTCCACGTGAGTCCGAACCGGCGCGCCTTCGACACGTTCGGCGTGCTCCTGGACGAGGTACTGCCGATGCTGAATCTGGCCGGACGCGAAGGGACCAGGATCAACACCGGCTATCCGCTTGACAGCGGGCGGGAGTTGCCGATCGTCGTCCAACGGTCGGAGGAGCGGCGCGACGAGGCCGAGCCCCCGAACGGCAGCAGCCTCGACCGCGACGTGTCGCTCAGCGGGCTGCAGCGGCTCCGCGTCTCGACCGGGGCCGGAGTCCTGCCGGTCGCCGCCCTGGCGCAAGTGCGGCAGGCGCCGCCTTCCCCGGTCATCACCCACCACAACGGCGTCCGCGAACGGGAGGTCTTCTACACCCTGTCGCCGGACGTGCCGCGGCGGGGCCCGGCGCGCGACGCCTTCGACCGGAGCCTGGACGAAGCGATCGCCAGCATCCACCGGCCCGCGGGCACGACCATCGCGCTCGACCGCTCCGGGGAGAGCACGAACTGGTTCCGGCGCATCGTGGTGCCGGTCGTTCTTCTGGTCTTCCTCGTCCTGGCGGTGACGTTCGAGTCGATGACGCTGCCAATCCTCGTCCTGATCGCCCTTCCCCTCGCGCTGCTCGGCTCGGTGTGGGCCCTGGTGCTGACCGGCATCGGCTTCGAGGCGATGGCTCTGCTCGGCGCACTGGTCCTGCTCGGGTTGGCGATCAACCCGGCCGTCCTGCTCGTCGACCGAATGCAGCAGCACACGCTGGGCGCCGGCTGGAGCGCCGGCGCGGCCGCCCTCGCCGCCGTCCGCGAGCGAGCGCGCCCGGTGCTGATGACGTCCGCCACGACGGTCGCGGCGCTGGCGCCCCTGTCCATCGCGACCGGGCGCGAGAACGAGATCTGGCCGCCCTTTGCGACGCTCGTGATCGGTGGCCTGCTGACCGCGACCCTGCTGACGTTGCTCGTCATCCCGGTCGGCTTCGTCTTCCTGCGACGCCTCGACGAACTGTTCAGCCGCGTCGGCCCCTGGGTCGTGCTGACCTGGCTCGGCGCCGTCATCGCCGCTACGGCGCCTCTGTTCGCGTTCGGCGTGATCGAGTCGATGTTCTGGCAGGTCACGACCACGGTGCTGATCGCCGCGGCGCTGCTCGGCCTCACAGTCTGGCTGCTGCCGAAACCGCCGTCGCCGGAACCGGGAACGGCCGCCGGCCCGCCCAGACTCGTGGTCCGCCACCTGCGCAAGACGTACGGCCTGCCCGGACCGGTGCGCCGGGCGCTGCGCGCTACCGCCGACTTCGCCAGGCGGGTCGCCGCCCGGGGCGGTCAGGCTTTCGAGCCGGCCGACGCACGGGACCGGCTGCTGCCTCTCCTTCTCCTGTTCGCCGGCGCCATCGCGCTGGCGGCGCGGATGACCGGCGGCCTGATCATCCTCGGGGTCCTGATCGCCATCCTGCTGATCGGTTCCCGGCTGCTGCGCGAGATCCGACGCGCCCGCGGCCGCGCCGACGATCTGGGTCGCGTGCAGCCGGGCGGCGTCGAGGGCGTGCTGACGGCCCTGCTGCCCTGGGGGCTCCTCGCCTGGCTGGTCGTTCCGGAGATGGTCGCCGATCCTGAAGTGGGAGGGTTCATCGCGCTCGGCATCGTCTCCACGATCATCCTGCTGGTTCAGCTCGGACGCCGAACGGCGCGGCTGGAGACGATGCGCCGGGAACGGCGGACTTCCCGGCGGCGGCGCGCAAGGGGTTGGCGCGGCCAGATCCTCCGCGTCTGGCGCGCCGCGGCAACGAAGGTGTTCGGCCTGGACCTGCCGATCGACACAGTCAAGGCCCTGGCCGCGGTGAGCTTCGAGGTCGAACGCGGCATGGTCGGAGTACTCGGCCCGAACGGCGCCGGCAAGACGACGCTGCTCCGACAGTTGACCGGCATTCTCGACTCGACGCGGGGCCGAATCACGCTCGGCGGCGTTCCGTTGCTCAGCGTCCGAACCCGCCTCGCACGCTACGTCGGCTACTTGCCCCAGGACGCCGGCCTGCCACCCCGTCTGACCGCCCGCCAGTACCTCGAGTACTACGCCGCGCTCTACCAGATCGACAAGTCTGAACGAACCGAACGCATCTCGACCCTGCTGCGCGAGGTCGGGCTCGAGGAGCGGGCCGACGAGCAGATCGGCGGCTACTCCGGCGGCATGCGGCAGCGCGTGGCGGTGGCGCGCACGCTGCTCCGGCTACCTCCGATCATCGTCGTCGACGAACCGACCGTCGGCCTCGACCCCCGCGAGCGGGTCCGTTTTCGCAACCTGCTCTCACGACTCGCGAAGGACCGGATCGTTCTCTTCTCCACGCACGTCGTCGAGGACGTGGCGGTGGCGTGCGATCGGGTCCTGGTGTTGAGCCGCGGTCGCATGGTGTTCGACGGCCATCCGGCCGCGCTGTCGCGCGAAGCCGAGGGCCGCGTGTGGTCGTGGCGAACCGCGGACGAAGAAGAAGTGCCTGAGCTGCCCGAAGGCGCGGTGCTGGCAGACCAGAAGCCCGAACCCGACGGCACGAGCAGCCTTCGTGTGCTCGCCACCGGCCGCCCTGACGAGCGAGCCGCCCCCGCCGAGCCGACGCTGGAGGACGGCTACCTGTGGCTCGCGCGCGCGGTGCGTACTGAGGCGCCGGCATGATCACGCTGCTTCGCACCTCGGCGGTGTTGCTTGGCGGACGCCGGTACTGGCTGCTGCCCTTGCTGCCGCTGGTGTGGCTCGTAGTACAGGCGCTCATGCTGGTAGCCGGCATGCGACCTGCCCTGGAGCCGGCGGCGGCGCAGAACAGCCTGATCGGCGTACCGGTAGCCGTGCTCGCGATCTTCCTGGGCGGCCGGATCATCACAGGCGAACTCGATCAGCACAGCCTCGAGATTGCCTACACCGTTCCCGGAGGCGCCCATCGGGTCTGGCTCGGCAAGCTCGCCGCCGCGATCCTGATGCTCCTGGTCAGCCTGGTCCTCCTCGCCGGCGTGACTTATGCCTTCTTCACGGAATTCCCGATTCTCCAGGGCCTGTACGGCGCGACGCAGGGAGTCGTCTTCTACCTCGTTGCCGCAATGGCCTTCGCGACCCTGTTCCGCAGCGACGTGGCCGGCTCCCTCGCCACGATCGGCGTCCTCGGCCTCAACCGGCTGTTCGGCGCGTTCCGCGTCTCACCGTTCTGGAACCCGCTCGCCGTGGAAGAGGCGGACGCGGCGCAGATGCTCGCGCTGAACGTTCAGAATCGCATCGGCACCGCCCTCGCGATCGCAGCGATCGTCGCCCTGACGTTCACCCGCGCCGAGCGCAGGGAGAAGATGCTCAGCGGCTGAACTTGCCTGGCGGCCGTTCCTCCGTGCCGGACGCTCGTGGAAGGAAGACACGGACTACCATGCTCCTATCTTCCTGGTAGAGTGCGTGCCCTATGGCACAACACGCGGAACCAACCGTCGAGTCCGTATCAACCGTCGTGGACGCAGCCGGCCGGCTCGTGGTACCAGCACCCTTCCGTGCCGCACTACGATTCCAGCCACGCCAGGAGGTGGTCCTGACACTCGAGGGCGACTCGATCAAGATGACCACGGCGGAGGCTGCGCTGGACGCCGCTGTGGCAAAGGTCCAGGCCCTGGCCAGGAAGTACGGCGGCGGCAAGGGCGGCGAGGTTGATGCCTTCATCGCCGAGCGCCGGGCTGAGGCTCGGAAGGAGTTCGGTGGCTAGCTCTCTTCTGGACGCGTCGGCGCTGCTGGCGCTGATCCAGAGCGAACCAGGGGCGGAGGTGGTGTTCAGCGCCCTATCCGACGGCGCAGCGATGTCCGCTGTCAACGTCGAAGAGGTCGCTGCACGACTCACCCATGAGGGATGGTCACAGCCCGCCGTGGCCTACTCTCTCGCCACGCTCGGAGTCGACATCCTGCCCTTCGACTCTGACATGGCGCTCCGCAGCGGGGCGCTTCGCCCTGCAACAGCCGCGGCAGGCCTGGGGCTCGGTGACCGAGCGTGTCTCGCCACGGCAACCGCGCACGGTCTTCCTGCGCTCACGGCTGACCGGGCCTGGCTGAAGCTGAACCTGCCTGGGGTCGAGATTCGCCCGATTCGCTGAAGTCGCGCCCTATCCTAGAAGTCGCAGGTCAGTCCCGGATACCGGAACACGACGCCCGGATCGAGCTGCTTCGGCTTGTTGGCCGCCTCTTCGGCGCGGGCGCCGGCGAGCATGCCCTCCATCCCGTAGTTGCCCTCGTGACAGGCGTATTCGTAGATCGCGTCCTCTGTCCGCTTGAGGGGAATCGACGCCGTCCAGGGCCGTGTCCACGTCCCCGGGTCGTTCACCGTGATCTCCCACTCCAGGGTTTCCGGGTCCGTCAGCGTGAACCGCTCGGTGATCTTCAGCTGCTCCGAGGAGCCCATGAAGTCGTTCTTCTTCGAGTAGTTCGTCGTCTCGATGACCAGGGTGTCACCGTCCCAGTGGCCACGGGAGTCGCCGTTCCAAAGCCGGACGTCGTCATCGAGAGCGGACTCGTCGTCCAGCCGAATGACGCGCGCGTCGTGGATCATCTCCTGGTGGATCACGACGTGGTCCTCGCTCTGGAAGATCTGGTGGTAGCTGTTGTAGCCGGGAAAGATGAACGGGGCGCCGTAGCTGATGCAGCGCTCGGCGATCGGCCGGTCGAGCCAGGAGTCGGCCGGATGCTCCATCAGGTGCTTCACCCGCTTGCAGAGGCGCTTCTTCGCCGGTTCGGTAAGGGGCGGAACCAGGCCGTCGGGCGGATCGACGACGAGCGAAGTGCGCTTGGTGAAGTACCGGTCCGCGATCCAGAACTGGTTGTAGTTGCCGGTCGTCGGGTCGTAGGACGTCGCCTTCGTCCGCTCGATCGCCGCCAGGACGAGCTGGTCGCCGAACAGGGCGTCCGCGCCGGGGTCCGTCGCTTCGGCGACCGCGGCCATCAGTTCCTGGAACTCCTCGTCCGTCAGACGCTCCTTGCCCGCCCAGGCGGCGGGGCGCTGCAGAGGAGTGCCGTTGTTGTTCTCCCACACGCCCTGGAGGTCCGGGTGGCCGTAAGCGGTGCGGGGGATTGCCCAGTCCGCGTCCTTGGCGTTGTTGTTGGCCGCCAAGACCGTGCCGGCGGCGGCGAGCCCGAGCAACAGGGCCATCGCGCCAATCGTCACCACGGCTCTCGACTGTTCGTTCTTCCTCATCCGACTACCTCCCAAGAGCGGGTGAACCCAGGAATGCAAAGCAGCGTCCTTCGATCATAGCCGCGGATCAACAGCGGTCCGCGTCACGTCCAGCCCCACGCCTTCGCTTCTTCGTCCCACAACGCCCAGCATTCAGCGGGCGCCAGACCGGCGTCGAGGAGCCAGTGAGGCATGTCGGTCACAAGCCCCGCAGGGCCCTGCTGGACCGTGATCGGGCGGCCGTCGGCACTCCAGGCCGACCGTACGCGACCTAGCACCTGCGCCCCCTCGCCTTCCCCGGACTCCACCTCAAGCGAGTCGATCCGCACGCGCCACTCGACGTCCTCGCCCGAGCCGTCGGGACGAACGAAGCGGACCTCGTCGCCGTCGGTCTCGAGGCCCGCCACGAGGTCGATCGACTCGATCTGCGCGATGAAGGACGCTCGCAACGTGTCCACGTCCGGCCGAGGCTCCGGCGGCGGGCCCTCCGACGGACCGCAGGCCGCGAGCGTTCCAACCAGGGCCAAAGCCGACAGGGCGCCCAGCAGCCTCGTCAGGGATGCTTCGACCATGTGGATCATGGCGTCAACTCTAACCGCTGCCAGCCGTACTACTCTCCCGACGCTCCAGTACCTCGTCGGCAGCTGGAGCTTGCGCGGCAGAAACTGGGTGCGCCGGCGCCCCCGCCGGCATCCGGCGCGAAGCGCCGGCTTCCGGACCTTCTGCCACGCAAGCTCCTAGAGGCCCGCGGCCGGCTATCCGCAGCTCCTTCCACGGCGGGCCCGCGGGCGAGCCGGTCCACACGATGACTACGTCTCAACCACACGCTCCTCCCCGCCGCCAACCAGGCGTCGGCTTCATCTTCGCCGTGATCCTGCTCGACATGCTGGGCGTCGGCCTGATCATTCCCGTCTTCCCCGAACTCGTCGAGCAGTTCAGGGGCGGCGACACATCGTCCGCCGCCGTGGCGGTGGGCGCGATAGCCGCCTGCTACGCCGTGGCGCAGTTCGTCTGCGCGCCAATCCTCGGCGCGCTTTCCGATCGCTTCGGCCGCCGCCGCATCCTCCTGCTTTCCATGTTCGGCCTGGGCGTCGACTACGTGATCATGGGCTTCGCGCCATCGCTCGGCTGGTTGTTCGCGGGCCGGATCGTCGCCGGCGTGATGGGCGCCAGCATCACGACGGCGAACGCCTACATCGCCGACATCTCGACGCCGGAAACCCGGGCCCGGAACTACGGGCTGGTCAACGTCGCCTTCGGCGTCGGTTTCATACTGGGACCGGTCTTCGGCGGCCTGCTCGGCGGCATCGACCTGCGGCTGCCCTTCTTCGTCGCGGCCGGCCTGTGCCTCCTGAACTCGCTCTACGGCTTTCTCGTGCTGCCCGAGTCCCTGGCGCCGGAGAACCGGAGCGCCTTCTCACTCCGCAAGGCGAATCCGGTATCGAGCATCGTGCACCTCCGCACCTACCCTCTCGTCGCCAGTCTGGCCGTCGCTTTCCTGCTGCTGGCGCTCGCACAACGCGGCCTGGAGACGTCCTGGGTGCTCTACACCAGCTACCGCTACGGCTGGAACGAGTTCCAGAACGGTCTCGCGCTGGCGGCCGTCGGCGTTGCGGCGGCCCTGGTCCAGGGCTTCCTGGTCCGACCCGCGGTCACCTGGCTGGGCGAGCGCCGGGCCGTGCTGGTGGGCTTCGGCATCGGAACGCTGGCCTTCGCCGGCTACGGCCTCGCGCCGAACGGCCCGATCCTCGTCACGGTGATCTTCGTGGGATCGCTGGGGGGCATCGCAGGCCCGGCAGTCCAGGCGATCATCGCCGGCACGGTGGCGCCCACCGAGCAGGGGAAGATCCAGGGGGCGCTCACGTCGCTGATGAGCCTTTCCGCGATCGTGGCGCCGCTCGTCTTCACCAGCGGCGTGTTCAGCTACTTCACATCCGACGCCGCTCCGTTCGAGTTGCCGGGCGCCCCACTCCTGGCCGGCTCGCTGCTCATGGCCGTCGCCATGCTGCTTCTGGTCCGCGCGTTCCGTCGCCACTGACGGCCCCGGCGCGGTCGGTCCGGCTACAATCGACTCGTCAAGGAGGTTCGCCATGCCGTTCGACAGTTCGTCGCTGCCAATACGACTCTTCACCGCTTCCCACGAGCGTTCCTGGAACCCCGCCGACATCGACTTCTCGCAGGAGCGGTCCGACTGGATGTCCTTCTCGGACGACGAGCGGAATCTGCTGATCCGCCTGATCTCCGGCTTCCGGGTCGGCGAGCGCGGCGTGACCCACGAACTCGCGCCGCTCCAGTTCCGCTTCCGCCAGGACGGCCGTCTGGAAGACGAGATGTACGTCACCGCGCAAATGTACGAGGAGGCCCGCCATGTCCAGTTCTTCGAGACCTGGCTGATCGAGGCGCTGCCGGGCCGGTTCGGGGTCGACATCCCCTACCCCAACCTCCACGGCGACATGTTCTCGACGCGGCTGCCGGCGACGATGCGCGCACTGTTTGAGGACGACAGCCCCGAGGCGCTGCTGAACGCCATCATGCTGTACCACTTCTACGTCGAGGGCGTCGGCGCTGAAGCCAGCTACCCGATCTACTACAAGATCTTCGAGCGCACAGGCAAGTTGCCCGCGCTCAACCGCGGGATTCGCCTGATCCAGCGCGACGAGGCTCGCCACATCGGTTTCGGCGTGTACGTCCTGCAGCGCCTGCTCGCCGAGCATCCGCACCTGGTCGACCAGTTCGAGGCGCAGGTCGAGGCGATGCGCCCGTTCGCGGAGGACGGCCCGAACCAGACCTTCGCCGGCTTCGAGCGTGGTCAGGCCCCGTTCGACCTCGACTACGACGAGTACAGGCAGCTCTACCTCGACAAGCTGGAAGAGATGCGGCAAAGCATCTACGACGGCCGGCTCGCGGCCGCCGTCTAGGAGCGCGTGGTGGGACCGGCATCCGCGGGCGGCAGTCTGCGGCGCGGGCTGCCGGGTCTCCCCGCCGTCGCGGGCGCCGTCCTCGGCTCCCTCTTGCTGGCCAGCAGTCCGCTGGCGGCACAGGCGGAGCCGCGGGCCGATCACGTCGTTCTCGTCTCGGTCGACGGCCTCCGGCCGGACTTCTACCTCCCCGGCTCCTCCTGGCCGGCGGCGAACATGCAGCAGATGGCGCGCGACGGCGCACACGCCGAGGGCGTGCGCGGGGTGTTTCCTACGGTCACCTACCCGTCGCACACGACGATCGTCACTGGCGCGTTGCCCGCCCGGCACGGGATCTACTACAACCGGCCCTTCGAACCCGAGGGCCAGAGTGGAGAGTGGTACTGGCACGAATCGGGAATCCAGGTCCCCACGCTCTGGGACGCCGTGCGCGGGGCCGGCCGGCGGACCGCGGCGATCTCCTGGCCAGTGACGGTCGGCGCGCCGGTCGACTGGCTCGTCCCGGAGGTCTACTCCCTGGACCCCAACGTCGACCGGCTGCTGCCGATGCGCGAGGGCACTTCGCCTGGCCTGTGGCAGGAACTGGAGCGGGAGGCAACGGGCCGCCTCAACCTGCGCAACTACTCCGCCGCCTACATCACGCGTGACGACACGACCGGAGTGATGGCTGCCTACGTCCTGGAAACCCACCGGCCGGCCCTGCTGGCGCTGCACCTGATCACGACCGATTCCGCCCAGCACGCGCACGGCCGGGAGTCGGATCGCATCCGGCGCGCCGTCGGCGCCGCCGACCGGGCCATCGGCGCGGTCCGCGACGCCGCGGAACGCGCCGGCATCCTGGACCGCACCGCCTTCGTCATCACCGGCGACCACGGCTTCGTCGACCTTCACACCCAGGTGATGCCCAACGTCTGGCTGGCCGAAGCCGGCCTCCACGGCACCGAGCCCGACCGCGGTGAGTGGCGCGCCACCTTCCACCCCAGCGGCGGCTCTACCTTCCTTCACCTGCGGGACGCGGCGGACGAAGAGGCGCTGAAGGCGGTCCGCGCCATCCTCGCGGACCTGCCTCAGCCCATCGGCCGGCTGTTCCGTATCGTCGAACGCGACGAACTCGACGAGATAGGCGCCAGCCCGAGCGTCCCCTTCGCCCTGGCCGGCGCGCTCGGCACCACCTTCGGCTCCGATGCCTCCGGCGACGCCGTGCGCCCCACCGACGGCGGCACCCACGGCCACTTCCCCACCGATTTCCCCGAGATCCTCACTGGCTTCGTCGGCTGGGGCGCCGGCTTCGAAGCCGGCCGCACCGTCCATCGCATGGGGCTGACCGACATCGCCGACCTCATCGCGATGCTCCTCGATGTGGACTTCGAGAGCCCGGACGGGGCACCGCCGTTGGGCGTGCTCTCCCGCTGACCTACGCCGTCAGCCCGCGGTACACCTTCGGAAGCTGGCTGGGCAAGGCCGCGATCTCGTCGATCACGAGGTAGCGGCGCTCGGGGCACATCTCGCGCAGGTAGTCGTGGCCGGCGGGGTCGACGGTGATGCAGAAAGTGGAGATGCCCTGGCGTTCGGTCTCGCGGAGCGCGACCATCGTGTCGCGGATGCCGTAGACGCGCGACGCGCGGTCGCTGCCGTAGTCGAAGTCCTGGGGGTAGCCGTCGGAGAGGATGAGCAGGACCTTGACCTTCGCCTCGCGCGCGGCGAGCTTGGCGGCGGCGTGGCGGATAGCGGGTCCCATCCGGGTGCTGCGCTTCGGCTCCATCGCCGCGATCCGGTCCTCGGCCTCCCGGTCGAGGTCGTGGTCGAACTCCTTGGCGACGAAGAACTCGACCTCCTTGCGGCCGAAACCGGAGAAGCCGTAGATCGCGTAGTCGTCGCCCAGGGTCTCGAGCGCGTCGGCCATCAGGACCAGGGATTCCTTCTCGATGTCGATCACCCGGCGCCCAGGCGGCAACGGCTGGGGGTTGTCCGGCCAGTCGAAGTCGTCGAAGACGCCGACGTACTCCGGCTCCGGCTCGCGACCTGCTGCCGGTTCGGGCTCGTCGACCGGCGCCTCCGCATCGGTCGAAGCGCTCATGTCGAGCAGGAACGCCGCCGCCACGTCCCGGTGCTGCCGGCGGCGGCTCATGTAGACGGCGCCGTCCGGCGGCCGGCCGGCACGGCGGTCGACGTGGGTTTCGACCACCCGATCGAGATCGAGCTCCTCGCCCTCGATCAGGCGCCTCATCCGCCGGAACTCCTCCGGCTTGAGCAGTTCGAACTGCCTCCTGACGCGGCGCAGCAGGTCGGCGTGTAGGCGCCTCGTCTCGT
Source organism: Holophagales bacterium (assembly GCA_009843505.1). Lineage (GTDB taxonomy): Bacteria > Acidobacteriota > Thermoanaerobaculia > Multivoradales > Multivoraceae > Multivorans > Multivorans azotirespirans. Next base: position 77,347 of record VYDI01000027.1, on the reverse strand, counting down.
CGACGAACCGGTCCGGTGGAGTCGCACCGCCGTTCACGGCCGGTCCGGAAGGTTCGATCATCTTCTCCCGCAGGTGACACCAGCGGCGGCGGTAGCCGGCCAGCTCATGGTCCCACTCGTCGTAGTAGTAGACCTGTTCCCGATCGAGCCCGGCCTCCGCCAGCTCGCGCTCGAGCCGCTTCGAGAGTTCCTCGAGGCGGGCCGCCAGTTCTTCGGGATCGAGTTCGATCAACTCGGCATCGTCGTCGCCCCCTTCGGCCTCGATCGCTCCCGTGACATCGAGGTCGGTAAGTGGCAGCCCGGCGGTGCCCGAGAGGTCGCCGTCCTGCAGACTCAGCACGCCCAGTTCGTCCACCCGCAACTGCTCAATCAGGCCGGCGGCGATCGGTCCCGGTTCCACGTCGTCCCGCACTTCGACTTCGGATGCGAGCTCCTGCCACTCGCGGCGCAGCTCGACTCGCTCCGGTGCGGGGTCGCCGTGGTGTGCAGGCGCCGGCACGTCGAGGGATTGGGCCTCGGCTTCAGGCGCCGGATCGGCGCCGCGATCCTGCGGTCGACCACCGTCGGCGGCCGGGGAGGCCTCGGAAGAGGAGGGCGCCGAGCGCAGGGCGGCGAGTTCCGGATAGAGCGCTCGTACGACGCGCAGCGTGTGATCGACCGTGGTGCCGGGGTTGAGCAACGTCGCCGCTTCGTCGAATCGCACCGACCTTCGGCTTGCCGCCTCCCTGCCTGCCGCGTCCACCTCCAACCGCGAGCGCTGCTCGACGAGAAGCACCCGCGCCAGATCGAACAAGGCCGCTGCCCGCGGCTGCCGGCGCGCCGGCGGCCTCGACGGCAGGCTCAGCGACGATTCGAGCGCGTTGTCGATCAGCCGCAGCAGATCGCGGCCCACGCCCCGGAAGACGCGCGCCAGAGCGGCGTCGATTCGCGCCCCTTCGAGGCGCGCAAACAGCGCCCGGGCGAGAGCGGGCTCGTCGAAACCGGCGAAGAAGTCGGCGAACCGGAGCGGACCCCGCCGGTAGGTGCCGAACAGCACACCGCCCAACTGGTGCAGCACGGCCATCCGGTACACCATGAAGTTGCCGTAGCTGTCCGGTAGCCGGTCGATCTGCTCCGGCAGGTAGAAGGCCGCGCCGTCGGTCGTGGGCCGGCCGGCGGCCGCGGCGCCTTCCAGATCGAGATGGCCGACGCGCGATCTGTCGCCGGCTGTCAGGTCGGCGAGCGGCCGGACCTCGGCCGGGCGCGCCAGCATTGCCTCGACGTAGATCTCGAGGACGCGGGCGACGTCGTCGAGTTCGACCGCGGTCAAGGCAGCAGCGTCGTTGCGACTTCGGTCACCGCGCGCTGGACTTCGTCGTCGTCGGTGATCGCCCGGCAGATCGCGGCGACGCAGGCTTCGCGCACGCCGATGCCGCCGGCGATCAACTGCGCGGTGTAGATGAGCAGGCGGGTGCTGACCCCTTCGTCGAAACCGCGGTGGTGGAGGTTGCGGATGCGCTTGCCGAGTTCGGCCAGGTCCCGCGCCAGGGTGAGGTCGATTCCCGCTTCGTGCGCGATGATCTCCGCTTCAGCCCCGGCGGGTGGATAGTCGAACTCGAGCGCCACGAAGCGCTGGCGTGTGCTCGGCTTCAGGTCCTTGGCGACGCTCTGGTAGCCCGGGTTGTACGAGAGAACGAGGAGGAAGTCCGGGTGCGCGGGCAGAATCTCGCCACGCTTCTCGATCGGCAGGATGCGGCGGTGATCGGTCAGCGCGTGGATCAACACCGTCGTGTCCTTGCGCGCTTCGACGATCTCGTCCAAATAGCAGATCGATCCGTCACGCACGGCCCGGGTCAGCGGACCGTCCATCCACACCGTGTCGTCGCCCTCGAGAAGGTAGCGGCCGACGAGGTCGGTCGCGGTCAGATCCTCGTGGCACGCCACGGTGACGAGAGGCGTCTCGATCCCCGTACGCGCCCCCGCATCGCCTCCGCGATACAGCCGATGCGTCATGTGCTCGAGGAACCGCGTCTTGCCGCAACCCGTGGGCCCCTTGAGCAGCACCGGCATGCGCGCCCGGTAGGCGGCGAGGAACAGCTCGACCTCATTGCCGACGGGCAGATAGTAGGGCGCCTCCGGAGCAGGCCGCGGCGTCGCCGCTTGCAAAGGCTGAGTCATGCCTGCCGAGCTAGCGAATCAGCAATGGTCGATCGCACGGGCGAGCGCGAAGTCCTTCTCCGTCACACCGCCCGCGGAGTGGGTGCTGAGGGTCAGACGAACCCGGTTGTAGCGGATGTCGATGTCCGGGTGATGGTCCGCCGCTTCAGCCAACTCAGCCACGAAGTCGACGAAACGCACCGCCGCCGGGAAGGTGGGAAACTGGTACTCCCGGGCGATGGAGGGTGCTTCCACATCCGCCTCCCAGCCTGCCAGTTCTCCACACGCCGCCCGGATCTCGCCCGCTGTCATCGCTGCCATTGCCTGCTACCTCCGCCGCGCGACCCTAGCAGTCCTTCCATCGGAACGCGGACCAGTGGTTGCCCCGCAGTGGTACTGTCGGCCGCCTATGAAATTCGGCATCTTCTACGAGCATCAGCTACCGAAGCCCTGGGGGCCGGACTCGGAGCACCGGCTGCTTCAGAACTCGCTGGAACAGATCGAACTCGCCGACCGGCTCGGGTACGACTACGCCTGGGAAGTGGAACACCATTTCCTGGAGGAGTACTCCCACAGCTCGGCGCCCGAGGTGTTCCTGGCCGCGGCGTCGCAGCGGACGAAGAACATCCGTCTCGGCCACGGCATCGTCCAGTTGACGACGAACCACCCGGCCAGGGTCGCCGAACGGGTTTCGACGCTCGACCTGGTCTCGAACGGCCGCGTCGAACTCGGCCTCGGCGAGGGTTCGAGCGTCACCGAGCTACATCCCTTCGGGCGCAGCTTCCGCGACAAGCGAATCGTCTGGGAAGAGGCCGTCCAGGCCTGCCTGCCGATGTTCTGGAACGAGGGCTGGGAGTATCACGGCCACTACTTCGATTTCCCGCTGCGCAACGTGATCCCGAAGCCGCTGCAGCGGCCTCACCCGCCGCTCTGGGTCGCCTGTTCACAGCTCGACACGATTCGCTACGCCGCGCACCGCGGCATGGGCGCGCTGTGCTTCAAGTTCGCCGATCTCGACTCCGCACGGGCCTGGGTCAACGCCTACTACAACACGTTCACAAGCGACCAGCGCAAGCTCTGCGACTACCAGACGAACCCGAACCTGGCCACCGTCAGCGGCTTCATGTGCGCGGCGACCGACGAGGAAGCGCAGCGGAAGGCCGACGGCTGGACCTTCTTCCAGTTCGCCCTCCAGCTCTACAACAAGGAAGGCCCCTTCGAACCCGGCACGAACAACTTCTGGGAGCGCTACCAGGAATGGAAGCAGACCCCCGAAGGCCGGAAGCGCTCGGACAGCGAACTGATCGGCTCGCCGGAGACGATCCGCCAGCGCCTGCGGGAACTCGAACGGGCGCACGTCGACCAAGTCATCCTGCTCAACCAGGCCGGCAAGAACACCCACGAGGACATCATGAGCAGCCTGGAACTGTTCGCCCGCGAGGTGATGCCGGAGTTTCAGGCTCGCGAGGACGAGCAGCAGGCGTGGAAGCGGGCGGTGCTCGCCGGCGACGTGAGCCTCGACGAGATCGACACGGAACCGTTCAACACGACGTCACGGCTGCGGCCTACCATTCCACCGTCCGAGGAGGCGCTGGCCGCGGCCCGCAAGTGGGCCAGCTAGGTCACCCACCGGCAACCGCAACCGAACCATCGCTTCTGCGTAGTCAGGTACGACAGCACGCGACCCAACACAGGAGACTCTCCATGTCCCTCTTCCTCCAGCGCCGCAAGGCTCTCTCGCTAGCCGGCTCCGTCCTGCTCCTGGGAGCCACGCTCTCCGTCGCTCCGCTCCTCGCCGCCAACGACGAACTGCCCTCGCCCGAGGAGATCGTTGCCCGCCACATCGAGGCTCTCGGCGGTGAGGAAGCGATCCGCGCGCACACCTCGAGGACCGTCAAGGCCGCGGTCGAAATCCCGGCGATAGGCATGTCCGGCCAGACGACGGCCTACTTCATCGCCCCCGACAAGATGATCATCAAGAGCGAGACGCCAGGCATGGGCGAAAGCGTCCAGGCCTACAACGGAGAGATCGGCTGGATCGAAGACCCGATGCAGGGCACACAGATCCTGGAAGGCGAGATGCTGGCCCAGGTGAAGCGTCAGGCTCGGTTCTACGCCGAGCTGGAGCGCGACGACCTCTTCTCGCAACAGACGACCGCGGGAGAGACCGAGTGGAACGGCCAGGCCGCCTACCAACTCGACGTCGTCGATGTCGACGGCAACGAGTTGTCCCAGTACTTCGCCAAGGAGACCGGGCTCCTGATCGGTACGGAGGGAACGCAGTCGAACGCCATGGGGCCGATGGAGATGGCGATCACCCTCGGTGACTACGAGGACTTCGGCGGAGTGTTGGTCGCCACGTCGACCACCATGAACATCGTCTCGATGGCCACGGAGATCATCACGACTGTCGAGTCCGTCACCTTCGACGACGTCGATCCAAGCGTCTTCGAACCCTCGGACGCGATCAAGGCGCTGCTGCCGGAGTAGACCGTGCCACGAACCCGCACACACAAGGAACCCAGGAGATCATCCATGACCATCAACATCACCAGCCGCAACGCTCTGCTCGTACTCGCCTGCTGCGGCCTCATTCTCGGCGGCTGCGCCGCCTACGAAGCCGGAGAAGCCCCGGCCGCGGCCGCACCAGAGCCTCCTCCACCGCCGGAGCTGACGGAGGAGCAGAAGATCATCGCCCGTCACGTCGAAGCGATCGGCGGCGAAGATGCCATCCGCGCGCACACCTCGATGACGATCAAGGGCGCCTTCGAGATGCCGGCGATGGGCCTGTCAGGCGAGGCGACGATCTACCTTGCCGCACCCGACAAGGGCCTCGTGAACATCGAGATCCCGGGCTTCGGCAGCAACGTTCAGGGGTTCAACGGCGATTTCGGATGGTCCGAGGACCCGATGCAGGGCGCGCGCCTGCTCGAGGGCGGCGAGTTGAGCGCCCTGAAGAACCAGACCCGCATTCACGGGGACCTGGAGTACGACGAGCTCTACTCCCAGCAGACCGCGGTCGGCGAGACCGAATGGAACGATCAGGCCGCCTACCAGATCGATCTCGTCGACGTTGACGGCAACGAGTCGTCGCGCTACTTCGCCGTGGAGACAGGCCTGCTGATCGGCGAGGAAGCGACCACCACAAGCGAGATGGGCACCATGGAAACGAGCACTACCCTAGGTGAGTACAAGGAGTTCGGCGGCGTCCTGTTCGCAACGTCCACGACCACGAGCATCCCGTCCTTCGGCATGGAGATCACCCAGACCATCGACTCCGTGACCTTCGACGATGTCGACCCGAGCGCCTTCGAGCCTTCCGACGCGATCAAGGCGCTCCTCCCGGAGTAGAGGCTCGAGCCGCCCGAAACAGCTCCTTCCCCGGTGCGGCCGCGTCGGCGCGGCCGCACCGGTGATCTTCGTCGCGGCGACGCTGCTCGCCGCTGCCGCGACACCGGCCGCAGCCCAGGGCAGCCGGCGGCCGCAGGCGCGGCTGACGGACTTCTACGAGCAGTGGCTCGCGGAAGTGGAGCCGCTGCTTGCCGAAGCGGAGCGTCGCGCCTTCGAGCGTCTGGAAGGTCCGGGCGCGCGCGAGCGCTTCCTGCGCGCCTTCTGGGCGGCCCGGCCGGAGCGTCTGCTCGAGCGCTGGCAGGAGAACCGCGAGGCCCGCGACCAGCTGAGGGAACGCTCGCCGGCGATGGAGCGCGCCGTGCTCCTGGCCGGCAAGCCGGCTGACCGCCAGACCGTCGAGCCCTGCGAGTCGGAGCTCCGGCGGATCGAGATCTGGACCTACGACGGCTGGCGACTCGAACACCAGCTCGGCCGTCCGCCTCTCCCGGATGAAGACGAGATCGTTCTGGCCTTCGTCCAGCAGGTGAACTTCGACCCGCGGTCGCTGCGGCTGTGGTCACCGTCCTCCGGCGTCGATCTGACTTTCGATCGGGAACAGCACGACGGCGGCCGCTCCGACGACGCCGAGACGCCGATGGCCGGCGCGTTCCGTGTACTCGACCAGGCCGAGCGACGCCGCTGCCTGACCCCAACCGAGCGCCGCCGCCTGGAGCGGCGACTCGGGCGCGCCGTCGGTTGGCGGGACTTCATCGAGCGGCTGGGCTGGGGCGACGCAGCATCCGATGCCGGCTGGGTCGACCGCTTCCTTCGCGTCGAAGCCGTCCTCGACGCGGACGCCATGACCCTGCCGCGCGTCTCGCTCGACTTCGAACCCCTCGGTACGGAGAACCGGCGCACGGCGATGCGTGGCCAGCTGCGACTGCCGGCCGAACACCTCGCCGCCATCGGCGCCGGCCAGATCCTCGAACGCGTGACGATCACCGGCGACGTCTTCCTGCGCGACCGGCTGGCCGACGCCTTCGTCGTCACTCATCACCTGAGCGGCGGAACAGCAGATGTCGCCCTCGACTTCTACCGGCGGCTGCCGGCCGGCGCCTACCGGCTGGAGATCCGCGCCGAGGACCGCCTGGGTCGCGGCCTCCTCCGGACGAGCAGCACGCTCGAGGTGCCGGCGCTCGACGTGCAGCCCGATGTCCCCGGCCTCGGCCTCCTGAGCCGGCGCGAGACGATCGCGCTCAACCAACTGCCGAGCGTCGAGTTGCTGGCGCCCGAGGGCCGCGTCCTCGGTTCGACCTTCACCGCCCGTGTCGTCGCCAGCGCGGCCGTGTCCCGGGTCGTCTTCCTGCGCGACGGCGCGGCGGTCGCGACCATCGACGCCCCTCCCTTCGTGCAGGACCTCGATCTGCCGGGCCGCCGCCACCTGATCGAGGTCCAGGGACACAACGCCGCGGGATCACTCCTGGCTCGTCACGTACTGGAGATCGAGCGGGAGGAACATCCGTTCTCGATCGCGCTCGAGCGCCCGGACCCGGCGGTCGTCGCGGAGGCGCTCGAGCTGCCCCTGCGCGTCGACGTCCCGTCCGGCCGGGAGCTCGACCGCGTCGACTGCCATCTGGACGCCGAACTCCTCGAAAGCATGACCGCCCCGCCGTTTCGATGCCGGCTGCCAGCCGGACTGCGGCTGCCGCTGAGCTTCGTTCGGGCCGCCGCAACGCTCCGCACGGGCGAAACGGTCGAAGACCTCGTCTTCCTCGGCTCAGGAGCACCGGAGGAGATCGAAGTGCGCCTTGTCGACCTGCTGGTTTCCGTCGGCGGACGGCAGGCGGGACCGGCAACGGGACTGGACGCGGCCGATTTCCGCGTTCTGCACCGCGGCGTCGAGGCACGGATCCGGGACTTCCGGAACCTCGCCGACAGACCGCTCACCGTTGCCCTGCTGATGGACATCTCGAGTTCGATGGGTCGCGGCGTCCGCGTCGCCGCGACCAGTGCGCAGCGTTTCTTCGAGGGCATCCTGACCGATCGCGACACCGCCAGTCTGATCGTGTTCAACCACGACCTCGACCGCCTGGCGCCTTTCTCAGGCGACACGCGCCTGCTCCGCTACGCCGCCGAGGGCCTGCGGGCCTGGGGCTCGACCCGGCTCTACGACGGGATCGCCTATGCCGTCTCGTCGTTCGCTGGCCGTCCGGATCGGCGCGCCCTGGTCGTGCTCAGCGACGGCGCCGACACGGACAGCAATCTCGACTTCGAGCGCGTTCTGGCGCAGGTTGAACTGGCCGGCGTCGTCGTCTATCCGATCGCCCTGAGAGTCTCGGACGAGGCAACCACGGAAGCGCTCGAGCGCCTCGCGGAGAGCACCGGCGGCCGCTACCACGCGGCCGCTTCGGTCGAGGACCTCGACCGCATCTACCGGGAGATCGAGCGCGCTCTCCGTTCCCAGTACCTGATTGCCTTCGAACCGCCGCCCGGCGTCGAGGCGGGCGCCGACGGGCTGCGGGACATCGAGGTCGAGGTGTCGCGGGCGGCCCTGACCGTGACCGGAGTGCGGAGCCGCGGGAGATAAGGAGACGTAGACTGCCGGCATGAGCGGTGCGCGCGCGGCGATGAGGGCGATCGAGCGCGCGATCGTCCGGCCAGGCCGAGCGGCGGGGGGCAACGCGGGGTTCTGGCTCTTCGTGAGCCACCTCGTCACCACCTTCGGCATCGCGTTGTCGAACTTCCTCCTCTTCTTCACCCTGATCTGGGCCGCCATCCGACGGCGGCGGCTCCACTTCGCCACGGCCGAGGAGGACCGGCGACGGAGGCGGCGGATCCTGCTCCCCCTAGGCCTCTACGCGGGCTGCTTCGTGCTCTCGGCCGTCTTCTCCTACGATCCGGAGACCAGCCTCAAGGAGCTCTCCACGCTCTACGCCGTCCTGACCCTGCCGCTTGCGCTCCTGCTCGTCCGTGGCGAACGCCAGGCGCGGGTCGCCATCGCTTCCCTGGTCGGAATCTCCGCCGTACTCGCCGTCTACGGCCTGGCGCAGTTTGCCTTCACCGACTATGGCCCGCTCCACCAACGGATCCCCGGACCGTTCTCGCACTACATGACCTTCTCTGGCGTCCTCCTGCTCGGCCTCGCCCTGATCGCCGGCCGCCTCAGCAGCGCGGGCGGCTGGCGCTCCGGCGTCAACTGGGTCGGTCTGGCACTCGTCGGCGGGGCGCTGGCCTTGACTCTGACCCGCAGCGCCTGGGTGGGCGCCTTCGCCCTCGCGGTCGCGGCGATGGCCCTTCAGCGCCGGCGCGTCTTCCTGGGTTTCGCGGCCGCGCTGGTCCTGGCCGCCGCCTCACTCGCAGCCGTTGCACCGACCCTGTGGCCGACCTACTGGCAGCGAGCGACGTCGATGATCGAACTCCGCTATCCCTCGAACTACGACCGCCTGTGCATGCTGTGGGCCGGCGGCCAGATGATCGCCGACCGCCCCTTCACGGGCATCGGCCCCGTCATGGTCCGCGAGTGGTACCCGGCCTACCGCCATCCGACCTCGGTCCGCGCGCGGGTGAAACACCTGCACAACACGTTCGTCCACATGGCCGCCAGCCGCGGCATCCCGTCACTGCTCGCCTATCTCTGGCTGATGGCGGCGGCGGCGGCGATGGCGTTCGAGGGCTATCGCCGCGAAGGCGGCCGGGCCGGGCCGCGCGCCGATCTCTACCTCGGCGTCCTCTTCGCGCTCCTGGCGCTGAACGTGGCCGGTCTGTTCGAAGCGAACTGGCGTGACACGGAGATCCAGCGCTGGACGCTGTTCCTGCTGGCCCTGCCGGTTATCCTCCGCGCTCCAGACGACCAGCCCGGAGATTCGGCATGCACCTCGACCGCCTCAGCCTGATTCAGCTCCTCGACCTTCTGTCGGCCGGGGAACTCTCGTGCGTCGAGTTGATGGACGCGACCCTGGAGCGCGTCGAAGCCACGCACCCGAAGCTCAACGCCGTCGTCAGCCAGCGGCCACGCGGAGAGTTGCTGGCCGACGCCGAGGCGGCCGACGCGCGCCGCGCTGCCGGTGACGCCCGGCCGCTCGAGGGCGTGCCCCTCGGCGTCAAGGACCTCGAGGACGTGGCCGGCATGGTGACGTCGATGGGTTCGCGGGTGTTCCGCGACTCGGTCGCCGAGGCGGACTCGACCCAGGTGACGCGGCTTCGAGACGCCGGCGCCATCGTCGTCGGCAAGACGAACACTCCCGAGTTCGGGTTCACGGCGATCACCAAGAACCCCCTGTTCGGTGTCACGCGCTCGCCCTGGAACCTGGAGCGCACTCCCGGCGGCTCGAGCGGCGGTTCCTCCGCGGTGCTGGCGGGTGGAGTGCTGCCACTCGTCACCTCCTCCGACGGCGGCGGCTCGATCCGGATTCCAGCCAGTTTCACCGGCGCGTTCGGCCTGAAGCCCAGCCAGGGCCGGATACCGCGCGGGCCAATGAAGGCCTGGGACTACGGCAGCACCGCGGTCTACGGTCCCCTCACCCGCACAGTGGAGGACGGGGCCCTGTTCCTCGACCTGGTCGCCGGCCCCTCGCCCTGCGATCCGGGCTCGTTGCCCCACCCGGGTCTGAGCTACCGCGAAGTGCTCGAGTCGGGCCTCCCGTCTTCCGTCCGCATCGCATGGTCACCGGACCTCGGATACGCAAGGGTCCAATCGGACGTCGCACGCGTGGCCGCGGACGCGGCGGCTGCGTTCGATCAATCCGGCCTTTCGGTCGAACCGCTCGAGGACCACGTCCCCGGCGGCCCACCGATGCTCACGGCGGCCTGGGGCACGCTCGGCAACTTCCTGATCGCCGGCCAGATCCACGAGCCGCTTCGCAACCGGCGCCAGGACATGACGCACTCGTTCGCGGAGGCGCTGGAGCGCTCCTGGGAAATGACGCCCGAGACGTTCGGCGCCGCGGCGCGTGAACGGGCTCAGCTGAATCTCTGGTGCAGCGAGGTCTTCAATCGCTTCGATCTGCTGCTGACGCCGACGGTGCCCTACGACCCGCCGCCCGCGCGCGGTCCCTTCCCGACCCAAACCGAGGGCAGGGAGCAGGTGCCGGCCGGCGTCGCGGCGTTCACGATTCCGTTCAACATGTCCGGCCACCCGGCGGCGACGGTGCGCGCCGGCCTGTCCGACGCCGGCCTGCCGGTCGGCCTGCAGATCGTCGGACCGCGACACCGGGACGACCTGGTGCTCCGGGCCGCCCGCCTGTTCGAGCGCGCCCGTCCCTGGCACCCAAGCTGGCCGGAAGTCTGATCCTGGCCGGGGTGCAGCCGGAAAGCGTCTAGAGCTTGCGCGGCATGCCGCCGTCGATGTTCACCATCTCCCCGGTGAGGAACCGCGCCTCGTCCGACACCAGGAAGAGCACGACGTTCGCCACGTCTTCCGGCATCCCGGGTCCCGGGATGATCTGCATGTGCTCGAACATGGGCTTGAACCAGTGGTCGCCAGCCGGATTCGTCGCGCCGGGCGTGATCACCTGTCCCGGCCGCACGCAGTTCGCACGGATGCCGTGGCGTCCGCCCATGCTCGCCAGGTAGCGAGTGAACGCGTCGACACCCGCCTTCGCCGCGTAGTACGACGAGGATGGCAGTCCGCCGGCCAGTTCCTGGATCGCCTCGCTGAAGCCCGTGGTCGCCGCCAGGGACGACATGTTGACGATCGCGCCGCCGCCGGCTGCCAGGAGATGCGGCCAGACCGCCCTCGACATGTAGAAGGTACCCGTCAGGTTGACCCGGATGACTCGATCCCAGACCTCGTTCGACTCGTCGGGGAAGTTCTCGCCTGCTCCGCCGCCGGCGTTGTTGAAGAGGATGTCGACGCGTCCGAAGTGGTCGACCGCCGCGGCGACAGCCGCTTCGACAGCCTCGGAATCGCCAACATCGCAGGCAAGGAACTTCGCGTCGCCGCCGGCAGCCCGGATCGCATCCTGGACCTCGACACCCTCCAGCTCGCGCCGTGCCATCAGCGCCACGCGGGCGCCTTCCCGGGCGAAGGTCGCGGCGGTGGCGGCGCCGATGCCGCTGTTGCCGCCGGTCACGATCGCCACGCGCCCTTCGAGTCTTCCGCTCATCGTCTGTGCTCCATCGGTTCGTTTCGGAAACTAGGGAACGACGGTCACCTTGACCGCGCCCGACCGCTTGTCGCCCGCGATCTCGAAGGCGCGCTCGATCTCGTCCAGCGGCACCTGGTGGGTGAGCAGGCTGTCGTAGCCGTCCCCACCCGCAACGAGTATGCCCACCGCATCGGCGAAGTCGACTTCGCCCGGCCTCCGCGAGTAGCAGTTCGACCACTGCAGGCGCGCTTCCTTGCCAAGCAGCACGAGGGGGTCGAGGGTCAAGGGCCCCATGAACACACCGAGTACGCAAATCGTGCCGCCCGGTGCGAGAGCGATGCCCGCCACCGTCATCGTGTCCGCCAGGCCACCCACCGTCTCGACCACGAGATCCGCGTCGTATCCGGTCAGCTCTTCTGGAGAGCCGGCGTCCAGCACCTCGTGCGCGCCGAGCCGCTTCGCCGCCGCGGCCTGGTGCGGGTGTCGGGCCGTGATCGCCACGTGGCCGAAGTCCCAGGCGCGGGCCACCGCGACCGCCGCGAGACCGATGGAACCGGCGCCCAGGATCAGCAGCTTCGCCGGCGGCTTCTCCCGGTCCACGCCCGCGAGCCGAAGTCCATGGACCCCGACCGCAAACGGTTCGGCGAGGGCGGCAAGAGACGGCGGCAACGAATCTGGAACGCGGTACAACCGATGGGCCGGCACGACGACGGCATCCGCGAAGCCGCCCGGCCGCCGCAGGCCGTAGAGCTCGAGTTCCCGGCAGATCGAGTCCCGGCCCTCCCGGCACGGATCGCAGTCACCGCAGGATGCGAGCGGCTCCACGACGACCGGTTCTCCCGCCTCGAAGCCTGAGACACCTGCTCCCAGGTCGTCGACAACACCGGCCATCTCGTGGCCCATGATCGAGCCCGGCTCGATGATCGGCTCCGGACTGTGAACCAGATGGAGGTCGGTCCCACACAAGCCGCAGGCGGTGATCCGAAGCCGAACCTCGCCCGGGCCGGGTTCCGGCAGCGCCCGCTCCGCGAGCGCTACTTCACCGGGGCCGCGATAGACGCCCGCGCGCATCGCGCGGATCGTAGCAACGGCCTGCGATCAGAGGCCGAGTTCGGAACAGTCGGCTGCTTCGCCGTTCACGGTGCAGGCGCAGTCGCCGTCCGTGCAGTCGACCTTCACGTCGCACTCGCCGGAGTCGCCGCAGGCCGAGGCCGCGAACTCGAAGGAGTTCGCGTTGGCCACGTCGACCGTGCAATCTTCGCCGTCCTCGCAGGCGACCTTGACCTCGATGACCCGGGCTTCATGTCCACCGTCCGCCGCGCTGGACATCTCGACCCGCCGCTCCCGCTCTTCCAGGGTAGCGCTGATCTTCTGCATCTGACCATCGCGCCAGACCTCGAGCACGACGGTCTCGCCGTCTTCGTGGCCGCGGATCGCCCGCGCGAGCGCCGACGAAGAGGTAACCGGTTCACCGTCGACCGCTGTGACGATGTCGCCGACCTCAAGACCGGCCCGGAAAGCCGGGCTTTCGTCCACGAGCTTGCCGACCATGACGCCCGCGTCCTGGGGCACGCCGAAGTGGGTGCGCAGTTCCGGGGTGAGATCGGAGAGCTCCACGCCGAGAAACGCGCCGCCACCGTGCCGCAGGTGCAGCCGCGAACCGCGCTCGCCGAGTCGCTGCATCACCCGGTGCAAGTGCCGCCGCGCCGACTCGCCGGTTTCGCCGTCGGCGTGCTCATCCGCGATGAAAAGCACGTCGTGGTCGCCGGCCTTGAGGATCATGGCGTTCTCCTCGGAGACCCACTCGTGGTCCCCGTCGTGCAGAACACGGACATCGCCGTCGTCACCGACGAAGACCACCCGGCGGCTCACCTGCTCTTCGCAGTCCTCGCCCTCCGCGCAGTCCATCATCTTCCTCACCTCGATCCGGCGGACCTTCTTCTCCTCGTCGTCCACCGCGGCGACCGGCGCCACAAGCGCCAGCGCCAGACCGACCACCAACCACACCTTCATTCGTGACATGTCGAGTTCCTTCTCCCGTCTGCGTTTCCTCACATTCTACGTAGGGCGCCGCATCGACGCGCCGCCTTGTAGTGAGAACGCTCCCCGGCCGGATTCGTTCCCCCGGAGCGGGCGCTCGCTCAGGAGTCCTCCATCGACGCCCGCACGGTCCGCAGGTCCTGGAGTGCCGCCTTGGCCATTGAACCGCCGTCGCGCGCCACCTCGACGAAGCGGAATCCCTGCCGGATCCGTTTGGGGGCCTCCTTGACCGTGCCGGCGACTCCGGCAAACAGCCCGTGCCGCCTGCAGCCGTCCAGGATCTTGTCGATCGCCGCCGTGAACTTCTCGTCTTCCTGGTCGGCTGCCGGCCGGAGTCCCAGCGACACGCTGAGGTCGCTCGGGCCGACGTAGACGCCATCGAGGCCCGGCACCGAGAGGATGTCGTCCAGGTTGTCGAGCGCCTGCTGGGTCTCGATCATCGGGATGCAATAGATCTGCTCGTTCGCCTCTTCCAGGTAGTTCCCGCCGTAGAGCAGACCGGCGCGGAACGGACCGAAGCTGCGCTTCCCACGCGGCGGGTACCGGCAGGCGGCCGCCGCGGCTTCCGCCTCCGCACGGCTGTTCACCATCGGAATGATGATCCCGTGGGCGCCGGCATCAAGCATCTTGCCGATGATCCCGGGCTCGTTCCACGGCACCCGGACGATCGGCGTCGTGTCTGACGCCGTCATCGCCTGCAGCATCTCGGTGGCGCGCTGGTAGTCGACCAGGCCGTGCTGCATGTCGATCGTCGCCCAGTCGAAGCCGAGCCGCGACATCAGCTCGGCGCTGTGCGTGTCCGGGAACGCGAGCCAGGCGCCGAGCGCCGGCTCCCCGTTGTCGATCTTGTCGCGCAGACGATTCTTCATCGGCATGGCCTACGACCCCTTCCTTCGAGTTTGCGTTGGTGTGGCGGCGAATACTACGAATTTGCGTCGCCGAGCGCACGAGACCGGCTCAGGGGATAAGCGATTCGTCAGGTTCGAGAGACGCCGCGAAGCCCGCGAGCAGATCGGCCGAGTGATCGATGTCGTCCAGCGAGATCGTCTCGACGGCGCTGTGCATGTAGCGGTTCGGGACGCTGATCAGCCCGGTCGCGACGCCCGCGCGGGTGATCTGAATCGAGTTCGCGTCGTTCGGCGCCGCCCGGCCGAGCGCCGCCAACTGGAACGGGATCTTCTCGGCTTCCGCGACTGCCTCGAGGCGGTCGCTGACCTTCGGGTTCATGTTCGGGCCGCGAACGATGACCGGCCCGCCGCCCAGCTTCAGGTCGCCCTCTTGTCGCTTGCTGATCGTCGGGCAGTCCGTCGCGTGTGTCACGTCGACCGCGATGCCCACGTCGGGGTCGACGCCGTGAGTGCTGGTCCGAGCGCCACGCAGACCGATCTCCTCGCACACCGTCGACACCGCGTACACAGCCACCTTCGGGTTCTTCCTGGCGACGCGCCGCAATGCCTCGATGACCACCCACAGGCCGGTCGTGTTGTCCATCTTCGGGGCGTTCGCCAGGCCGTTGCGCATCTCCTGGAAGCCGAGGTCAAGCGTCACCGGATCGCCGACCCGCACCGCGCTCTTCGCGTCGTCGCCATCCGTCGCGCCGATGTCGAGCCAGAGGTTCTCCATCTTGACCACCCGCTTGCGCTCCTCCATGTCGAGCAGGTGGATCGGCTTGCGGGCGATAACCGCTGGGACCGGTCCGTCCTTCGCCCACACCGTCATCCGCTGACCGATCAGTTGCTGCGGATCCCAGCCGCCGATCGGCTGCACCCACAGGAAGCCCTTGTCGTCGATGTAGCTCACGATGAGGCCGATCTGGTCGCAGTGGCCCGCGAACAGCACGCGGCGACCGTCCGGCTTCTCGCCGGCCTCGACGTTCACCGCCGCGATCACGTTGCCGTGAACGTCGGTCGAAACGTCCTCGGCGAACCTGCCCGCGTAGGCACGCACGACTTCCTGTACCGGCTCCTCGTGGCCCGAGGGGCTCGGCGCGGCCAACAGATCAGTAAAGAACTTGCGTGCTGTCTTGTTCACTTGCTACTCCCAGTCGCTACTTCGCCCGACCGCAGGTCACGGTCGGGCGACTACCGCGGCTGTCCGGTGTTCCTGGTGTCCCCGTTCTCAACGTCCTCTGCGGCGCTGGCGGCTGCTGTACGACCTCAAGGCGCGCAGGAGGTCGATCTTACGCAGAGCGGGCCAGTGCGTGTCGCAGAAGTAGTACTCCGAGTAGGTGCTCTGCCAGAGCAGGAAGCCGCTCAGGCGAACCTCGCCGCTGGTGCGGAGGATCAGATCGGGCTCGGGCTGGCCGGAGGTGTAGAGGTAGCGCTCGATCGACGAGGCGCTGAACTCGTCCGCGACCTCGTCGAGTGATTTGCCGACCGCCGAGTTGTCGAGCAGATAGTTGCGGAAGGCGCTCGCGATCTCTTCGCGGCCACCGTAGGCCATCGCGATGTTCAGCCGGTATCGGTCATAGCCGCTGGTTGCCGCTTCCGCCTCCCGGATCGCGGTCTGGAGGCTCTCCGGCAGGAGTTCGACCTGTCCCAGGAACCGCACCCGGATGCCCTTCTGATGGACATCGTCGTGGTTCGTGAGTTCCCGGGTCTTCTCCTCGAACAGATCGAACAGCGCCTGCACTTCCTTCGCGGACCGATTGAAGTTGTCGAGCGACATGCTCCACACCGTGACGGTCGAGACGTCCGCCTCGTAGCACCAGTTGAGTACTTCCCACAGCTTCTCGGCGCCCCTGAAATGGCCCGCGCTGACGTTGCCCAGCCCCTGCTGGCGCGCAAAGCGCCGGTTGCCGTCCATGATCAGGCCGATGTGCTGGGGCAGGCGCCAGGTCCGCACCTTGGACTCGAGCCGACGCTGGTAGACGACGTAGAACGGCCACTTGATCAGGGCCTTGACACGGCGCCAGAGTTCGCTCGCGGGCCGTGTTTCGCGCACAGGAACGGCGCCTGACGGGGCGGAATCGAAGACGCTCACCGGGAATCTCCCCGCCGGTCGGACGGCTGGTCACACGGAAGCCGCTTCACGCCTGCAAGTCTCTCTCTTCGCTGTGTTACTTTCCACCGGCACTCAGCCGCCGCCCTTCGCCCAACCACCGAAGCCGCCACGAGGCCACGCAACAGATGCCATCGCGGAAGCCACGGGAGTCGACCCGGCATCATAGCGACGTTGGAAGACACCGGGGCGAGGCGTTTCGGAATCCGGTTCGGGATCGACAACGCCGCGCCTGGCGTTCGATCTTCCCGATCCTGTCACTTTTCGCTCTCGCCGGCCTGACCGGGCCCGCAAAGGCTGCGGCACCGGCACTCGAGACCACCGACGGCACGGAAGCACTGCGTCTCTACCTCGACTGCGACTGGGGCTGCGACTTCACGTTCCTGCGTACCCAGATCACCTACGTCAACTGGGTGCGCGATCGCCAGGACGCCGAAGTCCACGTCCTCGTGACCATCCAGGGCGGCGGCAACTCGCGCGAGTACACGTTCAACTTCATTGGTCTGGAACGCTTCGAAGGCACCGATCAGAGGCTGATTCACGCGTCGTCGTACACCGACACGGACGACGAACGCCGGCGCGGCATCCAGCGCCTCCTCGAACTGGGTCTGGTGCGCTACGTGCTGGAGACGCCGCAGGCCGCAGGACTCGTCGTGGAGTTCCAGAACGGGGAAGCGGAGGACGAGCCACACACCCTGGTGGTGGACGACCCCTGGAATCACTGGGTCTACCGCCTGCGCCTGAACACCGACTTCCGAAGCGAGGATCGCAGGGACTCGCAGTCCTACCAGACGAGCGCTTCGGCGGGCCGCACCACGGACTTGTGGCGGATGGGAATGGGCGTCTTCTACTCCTACCGGGAGAGCAACTTCGAGTTCGAGGACGGCAGCACCTTCAAGAACGTCTCCCGGAGCACGAGCTACTTCGGTCAGGTGATCCGCACCCTGGCCCCGCACTGGGGAGTGGGCGTCGGCGCCAGCAGCCGGCGTTCGACCTTCCTGAACCTGGACAACTCCTACCGCGCAGCGGCGGCCATCGAGTACAACTACTTCCCCTACAGCGAGTCGTCCGAACGCGAGTTCACATTCGCCTACTTCGTCGGCGGTACGCGTCTCGACTATGAAGAGATCACCGTCTTCGACAAGCTGGAGGAGACTTTCACGGACCAGGGGGCGTACATCGCCTTCGGCATGGAGAGGCCCTGGGGCGAAGCCCACCTCGACCTCCAGTACAGCCACTTCATCGACGATTTCGACCGCAGCCGGGTGGAGTTCAACACCGAGGTCGAGTACCACATCGTGCGCGGGCTGAGCTTCGACGTCTACGCCGGCATATCGAGGATCCGGGACCAGATCTACCTGCCGAAGGGCGGCGCGACCGATGCCGAGGTCCTGGTCGCCAGACGTCAGTTGGAAACGGACCTTTCCTTCCGCGGCGGCATCCAGCTCCGCTACACGTTCGGCTCGATCTACAACAACGTCGTCAACTCGAGACTCAGCAGCGAGAGCGGCGGCTTCTCGCGCATCTTCTAGCCGCGGCGAAGTCCGCGGGCGCCGCTCCGGTATCGTCTCCACTGTGGCTGTCGTCATCGCCGGTGGCGGCGACATCGCGTACCTGCTGGCGTCCTCCCTTGCGCGGGAGGAGGACGTCTTCGTCATCCTGCCGACGGAGGCCGCCCGCAACCGGTTCGAGAACCTCGACCTGCAGATCACGGTGGGACCGGCGGCCAGCCGGTCCGTTCTCCAGCACGTAGGGCTCTCCGACCGCGACACCTTCGTCGCCTGCGCCGACTCCGACGAGCGCAACATCATCGCCTGTCTGGCGGCGCGCGGCCGGGCGCAATGCGCGACGTACTGCTTCATCACCCAGGACGAGCACCACGAGAGCTTCAACGACCCTGAGCAGACTACTCTCGAGGAGGTCATCGACCACCTGATCTGGCCGCAGTGGTCGCTGGCCCGGGAGATCGGCCGCATCGTGCTCGAACCTCGGGCCCTCGATGTCGAGAGCTTCCACCGCGGCCGCATCTGGCTCGTGGAGTACAGGCTGGAGGCCGACTCTCCGCTCTGCGGTCCCACCCTCGCCGAGGCGCCCCTGCCGCGCAACACCCTCATCGTGAGCCGGGTACGCGACGGCAAGCTGATCGTGCCACGCGGACTGGACCGCCTGGAAGCCGGCGACAAGGTGCTCTTCATGGGCCGGCGCACACCGCTTCGCCAGGTGGCGAAGCGCTTCTTCGCCGCTCCCGAAACCGTGGTCCGCAGCGTGACGATCGTCGGCGCCGGCCGCACCGGCCGACTCCTCGCGCGCGAACTCACCAGCGGCCTGTGGCCGGAAGTGAAGATCATCGAGGTTTCGCGGCGACGCTGCGAGGACATCGCCGACCAGGTAGGCCGGGCGATCGTCTTCCACGGCGACGGAACAGACCTGAGGCTGCTGGAGGAGATCGGCGTCGCCCGCAGCGATGCGCTGGTTGCCATGGCCGGCGACGACCAGACCAACCTGCTCTGCTCCCTGATCGCGAAGCAGCTCGGGATCCCGAAGGTGGTCACGGGCGTCAGCAACGAAACCAGCAGCGCCCTGTTCGAGCGGGTCGGCATCGACGTCACCCTGAACGCCCGATCCGCCGCGATCGCCGAGGTCCTCCACCAGATCCAGGCGCCCCGGCTGGAGTACCGCGCGACGCTCGAGGACGGCCTCGCGGAAGTCGTCGAAGTCGTCGTTCCGGAGGACTTCGAGGCCCGTCAGCTGAGAGAGATGGACATGCCGAACGGCGTGATCGTCGGCGGAGTGCTGCGCCAGTACAACACCATCGTGCCCGGCGGCGAAGACGAGGTGCGGCCGGGCGACCGTCTCCTGATCGTGACCACGACGGAGAGTTCGGGACTCGTCGGACCGACCTTCGGCCTGACGCCCGGGGCGGCCTGACGGGCGGCGCGAGCGAGCGTGCGCGGCTCACTGGTACTTCGCACGACCCTGGCCCTGGTCGGCTGCTTCGGCGTCGTCCTGCTCGCGCCCTCCGCGGTCGAAGCCGCCTACGGCAACGGCCGCAGCGCGACGGGTTTTCTCGGCGCCGCGGTCGTGGCCATCCTGCTCGGACTCGGGTCTCGCCTGTTGCCCGGGCGGGGCCTGGAGATGCGACGCATGGAAGGGCTCGCGACCGTCGGCATGTCCTGGCTGTTGCTGGTCTTGATCGGCGCCGCTCCCTACGTCGTGAACGGCTTCGATCCCGCCGATGCGCTGTTCGAGTCGATGTCCGGCCTGACCGGCACCGGCGCCACGATCCTCACCGACTTCGACGCGGCCAGCGAGGGCGTTCTGCTGTGGCGCAGCCTGAGCGAGTGGGTGGGGAGCATGGGCATCATCGCCCTCTTCATCGCCGTCCTGCCCGCTCTCCGCATCGCCGGCCGTCAGATGTTCTTCGCCGAGGCTCCCGGACCGACGGAGGAACGGCTAACACCCCGCATTCGCAACACGGCGGTGGCGCTGTACACCCTCTACGTCGGCTTGACCGTCCTGGAGACCGGACTCCTCGTCCGTCTCGGCATGCCGCTGTTCGACGCCATCTGCAACTCTCTCTCGACGGTCTCGGCGGGAGGCTTCTCACCTCATCCGAGCAGCATCGCGGGGTACAGCAGCCCCGCGATCGAGTGGACGGTCATGGCGTTCATGCTCCTCGCCGGCGCCAACTACGCGTTCCAGTTCCAGGCCATCCGGGGGCGACCGCTGACCCTGCTGCGCAGCGAGGAGTTCCGTCTTTACCTCCTAATCGTCCTCGTCGCGACCCTGCTCCTGGCGTGCACGCTGAAGAGCGACGACGTGTCCCTGTGGGACTGGATCAGGGCCGGAGCGCTGTCGGAGGAGACTCTGAGGCGAGCAGGCTTCCAGGCGCTGACCCTTATCACCACGACAGGCTTCGCGACGGAGGACTTCGCGCTCTGGTCGGGAGCGAGCCAGACGATTCTCCTCCTGCTCATGTTCTGCGGTGGCTGCGGCGGTTCCGCCGCCGGCGGGCCGAAGCTCGTGCGTATCTGGCTGATCGCCAAGTCATCTCTGCTCGAGCTGTTCCACACCGTCTTCCCGCGCGCGGTGCGGCCCCTGCGACTCGACGGCCGCCGGGTCCCGGAGGATGTGATCCACGCCATCGTCTCCTTCCTTCTGCTCTACCTCGTCCTGTTCGCCCTGAGCGTCGGAGTGGTCGGGCTGACCGGCGTGGGAATGGAGACCGCCGTGACCGCCAGCATCGCCACCCTGGGCAACATCGGCCCCGGGCTTGGGGATGTCGGCCCCTTCGACAACTACGCCCACTTCCCGGCGGGGATCAAGGTGTATCTCTCGCTCAACATGTGGATCGGGCGGCTCGAGATCATCACGGTCCTGATCTTCCTGCACCCCGCCGCCTGGCTCGGCCTCCGCTGGCGCTAGCGCGGCCGAAGGTCCAGAAGCCGGCGCTTCGCGCCGGATGCCGGCGAGGACGCCGGCGCACCCAGTTTCTGCCGCGCAGGCTCCCAGGCGCGCTGAAGCCGCTGCTACAGTGCCCGCCCCATGGAACTCCTGGCATCCGGCTACACCCTGATCGAAGGACCGCGGGTCGACGCGGAAGACCGCCTCTACTTCAGCGACGTCCACAACGGCGGCGTCTATCGCCGCAGCCCGGACGGCGAGATCGAAACCGTGGTGCCGAAGCGCCGCGGCGTCGGCGGCATCGCGCTCCACGCCGACGGCGGCATCGTGTGCTCCGGCCGCAACATCTGCCACGTCCGGGACGGCGTGACCCGGATCCTCTTCGACCCGCCTGACACGCCCGGCTTCAACGACCTGTTCGCCGACTCCCGGGGCCGCGTCATCTGCGGAACGATGCGCACGAGCCCGTTCACCGGTGAGAAGGAACGGACACCCGGTGAGTGCTGGCGGATCGAGGCGGAGGGTGAAGCGACCGAGCTCTACGGCGACATCAGCCTGACCAACGGCATCGGCTTCTCGCCGGACGGCCGCACCCTGTACCACGCCGACACAGCCAAGGGCCACGTGATCGCCCACGACGTCACGAACGACGGCCGCTGCGTCAACCGGCGAGCGATCGCCGAACCCGACCGCGGCCGACCCGACGGCCTCGCCGTCGACGAAGAGGGTTGCATCTGGGTCGCCTGCGTCGCCGGCGGCTGCGTCACCCGCTTCGATCCGACCGGCCGGATCCTCAGCCACCTGGAGGTGCCCACGAGGAACATCACCAGCGTCTGCTTCGGCGGCAGCGACCGGCGCGACCTCTACGTCGTCACGACCGGCGACCCGGACGAGCCTGGAAGCAGCGGCTCGATCTTCCGGACGCGGTCGCCCGTAGCCGGGCTGGCGGTGCCGATGGCGACGGTCTGAGTCGCAACGGCTCCACGACATGCCAGAGAAACCGCCAACTTCAGCCCAGCCACGGCGACCCACCGCCGCTGGCGCGGCCCCAGACCCCACCCGTTCGGCGGCTCAGGAAGCCAAGACTCACCGACTCGCACCTGTGGAAGAGAGTCCCAGACCCGCCGACGACACCCGCGCCAAGCTCGCGGAACGCGGAATCTCAGAAGAAGACGTCGCCGACGCCATCCGCTGGGCCCGCTCCAACGAGTAGCTAGCCACGTACCGGCCACTTTGAGGCAAAGGAGAAGGGGGAGGCGCCAACTCTACGGATCGAGATCCGCCACCCACGTAAGCACTTCGCCCTCGCCGGCCAGCAGCACCGTTCCCGGCATGACGCGAAGCCGCCAGGGCGTCAGCCGTAACACGGCGAATCCCGGGCTGTCGGGACCGTCCCATCCGGGGATTATCGCGGGGTCGTAACCGACCGGCGGCGGCGTCGACTTGAAGAGGTTCCAGATCCGCTCCCGTGTGGGCAGGTCGAACGCCCACTCCGCCCGGCATTCCGCCACGCACGTGTCGTGGTTCTCGGCCCAGTAGTTGCACGAGATGTACGGGCTCGTCTCGAGGTGCGCGCGCTTGGTTGCCGTCGGGCCGGTACCTATCCAGCCAGTGAGAAGGCCGTCCTCCCACTCCCAGATGGGGTGAAGGACGCGGGAGCGGGGACGGTTGGCCCGGTCCACGGTCGCGGCCGAGCACCAGACGATCCGGTGAGCCATGTCGACGAACGCCGGGGCCACTTCGGGTAGTTCTGTAGGCAAGCTGGATCCTCCTTCGTGAGCAAGAGCGGACGCTACCAGTCGACCAGGCCCGACGGCTGTACCGCCGCCAGACCCTACGAACCCAGCCGCTCGACCTCGTAGACCACCCGGCCGAGCACGTCGCGGTGCCGCAGGACGATCCGCGGCCGCTCCCCGATCCAGTCCACGTCGACGCTGAGGAAACCGCCGCCGACCCGGTGGAAGCGGTGGTACTCGGGGTCTTCGCCCGGCGTGCCGCCGGCGTGGGCGTCGCTGGCCGGGCCGACCGAGAACTCGTCGAGCCCCGTCTCCGGGTGGACCGAGTGGTACTGCCAGTGGCGGTCGCCGACGATGACCAGGAAGCTGTCGTCCAGGTTCGCGCGGAACCACTCGCGGACCGCGTCGCCTTCGCGGCTGAAGGCGGCGTTGGCGTGGTTGTCGGCCTTGTTGCTCCGGTCCGGGCCGACGATCGGCGTCGGCGAGACGAGGACTTTCCAGTCCGCGTCGCTGGCAAGCAGGGAGTCCCGCAGCCAGCGCCACTGTTCGGCACCCCAGATCGTCTTGCCGGGGCCGTCCGGCATGTCGTTGGGCGAGCGGAAGTCGCGGCCTTCGACGAGCCAAAGCTGCAGGCCCTTGCCCCAGCGGACGGTCCGGTAGGGACGTTCCGGCGCCGGCATCTGCTCGACGAACGCCGCCTGACCCTCCTCGAACGTCATCGGCGCGGAGATGCCGGGTTCGATCGCCGGCCAGGAGTCGTTCAGAAGCAGATCGTGGTCGTCCTTGAGCCAGTAGCCGGGCACCGAACGCAGAAAGGACGCGATCGCCGGCAGGGTGAACATCCGTTGCCAGTGGTAGCGCGCCAGCTCGACGGTGGTCGCCCGCGGCGACTCGTTGTCGTAGTAGACGTTGTCGCCGACCGACAGGTAGAAGTCAGGCAGGGCGGCGGCCATCGACGGGTAGATCTGGAAGCCGTCCGGCCGGTCTCGCCGGCCGTAGTACTGGCAGGTCATCGCGGCGAAGCGCACGGGTAGCCGCTGGTCGGAGGCCGGCGCGGTGCGGAAGGTCGCCGTCTCGGTCGCGGTCACCGGCGCGTCCGCATTGCCACCCGCAGGCCGCACCTCGGCCGTGACCAGGTAGCGAGTGTTCGGTCTCAAGCCGTCGAACCTCGCCTGGTGCGTGAAGTCGCGCTCGGCCTCGGTCGGGCGCCAGCGAGAGAGCCGCCGCGCCGCGCTAACACCTGCCCCGTCCGCCGGCGCAGCCGGCCGCAGCACGACCCGCACTTCGCCCGGTGCGCCCGGCACGGCACCCTCGAGGGACGATACGTCTACTCCCGGCGCCAGGGTAACGACTGGCCGGCCAGAGATCTCCCGACCGGCGCGCCGTACCGGCTCGGCCGTCGTCCGCGTCCAGACCACCGCCGACGTCGCCCCGACCTCCCCCACGCGAACGCCGCTGGCGAGGAACACCGCGTCCGCGGCGTCGCCGGTCGGCTGCGCGGCCGCCGCGCCGGCCAACAGGACGAGCGCGACGAATGACCGAATCAACCGCAGCCCAGCACTCCGCCGTCGACGGTGAACGTCTGGCCCGTCGTCCACGAACCCGCACGCGAGGCGAGGTAGACCGCGATCCCCGCGCAGTCGACCGGCTCGCCGAGGCGCCGGAGCGGTGTTCGCCCGGCGACCGCCTGCTCCCGCTGCGGGTCCTCCCACAGAGCCCGGGCGAAGTTCGTCTTCACCAGGCCGGGACAGACGGCGTTGACGCGGATGTTGTCGGGACCGAACTCGGCCGCCAGGTTCCGCGCGAGCTGCATGTCCGCCGCCTTGGAAATCGCGTAGGCGCCGAGCATCGAGTTGCCGCGGAAACCGCCGACCGAGGACACGATGACGATCGACCCGTCCTTGCGCTCCTGCATCTCGGGAATCACCATCTGGCACAGCCAGTGGACGCTCTTGATGTTGACCTCCATCACCTTGTCGAACGCCGAGTCCGGAATGCCCAGGCTCGAGCCGAAGTACGGATTGACCGCGGCGTTGACGACCAGATTGTCGATCTTCCCCCAGCGCTCCCGGGTCGCCGCGACCAACCGTTCCAACTGATCCTTGTGACCGACGTGACAGGGATGCGCGATCGCCTCGCCGCCGCTCTCATTGATCGCGGCCGCGACCGCCTCGCAGGCATCCGCCTTGCGGCTCGAGATGACGACCTTCGAGCCGAAGGCAGCCAGGGCTTCGGCCATCGCCTTGCCGATGCCCTTCGTCGATCCGGTGATGACGCTCACCCTGCCGGTGAGGTCGAAGAGATCCTTCATCGTGCGCTTCTCCTTGGTCGAGGGTCGAGGGCCGCAGAGGGTAACAGCCCGCGGCCGCTGCTACAGTCCCCGCCGCGATGACAGACGCCCCACGCTCAAGCCACCCGCCTCTGAATCCGATCCCGATGCGGGTCGGCATGACCGCGCCCGAGGCCTTCCCGGCGGCCGAGATGGCCGAGGCGGCCGGCCGCGCCATCCTAGACATCGGCAAGGACTTCGCCTTCTACCCCGGCGACCTGGGTCATCCCGGTCTGCGCGAGGTGTTGGCCCGGCGCGAAGCGGATCGCGAGGGCACGGACTTCGACCCCGACGAGATCGCGCTGACCAACGGCTCCATGCAGGCGGTGACGCTGGTGGGCAGGGTGCTGATGGAAGAGCCGGGCGACATCGTGATCACCGAAGAGACGACCTATTCGGGCACTCTCGGCGCCTACCGGGGCCTCGGCTACCGCCTGGTCGGCGTGCCGCTCGACGAGCAGGGGATGGACATCGGCGCGCTCCGCCGGACACTGGAGAACCTGACCGCGGCCGGTGAGAAGCCGCGCTTCATCTACACGCTGCCGACCTACCACAACCCGACGGGCGCCGTGATGCCCCGCGAGCGCCGACTCGAGATGATCGAGGCCGCGCGCGACTACGACGTCCTCCTGGTCGAGGACAATTGCTACGGCGACGTCCACTACGACGACGCGCCGCGGCCGCCGCGGAGCCTCTACGCGCTGGCAAGCGGCGAGGGCGTCGTCTACATCGGCTCGCTGTCCAAGATCCTCGGCGCCGGCGTTCGCATCGGCTATCTCCTGGCCAGGCAGCCGCTGCAGCAGCGGTTTCTCGACGAGCGTTTCGACGCCGGCCAGAGCACGCTGTCATCCAGCATCGTGGCGGAACTGCTGCGCGGCCGCCTGCCCGCGCAGATCGAGCGCAACAACGCCGCCCTGCTGCCGAAACGTGACGCCTTGCTGGCCGCGCTCACCGAGCAGCTCGGCGGCATCTGCACCTGGCGAAAGCCGGCCGGGGCCATGTTCCTTTGGGTCGGCCTGCCCGAAGAGGTGGACCGCGAAGCGCTGTTCGCGCTGAGCGAGCAGCGCGGCCTCGAGTACGGCTACGGCGCCGCCTACCACGCAGGCGACGAAGACGTGCCGTTCCTGCGTCTGGCGTACGCCTGTCCCTCCGTCGGCAGGATCCGGGAGGGAGTCGAGTTGCTGGCCGGCTGCCTGCGGGAACTCGCGCCGGGGCGTTTTCCTCAGTCCACGTAGCCCAGCGCCCTGAGGCGCCGGCGCACGTCCTCGTCGAGTTGGTCGTCCTCGATCTCTTCCGCGGATTCGACTTCGTCGGCCAGGTTCCGCTCGGTCAACAGCCCGAGCATCCGTTCGACGATATCCGGCCGTTCGGAGGCCAGGTTCTCCAACTCGCCTGGATCCGCATCCAGGTCGAAGAGCATCGGCTTGGTTCCCTGGGAGGGTGACTGCGGCAGCACGAGCTTGTAGTGGCCGCGCATCACGGAGGCGGCACGGTGACCGTCGACGTCGAGGTGGGTGTAGACATCCGGCGGATCGTCGCCGCGGCGGCGCGCCGCCAGCAGATTCCGCCCGTCGTTGGGCGGCGCCTCGATGCCGAGATAGCCGAGCAGCGTCGGCAGGACGTCGACGTGCTGCGCCGGCGCTTCCACGCGGCGCGGCGGCACGCCGGGCAAGCGCATGACGAGCGGGACCCGCAGCACCTCCTCGTAAAGCGAAAGCCCGTGCTCCCAGCGGCCGTGCTCCGCGAACTCCTCGCCGTGGTCGGAGACGTAGATCACGGCGGTCTCCTCAGTCAGGCCACGGTCCTCCAGCTCGTCGAGCAAGTCGCCGAAGGCACGGTCGTTCTGGGCAACCTCGGCGTCGTACAGCCGCGAGAGCGCCTCGGCGGTCCCCGGCTCGGGCTCCACTTCGCCACGGTTCAACCCCAGCAGGTAACGGACCGTGCGGTAGTGCGCCGGCGCGCCGCCGGCCTCGAACATCTCCTCGAACTCCGGCGCCGGGTCGTAGGGACCGTGGGGGTCGATCGCGTGCAGGAAGAGGAAGAACGGCCCGTCCGCGCTCCGCCGCTCATCGAGCCACAAGCGAACACGGTCCAGCATCGTCTCGTCGCGCTCGCGATCCTCGCTGCGGAAGCGGGTGAAGCCCTGTGCGAAGCCGAACGCACGGCCGACGTTCGGATTGCGGACGAGCCCCAGGCCCTCGTAGCTGTTGGCGGCCAGGATCTCGGCCAGGGTATCCGCCTCCTCGGGCAGCACGGAACGGCGACCGACGGTGCGATGCGCCGGCGGCAGCAGTCCCGTGAACAGGGAGGCCACGGCCGGCCGCGTCCACGACGACTGGGCGTAGGCGTTCTCGAACAGAACGGCGCCAGCCGCGAACGCGTCGAGCCGCGGCGACGTCGGCTTCTCGTAACCGTAGACACCCAGACGGTCCGCGCGGACCGTGTCCACGACGTACAGCACGATGTTCGGTCGCCGCGGCTCGGACGTCCCGTCCGGCGGCCCGGCGCCGCAGGCGGCCAGCGCGACGGCCACCGCCGCTCCACCCACCAGGCGACAGACGGAACCGGCGGCGCCGCTCAGCGCAGCGAGCGCCAAACGTGAGTCGTGCAATGGAGAAGAGGATGGCGGCATGTCGACAGGAGGGAGCAACGGCCGGCCCGACCGTAGCAAGTCCCGGCCTGCTACCCTCCGCCGCGATGAACTCCCTTACCGCTCTCGCGTCTCCGCTGATCTCGGCCACCGCGCTCGTGGTCGGTCTGATCGGTGTGCTCGAGGCCCGGTTCGGCCTGGTTTCGCCCCTCCTCGGCTTCGCCCTGTTCTCCTTTCTGATGCCCCTGGGCGTCTTGTTCGGCCTGCTCCTCGGGTTGATCGGCCTGCTCCGGACCCGCCGCAACCAGCGCCGTGGCGGGGCGTCGCAGGCGTGGGCTGGAGCGCTCCTCTCCGTCGCGGTACTCGGCTGGGTGTTCGTGCTCGGCTACGCAACCGCGCAGGCGCCGCCGATCCACGACATCACGACGAACATCGACGACCCGCCGGCCTTCGAGGCCGCAGCCGCCCAGGACAGCCGCGGTGCCGGCTTCGCCTATCCGAGCGGCGGCGCCGCGGTACCCGATCAGCAGCGCCGGGCCTACCCCGACATCGACACGCTCCATCTCGCTATCTCAGGAGACGAAGCGGCGTGGCGGGTCCGCCACGCGGCCGAGGACCTCGGCTGGGCGCCGATCCTCGAAGACCCGCAAAACGGGCGCTTCGAGTTCTCGGACGCCACGCCCTGGTTCCGTTTCATCGACTTCGTCGCCGTCCGCGTACGCCCCGAAGCCGCGGGCACGGTCATCGACGTACGCTCCGTGTCCCAGGTCGGAGTCGGCGACCTGGGCGAAAACGCAGCCCGGATCCGTCGGTTCCTGGACGTGCTTGGCCACGGCCACTGAACGGCTACGATACCGGCCCGTTTCACCAACGATCCCCACGTCAACGCACCGGCGCGCCCGCGCCAGGAGACACCATCGACATGACTGCACTCACCGACATGGTCGACTACGAAGTCCGCGGCCAGGTCGCCCTGATCGTGATCGACAACCCGCCCGTCAACGCGCTCAGCCACGGTGTGCGCGCCGGCATGGTCCAGGGACTGGCGAAGGCCGAGGCCGATGAACAGGTGGCCGCGGTGCTCCTGGTCTGCAAGGGCCGTACGTTCATCGCCGGCGCCGACATCACCGAGTTCGGCAAGCCGATGAAGGAACCGGGGCTCAACGAGGCGATCGAGGCGATGGAGAACGCGACCAAGCCCGTCGTGGCGGCGATCCACGGCACCGCCCTGGGCGGCGGCCTGGAGACGGCGATGGCCTGCCACTACCGGGTGGGTGTCGCATCGGCCCGCTTCGGCCAGCCCGAGGTCAAGCTGGGGATTCTGCCGGGCGCGGGCGGCACGCAGCGGCTGCCCCGGCTGGTCGGCTATCCGAAGGCGCTCGAGATGTGCGTGATCGGCAACCCGATCGGCGCCGCGGAGGCACTCGAGGGCGGCCTGATCGACGAGATCGTCGAGGACGTGTTCGAGGGCGGCGTCGCCTTCGCCGAGAAGCTGATCGCCGAGGGCCGGCCGCTCAAGAAGATCCGCGACCTCGAGGAGAAGGTCAACGAGGCGCGGGCCAACCGGGACGAGATCTTCGACGGCTTCCGGCGGAAGATCGCCCGCCGCACCCGCGGCTTCGAAGCGCCGGAGGCGAACGTGCGGGCGATCGAGGCCGGTCTCGACATGTCCTTCGACGAAGCGCTCGACTACGAAAGGAAGCTGTTCGGCGAGCTCATGTCCGGCAAGCAGTCGATCGCCCAGCGCTACTACTTCTTCGCCGAGCGCGAAGCGGCCAAGGTGCCCGACGTGCCGCGCGACACCCCGATGCGGAGAATCGAGAAGGTCGGCGTCCTCGGCTGCGGCACGATGGGCGGCGGCATCTCGATGAACTTCGCCAACCGCGGCATCGGCGTGACGATCGTCGAAGCCGAGCAGGGCCGGCTCGACCACGGCTTCGGCGTCATCCGCAAGAACTACGAACGGACCGCCAGCCGCGGCCGGATGACGATGGAA
Organism: Holophagales bacterium; assembly: GCA_009843505.1. Taxonomy (GTDB): domain Bacteria; phylum Acidobacteriota; class Thermoanaerobaculia; order Multivoradales; family Multivoraceae; genus Multivorans; species Multivorans azotirespirans. The sequence goes on along the minus strand of VYDI01000027.1, from coordinate 47,700 downwards.
CAGGTCGACCAGTGCATGGGCCTGTTGAGCGGCGTGACCGAGCGCGAAGCGCTCGCCGACTGCGACCTGGTGATCGAAGCCGTGTTCGAGAACATGGCTCTGAAGAAGGAGATCTTCGCCAGCCTCGACCGGATCGTGAAGCCGGGCGCGGTGCTGGCGACGAACACCTCGGCGCTCGACGTGAACGAGATCGCCGCCGCCACCAGCCGTCCCGAGGACGTGATCGGCATGCACTTCTTCTCGCCGGCCAACATCATGCGCCTGCTGGAGGTCGTGCGCGGCGAGAAGACGGCGAAAGACGTGATCCACACCGCGATGACGATCTCCAAGCAGATCGGCAAGGTGCCGGTGCTGGTCGGCGTGTGCCGCGGCTTCGTCGGCAACCGGATCCTGTTCCAGCGTCAGCAGCAGGCGCAGCAGATCATCCTGGAAGGCGCGAAGTACTACGACGTGGACCGCGTCCTGTACGACTTCGGCTTCCCGATGGGTCCGTTCGCGATGAGCGATCTGGCAGGCCTCGACATCGGCTGGAACGAGAAGGAGTCAGCATCCCGCGACATCCGCGACATCCTCTGCGAATCCGGCCGGCGCGGCCAGAAGAACGGCCGCGGCTACTACGTCTACGATCCGGAAACCCGCGCCTCGGCGCCCGATCCGGAAGTGCTGCAGATCATCAGCGACTTCGGCTCAGCCAAAGGCATCGCGCAGCGTGATGTCGGCGAGGAGGAGATCCTCGAACGCTGCCTCTACCCGATGGTCAACGAGGGCGCGAAGATCCTGGAGGAAGGGATCGCGATCCGGCCGTCCGACGTCGACGTGATCTGGGTCAACGGCTACGGCTGGCCGGTCTACCGGGGCGGCCCGATGCACTGGGGCGACAGCGTGGGCCTCGGCAAGGTCGCCGACCGGATGCGGGAGTTCGCGGACCAGACGGGCGACGACTTCTGGCAGCCCTCGGCCCTGTTGGCGGACCTCGCCTCGGAAGGCAAGAGCTTCAGCGACTGGAGAGCCGGCTGAAGGAGAGCCGCATCGAGATCGGGCTGACCCCCTGGGTCAACTACCTGGGCGACGAGGCGGGGTCGATCGCCGACCAGGCGGAATTCGCCGACCGGCTCGGCTTCCACTCGCTGTTCCTGCCCGAAAGCCACTTCACAGGCGCCGCGGCCTGCCCCTCGCCCATCGTCGTTCTCGCTGCGGCAGCGGCACGAACGACGAACCTGCGGCTGGGCACCACCTCCTACCTGCTGCCGGTTCGCAACGCCTTCCAGGCGGCCGAGGAGGTCGCCGTCCTCGACCGCCTCTCCAACGGCCGCGTGATCCTCGGCCTGGGCCGCGGTTTCCGGCCGGCGCTGTTCGCGGCCTTCGGCGTCGATCCCCGCACCAAGCGCCAGCGTTTCCTCGAGTCGCTCGACCTGATGAAGCGGGCCTGGGTCGGCGAGGCGATCGAGGTCGGCGAACCCGGCACGCGTCAACCCGTGCGCATCGCGCCGCTGCCGGTGCAGCAGCCGCATCCGGAACTATGGGTGGCCGCATTCGGCCCGCTGGCGCTCAAGCAGGCCGGCGAACTCGGCCTGCCCTACCTGTCCTCTCCCCTCGAAACGATCGGCCGGCTCACGCGGAACCACGAACTCCACCGTGAGGCCCTGCCGCAAGGGATGCCGCGACCGATCGTCCCGGTCATGCGCACCGTCTTCATCTCGGAAGACCGGGGCACCTGCGAGCGCGTGAGCGCCGCCCTGACCGCGCAGGCGCTCAGGATGGCACGCGCCGGCACCCGCCTGGTTCAGGAAGAGGAGCTGGCGGACATCGAGAACTGGGCGGTCGTCGGCGGACCCGATGAGGTGCGCGCGGGGCTCGACCGCTACCGTGAGCGCATCGGCATGACCCACGTCATCGCCCGCTGCGGCGTTCCGGACGCCGCGCCGCGGGAGGTCGAGGAGTCGATAAGGGCCCTCGCAGAGCTCTACCGGTGACTCCCTACTCACGCCGGGAGCCCGAGCGGCAGAGAACTCGGTGCGCTGGCGTCCCCCGCCGGCATTCGGCGCGCAACGCCGCTCTCGGACTACTGCTGCGTTAGCTGGTAGCCCCGCAGGCGTCCGGAAACGCTCCGACATCGGTGATCGCAGGCGCCGGTTCGCCGGGCGCCTTGGTGTAAGTCTTGCTCGCGTCGTTCGTCGTGTCCCGCACAACGAGATTGAGGCCGACATCGGTCGCGGAGGCGGCAAACACCCAGTGGTGCTGGTTGACGCCGCAACCGTCAAGCACCTTGAGCAGCATCTCCCAGTTGTTCGGCTCGAAGAAGTAGAACAGTCCGGAATCCTCCGTGCGAGGCCTCGCCACCCTGGCGGGCATCGTCTCGCCGTTGGCCGTGAAGTCGACCTTCACCTCGTAGCGGCCCTCTTGCAGGCACAGCGTGGTGGCGCTCTCGACGCAGCCGTCCTCGCTCGGCGACGAGACCGAATCGGCCGCGCCAGCCCGTTCCGGCACCTCGGCTTCGCCGGCGCGAACGGGCTCGGCATGAAGTCCGAGCATCGACAGACCAACAACCGCGATAACACCCCTGACTAACTTCGGCATCCTGAATCATCTCCTCATCGCGACTGCCGCACGACAGCCGTCTGAAGTCGTCGCGAGCGATCCTAGCGCATCGCCGACTGTCCGAGCCGGCCGCGACCAGCCGTGTAGAGTCGCCTCCCTGATCACACCATCCAGACCGAACCCCCGGAGGCAACATGGCCGAACTCCGCTGCCGCAGAAACCGAGTCCACTGGACCGCCATCCTGGTCCCCGCCCTACTGTTCGCAGCGGCGGCCCCAGGCGCCAGCACGGACGCCGGCTTGGTCAAGGTCGACTCCGGCAAGCTGCAAGGTGAGGTCCTCGATGCGGACACCGCCCTCACGGTCTACCGCGGCATCCCGTTCGCCGCGCCGCCGGTCGGCGAACTGCGCTGGAAAGCGCCGCAGCCGGCGGCGACGTGGAGCGGCGTGCGCGACGCGACGAAGTTCGGCGCGATCTGCCCGCAGGCACCGGTTCTGGCGATGATGACCGGCGAGTCCCTGCCGGAGTCGTCCGAGGACTGCCTGTTCCTGAACGTCTGGACGGCGGCTGGGGAAGGCGACGATCCCCGGCCGGTGATGGTCTGGATCCACGGAGGAGGCCTTAGCCTCGGCTGGAGCAACCAGATCGGCTATGACGGCTCCGCCTTCGCTGACAAGGGCGTCGTCCTCGTTTCGATCAACTACCGTCTCGGCCCGCTTGGCTACCTCGCCCACCCCGCACTCTCAAGGGAGGCCGGCGGCGAGTCCGGCAACTACGGCTTCCTCGATCAGATCGCGGCGCTCCAGTGGGTCGAGCGGAACATCGCCAGGTTCGGCGGCGATCCGGACAACGTGACGATCTTCGGTGAGTCGGCCGGCGGCACGAGCGTCCACGCGCTGATGGCGAGTCCCCTTGCCAGCGGGCTCATCCACCGGGCGATCGCGGAAAGCCCCTGGGTCACCGACACGAACGTCCGCCCGCTCAGGGGAGCGAACGGCATTCACGGCAGCGCCGAGGACGTCGGCGTCGCCTGGGCAGCGGCGATGCTCGGCGACGGCGACAAACAGACGGCGAAGGCGCTGCGGACCCTCGACGCGAAGACGATCATCACCGGAACCCCCCAGGCGGGCCAGCCCGGCGCCTACGAGCCGCACGTCACCTACGGCACGGCCTTCATGCCCGAGTCCAGCGAAGACCGCTACACGGCCGGGAAGCAGAACGACATCCCCCTGATCGCCGGCACGAATCGCAACGAGGGCACGATGTTCATGGCCTTCCAGCCGCTCACCGAGCGGGCGGAGTTCCTCGAGATGCTGAAGGGCGTCTACGGCGACCAGGCCGAGGAAGTGGCGAAGCTCTACCCGTCGAAGAGCGCCGAGGAACTCAAGGTGCAGCAGGACCGCTTCCTGACCGACACCTGGTTCCTGCGGGGCACGCGCCGGATGCTGCTCGGGATGGACAACGTGTCCTCCCCCGCGTTCCAGTACTTCTTCACCCGGGTGAATCCCGAGAACCCGGCCTGGGGCGCCCATCACGCGGCGGAGCTCGGCTACGTCTTCAACACGCTCCAAGGCGAGAACTACGACGACACCGATGACGCCCTCGCGACCCTGATGATCGACTACTGGGTCCAGTTCGCCCGCACCGGCGACCCGAACGGCGGCGGCCGGCCGCCCTGGCCGGAGTTCGATGGCGTCAAACAGGCCTATCTCGAACTCGGTGACGAGGTGAAGACGGGGGCGGCGCTGGAACGGGAGATCAACGACCGGCTCGAAGCGATCCGCGGCCAGTAGTCGGCGGCAACGGACACACGAGGCGACACAGGCGAAGCGGGAATGACGAGCAACCCGCCCCGCCGCTTCCTCGGATGGCAGATGGTCGGGCTCGGTTCTGTCTGCTACGGCTTCGGCATCTCGCCGATGTACTACAGCTGGGGCTTCTTCCTGCCCGAGATGCAGCAGGACCTCGGCTTGAACGACACCCAGTCGGGTCTGGTGTTCAGCGTCTTCAACTACCTCTACCATCTGCTCGGCCCCGTCGTCGGCATGACGATGGCCAGGTACGGCATCCGCTCGGTGATGGGATTCGGCTCCGTCGTCGCGGTGCTGGCCTTCTGGCTGTTGAGCCGGGCGGATTCGTTTGTCGACTGCCTCCTTGCATACGGCGTCCTGGGCGGCGTCGCCATCGGTCTTTCGACGATCCTGCCTGCCCAGACTCTGGCCTCCAACTGGTTCGTGCGTTTCCGGTCGCGGGCGATCGGACTGGTGCTGGCCGGCGGCGCTGTCGTCGGCATCCCGGTGAACGCCTACTTCGCCCCAGGCATCCTGCGGGTGGCCGACTGGCGGGCCGGCTGGCTTGTGATCGCCGGAGTCTCCGCCGCGGTCGCGGTGATCGCGGTGCTCTTCGTTCGCGGCACCCCGGAAAGCGTCGGTCAGCAGCCGGATGGCGGCCCTGCACGGGGCGAGGCGGCCGGAGCGGCAGACGAAGAGGAGAGGTCGGGACCGTCAGGCCTCGGCGAGTGGACCGCGCCGCTGGCCATGCGCACCCACCAGTTCTATGTCCTCATTGCCCTGTCGATCGCCTACGGGGTGCCTTGGGGCATCATCACCGTCTACGGTCGCAAGCACCTGGAGGCCCTGGGCTTTACGACCGCCGTCGTAGGCGCGATCCTCGGCGTCCGCGTCGCGGTCAGCCTGCTGGGCCGGCTGAGCGCCTTCGTCGGCGACTACATGTCGCCCCAACGCCTGCTCGGCATCGTGCTCCTGGTCGAGGGAGTCGGTTGCGCCGGCCTCGTGAATGCGAACACGGCGCTCGTCGCCTACGCGTCCGTCGTACTCGTCGGCCTCGGTTTCGGCTGCGCCTACGTCTGTATCCCGGTCGTGTACTCCTCCTTCTACGGGAGGCGCGCCTTCGGCACGATCATCGGTACCCGCTTCGCGATCACCGGCCTGATCTCGCCCGCGGCGCCGACCATCGCCGGACTGCTCTCCGACTGGTCCGGCTCCCATACGCTGACCTTCTGGATCATGGCGGCCTGCTGCCTCGCCGGCGCCTTCGTCGCCTTCGGGCTGCACGCGCCGGTGCTGGGAGCGCGACCGATCCAGCCAGTGGCCACAAGTTCTCCGGGCAGTTAGAAGTGCCTATGCTCCAGCCCGTCGTTGTCGATCAGGCCGAACTCGAATGGCACAACTGGCACGATTCGGCCAATACCGACCCGAGTGCCATTCGATGGAAGCTGCTCATATCCGGGAACGGCCATCTAGATCCCACCCAACACCAGACACGCCCTTCGCTGCATCGGCCCCGAACCCGCGCGTGGCCCGTGCGGTTCCGGTCGAGCTAGCTTCCTGGCACTTACGACCTGAGGCCGGCGACCGTCGTCTGCCAGCGATGCTCGCCCCAGGACAGCTTGAGCGTCCCCGGGGTGTCGCCTTCGGGCGGCTCGATCTCGATCGTCAGGCGCGGCTTCCCGCCCTCCACGATCGAGTGCTCAAGCCGGATCTCGCCCAGGTCCTTCGCCGGATCGTGCATCGTGCCCCAGACGTCGGGCTCGTTGTTCACGATCAGCACCCACTGACCGTCGTCGTCGAGGCGGAGCCACAAGCTGTAGAGGCCCGCGAAGCCGGGTGAGACGTTGCCGGCCGGCACCTCGAGGTCGCCGACCACGATGTCGGCCTCCGTGCGCAGCTTGATCGCGGCCGCGGTCTGAAACTCGAACAGGCCCTGTTCGTGCTCCTGCAACGCCTCCCAGTCCACGCCGAGGAGCGGCAGCCTTCCGGCGTTCACCTCGACCATGCCGCCGCCGATCTCGGCCCGGTCGATCGAACGGGTCGCGTTGACCAGCAGCGCGAAGGCGTTGGTCAGGCCCGAGGCGTCGAGCTTGCGACCCTCCCCCTCCTTCGAGGGTTTCTCGATGACTTTCTCGGTCTCGGCGAACTGACCCGCCGCAGGCGCCCCGAACGCCGCTGCCGAGAGCAGCAGGACGGCCGCGACCGAAGAAAGCCGCCACCACCCGCGCGAACCGGTCATCCCCGCCTACCTACTCCCCGCCGCCGGTGCTCTGAATCGAGGCGACTCCAAGCCGCAGCGCGATCGGATCGACCGGCTCGACCGGCGCCCAGGCCACGAAGCCGAGCATCATCTCGTCGGTCGTGGCCGTGCCGTTGACGACGTTGTCCGCCGGGTCGAAGCCGCGCTCCTCGCCGCGCTCGGGCGAGTTCTCGAACCACATCGACACCTCGACCCGGGTGCCGGCAGGGATCGTCTTCGGCTTCTTGTACTGGTACGTCGTCTGCCATTCCTGGTCGTAGTTCGGCACGTCGAGAAGAACCTCGGTCGTGCCGTCGGGGTAGAAGGCGTCGTAGCGCACCGCGACCGACCGCAGGTGGGCGTGGGGCCACAGGGCCAGGATGTCCGTCTCGACCGGGAAAACCCGCGCGGCACCGACCTTCCAGCGCTCGTGGCCGGGCGGAATCTCGAAGGTCAGATTGCCGATCGAGTCGAACTTGACCTCGCGCAGCTCGCTCTCCGGAGCGTCGGCGAACACGAAGCCGATCTCGGACCGGTCGTAGAAGCCGCTGCCCTCGCCGGCCTCCTTGTTGTAGTGCATCGAGAACTCGATCGTCGAACCCGGCTCGAGCTTCATCGCGTAGCCGGGTTCCATCAGGTGGCTCTCGGCGCCGAGCGCGATGCATCCGATCGAGCTGTCGCTGAACTTGCCGAGCGCGGTGGCGCCGCCGGGCGGGCGAACGCTCGCGCACATGTGGTGAACGTCGCTGCCGCCGACCTTGAACTCGACGCCGCGCACCCAGACCGTCTCCGGCAGCATCTCTTCGGTGAGCTCGGTCTCGAAGTTGATGTTGATGTCGGCGATGTCGTCGGCCACCCAGTAGTTCTCCGGCATCTGAACGACAAGGTCCGGACGCCCGAGCGACCAGCCGTCCGAGCCCTCCTCGACGAACTTCTTCGGCGCCGGCGCATCGGCCGCGTCGCCCGCCGGCGAACCGCCACGGGCCCAGGCCAGAACCGTCTCGATCTCGTCGTCCGACATCACCCGCTCATGGTGGAACTTCCCGCGTGTCGCCTCGGTCGCGAACCAGGGCGGCATCGAGCGGTTCTCGACCGCGCGCGCGATCGAGCGCGCCCAGGGCCGGGTCTGCTCGTAGGTCATCAGCGGCATCGGCGCGATCATGCCGCCAATGTTCTCGCCCTCGCCGTCGGGCCGGTGACAGGTCTGGCAGTTCTCCTGCAGCACCGGAAGAACGTCAGCGTAGAAGGTGGGCGTGTCCGCGTCGGCAGCCAGACCAAGGCCGGGAACGGCAACGGCGGCGACGAGCATGAGCAGGATGGGACGAGAGGTCTGGGTCTTCATCTTCATGTGCTCCCTGTACTGCGGACTCCTGGGTCCACTGTCGGCGACCAAGGAGCGCTTGCCGGCTCCGTTCCTTGGTCAGTGCTCAGTAAGTGTAACCGAAGGAGACTGGCGTATCGTGGGTCACGATAGAACGATCAACGAGAAAGCGAACGGAGGTCACCAACATGCGGAAGGTGCTCGCCAACTCAGCCGAAACTCTGGGAACCGCCGTCTGCCTGATGCTCTGCGGCACCCTTGCCGCGGCAGCCCAGGAAGCCGACCGCAGGGCCCTGTTCGGCGACCTGCACGTCCACACCCGCTACTCCTTCGACGCCTTCATCTTCGGCACCCGCACCACGCCGGACGACGCCTACGAGTTCGCCAAGGGCAAGGCGATCGAACACCCTGGCGGCTTCGACCTCCAGCTCGACCGGCCGCTCGACTTCCTCGCCGTGACCGACCACGCGAACTACCTCGGCATGCTGGAGGCGATGTCCCAGCCCGACCACCCGCTGTCGAAGCTCGACCGCGCCGCGGACTTCACCCAGGCACGGACCATCAGCGAGAAACGGAACGCCTTCCGCAGCGGCGCCTACATCCGGGAACATCGCGACGTGAACGTCATCCGCTCCGCCTGGAAGCGGACGGTCGAAGCGGCCGAGCGCCACAACGCCCCGGGAGCCTTCACCACCTTCCCTGCCTACGAGTACACCTCGAGCCGCGAAGGCGGCAACCTGCACCGCAACGTGATCTTCCGCGGCGACGCGGTGCCGGACTACCCGTACGGCCGCGGCGACTCGATCAACCCGGAGGACCTCTGGGCGTGGATGGATGATCTGCGATCGCGCGGCATCGAGGCCCTCGCCATCCCTCACAACTCGAACGGCTCGGACGGCCACATGTTCCAGCTCGTGAACTTCGCCGGCGAGCCGATCGACGCGGCCTACGCGGAAACCAGGATGCGGAACGAACCGCTGGTCGAGGTCACCCAGGTCAAGGGCACCTCCGACACCCACCCCTTCCTGTCGCCGAACGACGAGTGGGCGGACTTCGAGATCATGCCCTACCGGATCGCCCAGTGGAACAAGTCGAGGCCGCGCGGTTCCTACGTGCGAAACGCGTACCAGCGCGGACTCGAGCTGCAGGCCGAGAACGGCGCGAATCCGTACCGTTTCGGCCTGGTAGGCGCCAGCGACACCCACAACGGCGGCGCCTCGCTCGACGAATCGAACTTCGTCGCCAAGGTCGGCATCCTGGACGCGACGGCGGAGCTCCGCGGCTCGGTGCCGATGGCGTCGGACGATGGGGTGACGGCCTACAACGACACCTACTACAAGACCTGGAGCGCCTCCGGCCTCGCCGGTGTCTGGGCCGAGGAGAACACCCGAGAGTCGATCTACGGAGCGTTCCGCCGCAAGGAGACCTTCGCCACCAGCGGCCCCCGCATCGTCGTCCGTTTCTTTGCCGGCGCCTACCCGGACAACTTGGCTGAGCGCGACGACGCGGTCGACATCGCCTACGCCGAGGGCGTGCCGATGGGCGGCGAACTGCCGGCCGGTTCGGACGGAGCGGAAGCTCCCCGCTTCCTCGTCTGGGCGCTTCAGGACCCCCTCGGCACGCCGCTGCAGCGAGTGCAGGTGATCAAGGGCTGGAGCGAAGGCGAACAGGCGATGGAGCAGGTGTTCGATGTCACCTGCTCGGACGGCGGCACACCCGATCCCGAAACCCACCGCTGCCCGGATAACGGCGCCGAGGTCGACCTTTCCGACTGCAGCATCACGCCGGACAAGGGAGCCTCCGAACTCGTCGCTCTCTGGCAGGACCCGGGATTCGAAGCCGGCCAGCACGCCTTCTACTACCTCCGGGCGCTGGAGAATCCGACCTGCCGCTGGTCGACCTGGGACGCGATCAAGGCCGGCGTCGCTCCCCGGGCCGAGTTGCAGGCGACCATCCAGGAACGCGCCTGGTCGTCGCCGATCTGGATTGGCGGTCCGCCCACTGAGTGAAAGCAGGCGCTCCGCCGGAAGGGCCCTCAACAGGCGGCCTATATACTGCGGACGGCCTCCGGCGACTCCAGCTTCTTCTTCCCGAGTACCCGTACCCGATCATGCGCAAGTGTCTGATTCCGCTAGCGCTGAGCATGGCCGTCGGCACGGCGCACGGTCTTGCGCAAGGCGACGAGGAGAACGCTCCTCAGGAGCCGGCGACGCTTGGCCAGGCCATCCGCGACGCGGACGTTTCGCTCGGTCTCCGGTACCGGGTTGAGCAATCCGACGACGACGCGTTCGACGCCACGGCGCTCGCTTCGACCCTTCGCACGAGCCTCAAGCTGGAGACCAAGGCGTTCCGCGGCTTCTCCTTCCTGCTCGAAGCGGAAGAAGTGACCCCCGTCGGCAACGACCGCACCTACCGCAACCTCGGCTACGGCGGCCTGGACAACGGCGTCCGCGACCGGCCGATCATCGCCGATCCCGCGCTCACCGCGATCAACCAGGCGGCGGCCCGCCTGGAGCGAGGGCCGGTCGCCTTCACCCTCGGCCGGACCGAGCTCCTGATCGGCGACCAGCGCTTCGTCGGCGCGGTCGGCTGGCGCCAGCACCACCAGGCCTTCGACGCCGCCGCCCTCGATGCACAGATGGCCGCCGACTGGTCGCTCCGCTACGCCTTCCTGAAGCGGGCCCACCGGATCACCGGGGCCGAGGAGCCGATGGACTCCCACTTGATCTACGTTTCCGGCCCGGCGGGCCCCGGCAACCTGGCCCTGTTCGGCTACCTGCTGGACTACGAAAGGCCGGGCGCCGTGGCCAACTCGACGTCCAACTGGGGCGCCAGCTACAACGGCTCGCACGACGCCGGCGCGGCGTCCGTCCTGTGGGAACTCCAGTACGTCGTGCAGTCCGATTGGGCGGACCACCCCGGCAGCGTCGACCTCGACTACCAGAAGACGGGGATCGGCTTCACCCGCGGCGACATCAGCATCCGCGCGGTGCGCGAAGCGCTCGACGGCGACGGCACGTACGGCTTCCGCACGCCGCTGGCGACGCTCCACGGTTTCAACGGCTGGACCGACAAGTTCCTCGGAACCCCCGCGAACGGCCTGGTCGACGTGTACCTGCGCCTCGACCACAACCTGGACACCTGGAACTGGACGGTCCGCTGGCACCAGTTCCGCTCCGCGGTCGGCAGCATGGACTATGGGACCGAGATCGACGCGATGGCGGTCTGGAACACTCCCTGGAAGCAGGACTTCGGCATCAAGCTGGCGCAGTACGACGCGGACGAGTTCGGCACGGACACCTTCAAGGTCTGGGTGTGGACGTCCTGGAACGTCAGCCTGCGATCCGCAGGCGACCGCTGACGTCGACCGAGGCCTCTGCCCCTTCCGGCACGGCCTTCCAGTCCGCGGGCGGGAGCACGACCACGGGCGGCGACTGCTCGTAGAGTTCCCGCGCCACTGCGGCGCCGAGCGCCAGAATGCCGTCGACTTCTCTCAGCACGATGGCGGCCGGCGCCGCTCCAAGCCGCACGCCTTCCAGCAGAATCGAGCTGGAACTGCTCGAGCCGCGTCCGTAGGGCATCACGAGGATGCGTCCCGAAACGCTGTCGCCGCAGTTCGGATGCCGCCGGTCGATGATGCGCCCGGTCGGCGGATCGACACCGCCCCAGAACGACAGCGGATCTTCCAGGCGCAGAACCGATCCCGCGCCGTTGCCGGCAACAAGCACCAGACTACGCATCTCGACCTCGTTCACGGCCACAGCTCCCGGTCGCGCCTCAGGCGGCCTGCATGAGCCGAATCCACGCAATCGGACAGACTGCCGAAGACGACGTCGAAGCCGACGTTGCCGGGAGCGTAATGCGAGAACTTGCCGGAGTTCGTCATCAGGATCCCGCCGGCAGGCGTGCGCAGAATCGGCGCCACGACAACGCAGGTGTCGACCACCACGCGGACACCAAGACCGCGCAAATGTTCCAGTTCGCCTCTGGCCTCCAGCCATTCGAGCGCCTGACGGTTCGTGCAGACCACGAACTCGACACTCGAAGCCGGAGGCCTGCGCTCAACCAGCGGCAGCAGCTCAGCGAACTCCCGCGGCGAGAAGTGGGGGCTGCCAAGCGCAACGACGTTGATCCGCACGTCCGCCTCACACTCGGGGCCCGCTCCTTCCTGCGCAGCCGCCACGGTGGACAGGCTGTCCAGTCCGGCACGCAGATCGTCCACCGTAACCTCGATCCACTCCTCCGCCTCTCCACCTCCCAGCGCCGCCTCGAGTGTCGGCGCTTCGGGCGTCAGGCCCACGGCGTGAAACAGCGCCACAGCACCCGACGATGCCGCCGCCGCCCCCAGCGCCTTGAGTCCGTCCTCGTCGGCATCCGTCAGGCCGAGCAGAACCGGCACTCGACTACCGCAACGCTCCCCCACCAGATAGCCAATCGCGGGCAGCAGCCAGGTGGCTGAAGTCAGAGATCGAGGCAGCCCACGGAAGTCGAAAACGACCTGGCCACGCCGGTTCTTCTCCAGGTGGAGTCCCACCGCCGGCGCCCGTCCCGTGATCGCCGCGCAGATGTCGATGAAGTCGCCGTAGCGGTGAGTACGCGCACCGAGCACCGAGTTCGCGAACACGATCGCGTTGCTCTCGGCCCAGGCCACCTGCTGCCCGAACGCCGGCCGCGGCGTCGTCTGGTAAGGCGCGCACGTCCAGATCGTCCGGCAGCCCATCTCCTCGTAGCACTCCATCAGCCGCAGCGCCTTCGCCCGGCGTTCCGCCGTACCCGCGAACTCCTCCGGGTGTAGCAGGTCGAGGCCGCCGACGTTCAACGTCGTCGGCACGTTGACGCGCGCCCCACCCGCAACCAGAAGTTCCGCGAAGTCGACCCCGGAGTCACCGTGGTAGAGGCAACCGTCGATGTGGGCGCCCTCGATATCCAGCAGACGTTCGGCACCGTAGACCCCCGCCATCGTGATCAGGATGCGCATCGCGACCGCCGCGGCTTCACCGCAGTCGCCGGCAAGCATGGCCCGGTCGTGGTCGGTCAACTCGACCGTCTCGGGCGTGGTCGCGGCGGCCATGGGCAGTCAGTGTAGCTATGGGTACACTCGCGGCTCTTCTTCAGGAAACCCGAGCAAGGCAATAACGAGGAAACCAGGGCGCCGGCCTCTTCCGGCGCCCGCGGAGAGGCCCGCATGGCGATCGACGCAGCACTGCAGGAACGACTCATGGCCGCCGCGCCCTACGGCATGGGCGTCGCGGTGCACGCGGAGGTGGCTCCCGAGCGAATGGCCGTCCTGTCGAAGTTCGGCGGCCGAACGCTCGGCGAACTGAACGCCAACGCCAATCGCCTGGCCCGGGTGCTGCGGGCGCACGGCGTCGGTCCCGACGTAGGCGTCGCCCTGCTGTGCCGGAACCGGCCGGAGTTCATCGAAACGGTCGTCGCCTGCCAGCGGTCCGGCGGACGCATGACGCCGATCAACTGGCACCTCTCGCCACCCGAAGTGGCCTACATCGTCGACAACTGCGAGGCGGTCGTGTTGATCGCCGATGAGGCCTTCGCGCCGGCCGTCGCCGCGGCTCAGACCGCGTCGAGCCACTTGCAGTTGACTCTCGCCGTCGGCGGCGAGATCGAGGGCGCCGCGTCCTACGACGCGGCGCTCGCAGCCGAGGACGGCTCGAACATCGAGGACCCGGTTCTCGGCGCACCGATGCTCTACACGTCCGGCACCACCGGCCACCCCAAGGGCGTCTACCGCAAGGCCGCTCCGACACCGACGCCGTTCCTGCTGGCGGTCCGCGAGTCGGGCGACTTCGAGCCGGACACGGACTGCTCGCTCGTCACCGGGCCGCTCTACCATGCCGCTCCGCTGGGTCTCAACCTGGCGATGCCGATGGGTGCCGGCGTCGGCTCCGTGCTCATGGACAGATGGGACGCCGAGGAAACGCTCGCCCTGATCGACAGGCACCGGGTGACTCACACCCACATGGTGGCGACCATGTTTCACCGCATGCTGGCGCTGCCGCCGGAGATCCGCGAACGCTACGACGTCTCCTCCATGCGCTGGCTCTGCCACGGCGCCGCTCCCACCCCGGTCCACGTCAAGCACAAGATCATCGACTGGTTCGGGCCGGTGGTCTGGGAGTACTACGCCGCCACCGAGGGCGGCACGTTCTGGGTGGACTCGAAGGAGTGGCTCGAGAAGCCCGGCAGCGTCGGCCGCACCGTGGAGGGAACGAGGTACAAGGTGCTCGACGACAACGGCGAGCCGGTGCCGAGCGGAACCACCGGCACGGTCTACTTCGAGGCGTCCGAGAACAGCTTCGTCTACTTCAAGGCGCCCGAGAAGACCGCCTCCGCCTACCGCGACGGCTACTTCACGATGGGCGACATGGGCTACGTCGACGAGGACCGCTACCTGTTCCTGACCGGCCGTTCGGCGGAGACGATCATCGCCGGCGGCGTCAACATCTATCCCCAGGAGATCGACGACGTGATCCAGCAGCACCCCGCCGTCTACGAGGTCTGCACCGTCGGCGTGCCTCACGAGGAGTGGGGCGAAAGCGTCAAGTCGGTCGTCGAAGTCGACGAAGGCTACGAAGCCGGCGACGAACTGGCCGAGGAACTCCTGGCCTGGTGCCGCGAGCACCTGCCCGACTTCAAGCGCCCGCGCTCCATCGACTTCGCGACCGACCTGCCGCGCATGCCCACCGGCAAGATCCAGCGCGGCCTCGTCCGGGCGCCCTACTGGAAGGGCCGCGAGCGGCAGATCTGACAGCCCGCTTCACCAAACTACATCTCAGAGGCAACCATGAAGGCAGTTGTTTGCAGCGCGTTCGGCCCCCCGGAGAACCTGACGATCGAGGAACTTCCCGATCCGGTTCCGGGGCCGGGCGAGGTCGTCGTCGACATCCGGGCGGCGGCGATCACCTGGCCCGACACCCTGATCATCGAGAACCGCTACCAGTTCCGGGGAGAGCCGCCCTTCGTCGTCGGCGGTGAGGTGGGCGGCAGGATCGCGGCCGTGGGGCCCGATGTAAACGGCCTTGCAGTCGGCGACGACGTGGTCGGCGGAGGCGGCACCGGCGGCTTCGCCGAGCAGGTGCTGCTCAAGGCGTCCCAGGTGCGCAGGTTGCCGCCGGGGCTCGGCCACGCGGAGGCTACGGGGTACGGCTACGCCTACGGCACCGGCCACTACGCGCTGAAGTACCGCGGCGACCTCAAGCCCGGCGAGACGCTCCTCGTGCTCGGTGCCGCCGGCGGCGTCGGCCTCGCCGCCCTGGAGCTGGGCAAGGTGATGGGCGCGCGGGTGATCGCCGCCGCTTCGAGCGAGGAGAAGCTGGCGCTCTGCCGCGAACGAGGCGCCGACGAGACGATCAACTACGCCGCGGAGGACCTGAAGAATCGCGCCAAGGAGCTGACGGACGGCAAGGGCGTCGACCTCGTCTACGACGCGGTCGGCGGCGACTACGCCGAGGCCGCGCTCCGCGCCACGAACTGGCGCGGCCGGTTCCTGGTGATCGGCTTCACCGCCGGCATCCCGCGCATGCCGCTCAACCTCACCCTGCTCAAGGGCTGCGACATCGTCGGCGTGTTCTGGGGCGCCTCCAGGATGCGCGAGCCGGAGGTCTTCGAGGCAACCCGGATTGAAACGGAGGCCCTCGCCGCCTCCGGCAAGATCCAGCCCTACATCTCGCGCCGCTATCCCCTGGAAGAGGTGCCGCAGGCGCTTCGCGACATGATGGACCGCAAGGTCATCGGCAAGATGGTCATGCAGCGCGGCGCCTAGCGTCGCAGCAGGAGAGGAGCACGACATGAAGTTCGGTGCGCAGGTCACCGTCTACCGCAACACCTGGGACAGCGTCCGGGAGGTGGCCGAGCTGCTCGACCAGGGCCCCTGGGACAGCATCTGGTACGCCGACCACTACCTGCCGCCCCCGGGGCTCAAGGAAGAGGAACATCTCGCGGCGCAGGAAGCCTTCACCGTCGCCGCGGCGACCGCGAGCATCACGAGGAACCTGAAGATCGGCCACCTGGTTCTCGGCAACACGTACCGGAACCCCGGCCTGGTCGCCAAGATGGCGGGCACCCTGGACCACATCTCGCATGGCCGATTCGTGCTCGGCATAGGCGCCGCCTGGTTCAAGCGGGAGCACGAGGCCTACGGCTGGACATTCCCGTCGATGAAGGAGCGTCAGGACCGCTTCGAGGAGGCGGTCGAGCTGATCCGGGCACTGTTCCGCTCGAACGAACCGGTCGATTTCAAGGGCGAGTACTACGACCTCGACTCCGCGCCCCTCTCCCCCGGCTGCTACGGAGACCCGATCCCCATCCTGATCGGCGGCACCGGCGAGAAGCGGACGCTGCGCACCCTGGCGCGCCACGGCGACGTGATGAACCTCGACGGCTGGGCGCGCGGACCGATGACCCGCGAGTACTTCCAGCACAAGGTCGCCGTCGTCAACCGGCACTGCGAGGACGCTGGCCGGGACCCGGGCGAGATCCGGCACACAGTGCTGATGCCGACCTTCGTGACGGACGACGAGGCCGCCGCCGGGCGCTTCATCGCAGCCCGGGGCCTCGGCGAAGGTACGGCGGCGGGCCCGAAGAGCTACGTCATCGACCGGATCGGCGAGATGATCGACGCCGGCGCCCACGAGATCATGATCGGCGGCATTCCGACGCACCGTCTCGACCACTACCAGATGGTCGCGGAAGAGATCATCCCCGCCTTCGACTGAGGCGGATGTCCGGCGAGGCTCAGCCGGCACCCGCGGCGGCCCTTCTTGGCGCCGCACTTCTACTGCCGGGCGTCGCCCAGATTCGGGCACAGGACACGGACTGGCCGACGATCACCGGCGGCAACGACGCAGGCCGCTACGCCGCGCTCGATCAGATCGACGCCTCGAACTTCGCTCGCCTCGAACCGGCCTGGCGCTGGCGGCTGCCGGACAACGACCTGATGGCGAACGACCCGCGCTTCGAAGACGCGTCGATGAAGCAGCGCACCCACGTCACGACACCGATCAAGATCGGCGAGCGGCTCTACGTCGTCACGGGCTACGGCATCGCCGCCGCCGTTGATCCGGCAACGGGCACGACGGTCTGGCAGCACGATCCACAGAGCTACGGCCACGGCCGGCCGACGAACCACGGCTTCACCCACAAGGGTCCCAGCTTCTGGCGCGACCCCGAGCGCACCGAGGCCCCCGGCCGTCTCATCTACGCCAGCACGGATGCCATCCTGCGCGCCGTCTACGCCGACGAAGGCACGCCGGTGCGCTCCTTCGGCAACCACGGCAGCGTCGATCTGACCACCGGCCTGCACCGGGCCGTCGAACGCCGCAAGTACACCGTCAGCTCGCCGGCGACCATCTGCCGCGATGTCGCGATCGTCGGTTCGTCCATCTCGGACGGACCGCTCGGACCGGGCGACGGGCCGCCTGGCGACGTGCGCGGCTTCGACGTCCGCACCGGCCGGCAACTCTGGACCTTCCACACCGTGCCCCAGGAGGGCGAGCACGGCACGGACACCTGGGAGGACGAATCCTGGCGGATCACCGGCGGCGCAAACGTCTGGGGCCTGATGAGCGCCGACGAGGAACTCGGCCTCGCCTACCTGCCGACCAGCACACCGACGAACGACTGGTACGGCGGCCATCGCCGCGGCGACAACCTGTACGCCGAGAGCCTGGTCGCCGTCGATTGCGAGACGGGCGAGCGCCGCTGGCACTTCCAGGCGATCCACCACGGCCTCTGGGACTACGACTTCGCCGCCCCGGCCGTGCTTGGCGACGTCGTCGTCGACGGACGCACCGTCAAGGCGGCCATGCTGCCCAGCAAGCAGGCGTTCCTCTACGTCTTCGACCGGAAGACCGGCGAACCCCTCTGGCCCATCGAGGAACGGCAGGTCCCACAGACGGGCATCCCAGGCGAGCAGACCTCGGCCACCCAGCCCTTCCCCACCAAACCGCCGCCGTTCGACCGCCAGGGCATGCAGCTCGCCGACGTCATCGACTTCACGCCCGAGATTCGCGCCGAGGCGGAACGCATCCTGACTTCCCACCAGTACGGGTCCATGTACACGCCCCCCAGCGAGCGCGGCACCGTCGCCATGCCCGGCTTCGAGGGCGGCGCGAGCTGGCCCGGCGGCGCCTTCGACCCGGACTCGGGCAAGCTCTACGTGCCATCCTTCACGGCGCCGATCCTGATCACGCTGCGCAGGCCCGATCCAAACCGCTCCTCCTTCGACTTCGTGGCCAGGGTCTCGGGCTTTCACGGCCCCTTCGACCTGCCGATCTCGAAGCCGCCGTACTCGCGGATCACCGCCTACGACATGGGTCGCGGCGAGATCGCCTGGCAGATCCCGCTCGGCGAGGGACCGCGACGACACCCGCGGCTCGCCAGCCTCGACCTGCCGCTCCTTGGCTCAGGCGTCCGCGGTCATGCTCTGGCGACGAAGACGCTGCTCATCGTCAGTTCCGGCCATTCCCGCTCGTTCCGGTACCAGGAGGCGAAGGCGGAGCGCGAGTGGAACGAGCAGCCCGACGAAGTCACCGGCGGCCTCGCCTGGACCAATCCGCAGTCGGCGGCCCGCGAAGACTGGCGCTACACCGTGCCGGCTGTCCGTGCCCTCGACAAGGCGACGGGCGACCTGGTTGCCGAGGTCGAACTGCCCGCCCACTCCGACGGCAGCCCGATCACGTACCTGCACCGCGGTGTGCAGTACCTCGTGGTTTCCATCGGCGGCCGCGGCGAGCCGTTCGAGCTGATCGCGTACCGGCTCCCGGGCTGAACAACGCGATTCACGGACAGCTACAGTATCTCCGAACTGAGTACTGTTGACCGATCTCGTCTCATCGCTCATTTCACTACAAGGACTTCAATTCGCAATGGCCTCGATGATACCGCACAAGTACAGACTCAGCGACCACGACTACGGCGTACTTAGCGCGCTCTCGGAAGAAGACTCGGACCCGGAAGTAGTCCCCGCCGTCCTCTTGGAGCTCGATGTTGACTACGAATCAAAGGCCAAGCTCGAACTCCGAGAATTCGTCGTCTGGACCCGGCCCACACCGCATGAGTCTCAGCAAGAAACACACATCGCGATCCCCATGGCCGACGGCTTGGCGCGTTCAGGATTACGCCCGAAGGCCAAACTGCGCTGAGCTACAATAGCTGGCCGCGTCGTACACTAGTGCGTGCTGCAAGTGCCGGCCCGTCGTGGATACTGATTCTTGTCACGAACGCCCTAACGGCACTCATCGCAGTTCTTCTATCCAATTGGCTAGGGCGAACCTAAGCCCAAGTTGACAGCTCTTGAAAGAACCGTCTCTACTCACACCGTCACATCCGCCGAACCTTGCTCCTGACGCCGTCGGACGGTCCGCCCGGCTCTACCGTCACCAAGGCTAAGCCCCCTAGGAAGAGACACCGAAGATGGCCACGGCCGCTCAGAGAGCGCTACAGGCTCTAGATTCGAGCACGACAGCCGTGCTAGTCGAATTGGCTCAGGACGACGACGTCGAGGTGCGCAGGTGTGTCGCCTTGAACGGGAACACGCCTCCCGGTCTTCTTGCCGATCTAGCGCGAGACAAAGACTGGTACGTGCGCGACGCCGTCGCCCTGAATCCGAGCACTCCGGCTGCCGTGCTTGCCGAGCTGGCGCAAGATCAGGAACTTGAGGTGCGCGGATCCGCGGCACAGAACCCGACAACCACCGCGGACGTGCTCGACGATCTAACCAGCGATCCCGCGAAGGAGGTCCGCTTCGTCCTTACAAGGAACCCGAACGCGTCTGCCGCCGTGCTGGCCAAGATGGCGCAAGATGACGACCTCCTCGTCAGTGTCTACGCACGGAAGAGGCTGAACGCGGAGGCCGACAGCCACGCCTTCGTCGAGCACGGCACCGATCAGCCAACCATCGCTCCCGAGGTCCTCGCCTCGAACCCGCAGACGCCGCCTGAAGTGCTTCACAAGCTAGTCAAAGGAGACGACGACTGGGCCGTAGCCATAGCGGCGCGGAATCCAAACCTGCCGCCCGAAGTGCTCGCTGTCTTGGCTAACGACGCGAGGGCCAATGTACGTGGTGCCATCACCCAGAACACGAGAACGCCTGTTTCCGTGCTGACGATTCTGGCCCAAGACACCGATAGATGGGTGCGGGCGGTGACAGCCCGGAACCCTAAACTACCTCCCGACTCACTGACTAGGCTGGTCGAGGATGAGTCCGAATGGGTACGGCAAGCTGTCGCCTTGAACCCCAACACTCCTAGCGACGCGTTGGCTACGCTCGCCCGGGACGCCCACGCCGACGTTCGTCGCGCCGCGTCAAGACCGAGAGAGTAAGGAAGGGGCTGCGTAGCAGCCCTGGCGGATCCTGACCAGCCATCGTTTGGAAGGGCAGGTCACTCCCAGAGTCGGCAGTGCCGTTCCAGGGCCTGCATGCGGGTCGAAACCGCAACTACCAGCGCGGACCAGGCCTGTTAGTGGACGGCCCTGCGTGGACGCCTGCGATGCGATCCTTGATGGCGAGCGCCAATTCTAGCCCATGGTTCCGAGTGTTGTCTGTCACGACACGTTTGGCCCCCGTCGCCCTGACGTACGAGAGCGTCTCCTCGAAGTCAGCATGGTTCGACAAAGCAACACAGTAGCTGCTATCGGAGTACATCGTCAGCGGATCCTCGTGACCATCGCGTCCCGACATGAAAGCGCTGCAAGCGATGCTCGTTCCAACCATCGGTTCGTTACCGGTTACGTCTCCTTTCGAGTAGAGCCTCACGTACGATCGTTGCCTCAACGCGGCTTGACCGTCGTCCGAGTCAAGCGTGATCACATCGCAGGTCGTCAAGCCGAATCGCCGATAGACGTCGACTTCCCGGATGAGCCGCCGGCTTGCGAGAATCGGTGCTCCAACGCCGCCGCAGAGCACCGTCAACGCACGCTCTATCGTGCCCCGATGCGCCCGGATATGCACTGGTCCTAGTCGCAATCGCTCGCACACCAGCACGAACAAGCAGGCTTCCGCCTCGGCTTGCGTGTACTTGCGAACGCTCCTGGGGCTACCGTAGGTGCTGTCGACAACCAGTTCGTCAACCTGGATCACGTCCTCAAGGGGCCAGCCGAAGTCCCCGGAGTAACCGAGCCGCCGACCATCTGGGAGTTCCAGGGCCACCTGGGAGGCGCCGAGCATGTGGTTGGACGGCAACAGAACTAGCCGCGAACCGTCCTCGAGCACTCGTCTCTCGCCTCTGTTCAGCCGGTGTAAGTTGGACCTGTACTCCAGATCGGCATCAAGATCATCGACAAGGAGCGCGTAGGTCTCCGGACTCATCACCAGATCCTGAAGCCCCTTGCTCCGACCAAAGTCGGCCATGTGATCGTCGTGCACATGGGTCTGAACGCGCCACGGACAGTTCTCCGCGAATCCGTCGCAAACTACCGCTTGCCCAAGACGCACCGCGCCCGTGGCAAGGACATCAACCTGCGCTGGAACCACTCTCGATGCTCTCCTGGAGATGGTCCCGAACCAGCCCTTCTATGGTCCCGCGGCCCACGTGAGCCATCGATTCGCCGAAGTCCTCGCCTCCTACCAACGTGAAAATCCGCGTGCCAAGCCGTCCTGACGCGCCGCGGAGGCCAACAGCATCGATTCCACCAGCCAGGATCTTGTCGCGTTCGGACTGCGCCAGGTTTCCGAGAGCGGCCACCATGTCCTCGTCCGCGATGGCGCCCATGAACACAAAGCGCCTTTCCACTACCGGGCGCATTCCCACGACTTCCCTGATGCAGTCAGGAACCGCACGGCCGGAGCGGTCGCGGAGCTGCACGACCTGTCGCACCTCCTTGCTCGTCAGACGATCGGAGAGGATCGCGTCCGCGACGAGCCGCTGCTCCTCATGATCCCTGAGACGGACCAACTCGGAGGCGGACGAAAAGCCGACAAAATCTCCCCGTCCCCAGTCCACCCAGTCCTGAACCTCCGGCGGAAGGTCCAGCAATCGGAGGAAGCGGCCGACACCCGATGCGTCGAGACGCACTTCCCTGGCAGTCTCTGCTCGGCTCGCACCGTCCCGCTCAGCTCGCCTGAACAGCCGTCCACACTCGACCGGGTACAGGGGCCTACCGCGTTGATGTCGCCCGTAGCCGACAGACATCCGAAGGCGTGCGAGTTCGTCGGCGCTCAGTCCACGCCACACGCTATGAACCAAGGGCGCCACGCTCCGTCAGCGCTTCCTCGATAAGCATGGCCGCAGTCTCGTCCTGGTTCATCCCCTCGTCCACAGCCACGCGGCGAAGCGCAGCATGGACGTCCATTGTCACGGTGGCGTTGACCTGAGTCACCCGGTCAGCGCTCTTCGCCCGCTCGATCAACTCGTCGACGCTCCCTTCAGGGACTCGTTCGCGCACCTTCGTCAGCTTCTTCTGCTGAACGCCCGACATATCCCCCATCGCCCGAGCCAGCTTCACGGCATCGGCGACAACCGGTTGTCCGTCCGGCCCGGCCGACGCGTCCTGCGCCTTCAGCGCGACCTTCACGTCCACCGCACCATCGTCGACGAGTTCCTTCAGCTCCGGCTTGAGTCTCGGGTACTTGATGTGGCTGCGCACGTTCTCCGCCGAGAGGCCGGTAGCCTCCACCACAGCCTTCTGGGAACCGTAGTGGTTGTACAGATGGGTGATTCCATCGACCAGCTCCCTACCCGACAGCTTTCGCCGGATCAGATTCTCCGTGATCGAGATGGCCTTGGCCTGGGCCTCGGGAACACGCTCGTCCAAGATCGCAGCAGGGATTGACTCCCGGCCGAGCCGCCTGTGGGCGAGGAATCGTCGCTGTCCCGTCAGGATCTCCCATCGCCCGGCTTCCACGGCCTCACACACCACAATGGGCTGTAGGAGACCGAGCTTCTCGATGCTGCTCGCCAACTCATCGACGTCTGCCATGGAAGGCGACGTCCGCGCTTGTGCCTTGCCGATGGTCAGATCGTCCAACGGCACATCCCTGTACTGCACTATCTTCGCCATGCTCATTCTCCAGATTCGTCCAAGGCCGGCGTAAGATCGCCGGCCGAAAGGCCGAGGATACTCATCAGTTCCTGCTTCGTGAACGCCTTCCCGGCCATTCCCGACGACTCGACCACGTCCTCGAAGAGACGCGCCTTCTGTTCGAGGATCGACGCGATCCGCTCCTCGATCGAGTCCTGCACGAGGAACCGGATCACATGAAGGGGCTCCTCTCGCTCGAAACGGTGGGCGCGGAAGATCGCCTGCATCTCAACCGCCGGATTCCACCATCGGTCGAAGAGCACCACATGGGACGCCTCTCCCAGGTTGAGACCGACGCCGCCCGCACGCAGCGAAACGAGCAGAACGCGAGGCGCCCTCCCTCTCCTGAAGCGGTCCATCGCCGCCTCGCGCTCCGCGAGCGGCATCGAACCCGTGACCAGGCCCGTCGCCAGGTCAAGTCGAACCGAGATCGCTTCCAGCGTCTTGACGAACTGGGAGAAGACGAGCAGCCGCGCCGAAGGACCCGCCGCGTCGCACAACACGCGCAGGGCATCCAGCTTGGACGAGACGCTCATCGAGGAGTCGAAGTTGCATCTCAGCTTCAGTCGCGTGAGGAGCCCAAGCAAAGCCGCAGTGTCTTCGCCGTCCTCCCGGTGCTGCCGCACGAGACCGCTGCGCGTCGTCCAGAGTTCGTCGTACTCGGCCCGCTGCTCCGCCGACAGGTCCATCGGGAGGTCCTGGATCAATACCGGGGGCAATTCCGCGCGCACCGCGGTCTTTCGGCGTCTGAGCATCAGCCTGTCCAAGTCCCTTGAGAGCTCCCCGCCATGCACCCTCCGGACTGGGCCCTCAGACTTCAGAAACTCCAGTAGCGTCCGCAACTCCGCCTCGTCGTTCTCCAGTGGCGTAGCCGACAGCGCCCACGCGCGAGTCCGCGGAAGCAGAAGGCAGGCCAAGGCCGTTGCCGAGTTGCGGTTCTTGATCCTCTGCGCCTCGTCCAGCACGACGAGGTCAAACGTGCCCGACGGGATACGGTCGAGTCCGTCTTGGCGGATCTGCTCATACGACGCGATCAGAACCGGGATCGGAAGCAGGTAGTACGCCTCGCGGTCACTCGCTCGTCCCTGCACCCGCCGTGCAGTCAGGGAGGGCGCCCAAACGTTGATCTCCCGCAGCCAGTTCGTCGTCAACGACGCCGGCGCCACGATCAGTACCCGGCGAATCCCGCTGTCCCTTCTCAACAGCAGAGCAAGAGCGACGGCAGCCTGTACAGTCTTGCCTAGGCCCATCTCGTCGGCCAACAGAGCACCCGGCGTGCGATAGAGGAAGGCCACCCCCTCCCATTGATAGTCGCGCAGCCTTGAAGGCACTCCAAGCTCATCCTCCGCCATCCGGCGAAGAGCCATCGCACCGGGTTCCGCCTCGGAGTCTAGGGGAACGCCCACACTGCAGCCGCTTGCCTGGCGATCTCGTTCTGCCGCTCCTCGACCGCCGCGGGTGTCCACTCAGAGTGCTCGGATAGCGCTCGAGTGATAGCGACGCTGCTCCGCTTGTAGCTGCCGATCTTGTCCCGGAAAGAGCGGTTGAAGTTGGTGCCCGCCCGGTTGTCCGTCGGCCCCATGAGCGTCAGATTGCCGACCCGGTCCACCCATTCGGTGCAGTCCACGTCCCGAAAGCCGTTCCATGTAGGCCAGTGCTGGGCCGCCGACGGCAGGACATGCTCAAGGGTGGTCTTGTCCTCGTTGAGCAGCGGGGAGTCGTCCTGTTCTGCCCGGTTCACGCCGCTGAGCAACTGGCGTGCCATGCGTCCTCTCTTCATTCGAGTGTTCCTGAGTGCCCGGATGAAGTGCGCGTCTTCCAGTACGCCCCATCCGTCGCAACCGTCGAGAAACTCCGCGAAAGCAAGGTCAGCTACGTCGGTGGCCGCGACGATGTCCCGAGCGTAGTCGGCGAACTTCTTTTCGAACTCCGACGGGGCGAAGCGCTGCCGCACGAAAGCTGTCCTGAGCACGAAGGCCGACAACCGCTGCAGGTTCGTCATCACGGCCGTAGCGATCCGGCGGCGACGTCGACCATCGGTCTCGCGAACAAACCTGTCCAGCAAGGCGAACACCAGCGGGTGGGTGACCTTGTAGCCGCGGAGTTCCCTCAGCAGCACGGAGAGACTCCGCGATGAAGTTGCAGCACCCGCCGCCGCGTCGAACAAGCTCACGAAACCCGGGTCGGGATTCGTGGCCGTCATCATGCGAAAGAGTTCCGCAGCCGCCGGCGAGCAAAGGTCCTCAACGAGGCCTGACACGTACCGCGCCGGGTCGCCCCCTCGCTCGCCAGCTTCCGTCGTCAGGGAACGGCAGCGATCCGCCAGTTTTCTTCGGGCGTCGCGATAGAAGTGGCTGCCTCTCAGAAAGCCCCACCTGCACTGAAGACGGCAGCGGAGGTACTCCCCAGCGAGATTGCCCCTCGGGAAGAGGGTGCGAACACGCTCAAGATGCTCGTGGATCGCCTCCTTTCCCTCCTGGTCGCTGTTTCCGCCGAAGTAGGAGTAGAGGTGATTCCGAAGACGGTCCAGATCATCCAGAGTCTTGCCCCTGGAGTTGATCGTCTCGTAAACGGCATTCGCATCGACTTCTGGAGGAAGGCGCAGGCACGCCACTTCAAGCCGCTGGATCAGATAGTCGAAGTAGTCCCTTGATGCTTGGAGGCCCAGCCCGTCGACGAACTCTTCTATCCGCTGCCACGCCGCGGTCAGCTTGCCGTTCGTCCCGATCGTACGGCCCCGGATCATCTGTCTATAGGCTGCCGAGTCGTTCCGCGGAGGCTTGAGGCGACGCACGTACTCGTCAGCGTCCGCCAGACGGCAAGGCCTGTTCGCCTCCAGATCGAACAGCAACCTAAGCGCGATCGCCTCGCGTTGAGGGTCGCTGTCGTCCTGAGCGAACCGCCTGCAGAAAGCGGCGGAGACGAGTGAAACCGTGACCATCCTCTGCTGGCCGTCGTTGATCTCCCAGACCCCGTCACCGTTTCCGGCCAGGATCACGGCACCCAGGAAGTAGCAGCCGCTCTTCGCGTCGACGGCCTCCTGGACGTCCTCAAGCAGATCGCCTACCTCCCTCGGACTCCAGTCGTAGTAGCGCTGGTGCCACGGCACCTCGAAACGCGCGCTGAAGAACAGGTCCGAGAAACGCGTTGCCTCGGCTTGAACGACGGTCGGCTGGGTCATCCCGCCGCGATTTCCTCGGGCACCAATCCGACAGCCGCGCGAAGAGCCGAACGGCACTCCTCCCGGACGAGGTCCCGCCGCCAGATGTCCTCGATGACCTCCTCTTCCGCAGGCGAAATGAGCTGCTGACTCACGTCGTCCTGAAGAGTCCGCAGTTCCTCGAGGATCTGCTTGCGCACGCCGAGCGTGAACGGCCCCATCACCTGACTGCCGTCAGCTCGGAAACGGACGTTCCCATCCCTCCGAACGGACTCACGATTGCCGTCGTTCTCCCGGAGCTCGACGAGCCATTCCCGAAACTCGAAGAGCCGAGTGAAGACGTCTGCTTCCGCATGACCCGAGGCGATCAGGCCCCGGAGGCTTCGGTCCTTCTTCACCACGGTGCAGGTCCAGCAACCGAAACGGGGCGAACTAGTCCCGCACGAGGGGGCGTCGTCCTTCGTCAACACGAGGGGGCATTCGCCCCCGCCGGCATTGCGGTAGAGCGTGATCAGATTCCTGTGCGTGCCGCCCCAAGGCGGGCGTCGCTGCATCAGCACCAGCCAGACATCCTGGTCCTCAAAATCGGCAAGCGGAGCAAACATCCAGCAGTGATCCATCGTGGCGTGCGGGTTCAACTGCCCCGCCGTTACGCCGCGCCTGTCCATCGCGCGACGTCGGTTGTCGGACTCGCTCCTGCGCGTACCGACCAGCAGAACAGCACCGCCATGTGCGCGGATGAGATTGGCGAGGAGCCGGTTCGTCGGATGGATCTTCATCCGGTCCGTACACCACCGGAAGTTCCGGGTCGGCGGTATGTAGCCGCGGCCGATCACATTGACCCAGAATGTCTGATCGACGTGGGGCTTCGTGATCCGGGTCTCGATAGGCAGATCAGCGGCTGCCGCCGCCACGCCGATCTCCCCGAGCGTCGTTCGCAGGTGACCGATGACGAGCGGAGACTCGACCAAGGTGTCGTTTCCCACGACGTACACCCTGCGACACCGCTTGGTAACCGGCAGGTCCGCGATGACCTCCCAAGTCAATTGCAGCAAGAGCGTCGAGTCCTTTCCGCCCGAGTACGCGACGACCCAAGGACAGGCTTCACTAGCCAGATACTGCTCCCTGATGGCGAGCTTGGCGGTGCCGAGACGATCAACGACGTTGGCGACGCCCCCGCGGGCATCGGCAGACTGGACAGAGGAGATCACCGCGGTCATGCGGTGGCCCAACGCGGCTCTTGAGCGCGCGGCTGCGGGCCAGACATTGCTTCCTCGGCCCATCCAGGAGAAAGCTGCCGAAGATCGGCTATGGTTTCGCTCAGTCGCGTCGCGGCGAATCCCACTTCGTCGGCTGTCGTGTACCGGCCCAAGCTGAATCGAACCGAGCACGCTATCGCCTTCTCCGACAAGCGAAGCGCATTCAGGACATGGGACGGCTCTACACGGTCGGAAGTACAGGCGGAACCGGATGAGATCGCCACTTCGTCGCGGAGGGCCATCAGCAAGGCCTCGCTGTCTATGCAGGCGAAGCCCGCGCTGAGAATCCCCGGCACCCGAATCCTCTGGTTGCCGTTCAGGAAGCTGCGGGGGATCTCCTCCAGTAGATCACGAAGTCGCCGGTCCAGTGCCGCCGTCGCCTCAGCGTCCTTGTCCAGGCGCTCGCGCGCCAACTCGGCGGCCTTGCCCATCCCCACCGCCTGGTGAGTGGCCAGGGTGCCGGAACGAAGGCCCTGCTCCTGATCGCCCCCATGCATCTGGGGTTCGAGCGGAGAAGGACAAGAACTCCGTGCGTAGAGCGCTCCGACCCCCTTCGGACCGTACATCTTGTGCCCGCTCAGAGACACGAGATCCGCCCGCATTTGCCGGACATCCAGCGGCAACCGCGCAGCGCTCTGGCTCGCGTCGACATGGAAGACGATGCCGTGCTCCCGCACAAGGCGTCCAACCGCCGGGATGTCCGTGACGGTACCGACCTCATTGTTCACATGCATGAGGGAGACGAGAATCGTGTCGCGTCGCAACGCGCGTTCGATGCTCTCAGGTGTGATGGTTCCGTCGAAGTCCGGATCGACGAACGTGACCTCGAACCCCTCCTGGACCAATCGAACACAGGAATCCAGGACCGCCTTGTGCTCCATCGACGAAGTGACGATATGGCGACCGCGTCCGCAAGCGCCGCGGGCGGCACCCTTGACCGCCAGATTGATCGACTCCGTAGCACCGGAGGTCCAGACGATCTCCGCCGGGTCGGCAGCGATGAGCTCGGCCACTTGACCGCGGGCTCTCTCCACGGCCGTCCTGGCCTCGACGCCGAAACGATGCGGCCTTGAAGCCGCGTTGCCGAAGAGGCCCTCTCGTCCCAGGCAACGGGACATCGCCTCGGCGACCTGCGGAGCTACAGGCGTCGTCGCTGCGTAGTCAAGATAGACGCAACTCTCCGCCCGCCGTCCGGTTTCCTGGTGGTCACGGTTCATCAAGAGGCGCTTCGAGACGATCAGCCTCCGGCGCGTTCCGATCCTACTAAGCCAACAGACGGCCGGCCGGCGACGCACTTGTCGGCCCGGCTACTCCGAGGGCCAGGGGGTGCCCAGGTCCTCGTCCGGCACCGGCCGCATCCCCAGGTTGACGAACTTCTGCAGCCGCTTCCCCTCGTAGGTCTCGGTCGTGTAGATGTTTCCCTTGGAGTCCGTGGCGATGCTGTGGACGGCGAAGAACTGGCCAGGCTGGCGGCCGCCGTCGCCGAAGGCGTAGAGCACTTCCATGCTCTCGCGCTCGATCACGTAGACCTTCATGTTCTGGCCGTCGGCGAGGTAGAGGAACTTCTGCTCCTCGTCCGGCGAGAAGGCGACGTCCCAGGTCGAGCCCTGGGAGAGGGTCTCGGGAGCGATGAACACTTCGTCGACGAAGGTGCCGTCGGCCTGGAACACCTGGATCCGGTCGGCGGCGCGGTCGCAGACGTAGAGCAGGCCGTCGGTGGAGATGTCGGCGCAGTGGACCGGACCGCGGAACTGGGTCGCGGGCGGATCGCCGGGCGCGTACTGGCCGAGGTCCAGCTCGTCATCGGGCGCCTCGCCGTAGGCACCCCAGTAGCGCTGGAACTCGCCGGTGTCGGCATCGATCACGACGACCCGGCGGTTGAAGTAGCCGTCGGCGACGTAGATCTCGTTCGCGTCCGGGTCGACCGAGAGCTTCGCAACGCTGCCGAAGTTCTCCATGTCGTGGCTGTTGCGCTCCCGCCGCGGCTCGTCCTCGCCGGCGCCCTCAACGATGCGGGCGTTCGCCTTCCCCACCTGCATGAGGAACTGGCCGTCCCGAGTGAACTTGACCACGTGGGAATCACCGCCGCCGTTGCCGCCGATCCACACGTTGTCCATGTGGTCGACGAGGATCCCGTGGTTCGACGCCGGCCACTCGTACTCGCCGGTCTCGCTGGGCCCTCCCCAGTGGCCGACCAGGTTGCCGTCCGGATCGAACTCCAGCACGGGCGGCGCCGGGATGCAGCACTCGGAGAGCGGCGGATCCTGCGCCGCGCCGATCTCGTTGATCGCACCGAAGGCGCCCGGCGTATTCCGGTGAACGATCCAGACGTGGTCACGCGAGTCGACCGTCACGCCGATCGCCGGACCCAGGATCCAGTGGTTCGGCAGCGGTTGCGGCCAGAACGGGTCGACCTCGAAACGCGGCGCCATCGGTCCGTCGCCAGCGGCATCCTCGCCGCCGCCGTAGCCGCCACCACCGCAGGCGGCGAACAGCAGCAGGGGGACCGCCGCGCAAGTCAAGACACAGGTCGAACGGTTCAGTTTCATCGGCGGCCTTCCTCGTGATTGGAGTCCGTCATGTTCCGCGGTTCTGCCGCGAGTCTGCTGATGCCAAGGCGGAAAGTCAGTGTACAACGGGGCTCACTGGGTGCGCCGGCGTCCCCGCCGGCATTCCGGACGGCACGACGGCTAGCATTCGCCGCCTGTACCGCCTCCGTTCCAACGCGTTTCCGCGACTTCAGGTCGGCTGCGCCGTCCTCGTCGCAGCGCCGCTGCTCTTCGCCGGCGAGCCCGCCGCCGCCCACGAGGTGCCCGGCAGCGTCACGGTTCAGGTCCTCGTCAAACAGCAGGACGACCGGCTGCAGGTGCTCGTGCGCACGCCGCTCGAAGCGATGCAGGAGATGCAGTTCCCGATCGACTACCGCGGCATCCTGGACCTCGAGGCGCTACGCGCCAGCGGCCTGCTCGTGGAGGCCGCCAACCGCTGGATCACGCCTAACCTCGACCTGTACGCCGGCCGCGACAGGCTGCCAACGACGACCGTTCAGGCGGTCCGGCTGTCGATCCCGTCCGACCGCTCCTTCGCCGACTTCGACCGCGCCCTCGCCCACATCCGCAGCCCGCCTCTGCCGGCGACGACGCAACTCGTCTGGCGACAGGCGCTGCTCGATGTCCACCTCGAGACGCCGCTCGGCGCTCACGGCGCCAGCGAACGGCCCCGGTTCTCGATCGACCCCCGTTTCGGGCGCCTGGGCCTGCAGGTGCTCACGGTGATTCGCTACGAGTCGCCCGACGGCGATGCGCGAGCGCTTCAGCTCGCCGCCGAACCCGGCCGGGTCCGCCTCGACCCGAACTGGGCGCAAGCCTCGATCCACTTCGTCGCGATGGGCTTCGAACACATCCTGAGCGGCCTCGACCACCTGCTCTTCCTGGTCTGCCTGGTGGCGCCGCTACGCCGCCTGCGCCAGCTCGTGCTCGTCGTGACCTCGTTCACGGTGGCCCACTCAATCACCCTGATCGCCTCGGCGGCTGGTCTAGCGCCACGCGCGCTGTGGTTCCCCACTCTGGTCGAAGTCCTGATCGCCCTCTCGATCGTCTACATGGCGTTCGAGAACATCCTCGGAGTCGGCCAGGAGTCGAGTCGCGGCGTCCGCGCCGCGCTGACGCACAGCAACAGGTTTGTTCCATGTAAACGCCGCTGGACCGCCGCCTTCGGCTTCGGCCTCGTCCACGGCTTCGGCTTCTCCTTCGCTCTCAGCGAATCGCTCCAGTTCGCGGGTTCGCACCTGGTGACCTCCCTGCTCGCCTTCAACGTCGGCGTCGAACTCGGCCAACTTCTGGTCCTGCTGCTCCTGATTCCCCTGCTGGACTTCGTGTTCCGCCGCCTCCCCAACGAGCGGCTCGGAACCATCCTCATCTCCGCCCTGATCGTCCACACTGCCTGGCACTGGACCGGCGACCGGGGGTCGGATCTCCTGCAATACCGCCCCCTGGCGCCGCTGCTGGATACCGTGCCTCAGGGCGTCCTGCCGTGGATTCTGGTGATTGCGGCGGCTGCGGTTCCCACAAGCCAGTGGCTGCGCCGACGACGATCGTCAGGCGGCATGGACGACGCTGACGATGTCGACCGCGAACGGAATCAAGGTCAGAACACCGGTGCCGTCACCGAAGAGCGAAGTCAGGAGCGCTAACAGGGGCAGGATCGAGGACAGAATCACCGCTCTGACGACTCCGACTCCCTGGACGGCACGGAGACCGAACCCGAACAGCACAGCGGTGCAAACGGTGCTCGCGATATCGCCCGCGAACGGAATGATGGACAGGAGGCTAGCGCCGTTCGCGTAGCACAGCACGACCCAGGTGCCCCGGAATCCTTGCGGCCTCGGTGTGCGGGTCACGACCAGGAGAAGGTGTACGAGGCCGCCGAACAACAGCATGACGAACAGCGTCAACACAAAGAGGACCGGAAGGAAGAACAGAAGGGCCTGGATGGCGATGGGGGCGGCCAGCTCGGGGCTAACCGACAGTTCGCTCCAGTCCCTCCAGTTGGTGAGCTGAGAAGGGTCCATCGAGAACTCCGTCCGGTACAGGAGTTCGCCCGCGGGTTCCGGAAGCGTCAAGGTGAGGATCGTGAGAATCACGCCGTTGAGGAAGACGCCGACGAGGGTGACGAGACCCACGAACAAGAGTGGGCCCCACATGCCTGCCTCGGCGCGTGTTCCCTCGAAGAACCTCCGAGGAGAGGTCGCCAGGAGAACCAGAGCAGCGAAGAAGGCAGACACCCTGCCGCGGTCCTTCCGCTCCTCCCACGGGTTGCCCACCGGAGTATCGCGCGGACCCGTACCGGCGTTGTCGTTGCCGGAGGTCAACCGGTCGGCAGCGTAGCCGGCGTCTCGTTCTCGGCCGGCGTGCCGCTGATCTCACCGAATCCCAAGTCCATCAACAGGGAGCCGTCCTCCTGGACCGTTCCCTCGATCTTCCTGGGCTGGCCGGGGATCTCGG
Source organism: Holophagales bacterium (assembly GCA_009843505.1). Classification (GTDB taxonomy): domain Bacteria; phylum Acidobacteriota; class Thermoanaerobaculia; order Multivoradales; family Multivoraceae; genus Multivorans; species Multivorans azotirespirans. Next base: position 15,354 of record VYDI01000027.1, on the reverse strand, counting down.
CCGTGGCCGTCACGTGGTTGCCGTCCCAGACGATGTCGACGACCGGCGCAGGCAAGGCCAGGGTGCCGAGCTGGACGTACCAACCGCCCGAGCTGCCGTCGCGCGGCAACAGCATGGCGGTGGGCTCGACCCCCCTTCCCGGCATCGGGACGACGTCGAAGCGCCACGCCTGTCCCGGATGGGTCCTGGCGAACTCTGCCAGCTTGGTGAGGACGGCGCCGGCCGGCTTCGGGCTGAGGCCTTCGGCGGCCACGTAGTCGACGAAGCCGATCAGCATCTCGTCGGTCGATTCGTTCCCCCAGGTGACGTCGACCGTCGGGTTCGGGTTGTGAGGATTGTCCTCTGAGTTGTCCCAGTGGGCCGTGACCTCGATCCTGGTGCCGGCCGGCAGCTCGACCGGTTCCTCGAACTCGTAGGACGTCTGCCAGTTGAAGTCGTAGCGGCTGACGTTTGAGCAGTTCCCGTTCCGCGCCGTCGGGGAGGTGCGCGGTGTACTTCATGTCCTTGCCGCGGTAGTGCATGTGCGGAGCCAGGGAGCGCACGACGACATCCTGGGAGAAGACGTGGCTTGCCCGCGCCTCGTAGTTCGGGTCGCCTGCCGGGATCCTGAAGGCGGCGTTCATCACCCAGAGATTGATCAGTTCCTTCTCGACCTCTTCGGGCTCGGCGAACCAGACGCCGACCCGGGTCCTGTCGGTCGAAGCGGTGCCGTTCGGGTGGTAGTGGAAGTCGCCGAGCAGTCCGCGCCCCTTCGGCAGGAATCGCGCGGTGCCGGCAGGGAGTTCGGTCGCACCAACGCCGGCCGCCCAGGCGTCGATCCAGGCGTCCTGGACCTCCGTGCTGGCATCGGATGCCCGCCACAGGATGAAGTGGTGTAGCACCTCACGGTCGCCGGGCTGGACTTCGACGGCACGAATCCAGCGGTCCTCTTCGAAACCGGGTGCGATCGGGATCATCGCGAACTGGTCCGGGCCGTCGGCGGCGACGTCGAACGGGTCGAACTCGTACACCCAGTCCGGCTCGCCGAAGGCCCACTCGGCCTGCACGGCGGGTTGTTCATAGACCGGCTCGTCGCCGTCGCCCCGCGGTGCGCCGGCGGCGACCCAGTTCGCGATCGCGGCGATCTCGTCGTCGCTCAGGCTGATGTCGTTCGCCCAAGGGCCGTAGCCGGGATCGGCATCCCACGGAGGCATATCGCGGTTCTCGACCGCGCGGGCGATCGAACGCGCCCAGGGCCGCACCTCACGGTAGGTGCGCAGCGACATCGGGGCAATCTCCTCGGGCCGGTGGCACGATGCGCAGTTCTCGTGGAGGATCGGCGCGATGTCGTCGACGAAGGTGGGCTGATCCACGTTCAGGGCGAGGCCCGTCGCCGGCAGGAGGAGCATTCCTAGAGCGGGGGTCGTTGCCGCGAGAAAGCGATAGGAGATTCGGTTCATGTCGTGTCTATACGACGCTTCGCCACTTGAGTTGCGCTACCGCACGGCGTCGGCGAGCGCCGCGACCAGGGCCGCGCGGTGGCGGCTGTACTCCGCGTTCGTCGCGTATGGCCAGGCGCTGTGGGTCACGATCACGGTGTTGGACGACGGGTCCATCCACAGGTACTGGCCGAAGATGCCGATGCCGGCGAAGACGCCGTCGCCGGTCAGCCACCAGAGATAGCCGTAGCCGTCATAGCCGTCGCTGGGGGTCGTGGACTCCTCCATCCAGCCTTCGGGCAGCACGCGCGTCCCGTCGCGGAGGACGCCGCCGTTCATCGCGAAGATGCCGATCCGGGCGTAGTCGCGGAGCGTCGCGTTGATGCAGCAGCCGCCCAGTTCGCCGCCACCCTCCTCGTGGAGCAGCCAGTTGGCTTTGGCCTCCATGCCGAACGGGCCCCAGATCTTGTGCTCCAGGTAGGTCGAAAGGTTGTTGCCGATCGCCGCCCGCAGCACGGCGCCGGCCATGTTCGTCTCGCCGGTGTTGTAGTTGAAGACCTCGCCCGGAGGATGGAGCTCCTCGAGCCCCGCCATGTACCGCGTCTGGTCAACGATCGGCCCGGGCAACGTCGCCACGTCGGACTCGGGGTCCGCGTAGTCCTCGTTCCAGTCGACGCCTGAGGCCATCTGCAGCACGTCCCTGATCGACACTTCGTCGTAGCCGCCACC
>VYDI01000027.1:0-13197 GCA_009843505.1 Holophagales bacterium | reverse complement strand
GGTACTTCGTGACCGGATCGTCGACGCTGCCGAAGAAGCCGAAAGAGAACAACTCGCAGTACACCATCGAGACGACGGACTTCGCGATCGAGAACGAGATCCAGCGGCTGTTCTCGTCGTTGCCGAGGCCGTAGCGCTCGAACACGACCTGGTCATCCTTGACGACCAGGAGGCCGGCGATCCGGCGATCCTGGATGTAGTCCTCGACGGTGAATGTCTCGCCCTCGACCTCGTAGGTCACCGACGACAGGTCCCGCGGCGCCGGCGCCAGCGGGTATGGATCGTCGGAGGCCTCGAACCAGCGGGAAGCACCGACGAGGTCCGCGTTCCGGTAGCCCGCGATCTGCTGCTCCGGTGTCCAGAACAGCACTTGGTCCCGAGGGCCCAGGTTCTCCAGATCGGGATTCACCGGCTCGACCGCGCCGGCAGCCTCGGTGTCCGCGACAGGTGCCGCGCAGGCGGCGAACGCCAGCATCATCGCGACTGCGGCGACCAACCACGAATTGCTCCACCCTCGCGTACTCAGCATCCGCTCTCCCAGTCTTGCAGCCATCTCATCGTCCTCCTCTGGTCGGAACGCCTGATCGTACCCCCCACTAGCCCTCGAAAGACCGGCCCCGGTAGGCTGACCTCCGGTTGCCATGAACGACGAACGATCCGCCGTCGAACCAGCTCCCGCCGCGCTCGCCTCGGTTCACTCCGCCGGCGGCGACGATGGCGTCCTCGAACTGTTCGAGGCCCGTGGCTGGACGGACGGGCTGCCGATCGTGCCGCCGACGCCGGAACGGGTGGCCACGGCGCTCGACGCGGCGGTCATGGACCCAGGCCAGGTGCTGGGCGTGGAGACGGTCCGCGGCCGGGCAATCACCGCGCAGAAGGCCGCGATCAACGCGGTGATGGCCGGCTGCCGCCCGCGCGACTTCGCGGTAGTTGCCGCCTCGGTGGAAGCGATGTGCGACCCGGCGTTCCTGCTGCACGGAGCCACCTCGAGTACCGGCGGCTGCGCGATGCTGACCATCGTGAACGGTCCGATCCGCCACGAACTGGGCATGACCGGGACGTTCAACGCCCTGGGCGGCGCCGACCGGGCCTCGCTGGCCATCGGCCGGGCCGTGCGGCTCATCCTCCGCAACCTGCTCGGCGTCAGGCCAGGGGAACTCGACCGCTCCACCCTGGGGCATCCCGGCAAGCTCAGCTACTGCCTGGCCGAGGACGAAGAAGGCTCGCCGTGGCCGTCGCTGGGAGCCGACCGCGGCGCACCCGGCGGTGCCTCGACGGTGACCGTCTTCGCCGCCGGTTCGCCCCGGCAGATCATGAACGAGTGGACGACGGAACCGGAGGCGATCCTGGACACGATCGCGGCCGAGATGCGGGCGAATCTCCTCCACTACTCGATCTGGGCCGGCAATCACTGTCTCGTCCTGCCGCCGCAGTTGCGGGACCGCTTCGCCTCAGCGGGCTGGAGCAAGGCGGACATCCGGAACTACCTGCACCGGCACGCGCGAGTGCGTCGCGGCGACTGGGAACGAGTCGGCAAGGCGTCCGTGGTCAGCCACGCCAACCGGAACCAGGAGTACGCGGCGCTCCAGTCACCCGACGATCTGCTGGTCGTCGCAGCCGGCGGTCCGGCCGGAGGCTTCTCCGCCGTGATTCCGCCGTGGTTCGGCAACAAGTCCCGGGCGGTGACGGCGGGCGTCGGCTTCTGCCTGGAGTGCTGAGCCTCTCAGCCCTCGCAGGAGGCGCTAAGCAGGTCGGCCAGCGCTACGCCTGAGGCGAAACCACGGTAGCGGGCGCAGATCCCGCCGTCCTCGAGCCGGACAACGAAGACCGCCTCCGCCTGGTTCTCGTCTTCGCCGTCCGAGCCGGCAAGCTCCCGCCACGCGTCCGCGCCTTCCTCGACGACCAGAAACGAATCCTGGCGCGCGGCGGGCACGTCGCCGCGGAGCGCCCGGACCACCATGCGGCGAACGAACCCGGGCGCACCTTCGAGCACGACGACGGTGTAGACCGACCAGCTCTCAACCCGCGGGTCGTCGTCGAGAACGCGCCGCCACTCCCGCGCGCCGCCGTTCGCGACACGATGGAAGCTGACGACGAGCAGCGACCGCGCGCCCAGATCGTTCGTCGCCTCGATCTCGTTCCCGGCCAGCGTCACCGCTCGCGGGATTTCGTTTGACGCGCCGGCACCGGCGAAGTTCAGCACCAGGCACAAGCCCAGCGCGGCGACGCTCCGCCAGCGCATCGCGCTAGGGCGCGCTTCGGAAGCGCATCACCCGGTAGCGCCTGGTCATCGCGAAGGCCTCCGGATCCAGCAGCCGGTCGAGCCGGTCCAGACGGCGAGTCACCGGCCCCGCCAGGCGCCAGGCGGCGCCCGCCAGCCGGGGGACACGCGACGTCGAGGCGTCGCGTAGCAGACTCACAATGCCGTGACCGAAGCGATCCACGATCGCCTGTCCGAGACGGAGCGTCGGCAGCACCGAGGAGGTGACGTCCTCGTCCACCTCCAGCACGAGGCCGGCCGCCTCGGCCCGGGTCAGGAACTCATCCAGCGGGTGACCACTCCTCGGCCTTCCCTGGTCGGGTTCCACGGTGAAGTAGTCGCAGAGCAGCACGCTGCCTCCCGGCGCCAGAGATCGTTCGACCGCCTCGAAGAACTCCTCGAGCCAGACGTACTGCGCCGACTCGCAGAGGAACAGGAGGTCGTACCGGCGATCCGGCTCGAACTCCTGGAAGCGGCCCAGGTGGAAGCGCCGCTCCGGAAGCCGCTCGGCGAAGAGCTTGCCGTGGTAGGGATCGGGCGACAGGCCCTCGACGTCGTAGGCGAGGGAGGTCAGCCGCTCGCTGATCACGCCTGTGCCGGAGCCGACATCGAGCACGGAGGACACGCCGGGCGGCAGCAGCTCGAGGAGTCGCGCCACCAGGCGCTCCTGGGCACGGCGCAGGCCGGCCACGTCGAGGGGGTCGTCATCGCTCCAGATCCCGAAGTTGAGGTGCTCCAGGCCGACGATCCGGTGCAGGAACTGAAGCGCGAAGCTCGTCTTCACCTGACGCGGGCTGTTTCCGTCCGTGGCCTGCCGGAACAACTGCCGACCCTGCGGCCCGGGCCAGCGTTGCGGCGCGGCCGGAACTGGTGCGGGGGCAGAAGCCACGCTCGAGCGCGGAGGCGGCGGAACGACGCGCAAACTCACCGGGAGGAGAGTGTACCGCCCACGGCGCCCGGGATAGGGTCGCATCATCGACCGGAAGAGCCATCGCGCCGGCCGGCGCATCCTGTCCGGCCGCGCGGTACGAGGAGCCGCCATGAGAAAGTCGTCACTGATCGTCCTCTTCGCCGCTGGCTTGAACGCCGCGCTCCCTGCCCTGGCAGCGGATCATCCGCTGGATCCCCTGAGCCATCAGGAAGTCTGGCGCACGCTGGTGCTCCTCCGCGATGCCGGCCACCTGGACAGGGACACGAAGTTCTCCCAGCTGACGCTCCGGGAGCCGGCGAAGCGGGACGTCCTGGCCTGGAACGCCGGCGATCCGATGCCCCGCCGGGCCTACGCACTGGTGCGCCAGGACGCGGACTCCTTCGAAGCGATCGTCGATCTGATCGACGAGGAGGTCGTCTCCTGGCAATCCCTCGAAGGCGTCGAGCCGAACTGGCACGGCGGCGAGTTCGAGTCGCTGACCGACAAGGTGCTGGAGCACCCCGACTTCCTCACCGGGCTCGAGGCGCGCGGCATCACCGATCTCACTTTCGTCGACTGCAGCGCCGGACCGCGCGGCTACTTCGGGTCGGAAGAGGAACAGGGCCGCCGCATCGCCCACGTGAGCTGCGGCGAGCCCGACGGTGTCAGCCAGCATGCGATCGAAGGTCTGGTCGCGGTCGTGGACCTCGAATCCGAGGAGATCCTCCGGGTCGTCGACGAGGGCCCCGGCCCGATTCGCGCGGTCCCGACGGACTTGCGCGAAATGCTCGACGAGGAGCGCGAGATCGCCGGACCGATCGAGCTCCGTCAGCCCCTGGGACCGGGCTTCGAGATCGACGGCTACGAGGTCGCCTGGCAGAACTGGAGCTTCCACCTCCGGCCGGATCAGCGCACAGGTCTCGTCGTCTCCCTGGTCGACTACCGCGAGAGTCCCGAGGCCACGCCACGGCGGGTGCTCTACCAGGGCTACCTGTCCGAGATCTTCGTCCCCTACATGGATCCCAGGTTCAGCTGGTACACGATGAACTTCATCGATGCCGGCGAATTCGTCGCCGGCGGTCTCGGCAAACCGTTGATGCCGGGGGACGACTGCCCCGACCACGCCGTCTACATCGACACGACGAAGACCGGCGCCAACGGCCATCCCCGCACCGTGCCCGGGACGATCTGCGTCTACGAGCGCGAAACCGGCGATCCCTCCTGGCGACACTGGTCCTCCGAGCCCGAGAGTCGCAGGAGCCGCGACCTGGTCGTGCGGGTCGGCGGCGTCGTCGGCAACTACGACTACCTGCTCGACTGGATCTTCCGGCAGGACGGTTCGATCGAGGTCAGGGTCGGAGCGACCGGCATCCTGGCCTACGAGACCACGGCCGCCGCCTCCGCGGACCGGCCCACACCTGCCGCCGGGCCGGTGAACGCCGGCGTGGCGGATGCCCTGCTCGGGAACGCGCCCGCCGACGCCTACGGACGCTTCGTGCAGGAGAACGTCGTCGCCATCAACCACGATCACTACTTCAGCTTCCGGCTCGACATCGATGTGGACGGCACGGACAACCGCTTCGTCGCCGACCGCCTGGTCGCCCGCAGCCTTCCCGACGGACATCCCCGGCGCAGCCTGTGGGTCCAGGAACCCCGGATCGCTTCGAGCGAACACGAAGCCCGGCTCAACATCGACCTGAATCGGCCCACGCTGTGGCGGGTGCAGAGCACGAGCCGCAGGAACGCGGTCGGCTACCCGACCAGCTTCCAGGTGATGCCCGGCCGGAACACGACCACGCTGCTGTCGGCGGACGACTTTCCGCGGCGGCGCGCCGGCTTCATCGACCACCACCTCTGGGTCACTCCCCAGCGCGACGCCGAACGTTTCGCCGCCGGCGAGCACCCGACGCTCAGCGAGCCCGGTATGGGGCTGCCGGAATGGACTGAGGCCGACCGGCCGATCCAGGACACCGACATCGTCCTCTGGCACACCGTCGGTATGCACCACCTGCCGCGCGCCGAAGACTGGCCGGTCATGCCGACGCTCTGGCACGGCTTCGAGCTCCGGCCGTTCGATTTCTTCGACCGCAACCCGGCGCTCGACCTGCCCTGACCAGTACACTGCGGGGGTACGGTCCCTGGAGCAGCCACCGACCCAGGCCTCGCGTTTCGAGGCCTCAAGGGGAGCAACAATGCGCAAGCCGACCCTCCGTCTGACTCTCTGTCTGCTCGCGGCAGCAGCCATCCCCGCGGCGGCGGCGGATCATCCGCTCGATCAGCTCAGCTACCAGGAGGTCTGGCGTGCGCTCGAGATCCTCCGCGACGCCGGGCGACTCGACAGCGAGACGACCTTCTCACAACTCACGCTGAGCGAACCGGCCAAGGACGTCGTCCGCGCCTGGAGAGAGGGCGACGAGATACCGAGAGCCGCCTACGCGCTCGTTCGCCAGGGCGAGGAAACGTTCGAGGCGACGGTCGACCTGAACGCCGGGAAGCTCTCTTCCTGGACGCCGCTCACCGGCGTCCAGCCGAACTGGAGCCTCGGCGAGTTCGGCGCGGTGGTGGGAAAGGTGCTCGAACATCCCGAGTTCATCGCGGGGCTCGAGAAGCGGGGCATCACCGACACGAGCTTCCTGGACTGCACGACTATTCCGCCCGGCTACTTCGGCACCGAGGAGGAACAGGGGCGGCGGCTCGGACATGTCCGCTGCTCCGAAGCTCGCGGCGCCAGGAACACCTGGGCGCGCCAGGTCGAGGGCCTGACCGCCGTGGTCGACCTGACGGCCGGCGAGGTGCTCAAGGTCGTCGACGACGGGGTGGCGCCGATCCCGGACGTGGACGCCGACTACGACCGGACCACGCTCGACCATCCGCGCGAGATCGCCGGCCCCTTCAGACTCGATCTGCCCGAGGGCGTCGGCTTCGACATGAACGGCTACCAGGTGAGTTGGCAGAACTGGAGCTTCCACCTGCGGCCCGACCAGCGCACCGGACTGGTGGTGTCGCTCGTCGACTACCGCGAGAGCCCGGATGCGAATCCACGGTCTGTCATGTACCAGGGCCAGCTCTCCGAGATCTACGTGCCCTACATGGACCCGGCCTTCGCCTGGTACGCCCGCAACTTCATCGACGCCGGGGAGTTCCCGGCGGGGGGATTGGCCAAGCCGCTGCTGCGCGGCCGGGACTGCCCGGAGCACGCGGTCTACATCGACTCGATCAACACGAACGCCCAGGGCCGGCCGCGCACGGTGCCCCGGACCACCTGCATCTACGAACGCGAGACCGGAGACCCGTCCTGGCGGCACTACGAGGACGAGCAGCCGGACAGCCGCGCGAGCCGCGACCTCGTCGTGCGCACCGCCGCCGTGGTCGGCAACTACGACTACCTGCTCGACTGGATCTTCCGCCAGGACGGCTCGATCGAGGCCCGCGTGGGCGCCACCGGCCTCCTCGAGGTCAAGGCGACGAGCGCCGTGTCTGCCATCCAGCCGGCACCAACGGCCGGCCCGGTCAACGCCGCCGCCGTGGACGCCCTTCAGGCCGGGACACCCGCCGACGCCTACGGTCGCTTCCTCGACCGCAACGTCATCGGCGTGAACCACGACCACTACTTCAGCTACCGCCTCGACCTCGACGTCGACGGTGCGGACAACCGGTTCGTGGCGGACCGCCTGGTCACGCAGGAGCTGCCGGCCGACCATCCACGGCGCAGCCTCTGGGTTCAGGAGACTCACGCCGCGCAGACCGAGCAGGACGCCCAGCTCGACATCAACCTGGCGAAGCCGGCGCTGTGGCGGATTCTGAGTTCAAGCCGCCAGAACGCGGTCGGCTACCCGACGAGCTACCAGTTGATGCCTGGCCGCAACGCCAACCACCTGTTCGTGCCTGACGACTACTCGCTGCGGCGCGCCGGATTCATCGATCATCACCTCTGGGTAACGCCGTACGATCCGGACGAACGCTTCGCCGCCGGTGACCATCCCACCCTGAGCGAGCCGGGGATGGGCCTGCCGGCCTGGACCGAAGCGAACCGGTCGATCAGCGACGAGGATCTCGTGCTGTGGCACACGGTCGGCATGCATCACCTGCCCCGCGCCGAGGACTGGCCGGTGATGCCGGTCATGTGGCACGGTTTCGAACTGCGGCCGTTCGACTTCTTCGACCGCAACCCGGCGCTCGATCTCCCCTGAGTCCGGGAGCGGAGACCGCGCGACAAATCTGTCGCACCTAAACAACGTCCTCACATTCCTGTGCGGCAAAGGCCGGTCGACCGCCTCGCCGAGTCGATCGCTGAGCCCGTCCGGGAGTTCCCCGGCATCTCCCTCGTTCGAACCCAAGTCCCGTTGAACCGGGGCTTTCCGGGTCACCGGCCGGCCGCCGGCCGGATCGACGACCGCGACTGACGGCGACCCGCGCGGTTGGCACGATTCTCGTAACTCCCCGGAGAGCCCGCCGCGGGCAAGCCCGGCCGACGCTCGGCCGGGCCAACCGACTACGAGGAGGTACTCGAATGAGCTTCAGAACGCGAGGCCGGACGTTTCGTCTGGGTCCGGCCCTGGGACTGACGCTGCTCCTGGCCCTGCTGGCCGCTTCGCCAGCTGCAGCCCAGGACGGCGTGGACAGCGGCGACACGGCCTGGATGCTGACGGCCAGCGCCCTGGTGCTGCTGATGACGCCGGGACTGGCGTTCTTCTACGGCGGATTGGTCCGTCGCAAGAATGTCCTCTCGATCCTCATGCAGTGCTTCCTCTGCATGGGCGTCATGACCGTGCTCTGGGTCGTCGTCGGCTTCAGCCTCGCCTTCGGTTCCGACGCCCTGGGCGGCGTGATCGGAGGCGGCGACTACTTCCTGCTGGGTGGCCTCGGCTATGACGCATGGGACGGCACCGGCATCCCGGCGCCGCTGTTCATGATCTTCCAGGGCATGTTCGCGATCATCACACCCGCTCTCATGATCGGCGCCTTCGCCGAACGAATGAAGTTCAGCGCCATCTGCCTGTTCATGAGCGCCTGGCTGCTGGTCGTCTACGCTCCGGTCTGCCACTGGGTCTGGGGCGGTTCGGAAGGCTTCTTCGGCCTCGGCGGCGATGGAGCGCTCGACTTCGCGGGCGGTACCGTGGTCCACATCAACGCGGGCGTTTCGGCGCTGGTCGCCGCGATGGTCCTCGGCCGGCGCCGCGACTATCCCGTGCATACCTCCCCGCCCCACAACCTGCCCTTCGCCGTCCTCGGCACCGGGCTGCTCTGGTTCGGATGGTTCGGCTTCAATGCCGGCAGCGCCGTGGCGGCCAACGGCTCGGCCGCCAACGCCTTCGTCGTCACCCAGGTCGCCACGGCCACTGCCGCCGCCGCCTGGGGTCTGATCGACTGGATCCGCGACTCGAAGCCGACGCTTCTGGGCGTGATCACGGGCGCCGTCGCCGGACTCGTGGCGATCACGCCGGCCTGCGGCTCGGTCAGCGCCATCGGGGCGATCGGCGTCGGCGCCGGCGCTTCCGTGTTCGCCTACCTGGCGGTCACCTGGCTGAAGTCGAAGCTCGGCTACGACGACTCGCTGGACGTCTTCGGCGTCCACGGAGTCGCTGGCATGTGGGGCGCGGTCGCGGCCGGCCTCTGGGCCACCGACGTGGTTCCCGGCAACGACGCCAACGGCCTCTTCTACGGCAATGCCGGACAGGTCCTGATTCAGCTCAAGGCCGTCGCCTACACCATCGTCTGGGCCGCCGTCGTTTCCTTCATCCTGCTCAAGATCGTCGACCTGATCGTTGGCCTCCGCGTCAGCGACGACGAAGAGCGGATCGGTCTCGACCTCACCGACCACCGCGAAAACGCCTACACCCTGGTTGACTAGGGCCGAAGGAGGAATGACATGAAGTACATCGTGGCAATCGTTCAGCCCGACCGGATGCAGGAGGTCCTCGATCTCCTGGAACAGAAGGAGATTCACCTGCTGACCGTCTCCAACGTGATGGGGCGCGGCCGCCAGCGGGGCGTCTCCGAGATCTATCGCGGCCACAAGGAAGCGGGCGCCCTCCTGCGCAAGCTGAAGATCGAGATCGCGGTGAACGACGACTACGTCGACATCGTGATCGACGCGATCACGAGGGGCGGCAAGACCGGCCGGGTCGGCGACGGCAAGATCTTCGTCCTGCCGCTCGAAGAGACGATCCGGATCCGCACTGGCGAAACGGGGAACGTCGCGATCGGCTAGCCCCGCCCATCGCATAGACCAGGAACGCGCGTCGCGGGAGCTTGCCGCTCCCCGGCGCGCTTTTCCTTGTGCCGGCCCGGACCTCGCCGGCCCGGGAACTCAGTCCGACAGCCCGTCGAAGAGACGCTCGAGCGACCGCATGTGTTCCGCGATCCGGTCCCAGGCCCCCTCCTCCGCCGGCAATTGCCCCAGACTGTGCAGTCGCCGCGCCAGGAACCGGAACTCCCTCGTATCCGCCGGCGGAATGACGAGGTCCTTGCTGTGCCCGCGGACGATGCGCAGGCAGTTGATCACGGCGCGCAGGAGCCGGTAGCCCTCGCTGATCTGCTCGTACTCGTCGGCCGGCAGGTGGCCGCGCTCGTGGAGCGCGCCGACCGCGTCGAGCGTGTTCGTCTGGCGTACTTCGGGATCCGAGGCCCCGGCCGCTATCTGCCGCACCTGGACGAAGTACTCGGCGTCGAGCAAACCGCCGGCGCTGAACTTGGCGTTCGTCGTGCCGCGCGTTGTGAGTTCCAACCGCTGGCGGTTCCTGAGATGCCGGATCCGCGCGACGTCGTGCGGACGGGGATCGAAGACGAAGTCCTGGCGGTGCGCCTCGACGCGGGCAGCCAGCTCCGGATCGCCGGCAACGGTGCGTAGCCGCACCAGCGCCTGACGTTCGTACGGATCCGCCTCGCCCTCGACGCTGTAGTACGAGACGAAGCGCTGAAAGGAGGCGGCAAGCGGCGACGAAGCACCACCCGGCCGCAGCCGCCAGTCGAGTTCGAAGATCCCGTCCCGCTTGGCGCGGATCAACCGCGACAGCCGCCGCGCCGCTCTCTCGTAGAACTCGCCACCCTGAGCGAGCAGCGACCGTTCGGCGTCCCAGACGAACATCAACTCGACGTCCGATGCGTACCCCAGATCGCGTCCGCCCCATTTCCCGAGCGCGCAAAGGCACCAGGCCCCAGGCTCGGCTCCGTCGCCGGCCGTCTCCCCAACGGCTTCGGCCGCCGCCCGCGCGAGCACGACATCGGAGAGCGTCGAGAGCTCTTCGCCGAAGTCGCTGAACCGCTCGATGCGTCGCGTCAGGTGCCGCATGTCGATCCGCCCGATCTCGTCGTCCTTGAAGCGGTTGAGGGCCTCGTCCGGTGCCTCCTGCCCTTCGAGCGCGGCATCCAGGCGACTCTCCAGATCCTCTCGACCGGCGCCCAGGTCGAGGTCGGCCATGCCTTCGACCAGCGGCATCAGGTTCTCGTGCTGCCGGCGCAGGAACTCCTCCCAGAGATACGTGCCGGCTCCCAGAACGCGCGCCAGTTCATCCAGCGACGACGCCAGAGCCTGCGTCGGATCGGCGACCTGCTTGCAGGCCGCGTCGATCAGCGCCCCGAACTGCCTTAAGGCAAGCTGCGGGTTCGGCGCCACCGCCAGCCGCCGCGCGAACTGCTTCATCAGCGTCACCGTCAGCCGCAGGTGGTCGACGCCGATGCGGTCCTCGATCTTTCCGCCGCTCCGCGTGGTCACGAACAGGCGGTCGCGGACTTCGCCGTCGACCGTGTCGAACTCCACCTTGTCGATCCAGTAGTCCCGGGTCGAGAGGACGTTGGCGAACTCGAAGAGGAACATGAAGCTGTCGGGACTTCGGATCTCGAGAACCGTGCAGTGCTCATCCGACTCGTTGTCGACCGAGATCGATATGGGAGGCATGACCTGTTCCGCATCGACGTCCGGATCGGTCAGGCGGGCCGCCTCCATCACGCGAAGGGTCAGTTCCTCGTTGGCGCGCTGCGCGTCACCCTCGGCCAGCAGGCCGAGAAGCCTGTTCAGGTCCCGCTCGAAGTCGGTCCACGAGAAGACGCGGGAAGCGTGGGCCGGCGCAGGCTGAACTTCCGCGGAGTACACGATGCGGGTCGGGCCATGGTGCGAGGGACGCGACCCCCGATCCTTGCCATGACTCTGACGACCACGCCGACCACGCCGCCGCGGCGAACGACGCCGCTCCGCCCTTCCAGCCCGCCGGTAAAACTCCATGTCGCCCGCGTCCTGATAGGTGTAGGAACTGCCGCTCAGAATCGACTGACCGTAGGCCGCGAGCAGGCCGCAGATCTTCGCGAACTCTCCCTGGTAGTCGTTGGCGACTACCGTCACCCGGCGAGTCGAACCGACGTGCCGGACGTCGACCCGGCACAGTCGCTCGCTGTCGAGTTCGTGGATCAGCTCGACGTGGCGGGACACCTCCTCCACCGGGTGAGCGAGAAAGTAGGCGCTCTCGAGGCGCCGAAAGTGCTCGTCGATGAGTTCCGCCGGCAGATCGGGGCACCGTTCCCGCACCTGGTGCTTACGTTCCAGAAAGTCGATCGTCTCGTCGAAGAACTCGCCAAAGATGCGCCGCACTTCGGCCGCAGTCTCTTCGTAGCGGCCGCCCAGATCGAGGGTGTCGAGCGGCTGGCGCAGGGCGAAGGCCACCCGCCACTGGAACGTCGCCCACTGCTTCGGCTCGCGCGGAAGCTGGCGTACCGGCAGGTCGCGTTCCAACTGCAACACGTGCTCGACGACCCGCAGGAAGATGTAGGCCTCGCGCAGCCGGTCGTACTCCTCCTTCGTGATGACGCGGTGCGCCCGCAGCCGGGACATGGCGCGCAGGGTGTTCGGCGAGCGCAGGCTCTTGTTGGAGGCGCCGTGGTAGAGCTGCAGCAGTTGGACGATGAACTCGATGTCGCGGATGCTGCCGGCGCCGAGCTTCACGTTGCCGACCTCCGTACCCTTGGAGCGGAGCGACTTCTCGATCATCTGCTTCATCTCGAAGACCTCGCGCAGCAAGGTCTCGGGCGATCTGTTCGGGTCGAAAACGAAGCGCCGCGTACCGTCGATCAGCGCCTTCGCCGCGGCCGCGTCGCCGCCGGCGAAGCGCGCCTTGATCAGGGCCTGGAACGTCCAGTTCATGCCGTAGCGCTCGTAGAAGCGGAGGTACTGCCCCACCGTCCGCACCAGGGGACCCATCTTCCCCTCGGGGCGCAGGCGCATGTCCACGCGGAAGACGAAACCGTCGCCCGTGTTGTCGGAGATCAGGCGAATGAACTGCGGCGCCTGCCGCTGCAAGCGGTGCAGGGCTTCCTGGTCGACATCGTCCGAGGCAACGAACAGGGCGTCGATGTCCGAGCTGTAGTTGACCTCCAGCCCGCCCCACTTGCCCATTGCGATCACCGCGAACGGTTCCTTGTCGAGGCCGGTCGCATCGAGCGCCCGCTGGACGCAGACATCCGCCACCTGGGAGATCTTCTGCGTCGTCGCGGCGAAGTCGTCGAGGCCGCTGAAGTCGGCGACCGCGACCCGGATCAGCTCGCGATACCGAAGGACGCGGAGCCAGCGGCGGACGTCCTCGTCGGGCGCCGGCCGGAGCGCGGCCATGCGCTCGCGCTGCTCGTCCACCGGCTCCTGCTCGACGGGAAACAGCCCCTCGTCCGCCTCCGGATGCGCGTCCAGCCACCGGGCGTAGGCCGGCGCGTACTCGCGCAGGATGTCGCGCTGCGAGAGGGCGAGGGTCTCCCGCGGATCCTCGGCGTCCTCGATGTCCATGGCCGCGAAGGCCTCGATCGCTTGCTCAAGGCGCGAGTTCACGGTGTCGCCTCCTCGTAGCTGGCCCGCCGACAACGGCGGAGGCAGGATGCTAGCGAAAGACCGCGGCTTCACAGGAAGCCCGGCCGGCTGATCCACGGTGGCCGCGTCGCTGGCCTGGCGGTGGGCGCCTGCAGCGGCGAGTGTCGGGCGGAATCATGCCCTTGTGGACCTACAAACCGGGATGCGTCACATGTTTAGAAAACATCTACCATTTTAGGG
>VYDI01000012.1 GCA_009843505.1 Holophagales bacterium | reverse complement strand
AAACACCCCCGCCCTTCCCGCCACTCCTGAACGAGACGACCCGCGGATCCCGCTCCAGCACCTTCCGAACGATCTGCCGCTGCACCCCGATGCCGCGCCCGTGGATGATCCGCACCTCCCGGAACCCCTTCTCGTACGCAGCATCCAGGTAGCTCTCGACGACATCCTTCACCTCACGCGGCTGAAACGGATGCAGGTCCATCTCATCCCCGATGGGAACTTCTACGACATCGTCGGGTGTGAGTTCGTCTTCCGGGTTCATTTCTGAAGAGATAGGGGCTGATTTGTTCGAAGAGACTCGCGCAGTGAGGGGATCGGGGAGGGAGGCTCCCAGCGGGCTGGAGCCAAGCGACTTCCGACGACCTTACGGCAACCGCCATCCTGGCGAAGCGCCGGCGACCGAAGCGAGCGCTGACTTTCCTTCTACCGAGAGGGCGCGAGCGGCCGATGGGAGCCTCCCTCCCCGATCCCCTCACTGCTCCGCTCTAGCTAGAACAGCTTCAGCACGGCGATGAAGGCGCTCCAGCCGTCGTCCGGGCCGGCGAGGGCGTGGCCGATGTCCATGTTGACGACGGTGCCCCAGGGGCCGATGAAGGTGCCGACGATGCCGGCGCCGGCGAGGAGTTCGCGGTCAAGGCCGGAGGCGGGGTCGGTGGCCCAGGCGGCGTCGCCGACGAGGTCGATGCGGAAGATCTCGCCGAGTTCGAAGCCGTAGCTCACATGGGCGGCGGCGGCGCGTTCGGCGCGCACCTTGTCGCTCTGGTAGCCGTGGACGTTGACGTCCGAGAAGAAGCCGAACTCGTACTTGCTGAAGCGGTCGAGGTCGCTGCCGTCGACGTACTCGAGGGCCACGCCGAACTTCTGGAACTTCGGTAGATGCCAGGTCTTGGCGACGCCGATGTTCCAGAGCGTGTAGCTGTCCGGAGTCAGGTTGGCGGCGCCCAGGCCCCAGGGCTGCCATTCGTCACGCAGGTTCCACGAGCCGCCGGCGACGAGCCGGTAGCCCGAGCGGATGTAACGGACGATGGCGCCGACGCTGTGGCTCAGGTGGTCGGAGGGCAGAACGAAGTCCTCGCCCGTCTCGTCCGCGCGCTGGAAGTTGTTCCAGGACAGCTCGTAGCGGAGGTCGAGCTTGACGAAGCTGCCGAGCGGCCGGCCCAGGCTGAAGTCGATGTTCGGACGCAGCCGCTCGACGTTCTCCGTCGGCGATTCGACGCCTTCCCGGTAGAGCACGTCCTCGCCGGCGAAGGCAAGCGCGAAGACGTCGACGCCGGCGTCCCAGCGGGAGCCGAACAGGCTCGGGTTGGCGATGTCGGCGAGGATGAGCGGCCCGGCGATGAACAGGTCGGCCTGGGTGCCCGTGCCCCGCCAGTCGAAGGACAGCCAGTTCACCCCGCCCAGCGGCAGCGGACCGTCCTGGGCCTCGTCGTAGAAGGCGCCGCCGAGCAGGAACATCCGCGTCTTGTCGTCCTCCTTGACCACGCGTTCGCCGGTCTCCTGGTCGAGTTCAAGGTAGCGGAGGCCTGCCTCCGTGTCGCGCACCATCGTCGTCTCGGAGGCCAGGGTCGTGTCGCGTCGCGCGTCGAAGTCGGACGGGTTGACGCGGATCCCGGTCAGCTCGATCTCCCGTTCGACGATCGTCGTCGCGTTCAGGACCGAGAACAACTGCTGGCCGATGACCCGGGTCGGCAGCCAGTACGAGGATCGCTCCCAGGCCGCCGGCTCGCCGCCGGCGTCGACCGGGGTGTAGAACGTGGTCTCGTCGTTGGACAGCACGTCGCCGGTCAGCCCGAGCTGAACCGCGCGCGTCTTCACCCGTGCGTAGATCTCACGGTCCACCCAGACCGTGCCGCGAAACAGGCTGCGGCCCTCGGTCAGAGCCTCTGCAGGCTCGAAGTCGACGACCCAGGTGTCGCGGCCTTCGACCGTCGCCGTTCCGCGCAGCCGGTAGCGGTACTCCCTGGTGAACGTGATCTCGGCCGGCATCGCCGCCGCCTTCTCCGGCTGGATCAGGGGGATCTCGGGGATCCGCTTGCGTCGCCAGCGGATGCCGTTGACGTAGAAGTTGTCCCAGGCCCAGTCGAAGCCCGCGCCCTGGCGGAAGAAGAAGGGGCCCTGGAAGGTCGCGTCGACCGACTGGACGCCGGTGCCGAGCTGGAACCGGAGCGATGTCGTGTTCGTGGCGCTGTAGTTCGCTACCCGACGTGATTGATCGTCTTCGAAGGCCTGCAGCCGCCGCAGGATCTCGCCGACCGGGATGCGGCGGGTGTCGGCGACCGTCAGCGCCTCCTCGACGCTCTCGGCGCCGTCGAGCCCGACCGCCAGGTCCCGCTCCAGGCGGAACACGAAGGGCTCGGCGGCGTCCCTCAGTTCGAGTTCATAGCCGTTGCGGGTGCGGCGTCCGCCGAAGACGAGGTCTGACTCGCCGGTCGCCGGGTCGAAGCGCGCCGGCGACCCGATCTGCCGGTCGCTGAAGCGGAGCGTGAACGGTCCGCCCTCCGCGGGAGGCGACACGACGATCCGCAGGCTCAGGTCCTCGCCGCGGACGAAGCTCCAGGCTTCGGCGCCCGCGGGAGTGGAGTAGGGATCGAAGGTGACGTCGCCCGAGAACTCCTGGGCGATCAACCGGGCGGCACGAACGGTGGCCGCGTCGGCGCCGGCCTCGCCGGAAAGGCGGAACAGGGAGAGGGAGGCCCCCGCCTCGGCCTCCGCCGCGGCCCGCACCAGCGTCGCGCCCTCGCCGCTCGCGGCTGCCGCGTTCGTCTCGAGCGCGACGAGCGCGTCCGGGTCGAGTTCCCGGATGAGCTGTTTCAGGTCGGCGACGCTCGCGGCGCCGGCCGTCCGATCGGGTCGGAACGCGACTCCGTCGAGGTAGGCGTCGAGTTCCTGGGCGTACAGCGCCCGGACCAGTTCGGGGTCAGGCGGCAGCGGCTCGGTGACGACGGCGGCGTCCGGCTGCGCGCCCGAAACGGCGACCGATGCCCGCTTGAGTGCGAGCGCGTACTCCTGGACAGCCTGCGGCTCGTTGAGGAGCTCCCCCTGCCAGTTCAACTGAAACAGGGCACCGGCCGTCGCGGTGCGGGCGAGGTCGGCGAGCCGCTCGAGCTCCGCTGTCAGGTCGTCGCCCCGCTCGGCCGGAGGCGGCGGCGCGGCGAATCGAACCGCGTACCAGGGAAGCGCACCCGCGGCCCTGAGCGCCGAGGCCGCCTCGCGCGCGGCCGGTACCGCTGCGTCGTCGGCCAGCTCCACCGGCCATTTGACGACCAGTATCGCCTCCTCGGGCAATGCCGGCAGCGTGCCCAGCAGGTCCGCCATGGCGGCCGGGTCGTCGGTCGCCAGACCGACGCACGGGTTGCAGGGCAACTGTCCGAGGGCGGGCAGGGCCGCGGCGAACACCACGGTTGCGGCGGCAAGGAGTCGCTTCGTCATATCTCGTTGGTTCCTCAAGCCCGATGGCAGACCTTAGCCCGGATAACGCTTGCCCGCGGCTCAGATTCCCGCACCCATGAGGGGGCCCGGCAGTGTTCGGGTACGGAGCCGGCCATCTCAGGTTTCGGCTTGTGGCTGCCGTACAGCAGGCCGAGGCGGCAGATAGGCCAGACCCGGCAGTTTCGCGGTCAGGAAGGAGCGTGCCAGAGGGCTCGGCTCAGGGCCGTAGGCTCCCCCCCCGGCGACTAGTGGAGCCGAAGCATCAACATCGTCCGCCCCAAGTCCCGGTTCAGGCTCTACGGCCGATCCAAGAAAGGCCGGAGAACCGCTCACGCGCAGAGAGACTGAGAATGAGGCTCTCGAGCCGTCCCGCACCGTCGTTCTCCTCGGATTCGGGCAGTTCTTGAAATTCCTTACTGGAGCATGACAGGAGGACCTTGCCGTCCCTGATGACGGCGATGTGGGTCGAAGCACGCTCAACATAGTCGAGCATGTGGGACGTCAGGAAGACCGCCACGCCGTCCTGCTCAGCCATTTGCTGCAGGATCGAGACGACGGTACGGGCGCTCAGGGCGTCCATTCCCTCGAAGGGCTCGTCGAGAAACAGGATCCGCGGCGCATGAAGTGTCGCCGCCGCTAGGCGGATCTTCTTCTTCATGCCGTGGGAGTAGGTGGTGACCGGTCGCTTGGCGGCACCCTCGAGGTCGAAGACCACAAGCGCCTCGTCGGTCCGCAGCCCGGCGTCTTCGCGGCTTAGGCCGTAGATGCGCGCGTACGACAGCAGCAACTCCTCCCCCGTCAGGCTCTCGTAGAGGTCGCTGTGATCTGGCACGATCCCGAGCTGCCGCTTGAGTTTCGTGTCGTTGATGTCGAGCGGCCTGCCGAGAAGCCGGACTGAGCCCTTCGTCGGCTCCACGAGTCCGGTCAGCATGGACCAAGTCGTGGTCTTGCCGGCCCCGTTCGGACCGACGAATCCCAGGATCTGTCCTCCTCGGACATCCAAGTCGACGCCGTCGACGACGACGTTCCCCCCGTAAGACCGGGTCAACGCTTCTGCTTTGATCGCTTCCATCAACTGGAAATGCTAGCCAGATTCCGTGCCGGGTGCCGGACACGTGGCCAGCCCCTTTGGCGCGAGCACCGGGATCCCGTGCGCCCGGACGATTAGAGGACGTGCCGTCTCCCACACCACGTTGAGACCCTTGCGGCTGCTCAAGGACCACCTCAACCCGGCTGTCCCCATCTGACTAGACCTCAAGGAGCCGCGTCGCCAGTGTCCTGCCTGCCGCCGCAAGGGCTACGGTGATGAGCCAGTACGCCGTCCCTACCGCCACTCCGGACGACCGGCGGATCCCGAAGACGATCACGGCCGCCGCGCTCAACAGCGCCACGAACCAGACGGAGAACGGATTGACGCCGCCAAGCACGGCATCCAGCCACGGAACGTCGCTTTGAGCTACCATGTTAAGGCCCAGTGTAGGCGCGGCATCCGCCACTGACTCGATGGCCTCAATGCCCCGTATCGTCAGCCAAACGAAACTTGCCCAGGCATGAAGCTGGCTAACAACGTTCAAGTGCACCGTCACCGAGAGCGTCTGACGGAACGTCCCGCGCCCGCCGAACGACAGCATCAAGCCCCATACGAACAGAGCTTGAACGACGATTCTCAGTGGCGCTACAACCACTTCTCCGGCGACGGCCAACCACGGGGCCGCGGTCCCTTCAACCATGACCGCGGCATCGGCTTCAGCGAATCTCTCTTCCATGGCCAGACGAATACCCTTCTCCGAAAAGGGGCTTGAGAGTCCACCAACTGTTGCTGCACTGATCGTTACCGCCAAGAGCGCACCCAGCCACGGAGACACCTCTCGGAGGCGAGTCAAGCACCACTGAGGCCGCGCGAGTACCTCTACGACCGTGGTGGAGCGAATAGCTCCCCAGACGCCAGCCCAAGATCTCCTCGACACGACTGCCTACTTCGCGAAGCGAGTTACCGTCGTCAAGACGACTCGGTCCGCACTAGGAGCCTGAGGCCACGTTCCTTGACGAGGCGGGCCTGCCGAATCCTGAAGACGCTCCATACACCTAGGGAGAGCGCCACCGTGGAGAGACTGGCCCCCACAGCAACGCCCGGCGCGACTTCAGCAATGCCGAAGAGGGAAGCAAAGAAACCGCCAGAAACGAACAAGCCCACACTAACGACGAAGGTGCCGTGAGCCAGCATCTTGTGTCCTGCGTGGGCCGCGCCTTGGCCTACCGACTGCCAGCGCACGTCGTACCAACCGTAGAACCCGTCGGAAACGACCACTGCCGAAGCAGCGATGCCAGCGGCGTAGGCGAGGAGCACCCAGTTCTGAGACGGACCGTTTCGCAAAGCCACGAGGAAAACGGCGCCACCCAATAGCGCTGCCAGCACGAGCGAAGGTACCCGCCCCATCGCGCGGACTGCCGCCAGGAGAGTCGGCGGCAACGAGAAGGACTCCTTCCAGATCCTGCCGGTTGGCAAGGTGGTTTCCCCGCGGTGGGCGTTCAGACTTACGGTAGTCCCAAGGACGGTAACCAGGATGGCAGCGTCCGCAAGGTCCGGTCTGCCGCTAAACACAATCAAGGGGGCGATGCCGACCAGCAGTGGCCATCGCAGGCTCCGTTCGCGAAGCATGCTCTCGCACTCGATCAGGCTGAGGGCGGATTCTGGTGAAAGCCGCCTCAGCTTTCGCAGCAACCAGGCCAGTGGGATTGTCCGACTCAGCTCGCGGTCGGGGGTCCGGCGGACGCCTCGAACCAGCCGTGCGAGCAGCTCACGGTCCAAGAAGCCTAGAACGATCGCGGCCGACCAGAGGGTGCCCACACGCACCAGGTTCTCGCCGGTTACGCGAGGTGCCTCAGCCACTACAGCAAGAAGGCCCGCCGGCATCCAGGACACCCACACGAACCATGGGGCGGCACGCAGAGATTCGAGATCCAGCCCCTTCGGGGTGGAGTCGGCCAACGCCGCTAACCAAGGCTCACCGGTCGCAACGTTCACGAGCGCCAGAAACACGGAGAACGCTGCCACCATGCAACCGAGCATGAAGATGGAGCCCAACCAACCTGACATGAGCCTGTGTCGCCAGTGCTGAAGAATGGAGCCAATCAACCCGTGGATCAGAACGACGGCGGCCATCCCGAAGACAAGGAGAGCAGCCTCGCCGATTCCCGCGGACCTCGCCAGAACGACGTAGACGGCAGCGGGACCGAAGGCGACGCACCACCACCCCGTGAGGCTCAGCCCCGCTCGCAAGCGATAGAGGGCGCCGAAACCGATGGGCATGGACAGCAGCGGTCGCAGATCCAGCAGGAAACTCATGGGCCGGTCAAGCACAACCTGCACGAACAACCAGAGCAGGGATGCGGCCGTGAGCGCAAGAACAACAAGAGCCTGGCGCGTGTCGGCATGTACTTGACCGAAGAGTTCTCGCAGGAGCAGGATGATCGCTGCGGCAGGGAAGATCCCATTGGCTACGACCAGCAGGAAGACGTAACCGAGGGATCGCCTAGTCAGCCCGGATCGCCTGAGAGCATCAATCAGGAGGGGGCGCACCAACGCCCACGTTGGTGCGCCCCGCGCTTCGTCGCCTGGGCTTGAGCGCCTGCTCATGCGATTGCTGGCTTCCTTACACCCAAGCCGTGAAGGCTACAGCAAGCAGGCCGTCGCGCCGACTTTTCCGATCTGGCCCACGATCACACCTCCCAGTATGCCGGCTCCTCCTCCTGTCACGATGGTTGCGGTGATACCCACAGTGGCCACAGTGCCAAAGAAAAGAAGACACTTGGTCCTGCGGGAGAGCCCGCCCACTATTTCTTCCATAGCAGCGACTGACAGTTCCGAAGCCGCCTCAGAGAGAGCTTCGACGTGCTCGTGCCCGACTTTCACCGATGCCGGCTGGCTATCCGCGAACGCCATCGGCATCTGTACACCGAGGGCTACGAGTAGTGCGACGCTGTTGACGATCTTCATTCTCTTCACTCTCCTTCTTGGTTTCCGCCTCCAACCGTTTCTGGAGGCACTTTGTGTTCATGTCCTAGTGACGACGTGACGGTGCCGGCGTCAGAAGTAGATCGCGCAGGCTGCGGCAGCCGCCAAGCCGCCAATGCCGCAGACCAGGCCGCATACGCCGAAAACCGCCCTCCTCGCGATCACATGGACCAGTTTTCTTGCGCCCGCGCCCCCCGCGATGATGACGCACGCGGCCTCCGCGACGTCTCGTCCCGACAATGCACCCACTACGGCCTCCAGGTCATCGTCGGAAATCAGTTCGCCGAGCCGCTCGAGCGCCTCAGCAGCTTCCGGCGGTTCGTCGAACGGCGCTGCCGCGAGGCTGTGGGCAGAGCCGCCGAAGACGAGCCCGGCGCCGAGCGCGATGACGAGTGCAGTACTGACAGGGATCTTCATCTCGTGGAATCCTCCTTCTAGCTGATGAAGAGTTACCGCGACCGGGCCGAACTAAGCGGCCCAGTTCTCCCGTGCTCCACGGCGGAGCGCGGGTAGAGCGAGAAGTGGCCGGGGCTGCGAGGTGCTCTCACTGAGGTCACGCGGCCGCGCCACTAGGTCTGGCGGATGGCTGAGCCGACTCAGCGGGTCCGCTGGAGTCGGGGTCGAAGACGAGGACTATTCCGTCCCAGGCCCGGCCGAAGCGGGCACTGCTCATTCGTAGACGACCAATCGAGGGATCGTCCACGACCACACCGTCGGGTTCGATGCTCCTCAGCACAACGAAGTGGTCGCCGTGAACGTGAGCTATCGCCGGCATCGGCAGATCAGCCAGCCTCTCGATCGACAGCTGGAAGCCACGGCTCCGAAGCCCCTGGTCCTCCGAGATCTTCTTCAGGGCCAGTAGGCTCGTACCTCGGGGCCCGATAGCAGCGGCTGATTCGATCTCTTCAAGGGTCACGGCGTGGAAGCCATGGTGATCAAGGACCATCTTGAGGGAGGCCGGTCCACAGTCCGAGTCGCCACGCTGCGAGACGAAATCGGTGGGCACTGCCGCTGCGCGGTCGAACGATGCGGCCCAGACCAAGCGATCGAAGTAGCTCGGGCCTCGGGTTCCAACGAAGAAAGAGAGTCCTGTTACTGAGGAGGCCGCCAGCGCCAGGCAGGCGACCGCGAGCACTCGTCGACGCTTGCTGACGTTGGAGCGACCGATTTCCCCATGCAGTATTGGCTTCTTGGTACTTCGCGACCGGGTGACCACACCGGTTACCGCCGCAGGTCTCCGGTCAACAGAGTGCCGATCAGAGGTCACGCGCTTCCCCCCTGAGCACTGAAAGCCAAGCTGCTTGAGGCCTCTCTCCCGTCAAGGCGGCTTCGACCCGTGACTCTCCGTCAAGAATGAAGACCAGCGGAACCTGAACAACACCGAAGCGCTTGGAGAGAGAGCCATCGGGATCGGGGATGAAGCGGAGTGTGCCCCTTTCGCCACCTGCACTCTCGACCACGGAACCGGCGACAACGGCCGTCAGGTCGTAGTCCTCTTGTACGACCAACCGACCGAGTGTTGAGATCGTACGATCGCAGTTGCCGCAGCCCGCCCTCGCGAAGACCACTACTCGTCGCCGACCGGGAGGAGCCGGATGAGCTTCCTCCGAGAAGTCGGAAAGAGCAGGGAAGACAGTCCCGACTTCGGGCCTTCGAGCGACTCTCTCGCGCAACTGGGCCTCAACCAGGAGCAATCCCGCAAGAGGGACCACAACCGCCACAAGGACCACTATCAGCGCGAGCCGCTGGCGTTTCACGGGAGGCTGCCTCTACGACACACGGATCCCGCCCGTGGCTTGACTGCTAGTACGTCGTGCCGTAGACGAGCCGTGCTACGGCTAGATTTCGCCCGCCGGTACGGGTCTGAAACGCGGGAGGTCATCCGTATCTGGATCAAGTCGGCGGGACGTTAGTCCCTGTCTAGGACCGTTACCGGCCGTTGTTCGCGGCCTGCTGCGGCCGAGGGAGAAGAGGATGTTTCCGCGCTCAGTTGATGACTGACGCCCCGCTCAGCAGGGGAGCTAGGAGCAGTGAAATCAAGCCACTCTCTAACCGCCGAAACCGACATCTCCGTACGCAGGGCGATTCAGACTTCCCTGTCTGTAAGCACTCGTCGGGCGTACGGGGCCGCCTGGCGGAGATTCGTCGCGTACTGCGACGAACTCGGACTAGACCCGCTGGCGGCAACACCGGACGATGTCGCCAAGTTCCTCGCGAGAATGGCCTCGATCCCCCGCTCTCCGAGAGCTACGACGAAGAAGGGTAAGCCGCTTGCGCTGGCGTCGATCAGGATCCTCGTGGCCGCGATCAACAGGAGGTATCGCGACGAGAGCCGGCCTTCGCCAGCAAACGACCCGCAAGTCGCCAGCGTCCTTCGAGGACTCGGTCAGCTTCTGCCTACACAGCCGAGGCAGGTCAGGGCGCTGCGAGAGTTCGATCTCCACCGCATGCTGAGGTACTGCGATGATCTGGCGCGCCAACGGCTGTATCGGACGAGGGCGGCCCGGGACGCCGCAGTTCTCGCGATCGGTTTCGCCGGTGCTCTGCGACGGTCCGAGATCTGCGGCCTTCGACTCGCCGACATCGACTTCATGGAACCGCATGGCGTGCTCGTTCACATCCGCAGATCGAAGACGGACCAAACGGGCGAAGGCCAGACGGTCGCGATACCGGATGGTGACCTGATTCAGCCAGTGAAGCGGATGAGGGCGTGGTTGGACGTGTCCGGCATCACGTCTGGCCCGCTACTTCAAACGCTTCGACGTGGCGGCGCCATCCGGGGGCGCAAGATGGACCCGTCGGACATCGCCCGTATCGTGAAGCGGTACGCCGAAGCTGTCGGACTCGACCCGTCCGAGTACTCGGGGCACTCCCTGAGGGCCGGATTCGTGACCAGCGCTGCCATCCATCGGGCGCGCCTGGACAAGATCATGGAGGTCACCAGACACACTAGCCCCCGCACGGTCCTTCGCTACATCCGGCAGGCGAACGCGTTCGAGGACCATGCAGGCGCGGCGTTTCTTTGAGCGACTTGGGGATCGCGAGGAGAGCGGGCTCGTCCCCATAGCGCGAGAGAAACGCGATCTCACACGCTCGATACACGGAGATATGGGGGCATCTTGGCTTGTGCCAGGTGCCTAAGAAGGCGGCTTCCGTTCCCGATCGCGACGGAATCGTGATTCAGCACTTGACAACGGTCCTTAGCGAGGGTTGGTAGCTGCGAACACCGCGATGGAGTTCAGGTGCCGGGCAGCCACATTGCCTCTGGACTTTGCCGTCCTGAGGACGACGTGGCGCCGGACCGGCCGCCATTGACGGCCCTGAGGGGCACCATCCGCTCCCCGGTCAACAACTATCAAGGCTTGGATGTTCCGTCGCTCTGCGCCAAGGCGAGTGACCTTCGCCTCCTCGGAAGCGTCCGGCTAGTCGGCGGCCCGGCGCCAGAACTCGTCAGCCAGCTCTCCTGCCAGCACGATCTCTGGGCGCAGTTCGACGTCGAAGCGGTCCCGCACGGCCCGGTGGGCCATGATCATCAGATCGAGGACGTCGGCGGCTCGGGCGTTCTCCCGGTTGACGATCACGTTCGCGTGGCGCTGGCTGATCTCGGCGCCGCCGCTGCTCGCGCCCTTGAGACCGCAGGCCTCGATCAGCCGGCCGGCGAAGTCACTCTCCGGATTGCGGAACACGGAGCCGGCGTTCGGCTTGCCCGACGGCAGGCTCTCCCAGCGCCGCCGGTTCAGTTCGTCGATCCGCCTGAGAGCCGCATCGCCGTCTCCGCGGCGGAGCCGGAACTCGGCGCGGGTGACCACGGCTTCCGTTCCCTGGAGACTCGTCGTCCGGTAGCCGGGCTCGAGATCCGCGGTGGTCAGCGTTTCGACGGGCCGGCCGGGCCGAGCCACCCGCACTTCGGCGAGCACGTCCCGGATCTCCGTGCCGTAGCAGCCCGCGTTCATGACGACGGCGCCGCCGACCGTCGACGGAAAACCGGACAGCGCCTCGAGGCCGAGCAGACCCCGTTTCGCCGTGTCCCGGGCCAGTCGGGCGAGGGTGACGCCGGCGCCGGCCCGCACCGTTTCACCCTCCACCTCGACCTGTTCCAGCTCGCCGCGGAGGCGGCAGACGATGCCACGCATGCCGCCGTCCGGAAACAGGACGTTCGAGCCGTGGCCGTGGAGGTGCAGGGCCAGCGCAGCCTCCCGGGCGACGGTCAGCACGTCGGTGAGCGCCGCCTCGGACTCGACCCGCACGAAGAGCTCGGCCGGACCGCCGATCCGCAGGGTGGTGACCGAAGCGAGACGCACCGCTTCGCGGACTTCGACGCCGGGTATCGAGGCGAGCCGATCCCGTGCTTTCAGGTTGACGCCCTCGGGGGGCTGCAATACGCTGACTGCGCCCTTGTCGATGCTGGCTGTCACGTTCTTCCGCGCCACGTCGCCGAGCGTCCGCAGCGGCCAACTCCCGACCTCCGTTCAACCGTCTGACGATCCAGGGGAGCGCCAAACCGGTCGCGCGGGAGTATAGCCACGCGCACTCTCCGGCCATGTCGCCGGGACGGCGCCGTGACCGTCTCCAGGGCGTGACGCTCGCAACCCATTTGGCACGCCAAGCCTCCACCACACCCTCAGGAGAAAGCAACCCATGAAGCAGGCCCGCGCGAACGCACAGAAGGGAGCCGGCCGCAAGGAGGCCATCTCGGGCGCGCTCACCCAGATCGAACGGCAGTTCGGCAAGGGCGCGATCATGCGCCTCGGCGAACAGGAGAACCTCGGCATCGAGTCGATCTCGACCGGATCGCTCGCCGTCGACCATGCGATCGGCACCGGCGGTTTCCCGCGGGGCCGCGTTGTCGAGGTCTACGGCCCGGAGTCGAGCGGCAAGACGACGCTGGCCCTCTCGGTCACCGGCCAGGCTCAGCGCGCCGGCGGCACCGCCGCCTTCATCGATGCCGAGCACGCCCTCGACGCCGAGTACGCCGAGAAGATCGGCGTCAACATCGACGAACTCCTCGTCTCCCAGCCGGACAGCGGCGAACAGGCGCTCGAAATCGCCGAGATGCTCGTGCGCTCGAACGCGCTCGACATCGTGGTGATCGACTCGGTCGCCGCGCTCGTGCCGCGCGCCGAGCTCGAAGGCGAGATGGGCGATTCCCACGTCGGCCTGCAGGCGCGCCTTATGTCCCAGGCGCTCCGCAAGCTGACCGCGATCGTCGCCAAGTCGAGGACGACGCTCGTCTTCATCAACCAGATCCGCGAGAAGATCGGCGTCATGTTCGGATCGCCCGAGACGACCACCGGCGGCCGCGCGCTCAAGTTCTACTCTTCCGTCCGCATCGATATCCGGCGCATCGCCGCGCTCAAGGACGGCGACCAGGTCGTCGGCTCCCGGGTCCGCGTCAAGGTCGTCAAGAACAAGGTCGCTCCACCCTTCCGGGTCGCCGAGTTCGACATCGACTACGGCGAGGGCATCTCGCGCGTCGGCGAGTTGATCGACCTCGGCATCCAGCACAAGCGCGTGATGAAGAGCGGCGCCTGGTTCTCCGCCGGCGACACCAGGCTCGGCCAGGGCCGCGAGAACGCCAAGCAGTTCCTCCGCGACAACGCCGACCTCGCCGACGACATCGAAAGCCACCTCCGCTCCGAACTCGGCCTGCCAGCCATCGTCGTTGCCGCCTCCACCGACCAGGCCGCCGCTGCCGGGTAGCGGCGCTGGCGGTTCGACGTCGGTTGGGCCCGTCTGCGGCGGCGTGCGGGGGGAGGGTCCCAGCGGACGCTCACCCCTTCTCGGTGGGTGGAGGGATGGGGGTTCGCTTCGGTCGGCTGCGCTTCGTTAGGTTGGTGGTAGATGGAGGGTCAACGGCAGTCGCTTGCCTCCAGCCCGCTGGGACCCTCCCCCCGCACACCGCCGCAGACTGGTCGACGTTGGACTGCGCTGTCGCACACTGGGTGCGCCGGCGTCCCCGCCGGCTGCCGCCGTAGGCGGCGCAAGTCTCTGCCGCGCCGGCCCACAGTCCAGAGCCAAGCACCGAGGGGCAGGACGAGAATGAAGAGGTAGATCCCGGTCAGGGTCCAGACCAGGAGGCCTACGGCGGCACAGGTCAGGAGAGCCGCGGTCAGGCTGCGGGCGCTCCCCATGAGCGCGGCTTCCTAGTTCTCGGCGTCGAACTCGGCGTAGTCGCCGCGCTCCTCCATCGGGATCGGGTGACGAACCTCGACGTGGAAACCGTCGCCTTCAACGTAGGCGACATCGGTCAGTTCATGGGCGACCTGTCGCTGCGAGCCCTTGGTCAGGCCGGTCGTGTCGACCCAGAGGAGATGGCGTTCTTTCTCGTTGCCATCCGGGTCCGCGATCGTGAGGTCGACCGTCACCCCGTCGAGCGTTCCGGAGCCCTCGTTGTGAATCAGGAAGTCGAGCAGGACGGTAGTCATCGAGGGCTCCGCCGGTGCAGCAGCCTCCTCAGTGGCTTCAGCGTCGGCTTCGGCGTCTTCCGTCGCCTCCTCGGCCATCGCGGGCGCTACAACCGAGAACGACCCCATCTCCGCGATGTACCCGGCGCGGGCACCGGAAACGCCTCCCTCCCCCGCACAAGCGGCCAACAGGAGCAAACCGGCCAGAGCCAACGCACCCAACTGCCACAGCGACACTCGATCCTCGATTCTCTTCATGCCCTCTCCCTTCCGTCGATCCGGAATCACTCCGCGTGGTCCAAGAATAGCCTGTCCGACACCGACCAGTCTGCGACGGGATGCGGGGGGAGGGTCCCAGCGGGCTGGAGGCAAG
>VYDI01000040.1 GCA_009843505.1 Holophagales bacterium | reverse complement strand
TCCGCTTCTTCGACGCGGACAACTGGGAGATGCTGATCAAGCTGCTGGACGGCTGCTCGGCGAATGGCCACGTGTGGGTGTTCGGCGCGGCGACGACGGACCTGGGCTACGTGATCCGGGTGACGGACACGGCGACCGGCGCGGTGAAGGAGTATCGCAACGAGCCGGGCATGCCGGCCGATGCGATCACCGACGTCGCGGCGTTCCGTTGCCGGCCCTAAGGACGGACGGCGTCGCCTGGGGGACGCGTCACGTCGAAGTTCGGGATTCGGTGACGGTCAGGGTGCAGTGCGGCCGGACCTGCCGGCGACTGCTAGCCTGACGGCCCATGTGGGCCGGCCTGCCGATCTCGACCTGGGCTCTGCTCGCGGTGTCGGTAGGCGGCGGACCGGCCCTGGTCCTGCTGCGCTGGTGGCTTGAGCGGCGCGGTCGCCGTCGCGGTCACGGGTCCGCCCGGAGTGGCGCGGCGTGACGGCGAGCGCCCTGGTCCTCGTCCCCCTGGGCCTCTACATGCTGGTCCTGATCGGGCTCGGCCTGTGGGGCCGGCGCGAGGGTGGGAGCCTGGAGGGCTACTACGTCGCCGGCAAGAAACTGCCCTCCTGGGTCATCGCCTTCAGTTCGAACGCCACCGGCGAGAGCGGCTGGCTGCTGCTCGGCCTGACCGGGATGGGCTACGCGGTGGGCTTCCACGCGCTCTGGGTCGTGTTCGGCGAGGTGATGGGCGTTGCGATCGCCTGGACCCTCGTTTCGCGGCCGTTCAAGGAGTACACCGACCGGTACCGGGCGATCACCGTTCCCGACTACCTGGAGCAGCGGTTCCGCGACCGCCGACAACTCCTGCGCAAGCTGAGCATGGCGATCATCCTGTCGATGGTCGCGGTCTACTGCTGCGCCCAACTGGTCGCGACGGGCAAGGCCTTCTCGTCCTTCCTGGGGTTCAGCTACGTCACCGGCGTCTTCCTGGGCGCGGGTGTCACGATCGTCTACACGGCGGTCGGCGGCTTCAAGGCGGTGGCCTACTCGGACCTCGTGCAGGGGCTGCTCATGGTGGGCGGGCTCGTCATGCTCCCGATCGTCGGCATCGCGGCCGCGGGCGGCTGGAACGAAGTGATCGGCGCGCTCGAGACGGCCGATCCCAACCTGCTGCGCGCGATGGGCAGCCACGGCGCGACCTGGGCCGGCGTGCTTTCGGCTGTGAGCTTCGCCGGCATCGGGCTCGCCTTCCTTGGCGTGCCGCAGCTTCTGACCCGGTTCATGTCGGCGGCGTCGGGCCGCGAACTCGTGCGCGGCGGCCGGGTCGCGGTCGTGTGCATGGTGCTGTTCGACGTCGGCGCGGTGTTCACCGGGATCGCCGGCCGGGCCCTGTTCCCGCTGCTGGACGATCCGGAGACCGTGATGCCCACGATGAGCGCGGAGCTGTTCCCGGCCCTCTTCACGGGCATCTTCCTCGTCATCGTCCTGGGCGCGATCATGTCGACCGTCGATTCCCTGTTGATCCTCGCCTCGTCGGCCGTCGTCAGGGACTTCGGGCAGAAGATCCTCGGCGCGGCGCGCGGGGACGGTCGCCTGTCGCGTTACGGGCGCTACGTCACCGCGCTCGTGGGCCTGGTGGCGATTCCCTTCGCCCTGTTCGAACCGCCGCTGCTGTTCTGGTTCATGCTGTTCGCCTGGTCGGGCCTGGGAGGCGCCTTCGTTCCGGTCGTCCTCTGTTCCCTCTTCTGGAAGCGGACGACGTTGCCGGGCGCGTTGGCCGGGATGGCTACAGGATTCGCGGTGACGGTGGCCTGGGTGGTGCTGTTCAAGGCGTCCTACTACGACCTCTACGAACTGATCCCGGGGCTCATCGCCGGGACGGCGGCGACGGTGATCGTTAGCCTGCGGACGGCGCCGCCGGAGGGCGCCGCGGCGGAGTTCGAGGACGTTCACGCGACGGTGAGGGGTTCCTAGGGCTACACTGCCCGCCATGCGCAGACTGCCCTTTGTTCTCCTGCTGCTCGGCGCGCTGGCCCTACCGGCAACGGCCGAAGAACTCTCGTACTACCTGCCGGACGCCGGGAGTCCTTCGGCCTACGATCCGGACGTGCCCCGGCCGTCCGCGGTACTGGGCTACGAGGTGGGCGAGTGGCACGTTCGCCCCGATCAGTTGAATGCCTACATGCGGGCCGTGGCGGCGTCCTCCCCGCGTGTGGGCATCTCGGTGCAGGGGAGAACCCATGAACAGCGTCCCCAGCCCCTGCTCACGATCACGTCGCCGGAGAACCACGCCCGGCTGGACCAGATCCGCGAAAGCCGGCGCGGCCTGGTCGATCCGCGGCTGCCCCTGGCGGAGCTCGAGGATCTGCCGGTCGTCATCTGGCTCGGCTACAGCATCCACGGCAACGAGCCGAGCGGCGCGAACGCCTCGATGCTGGTCGCCTACCACCTGGCCGCGTCCCGCTCCGACGTGGTCGCCGAGCAGTTGGAGCAGGCCGTCATCCTGCTCGACCCGAGCCTGAATCCGGACGGGATCGGCCGCTTCGCGCACTGGGCGAACACGAACCGGGGCATGGTGCTGAATCCCGACCCCGGTCACCGGGAACACCGGGAACCGTGGCCGGGCGGCCGCACGAACCACTACTGGTTCGACCTGAACCGGGATTGGCTCCTGCTGCAGCACCCCGAGTCGCGGAACCGCATGGTGACCTGGAAGGCCTGGCAGCCGAACCTCGTCGGCGACTTCCACGAGATGGGTTCGAACGCCACGTACTTCTTTCAGCCCGGGGTCCCGAGCCGGCGGAATCCGCTGATTCCCGAGCGCAACGTGGAACTGACCGAAGCGATCGCTGCCCACCACGCCGCCGTGTTCGACGGCGTGGGCCGGCTCTACTACACGCAAGAGGGCTTCGACGACTTCTACCTCGGCAAGGGATCGACCTACCCGGACGCGCACGGCGCGGTTGGCTTTCTGTTCGAGCAGGCGAGCGCGGAGGGGCACCGGATCGAAACGGTGAACGGCGAACTCGCGTTCGTCTTCGGGATCAAGAACCAGTTGCTGGCGTCCCTGTCGATGGTCGAAGGCGGCGTGGCGAAGCGCCTCGAGCTGCTGGAGCACCAGCGCGACTTCTTCCGCGACGCTCTGTCCGCGGCGGAGGAGTCCGGTCCGGCCGCCTACGTGTTTCATGTCGACGGCGACCGCGGCCGCGCTCACCGGATGCTCGACCTGCTCCTGAGGCACGAGGTCGAGGTCCATGGGACGACGGAGGAGATCGCCGTCTCCGGTCGCGTCTACACGCCGGACACGTCGTGGCTGGTGCCGCTGGCGCAGCCCCAGTCGACGCTCGTGCGCTCCTTTTTCGAGATCGTGACCGAGTTCAACGATTCCGTGTTCTATGACGTCTCGGCGTGGAGCCTGCCGCTCGCCTTCGGCGCGGAGTACGACCTCCTCGAAGGCGGCGCCTACCGGCCCGGGTTGCTCGGGACCGCGGTTACCGACGCGGCGATCGAGCCGGGAGCGTTCAGCGTTCCTCCTGGAGATACGCCGACCTATGCCTACGCGTTCTCCTGGGATGGCTACTTCTCTGCTCGCACCCTGAACCGCCTGCAGCGGGCGGGCGCGCGGGCACGTGCGGCGACGGGTGCGTTCATCGCCGAGACACCGTATGGACCGCGGACCTTTGAACCGGGAGCGATCGTCGTGCCGGTGGGCCGTGAGGGCGAACCGGGCGCCAACGCGGACGTTGCCCTGGAGGCGATCCTGGCGGAAGCGGCGGCCGCGGACGGCGTCGATGTCCATCGTCTGATCAGCGGCCAGGCCGCGGCCGGGATCGACCTGGGGAGTCCGAGTCTGCGGCCGCTGGTAGCGCCGCGCCCCCTGCTCGTCACCGGCCGGGGGGTTCCTTCGTACCGGGTCGGCGAGGCCTGGCACGTCCTCGACGAACGCTTCGGCGTCGAAGCGTCCCTGGTCGACCTCGGAGCGCTCGGCACTGTCGACCTGGATCGCTACACGCACGTCGTCCTGGCCCTGGGCGGCGGCCGCTTCGGGGGCACGTCGCCGTCGGCGGCGATTCGGGATCGCCTCAAGGACTGGGTGCGTGGCGGCGGCGCGGTCGTGGCCATCGGCGCGGCGAGCCGCTGGGCGAGTGCCGAACTCCTGGGCCGCGAAGGGGAGGTCGACGAGGCCGCTGACGACGGCGAGGACGCGGACGCGGAACGCCGCCGCTATGCCGACTTCCGTGACCAGCGGGCCGAGCAACTCATGGCCGGCACGATCGTCGGCGTCGAGATGGACCTGACGCACCCCCTGGCCTACGGCTACAGACGGCCGGAGCTGGCCGTGATCCGAACCGGCGAGTGGATCCTGCCGGCCAGCCCCGATCCTTTCGAGAACGTCGCCCTGTACCAGGACCCGCCGCGTCTCTCCGGCTGGATCTCGCCGGAGAACCAGCGTCGCCTGGCCGGCAAACCGGCCGTCATCGCCAGCCGGATGGGCCGCGGCGTCGTGATCCAGCTCCTCGACAATCCGAACTTCCGCGCTTACTTCTACGGCTCGAATCGTCTGTTTCTGAACTCCATCTTCCTGAGCGGCCTGATCGACGCCACGTCGGCGCCGGACACCTGGCACCAGGGCCCGTAAGATCGCTTCCTTTGGCGGGAATCTTGCGTCGGTTGTGCCGCTGTGCTGAGATCCCGCGGGCCCAGTGGCCCGGTGCGCAGTCGTCAACTGTCCACGGAGAACGACGATAGTGAGCGAAGATGGCGAAGTCCTGATCGCGGTCAGCGACCTGACCAAGCACTACGGACCCATCCGCGCCGTCGACGGCATCAGCTTCGAGGTGCGCCGCGGCGACGTGCTCGGCTTTCTCGGGCCCAACGGCGCTGGCAAGACGACGGCGATGAAGATGATCACCGGTTTCCTGGAACCGGACCGCGGTTCGATCGCGGTCGCCGGCATCGACGTCGCCGCGGATCGCCTCGCCGTCAGCCGGCGGATCGGCTACCTGCCGGAGGACGCCCCCGCCTATGGCGAAATGACCGTCGAGGCGTTCCTGTGCTTCATTGCCGAGGCACGGGAACTCGAGGCCGCGGACGAGGCGATCGAGGCGGTACTGGGGACCGCCCACCTGGGGAGCGTGCGGGGGCAGACGATCGAAACCCTGTCCAAGGGCTACAAGCGCCGGGTTGGTCTGGCTCAGGCGCTGATCCACGATCCAGACGTGCTGATCCTCGACGAGCCGACCGACGGCCTCGACCCGAACCAGAAGGCGGTGGTCCAGGACCTGATCTCCAGCCTCTCCTCCGACCGCTGCATCGTGCTGTCGACCCACATCCTCGACGAGGCCGAGCGTGTCTGCAACCGAGCGGTCATCCTCTCCGAGGGCCGCATCCTGGTCGATTCGACGCCGGCCGCTCTCGTGACCCAGGCGCCGGGCCACAACGCTGTCCGTTTCCGGGTCACGGAAGGAGACGCCGAGGAGGTGGCGGCGAGACTGGCCGAGGCCGAGTGGTGCGCGTCGGCCCGCGTGCTGCCGGGCGGCGAGGTCGAGGCCGAGCCCGCCGGCGGCGAGAACCGGCTGAACGATGTGCTGGCGGCGGTCGGCGAGCACCGCGTCGCTGACGTCAGTGTGCGGGAAGGCCGGCTCGACGAGCTGTTCCGCGACGTGACCAGAGGAGTAGCGGCATGAGCGCGCTGGCGCGCCGTTTCACCGGGCTGAGAGCGGTGCTCCGCCGGGAGTTTCACGGCTACTTCGCTTCGCCGCTCGGTTACATCTTCATCGTCATCTTCCTCATTGCCAGCGGCTATCTCATGGTCTCGCGGGACTTCGGCCGCTTTCTGGAGCTACGCGAGGCCAACCTCGACGCCCTCTTCAGCTACCTGCCGTGGATCTTCGTGGTCCTGGTCCCGGCGGTTGCGATGCGGCTGTGGGCGGAAGAGCGCCGTTCCGGCACGGTCGAGCTGCTGCTCACCCTGCCGATCACGCTCGAAGGTTCCTATCTCGGCAAGTTCCTTGCCGGCTGGGCCTTCCTTGCCGTATCCGTGTTCCTGACCTGGCCGGCGGTGTTCCAGGTGGCCCGGCTCGGTGACCCCGACTGGGGCGCGATCTTCGCCAGCTACGTGGCGACCCTGCTGGCGGCGGCGGTGCTGCTGGCGATCGGACTCCTGTTCTCGGCGTTGTCGAAGAACCAGGTCGTCGCGTTCATCCTGGCGGTGGCGGCTTCCGTCGGCTTCCTGCTGATCGGCGTGCCTCAGACCCAGGAGTTCGTGGGCAAGTGGTTCGGCGGCTACGTCGAGCGGCTGGTTTCCTCGCTGAGTCTGCTCGATCACTTCGAGGCGCTGACCCGGGGCCTGTTGCAGTTGAACTCGTTGCTGTTCTTCGTGTTGTTTACCGTCGGCTGGCTCGTCTGCGGCATGTTGGTGCTCGGCCAGACGAAGACGAACTGAAGCCAGATAGAGGTTGGGCAGATGACTGACGAAACGAAGCTGAACCCGGATGCCGGCGGGGACGCCGGCGCACCCAGTGGCGGGGACGCCGGTGCACCCAGTGGCGGCGATGCCGGCGTGCCCGGTGGGGAGGAAGCCGGGGCACCCATTAGCCCGCGGGGGATGACCCTGGCGCAGGGGCGGACGGTGACCCTGGTCCTGATCGGGCTGATGACCGTGCTGTCGATCCACGTCGCGAACGAGTGGTTCGAGGGCCTTCGTGTAGACCTGACCGGCGACGATCTCTACTCCCTGACCGACGGATCCCACGCCATCCTCGACCGGATGCAGGAAGAAGGGGTCAAGCCGCTTGATATCCGCCTCTACTTCTCCGAGACCACGGGCAAGACGCTGCCGAAGTTCGTCAAGGACTTCATCGGCTACGAGCGCTACCTCCGCAGCCTGCTCGGCGAGTACGAAAGGGCGGCGGCGGGGAAGATCCAGGTCGAGTGGATCGACCCGATCCCGGACAGCGACGCCGCCGACCAGGCCGCCGAGGACGGTCTCGACGGCAAGCTGATCAATCAGAACGGCGACCTGTTCTACTTCGGCCTCGCCTTCGAGACCCAGACCGGCAGCAGGGAGACGATCGAGTTCCTGTGGCCGCAGGAGCAGGACAACATCGAGTACGAGATCTCGAAGAAGATCCACGGCCTGCTCTGGCCGGCGCGCCAGCGTGTGGGTGTCCTCTCGAGCCTCGAGGTGTTCGGCGGCGCCCAGGATCCGATGATGGCCCAGATGCTGGCCGCGCAGGGACGGACGCCGTCGCAGAAGTGGATCCTGATTCAGGTTCTGGAAGACCTGTACGACGTCTCCCAGGTCCCGGCCGACGTTGACGAGATCCAGCGCGCGGACTACGACCTGCTCGTCGTGATCCACCCCAAGGCGCTGCCGGACAAGACCGTCTTCGCGATCGACCAGTGGGTGGCGGGGGGCGGCAACACGCTGCTCTTCCTGGATCCCTATGCCCTGGGTGACACGCCGCCGCAGAACCCGCAGCAACCCTGGGCGGCGCTCCAGTACCAGCCGGCCTCGAACCTCGCGCCCTTGCTCGATGCCTGGGGCCTGGAGCTTCTGGACAACGAGTTCGCGGCCGACTTCGAACTGGCGGCCCGGCGGCCGATGAGTCAGTTCGGCGCGTCGGAGTCGGTGATCATCGACCTGGTGGTCGACTCCACGCAGCACGACGACGTCCTGGACGCGGAGAGTCCGATGCTGCGGGGCCTCTCCGAGCTGCGCTTCTTCCTGGCCGGAGTGCTGCGCGAGGTAGACGGTGACGGGTTGGAGGCCGGAGCCGGCGAAGGCGACGCGGGGGCAGAACCTGGCGAAAGCGACTCCGGCGGAACCGGGTTGGCGGAGGGAGTCGAACTGCGGCCGCTGATCTCGACGACTTCGGCCGGCAATACGCTCGAAGTGCTGCCGGGCTTCGGCGGCGGCGATGCTCTGGCCTACACGGACCTGAACGACGGGGCCAAGCTTCGCGATGCCTTCATACCGGGTGAGGAACCCCTGGTCCTCGCGTACGTCGTGCGCGGCAAGCTGCCGACCGCCTTCCCGGGCGGCGTGGACTATCCCGACCGGGAAGCGGTGCGGCCGCCGAACCTGCCGCCGGAGATCGAGGTCCCGCCGCCCGACAACGTGGAGATCATCCACCGCGATCCGCTGCCCGAGGAGGAGCGGGAAGAGGCGGCGGTGGTCGTGTTCGCGGATGTCGACTTCGTCCACGACCAGATCGCCTTCCTGCAGAACCCGTTCGGGATCGTCCAGGCCCAGAACGACAACCACAAGGTCGTCCTCAACAGCATCGACTACCTGCTCGGCTCCCAGGACCTGATGGCGGTCCGTGCGAAGAGCGGCATGAGCCGGCCCTTCCTCCGTTTCGACGAGATCGAAGCCCAGGCGGAGCTCGACACGCTCGACCGTGAGCGACAGATCCGCGAAGAGATCGAGAGCTTTCAGGAGGAGCTGCGGGAGAAGCAGGGCGAGATCACCCAACGGAACGCGGCGCTGTTCGAGCGGAAGCTGCAGGAAGAGGTCGACGAGTTGAACGAACGGATCCTGGAGGCGAACCGGGAGCTCAGGGACATTCGCAAGGGCCGGCGCGAGGCGCTGGAGCGCGAGGAATCGGCGGTGCGGTTCGCGGTGATCGGATGGATGCCGATCGTCGTGCTGCTGGTCGGCCTGTACCGGGCCCGCCGGCGCTGAGGATCCAAGGGAGTCAACCGGCATGAACCAGATGAACCAGCGACTGGCGGTGGCCGCCGTTGTGCTGCTCGCCCTGTCCGTCTTCAGCTACTGGAACAGCGTGTCGCGCGCGGAGCGTTTCGAGAGCGGCCAGAAGTTCCTGCCCAACCTGAACCCGGACGAGATTGCACAGGTGGCGGTGATCCAGGGCGGTGAGCAGGTGACGCTGACCCGGGACGGCGACCGGTACGTCGTCGAGGAGACCCACGACTACCAGGCCAGGAACGAGGGAGTGAACCGGCTGGTGCGCAACCTGCTCGACATCGAACTGGCCAGGGAGGTCGGCTCCGGCGAGAGTCTGGCCGCTGAACTCGGGATCGAACCTCCGGGTGAGGAAACGGTCGAGGTGGCCCTCAGGAACGCGGCGGGCAGCGACATGGTGCGGTTGCGGGTCGGCGACCGGTTCGCCGATGGCAGCGGAAACTACGTGCAGCGTCTCGACGGCGAGGACGATCCCATCTACCTGACCGAGGCGACCGTGCTGATCGACAGCGCCGCCGACCAGTTCCTGCAGAAAGAGATCGTCGATGTCGCTTCAGGCGACGTGGTGCGCATCGAGGGTCCCGACTTCACGTTCAGCAAGGATGGCGAAGAGGGAGCGGAACTCGCGCTCGAGCGGGTGCCGTCCGGGCGGCGCGAGAAGACGAGCGAAGTCGGCCGGGTCAAGAACTTCCTGTCCCGCTTGCGATTCTCCGAGGTCCACCTTGCCGACGCCGGGGAAGTGGCCGATCTCTCCTTCGACAACGAGTTCAGGTACGAGCTGGCGGACGGTTCCGGCTACCTCGTCGCGGTCGCCGCGCGAGACGACGATCGCTACATCCGCATCGGTGGCTACCACACGGTGCAGCAAGTGGAGATCGAGCGGGACACGCCCGAGGAGGAGCTCCAGGAGAAGGCGGACATCCTGACCCGGGCGGAGGAGATGCAGGAGTTCAACGAGTACCACGGCTCCTGGGTCTACAAGCTGGACAGCTTCACGGGCGAGAAGCTGGACCTCCGGCGCACCGACCTGATCGAAGACGAAGACGACGAAGACACCTGAGGAGATCGATTGATGATTGGTTACTGCACGATCGGCGTGAACGACATGGAGCGGGCGACAGCCTTCTACGATTCGCTGCTCGGCGAGCTGGGCGCGAAGACCCAGTTCGACATGGGCCGGATCAAGGGCTACGGCGTCGGACCGGGACAGCCGATGCTCGCCATCTGCATCCCCTACAACGAGGAGCCACAGGTGCCCGGGAACGGGAACATGGTGGCGATCCCGGCGGCTTCGCAGGAGCAGGTCGACCAGCTTTACGCCAGGGCGCTTGAACTGGGCGGCACGGACGAGGGCGCGCCCGGAACGCGCGTGGCCACGTTCTACGGCGGCTACGTTCGGGATCTCGACGGCAACAAGCTCTGTTTCTTCAACATGGGCTGAAGCTGAGTCCGCGCCGGGCCAGGCGCGTTTGCCGCGTCGCGTAGTGCGCCGAGCACATCCGGCCAGGGCCGCCTCGCGCGGAGTGATCCGCTCTGGCCGGTTGACTGCCCGGTTGACTTTTCGGTAAGACGAAAAATAGGATTCGTCGCGGTGGAAACCTCGAGCGGAAGCTGCGGAAAGCCAGACTGTGTCGGCGCCACGGCCATTCGTTGGTGGGCGATCGTGGCGGCGCTGGTCGCGACTTCGGTCAGCGCCGTCGACTGTCCAGCGGATGCCGGCCTGCACGGCACGGTGCGCTCCCTTTCCGGGAAACCGGTGGCCGACGCCGCGGTAACTCTGACCACCTCCGCTCGGACCGTGGCAACCGGAGAGGACGGGCGATTCTGCCTCTTCCAGGTGGAGCCGGGGGTGCACCGGCTGGTCGTCTTCGCGGACGGCTACGGCGTCGCGGAACAGGAGCTCCTGGTCGGGGACCAGGGCGCGACCCAGGTCGATGTTCGGCTCCGCGCGGCGTTCGGCGAGGAAGTGGTGATCAGCGCGACGAGGACGGGAAAGCGTCTCGCCGACGTACCGCTCCACGTGCAAACGGTGCGGCGCTCCCAGATCGAGGGCGTCGTCGCGCGCACGTTGGCCGACGCCGTGGAGTGGACTCGGGGCGTGCGTGTCGAGTCGAACTGCCAGAGTTGCAACACGTCCCAGATCCGGTTGCTCGGTCTCGAGGGCCCGTACTCCCAGGTTCTGGTCGATGGCCAGCCGACCGTGTCGTCTCTCGCCATGGTCTATGGCATCGAGCAGTTGCCGGCGCGGCTGATCGACTCGATCGAAGTCGTCCGGGGCGGCGGTTCGCCGGCCTACGGAGCGGGGGCGGTGGCCGGCGTGATCAACCTGATTCCGCACCATCCCGACCACACCCACGTCGAGGTGAGCGCACGCTCGAGCCGGATGGGCGGTGCCGGCGGGGCGGCGCGGAGCCCTTCGTACAGCATGGTCGCCGACCTGATGCCGGGTTCGTCGCGGGCAGCGACGTTCTATGGCCAGGCAGACCGCGAGGCGCCGGTCGATGTCGACGGCGACAGGTTCACCGACGTCTCGATCCGCGACCTGGATGCTCTCGGGGCGCGCTACCAGGAGTTCCTGTTCGACGGTGCGGCGCGGTTTGCGGTGGATGCGAGCCACATGAGCGAGTTTCGCCGCGGCGGCGATCAACTGCACCTGCCGCCGCAGCAAGCTCAGGTCGCGGAGCAGCTGGACTCCCACAGGAAAGGCGTCACGGCCTCCTGGCTTCAGACCGTTTCAGCGCGATGGGACTGGCGGGCAACCGTGTCCCATGCGGGCGTCGAACGCGACAGCTACTACGGGGCGAGCGGCGACTCGAGCGCGTTCGGGACAACCCTCAATCCGCTTTGGCTCTTCGACACCCAAGTCAACCGCGGCGGTGAGCGAGGCACGCTGAGTTTCGGCCTGCAGGCTTCGGACGATTCCATTCACGACCGCCAGCCGGCGTACGGACGGATCATTCGCGAGAGATACCGCTCGACCGCGGCCTTCGTTCAGGACGACCGGAAGGTCGCCGACGGCGTGACCCTGCTCTACGGTCTGCGGGCGGACCGCCACAGCGCGGTCGACGGATCGATCGTCTCGCCGCGGGCGGCCCTGATGTGGACGCCGCGGAGCGACCTGACCGTGCGGGTCTCCCACAGCGCCGGCTTCCGTCCACCCGCGGTGTTCGACGAGCAACTCCACATCGCCCTGCTCGGCGGCGAGGCGATGGTCGTGCGGGACGATCCCGGCCTGCGGGAGGAGACGTCCGTCTCGCGCATGCTGAGCGTCGAGTGGAGGCCGATGGTCGGCGAGCGCACGGCCATGGCGTTCGATTCCACCTTCTTCGATACGACGATCGCCGATCTGTTCCACAACCGCGAGGCGGACGATCCGGTGACCCCGGAACTCGAGTTTCTGCGCACGAACTTCGGTCGTGCCCGGGTCGCCGGCGTGGAGGCTGGCTGGAGCCTGAGGCGCGGCCGTCTGGCCGTGGATTTGGGCTATGGATGGCAGCGGGCGGAGTTCGGCCATCCCGAACCGGATTTCGGCAGTACCCGCATGTTCCGAACCCCCGAGCGCTACGGCACGGCGAGCGTGCGATGGCCGCTATCGGGCGGGCTCGATCTGTTCGCGGGCCTTCGCTACACGGGACAGATGGCGGCGCCGCACTACGCTGGCTACATCGCCGAGGATCGACTTGAGCTCACGCCGGGCTTTCTTGCTGTCAACGTTGGCGTGTCCCGGAGGTTCGTGCTCGGCGGGGACCGCGGCATCGTCGGCACGGTCGCGGTGAAGAACCTCACCGACGAGTACCAGCAGGACCTGGATCGGGGGCCGCTGCGGGATGCCGGTTACGTCTATGGACCGAGGTTCCCGCGCAGCGTGGTCGTCGGCGTCAAGGTGGACCTGTAGCCGTGCGGAGACTCGTGTTTTCTCCAGGGTCGGTCCCGGCGGCGATACTGACGCTGGCCTTGGCGGTGCCGTCCGTGGTCGCTCCGGGTGGGGGACCCGTCCCGGCGAACCCGGATGTGCCGGAAGCTCCGGGGAATCACGGCGTCCGGCTTGCCGACCTGTGGGCAGACCTGGCGGTCCGGGATCTCGACGGCAGGGTCTGGACCGCGGCCGACTTCGAGGGTCGTGTCGTCCTGCTCGAGTTCTGGGCGACGTGGTGCGCTCCCTGTCTCGCCGACTTCCCCCATCTCGAACGGGCGCGGGCCGGCCACGACGAGCAGGACCTCGTGATCCTCGCCATTTCCCTCGACCGCTTGGGGCGTGACGATCTGCGGAGCTTCAGGCGCCGGCAGGCCATGACGTGGCCCGTCCTCTTCGACGGACTGGGCGCTGCCGGGGCGGTGGCCCGCCGCTTCCAGGTGGAGTATCCGCCACGGTCCCTGGTGTTCGACCGCCGCGGACGGTTGGTGGCAGTCGACGGCCGCGGATCGACACTCGACGCGGCGCTGAGAGTCCTCTTCGCTTCGGAGTGACGTTCGCGCCGGATGGACTGCTACGCTGACCACCCGTGTCCGGCGTGGCTGTTTTCCTGCTGTCCGCGATAGCGGCGCTGGTCCCGGGTCGGACGGCTCCAGCTCAGATCGACCCGGCATCGGGCGATCCGGTCGCGGCTCTGGCGGAGGCACGCGCTGCTGTCGAGCGGTCGCCCCTGGAACTCGGACCGGTGCTTGACCTGGCACGGGCCTTCACCGCCTTGGGGCGCTCCGAGGATGCCCTTTCGGCGTTTGCTCGTGCCCGAGAACTCGCGCCTGTCGGCGCGAACAGTAGCGGGACCGCTAGCGCTGGCGCCGGCGAGCAGGCGTCGGCCTACCTCGTCCCGGCCCTGTTGCTCCGCGATCTTGACCGCACCGGCGAAGCGATCCGGTTGCTCGAGGCGGCGGCGGATCTTCGGCTCGGCAGTGCCGACATCTATGAGCAACTCGCCTTGCTTCGGCTGGCGGATGGCCTCGTCGATGGGGCGCTGGCGGCGGTTGACGCCGCAGTGGCGGAGAGTCTCGAAAGCCCCGGACTCGATCTCGCCCGCGGGCTGGCGCTGGCTCGCGATCCAGACCGCCGCGTGGAGGCCCTGAGCTATCTGCAGCGCGCTCTCGACGCCGGCGAAGGTGACCGGGTCGTCGTGCATCTGGAAACGGCGGACATCCTCGCGGCCGAAGGGCGGTTCTCGGAAGCGGTCGAGCAGCTTCGCGCCGCCGCGGAATCTGCGCCGGAAGAACCGGAAGTGGTCTATCGGCTCGGGCGGACGCTCGCCGCGGCGGGCGACCGCGAATCCGCCCGTGCGGCGCTCGATAGCCACCGGTCTCTGGTGGAGGACCGCGAACGCGCGGCGGAAGCCGAGCGTCTCGCGTCCGCGCAGACGGCGTCGGCCCTGTCTGACGCCCAGCGATTTGCGGAGGAGGGCGATCTCGAAGCCGCGCTCGAACGCCTGGAGGGCCTGTCAGGCGGATCGGAAGACTCGTGGGCCGCAGACGTGCACTCGCTTCGGGCAAAGGTGCTGTTCTCGATGGGCCGGGTCGACGAGGCAGCAGCCAGCGTCGCCGAGGCACGGAACCTCGAGCCGAATCAGGTTGAACACCACTACCTGGAAGGGATGTTCCTGCACACAGGCCGGCGCGCCGAGGACGCCGCGGTGGCGCTCGAACGCGCCCTGGCACTAGATCCCGGCCTCGCCGAGGCCCACGCCCTCCTAGGCATGATCGCCGCGGAGGCGGGCCGCCCCGCCGTGGCCGCCGAGCGGATGGAGCGGGCGCTCCAACTCGGGCTCGACAACAACGCGCCGCTTCGTTTCAACTACGCCCGGGTACTCGAGGCCCTCGGTCGCACTGAAGAGGCCAAGCGCCAGATGGAGGCATTCGAGCGTCTGAGACAGCGGCCGGCCCAGTAACGCCGGTTGCCGGCCACGTTCGTATCGACGAACCACGGCTCAGCGCTCATGCAGTTCGTCGCGCGCCCACGTGGCGCCCCCGCGGCCGGACTCGCTCGTCTCCGCCAGGAGCAACAGTCGACGAACTGCCCGATGGTTCCCTCCGGCGCCGCCGGCGTACGCTTCCAGGCAGTCGCGGAGCACGGCGTTCACGGACGTGTCTTCCTCCACTGCGCGAATCCTGGCTCGCTTGAGGACGTGACTGTCTACGGAGATCGTCAGGTTCATGTCCGTGTCGTCTCGTGAAACACGGGATCAGTGTAGCGCGGAGTTACGGAGAGTCGAACGGATTCAGCACTGGCACGCCTGCCGGTTCGAAGTGCCGGACGTTGCGGGTAACGACCGTCAGGCCGTGTTCAAGCGCCGTGGCGGCGATCAGGAGATCGACACCACGATGGCCGATCGCCTGCGAGACGCTGCCCCAGCGGCGGGCCGCCCTGAGATCGATCGGGAGGATGCGGCCAGCGTAGAACTTGATCAGACCGTCGAGCCACTCAGCCAGCAGTCTGGCGAACCGCGGTTCCCGATGCCTCGCTCGTGCGATTCCTCGCTCGATCTCGCCAAGTGAGATGACGCTCACATGGAGATCGCTGCTCCTC
Organism: Holophagales bacterium; assembly: GCA_009843505.1. Classification (GTDB taxonomy): domain Bacteria; phylum Acidobacteriota; class Thermoanaerobaculia; order Multivoradales; family Multivoraceae; genus Multivorans; species Multivorans azotirespirans. The sequence goes on along the minus strand of VYDI01000040.1, from coordinate 231,057 downwards.
TGTGTTGAAACCCAGCCCATGACGCTGGTGTGGCGCTGTTGTCTGCGCAAGGCGGACAGTACGTCGGTGTCGAGGAGGTACGTCAAAAGTCGAAGTCACGCGGTCTGAGCGGCAGTCTTTCGAACTCTCCGTCGTCCTGGGGCATTGCGAGGAGATGTTCGACGAAGGTAGGCGCCTTCGCTTTCTCCAGGTGGCAGAGGCGCTCGTACTCCTCGTCTGCGAGTATGACGACGGCTGGTTTGCCTCGTCGCGTAACGCGTTGGGGTTCGCCCGCCAGGGCGGCCGCGACGACGGCGCTGAACCGGTTCTTCGCGTCTTGCAGGGGCCACTCGGGCATATCGTCCTCCTCTTCGGTTCTAGCCAGATGGTCTGTCTAGATTGTTCTTCTGGCCGAAGTCGCTGTCAAGTGCTCGCGCGGTCCCTGTTCGTGTTTGCCTTGGGCCGTTGAGCACGGCCTAAGTTTGGAGCGAGCCTACTCGCAGGCGAACGCCTGGTTGTCGGCGACCGGCTGGAACGCTTCGCCCAGCGGACTCGTGATGACGTGTCGCCGCTGGGTCACCGGATCCGCGACCTCCAGTTCGACTTCCAGGTCGGTTAGGCCGGTGGCGTAGAGCCAGTAACGGCCGTACTCCGAGCACGCGTCGAGGACCTTCAGCACGATCTCGACGTTCTTGGGGTCGAAGAACGTGAAGTAGCCGGTGTCTCCGGTTAGGTGGGTACCGTTCGCCAGGGCGCCGTCCTCGCCAGCGGCGGTGGCGAAGCGGGCCCGGACCCGGAAGCGGCCGTCGTTGAGACAGAGGGTGGTCGCGTCCGGGACGCATTCCTCGATCGGCTCGATCGGAGCGTCCGGCTCGTCCTCGACGGTGACCACCATGCGGCGCTCGCCAAGAGCCGCGCCGCCCAGAGGATCATGGAGTTCCAGTTCGATCGTCTCCGTTCCCTCACCGCCGCCGTCTTCGAGCAGCCGGAGCGCGAACGTCCGGCCAGCCGAATCGCCGTGAGCCCAGGCGAGCGTGCGTGCGATCGGTTCGTAGTCGGTCCCCGCGGTGGCGGTGCCTCCGGCGGTCCGGACGGAAACGGCGACCGCGCCGTCGCTGCCGCCGGCTCGGCCGACACTCAACGTGATCTCGCCGTCCGCTTCCCGGGCCGCCACGGACGGTAGGGAGAAGCCCAGCGTCCCGGGATGCTGCTCCGGCAACTCGCCCGCCAGGGAAAGGGCGACAAGTTCGGCGTCGGAGGATCCGGCGCCGACCGCGACGACGACGTACTGGCGGCCGTCCACCGTGTAGCTCATCGGGGCGCCCGAGGCGGGCGCCGGTAGCGGGATCGTGCGGAGCACATCGCCGTTCGCGGGGTCGAGGACCGTCAGCGAGGACCGGGACCGGTTGGCGTAGAAGACCAGATCCTGGGTGGCGAGCACGGACGGCGTGCCGGCATAGCCGTTCATGCCGTCATTGGCCCGCTGCCAGAGGATCTCGCCGCGGTCGAGGTCGTAGACGGCGACGTGTCCCCAGGGCGGCTTCAGCAGATAGCGGTTGCCGGAGGCCCACAGGATGCCCGACTCGTACAGGTAGTAGCCGGAAATGGCGGTCCGGTAGAGGCGGATCCAGAAGGGAACGACCCCCTGGACGGGGACGTACAGCCTCGATCGGACGGGATCGAAGGCGGCGCCGCCCCAGTTGGCGCCGCCGCCGAGACCCGGGTAGATGACGGCGCCGCGGGTGGACAGGGGCGTGTAGATCGGCCCCCAGTCGAGGTCGGCGAGCACTTCCTCGGCGCCGTCGCCCAGATCCTCCCGCGCGATCCCCAGCCGGTCGAAGGGCGGCGGTTTCGTCGGCCGCGGCTGGGTCAGTGCTGTTCGTTCGCCGGGCACGTTCGATTGCGGGACCGGCACCTCGTGGATCGGCCACACCGGCCTGCCGTTCCGGCGGTCGAACACGAACACCCAACCCTGCTTGGTGACCTGCGCGACCGCGGGAATCTCGCGCCCGCCAACCGTGATGTCGACCAGGTTGGGCGGCGAAGGCAAGTCGAAGTCCCAGATGTCGTGATGGACGATCTGGTAGTGCCAGACGCGGCGGCCGGTCCGCGCGTCGAGGCAGACGATGCTGTTCGCGAACAGGTTGTCGCCCTTGCGGTGGCCGCCGTAGAAGTGGTTCGACGGGGCGCTGACCGGCAGATAGACATACCCGAGTTCCAGATCGGCGGTCATCGGCGCCCAGACGTTGGCGCCGCCGACCCGCTCGGCGGAACCGTTCTCCCAGGTCGAGTAGCCGAACTGGCCGGGGCGCGGCACGGTATGGAAGGTCCACAGCAGCCTGCCGGTGCGGGCGTCGTAGCCGCGAACGTCGCCCGGCGGCCATTCCGGTTGCGGCGCCCAGTCCATGACCGAGGAACCGACGACGACCACGTCGCCGACCACGGTCGGCGGCGAGGTGTGGCCGTACTGGTCGGAGCGGCCGCTCAGGGAGCGGATGCCGGCAGTGAGGTCCACGGTGCCGCGGTTGCCGAACTCCCGCCGGGGTGTGCCCGTCGCCGGGTCGAGCGCGATCAGGCGAGCGTCGCCAGTTGCCAGGTAGAGGTTCTCCTTTTCGCCGTCCGTCCACCAGGCGAGCCCGCGGTGGAGGAAGCCGTTGTTCGGAGGTCGTCCCGACTCGTAGCTCTTCGGGTCAAAGACCCAGAGCTGGCGGCCGGTCGCGGCGTCGATGGCGGCCGCCTGGCTGAACGAAGTGCTGGTGTAGAGGACGCCGCCCTTCATCAGCGGTGTTGCTTCGAAGGCGACGATCTCGAGACCGGCGTTGGGGTCCGCGATCGCGTTGTCGGGCGACTCCCAGCGCCAGCGGATCGCCAGATCGCCGACGTTGCCAGGGTGGATCTGGCCGAGCGGCGCGTACTTCGTGCCGCCGGCGTCGCCGCCGTACTCGCGCCACTCGCCTCCGATCGCGCCGTGCTGGCCGGCCGCCGGCGCTACGGTCGCCGCGGCGGCGAGTAGAACGGCGGCCGCAGACCGCGAGGTCACGGCGAGTGGAGAAGGTAGCGGATCAGATCCTGGACCTCGGACGGCTGAAGGGTGCTGAGCAGGCCGCTCGGCATGGGCGAGAGGGAGGACTCGTCGAGACTCTCGATCTCCTCGCGGGGGATCGTCTCGACATGGTTGGGGTCGAGCGGGTTCGAGCGGATACGCACGGCTTCGTCGTTCGATTCAACCAGCAGACCGGAGTAGAAGCGGCCGTCGTTGGTCTCGACCAGTGTCGTGCGGTAGTCGTCGGCCACCTCATCCGAGGGCTCCAGGATGTGCCGCAGCGTGTCCAGAGCTCCGAGGCGCTCTCGCACGTCGTCGAGGGCCGGGCCGATCTCGCCGCCGGCGCCGCCGAGCTGGTGGCAGGTGGCACAGCCGGCCTCGAGGAAGAGCCGCCGGCCGTTCTCGAGTTCCTCGTCGCTTGCGGGCGGAGCGGCTTCCAGCGGAGCGACGTCGGTCTCCAGCATCTCGTAGCTCCAGTCGGCGACGAAGGCGCGCTGGGGAACGTCCGGGGCTAGCCGGGGAGCGGCGTAGCGGGTGACCGCCGAGCCGTCGAGCCGCTCGACTACCCGCATCGTGCCCTTCATCAGGATCCAGTGTCCCGGGAAGGTGCAGACGAAGGGATAGAGGCCCGGTTCCCTCGGGGCGTTGAAGTTCATGACCTCTGTTTCGCCCGGCTGGACGAGGCCGGTCCGGAACAGGACCAGAGGCGTCTTCGGGACGTAGCCGGATGCCTCGGCCCCGGCCGGGTTGCGTTCGGCCTCCGCGTCGGCGGCGCGGCCGACCTCCTCGAGCGCCCCGGGCCTGGTGACGACGACGTTGTGAGGCATCACGTCGCTGTTCTCGAACGTGATCTCGACCGGTCCGCCGGCGCGCACCGTGAACTCCTCGAGATCGAACAGCATCTGGTGGGGGACGGGGCGCAGAGTGACGATCGCGGCGCCCAGGTTGACGATCTCTTCGCGAAGGTCGCCGCCGCGCTCACCGCCGCTGCGATCGATGCGCCGGTCGGCGAGGCGCAGGCCAAGGTCGTGGATGCGCCGGTAGCGCGGCGAGGTCAGCTCGCGCGGCGGTGCGTCGCGGAGCGCGGCGAGGATCGGCTCGGTCAGCGCGTCCTCGTCGCCGTCGGGCCAGGCGTCGGGGGCTTCGGCGGTCAGTTGCCCGAGGCCTTCGAGCGCCGCCAGGCCGATCTCGGGATCGGAGATGAGATCGGCCAGTCTTTGGAAACTGCGGCCGGCGTCCCGGGTGATGCCGGCGAGCGTCCGCACCGCCGCGTCGAGGACGCTCCGGTCGCGGCCGCGGCGGTCGTCGAACAGGGAAGAGACGGCAGGATAGGCCTCCGTGCGAAGCGCCGGCGGCAGGGAGTCCACGGCACGCAGCCAGTCGATCAATCGGTCGTCGGTCCGCCGCCGAGGCAGCACGCTGCCCGGAGAGGGGTCGCCACTAGCGGCGATCAAGGCTGCGATCGCGGCGCTACGCGTGCGTTGCTGGGCGCCGTTCTCGGCCAGCGCTTCGAACTCGCCGCGGGCAGCGAGCAGGGAGGGTGCGTCCTGCTCCATCAGGTGCAGGACGATCCGGTCAAAGTGCTCAGGGTCGGCGGGCCCAGCCTGGTCCAGCTCCGCCAGTTCCCCGGCCAGGAGCATGGCCGGCGTTTCCCTGATGAGACGGCCGCCTCGCTCGCCACTGGTCAGGCTCGTGAGCGCGCGACGCTGCCGCTCGACGCTGGCGTCGGCGCGACGGAGCACGGCGCGGTCCGTGAGCGGGTGGGCAGGCAGGCGCTCGAGCTTGCGGGTCGCCAGCCGGCTCAGCAGGTAGCCGGCCAAAGGCGGCGCCAGGGTATCGAGCAGCGGCGGTTCGCGGGCCGCCTCGAGCGCCGGCAGCCAGGAGTCCTCCAGGGTGTCGACCGTCTCGCCCAGGACGTAGTCGAGGTAGTAGTCGGTCGGCTGGTCCAGGGCCTTGAGGGCCGCCAGAGCCGCCGGCTCCGACTCCAGGTAGCTCAGGCCGAGCAGAGCTTCCAGGCGGGCCCTGGGGAAGGAGTCCTCGGTGCGGGCGGCCAGGATAGCCAGGGGATCGTCCAGTTCGCGCCGCCAGAAGCGGGCGACCCGGGTCGCCGCGGCGCGCGCCCGCGGTTCGGGTGAGTCGAGCATGCGGGCGAGCAGCTCGGGTTCGACGACGTTCAGGTTCTGGTAGAGCCACAGGGCTTCCAGGCGGTGGTGCTCCAGATCGGAAACGTCCGCGTCGTCGCCGGCCCCCTGTTCGCGGGTGTCCAGCTCGCGGGCGTCGATGTCGTTCAGCCAGACCTCGACCGCGGCGAGCACTTCGTCGCGCGGGCGTTCCCGGAGTTCGCGGCGGACGCGGTATCGCGTGCGGTCCTCGTAGCTCTCCAGCAGCCGGACGAGCGCCGGCGTTGACGCGCCCGCGATCTCGGGGGGCTCGAGCAGCGGCCGCGAGCCGTGCCGCACGCGCCAGATCCGGCCGTGGTCGTGGTCGCGGCGCTCGTCCCGGAGCGAGTACTGCATGTGGCCGATCAGCGGGTTGAACCAGTCGACGACGTAGAGCGAGCCGTCGGGTCCGAACTGCAGGTCGACGGGTCGGAAGTTGATGTCGGTCGAGTAGAGGAGGGGCTCGACCTCCTCGGAGGTGAAGCCCGAGTCCTCCTCGATCACCCGGTGCTGCTTGATGCCCTGGAAGCCGATCGTGTTGTTGATCAGGAAGTTGCCCTGCGCCTCGTCCGGGAAGTGGCGCGAACTCACGATCTCGCAGCCGGAGGTCGGCCGGACGATCGAGGTGAACACCTTCATCCGCCGCCGCTTCGTCGGGTAGGGCGCGTTGCCGGTGATCGGGGCGCCGAAGTAGTTCGAGCCGCCGGAAGCGTCGGCGATGAAGTTCTGTCCCCAGCGGTCGAAGATGTGGCCCCAGGGATTGGCGAAGGGATAGGAGACGAACACTTCCAGGTGGAATCGCCGCGGCTTGTAGCGGAAGACCCCGGCGTCGACCAGCCGCACCGGCCCGTACGGCGTCTCGACCTGGCTGTGGTGAAACACGCCCTCCTGGAAGTAGAGCGCACCGCCGGGTCCCCAGGTGAACGCGGAGATCGAGTGGTGGCTGTCCTCGGTGCCGAAGCCGTGGAGGATGACCTCGTAGCGGTCGGCCACGTCGTCGCCGTCGGTGTCCTCGATGAACATCAGGTTCGGCTGCTGGGCCACGTAAACGCCGCCGTCACCCAGTTCGAAGCCGGTCGGCACGTGCAGGCCGCGGGCGAAGACGGTGTGGTGATCGGCGCGGCCGTCGCCGTCGCGGTCTTCGAGAATCACGATCTTGTCGTCGGGTTCCTCATCCGGGAGTCGCTGGGGGTAGGAGGGCATGGTCGCCACCCACAGCCGGCCGCGGGCGTCGAACGCCAGGGCGACCGGATTGCCGATCGGGAAGTCCTGCTCGGAGGCGAACAGCGAGACCTCGTACCCGTCTGCAGGGTGGAGGTGTTCCAGCGCGTACGCCGGATCACGGGCTTCGTACCGCGGCTCGCCGCCGAGGTTCGGTTCCTCGTTGGTGACGTTCTGGGAGATCGCCGGACCGGAAAGGTGAGCCGCGGCAAGAAGGACGACGAGGGTGACGCGGTTCATCGGTCGACGCGCTCCAATCGCCAGGTTTCGCCCGAGTGCGCAAGGTCGCGGGCCTCGGCGTCGAGTTCGCCGACCAGTTCGTCGAAGCGGACCATCTCGGGCGGGAAGGAGTGAACGCCGAAGGGCTCCTTGCGCCCGCCGTAGATGTAGTAGCCGTTCACGGCGCGGTAGCGGTCGAAGAACAGCCGGCTCTTGCGCAGCACCACGCGGCGCAGGCCGTCGCCGGCCTCCACCAGCGCTGTGATGGCCGGCGTCGCCTGAATGTCGAGTCCCTTCGCCCAGTCTCTGTCGCTGGCGGAGGCCAGGGTCTGATCGCCGCGCCGCAGGGCGTAGTAGCCGGGAGCCAGGTCGCGGACGCTGATCCGGAGGCGGTCCGGATTCCCGTTGGGCCCCGGCGGCAGAACCGGCGGGCGGATCTCCAGTTCGCCGCCGCCTTCGGCCGAGGTGACGACCGTATCCGGCGCCGAAGCGCCGAGCGCTCCGAGAAGCACCCGGGCGGCGTGCCAGTAGCCGGCCTCGTTCAGATGCACGCCGTTGATCGTCAATGGCGCCGGTTCGCCCGCGAACGCGGCGGCCACGCCGTCGAAGATGTCGAGGAAGGGCACACCGTTCTCGGCCGCGACTGCTTCGGCCGCCTCGGCGTAAGCCCGGAGGTCGACGTTGCGGCGTTCGACCGCCGCCGCGCCGAGCCCGTGGCCGGAGGGCAGCGCCTGCTGCGGTATCGGCGAAACGAGAGCGATACGCGCCGGTTCGGAGCCGTTGTAGTGCTGCTTCGAGACGTGGCGGAGCAGCCTGCCGAGGTTGTTCCTGAACCCGGGCAGACCCTCGACGCCGGCGAACGACTCATTGGCGCCGTAGAACAGCAGAACGACATCGGCGCCCTGCGTCTCGAGATGGCGGTCGACCGCGCCGAAGTCCAGCGGTCGCGGCCGAAGCGCCGTCTCGTCCGCCGACCAGGCGAGATTGCGCACCGACAGCTCCAGGTCGGGAAAGGCGGCGAGCAGCCCGCTCTCGAAGTAGCCGAAGAGCTGGAATCTCTCAGCGAAGGTGTTGCCGACCAGGCAGAGCCGGTCGCCCGGCCGGAGTTCCAGCGCCGGCGCCGCCGCCGCGGGAGCGGCGGCCGAGGAGGCGAGGAGCAGGACGGCGGTCAGGTACTTCACGCGCGCGGGGGATCCTAGCGCGGTAGAAGGTCCGGAAACCGGCGCTTCGCGACGGATGCCGGCGAGGGCGCCGGCGCACCCGGTTTCTCGCGCGCAGGCGTCCGCGCCGCTTCGATAGGGTTGCCGCTTCCGATGAGCAGAGTACGACTGGAGTGGATCGCCGGTGCGCTGCTGGTGCTGACCGCGTCCATCGCCTGCGCGCCGCCCCAGGATGCGCGGGAGCAGCTCTACGCGCTGTTCGACGAGGAGTGGGCTGCCAGGCTCACAGAAAGCCCGCAGTTCGCGACGAGCGTCGGCGATCACAGCCGGAACGATGAATTAGCCGACGTCAGCCTGGAGGCGATCGAACGCCGGGTGGAACGGCGCCGCGACGTGCTGCGGCGGTTCGAAGAGATCGACGTCTCGGGGCTCAGCGCGGCGGACCGGATCAACGCGCGGATGTTCGAACGCCAGCTCCGGAGCAGCGTGCGGGGCTTCGAGTTCGGCGGCTATGAGATGCCACTCAACGCGGACTCCGGCTTCCACATGGGGTTCGCCCGCATGTACCGCCCGATGCCCTTCCAGACGGCGGACCACTACGACGACTACATCGCCAGGATGAGGGCGATTCCTGCCTACTTCGAGCAGCAGCAGGGCCACATGCGCGCGGGGATCGAGCGTGGCTTCACCCTGCCGCGGGTCACGCTTGAGGGCTACGAGGACACGATCTCCGCCCACATCGTCGATGACCCGCAGGACAGCGCCTTCTGGGCGCCCTTCGAGGACGTGCCGGCGTCCGTGGAAGAGATGGACCGCGAGCGGATCCTGACCGATGCCGAGGCGGCGATCACCGAGGCGGTGGTGCCTGCGTACCAGGGGTTCTACGACTTCTTCGTCGGTGAGTACCTGCCGGGCGCCAGGGAGACCGTCGGCGCCTCCGACCTGCCGGATGGCCAGGCGTACTACGCGGAGCAGGTGCGCTGGTTCACCACCCTCGACGTGACGCCGCAGGAGGTCCACGAGATTGGCCTCAGCGAGGTCGCGCGGATCCGGGCCGAGATGGCGGATGTGATCCGGGAGATCGGCTTCGAGGGGTCCTACGCCGAGTTCCTCGACTTCCTGCGCACCGACCCGCGCTTCTACCCGAAGACCGCGCAGGAGCTGCTGGAACGCGCCGCCTGGATCGCCAAGACGATGGACGGCAAGCTGCCGTCCCTGTTCGCGACCCTGCCGCGGGTTCCCTACACGGTCGAGCCGGTCCCCGACCACATGGCGCCGAAGTACACCGCCGGCCGCTACGTGTCGGCCCCCTACAACAGCACCCAGCCCGGCATCTACTGGGTCAACACGTACAACCTCCCGAGCCGGCCCCTCTACGCGCTCGCAGCGCTCACCCTGCACGAGGCGGTGCCCGGTCATCACCTCCAGAACGCGCTCGCGGCCGAGATCGACGCCGGGCCGGAGTTCCGCCGCCACGACTACCTCTCGGCCTTCGGCGAGGGCTGGGGCCTGTACGCCGAGTACCTCGGGCTCGAGGCCGGCATCTACGAGGATCCGTACAGCAACTTCGGCCGCCTGACCTACGAGATCTGGCGGGCCTGCCGGCTGGTGGTCGACACCGGGGTGCACGCCATGGGCTGGACGCGCCAGCAGGTGCTCGACTACCTGGCCGAGAACACGGCGCTCTCGCTGCACGAGGTCACGACCGAGACCGACCGCTACATCAGTTGGCCGGGCCAGGCCCTCGCCTACAAGATGGGCGAACTGAAGATCCGGGAACTGCGCGGTCGAGCAGAGGGGGCCCTGGGCAGCGACTTCGATGTGCGCCACTTCCACGACGCCGTGCTCGAGAACGGTTCCGTGCCTCTCGACATTCTGGAAGAGCTGATCAACGCCTGGATCGAAGAGCAGCAGTCGTAAGGGGCCGCGGGATGTCGGAAGACGTGAGCCGCGACTGGATCGAAGAGAAGCGCCAGTAGCGCCGTCACGAGGGTGATCGACTTTCTGATCTGGCTCGAGGAGACACGCCCGTCGACCTGGATGCGGGAGTCGGGTGGGGCGTTCTTTTCGAGCCTCGTCTTCCATTCGATCGGGATGGCCTTCGTGGCCGGCATCCACGTGGTGACGGACCTCCGCATCCTGGGCGTCGCGCCGGGGGTGCCTCGGTCGCTCATGCGGCGATACCTGCCGGTGCTGTGGGCGAGCCTCGTGGTGGTCACGTTGTCGGGACTCGCCCTGCTCCTGGCGTACCCGGCCAAGGCGCTGACCAACCCGGTCTTCTACTTCAAGCTGGCGGCGATCGTCGCGGCGCTCTGGATCATGAGGGCGCTGATGCGGGGCGTGCTGGGGGACTCACGCCACGATCCGGCGCCGGCGCCCAGGAGGGAGAAGGCGCTGGCGGCGGTATCGCTCGTGCTCTGGGTCTCCGTCATCACTTCCGGCCGCTTTCTCGCCTACACCGCGAAGGTCATGTTGGCCTCGCATCTGCTGTACTGAGGCGGGAACGGGCAAGGCGATGGAAGACCTGCTGTACTCGATCGGCCAGAAGAGCGGCATCTACAGCTTCATGCACACGTCCTGGGGCTGGCCCACGGTCGAGTCTCTCCATTTCCTGGGCCTCTCGTTGCTGATCGGCTGCATCGGCCTCTGGGACCTCCGCCTGCTCGGGGTTGCCCGGGGCGTGCCGATGGACGCGCTGCACCGGCTCGTGCCCTGGGGCGTCGGCGGTTACGCCCTCAACCTGTGCACCGGCTTCCTGTTCGTGGTCAGCGCTCCGAACCAGTATCTCTACAACCCGGCGTTCCAGATCAAGGTGTCGCTCATGGCCATCGCCGGCCTGAACATCCTCGTGTTCTACCGCTTCGCGTTCCGGCCCGTGCGGGCGGCTGCTGCCGGGGCGCCGGCGCCGGTGGGCGCCCGGACCGCGGCGGCGGTTTCTCTGGCCTGCTGGATCGGCGTCATCGTCTGCGGCCGGCTGATCACCTACTTCCGGCCGCCCTACCACTGGTGCTTCTGGTGCTGACTACGGCCCGGGCGGGTCGTCGGGCTCCTCGTCAATGAAGCGGAACGGCGGTCGATCTTCGGGGTCGCCTTCCCTGGCGGGCGCCCGCTCTTCCGGTTCCGCCGGCTCTTCGGGGACCGTCGGGCTGCCAGGGCGGGCGGCGAGCTCGGCTTCAACCTGCTCGATCAGCTCTTCCGCGGTCTGCTGCTGATCGAGCCCCGCCGCGGCGAGTTCCGCGTCGATCAGGGCCAGCAGTTCGTCCGTCGTCAGGTCGTCGAGGTTCTGCAGTTCGCTGCCGGTCGGAGCCGGTGACACGGGAGAGGTTGCCGCCGGCTGTGCGCCTGGCGTGGCCTCGACGGCGACGTCGACCACCGGAGCGGCAACCGGGCGAGGCGCTGACGGTGATCCCGGAACCGGGGATTCCCCGATCAGAACGCCGGTCGCTGATGGTGGCAGGGTGCCGGAGCCGAGACCGACTTCGATGAGTCCTTCCGACTGGCGTACCTGGTAGGACGCCAGTGACGCCCGCAGGTCGACGACCACGCGCAGGAAGTCGGCGTGCTCGCCGGTACGCAACTCGAACGCCGAACTGCTCTGTGGCGGTTCCGGCAGTTCGGCGGCGGACCGGTCGATTCCGAAGAGGTCGATCACTACGCGCGGTGGGCTGGCTAAGGGGAAGTGACGCACGGCCTGCGGATCCGCGGAGACGTCAAGCCGCAGTACATCGCCGTCCAGCTTGGCCGACGTGAGCTGGTTCGGCTGAGCCGCGACGGTCGAACTCAGGAGCGCCGAGACAGCGAGGATAGGAACTCTCATGATGGGTCGCACCGAAGGGCACTCTAGCACCCGCCTGTCCCGGATCCGTGCGATAGCGTGCGTCCTGGCCATGCTCCGCCTTTCGCTTGTCGCTCTGGTCGTCCCGGTCTTCCTTGCTGCCGGAACGCTTCCGGCGCAGGAAACCCATCCGTTCTCGGTCCACGACATGCTGGCGATGGAACGGCTGTCCGACCCCCGGATGTCGCCGGACGGCTCGGCGGTTGCCTTCACGGTCCGGTCAACGGATCTCGAGGCCAATCGTGGGCGGACGGACCTCTGGATCGCGTCCCTGGATGGCTCGGAACCCCGCCGTCTCACCACGAACGAAGCGGCCGATTTCCATCCGCGCTGGGCGCCGGACGGCGACGCCCTGTTCTTCCTGTCGACTCGCTCCGGCAGCTCGCAAGTGTGGCGCCTGCCCGTCTCCGGCGGCGAACCGCACCAGGTGACCGACCTTCCCCTCGACGCCGGCAACCTGGTCGTGTCTCCGGACGGCCGCCGCATCGTCCTCACGATGGATGTGTTCGTTGACTGCGAAACGCTGGACTGCACGGCGGAACGGCTGGAGGAGCGTGCGTCCGGGAAGACCACCGGCGTCGCCTACGACGACCTGTTCGTGCGTCACTGGGATGTATGGAAGGACGGCCGGCGGTCGCACGTCTTTGTGCTGGAACTCGACGACTCGGGCGGTGCTGCCGGAGAACCGGTGGATTTGATGGGGGGGCTCGACCAGGACGCGCCGCCGAAGCCCTTCGGCGGCGCCGAGGAGATCGCCTTCGGGCATGAGGACGACGCGGTCATCTTTGCCTCGCGGCTCGGCGGCACGGGGGAGGCGTTGTCGACGAACTTCGATCTCTATCTGGCGCCGGCGGACGGGAACGCTCCTCCCGTCAACCTCACGGCCTCCAACCCGGCCTGGGACAGCCACCCCGTGCTGTCGCCGGACGGCGTCACGCTGGCCTGGCTGGCGATGGAGCGTCCAGGCTACGAGTCCGACCGGTTTCACGTCCGGCTTGCCCGCCTCGACGGGTCGCGACTCGAGGACGAGCGAGCCCTGACCGCCGACTGGGACCGTTCCGTTTCGGGCCTCGCTTTCGCGGCCGACGGCGAGACGCTGTACGTCACCGCGGCCGACCTCGGCCAGCGGAGTCTGTTCGCCGTCGAGGTGGCCGGCGGTGAGGTGACCCGACTCTTCGGCGAGGGCTCGGTCGCCGGCCTGGCGGTGTCGGACGACCGGCTCGTGACCCTGCACAACGACCTGGCCGGCCCGTCGGAGCTCTACGTGAGCGCGCCGGACGGTAGCGGCCGGAGCCCCCTCACCGCGATGAACGCGGAGCAACGGGCGGCGGCGCGGGTGGGCAGTTACGAGCAGTTCACGTTCGCCGGCTGGAACGGCGAGACGGTGCACGGCTACCTGGTGCGGCCGGTCGACTTCGATCCGGATCGGCGCTATCCGGTCGCGTTCCTGATCCACGGCGGACCGCAGGGCTCCTTCGGCAACAGCTTTCACTACCGCTGGAACCCGCAGGCCTACGCCGGCGCCGGCTACGCCGCCGTGATGATCGACTTCCACGGCTCGGTCGGGTATGGCCAGGACTTCACCGATTCGATCCGCGGCGACTGGGGCGGCAAACCGCTCGAGGACCTGCAGAAGGGGCTCGCGGCGGCGCTCGAGCGGTACCCGTTCCTCGACGGCGACCGGGTGTGCGCGCTGGGAGCGTCGTACGGCGGCTACATGGTGAACTGGATCGCCGGCGCCTGGCCGGAGCGGTTCCGTTGCCTGGTGAATCACGACGGCGTGTTCGACCTGCGCTCGATGTACTACACGACGGAGGAGCTGTGGTTCGTCGAGTGGGATCACCTCGGAAGCTACTTCACCAACGCGGACGGCTATGAACGCCACAACCCGGCCATGCTGGTGGACCGGTGGCGGACCCCGATGCTGGTGGTGCACGGAGCGCTCGACTTCCGCGTTCCCGAGACCCAGGGATTGGCGGCGTTTACCGCGCTCAAGCGCCGCGACGTGCCCGCCCGGTTGCTCTACTTCCCGGACGAGAACCACTGGGTGCTGAATCCGGCGAACAGCATTCAATGGCACGAGGAGGTGTTGGGATGGCTCGCCCGCTGGCTCGAGCCGTGACGCCGGTGACGACGATAGCCCGCCTGGTCGCTACGGTCGTCGGCCTGGCGGTGACGGCGCCGGTCCACGCGATCGTCTCCGCGCAGACGCCAGACGAACCCGGCACCTACAAGGGCCGGAAGATCGCCGACGTCATGTCGTTCCGCGGCGCCGGCTGGCTTGAGCGGGCGACGCGCATAGAAGAGGAGAACCCCGATGCGCTGATCGCGGCCCTGCCGATCGAGAAGGGGATGCTGGTCGTCGACATCGGCTGCGGCTCCGGCTACCACGCACGCCGCCTGGCGGCGGCGGTCGGCCCCGAGGGCACGGTGCTGTGCAACGACATTCAGCCGCAGATGCTGCGGATCGCATCGGAACTCGCGGAACGTGAGGGGATCGCGAACATCAGCATGGTGCTGGGCACCGAAGACGACCCGAACCTGCCCGAGGGCGAGGTCGACCTGATGCTCATCGTCGACGTGTACCACGAGTTCTCCCAGCCCGAACCGATGCTCCATGCGATGCGGGAGGCGCTCGCGCCCGACGGCGTCATCGCCCTCGTCGAGTTCCGCCTGGAGGGCCGCAGCGCGGCTCACATCAAGCTGGACCACCGGATGTCGATCGAGCAGGTGATGAAGGAGTGGTTGCCGGCGGGCTACGAACTCGTTGAACGGATCGACTCCCTGCCGACCCAGCACCTGTTTCTGTTTCGCGCCGCCCGCTAGCGGCGCGCCCCCCGCAGGGGCCTACCGGCGCGTCGGCATCGCCGCCGACACCGAATCACGCCAGGCGTGGAGCCGGTCACGCAGCTCCGCGGCCTTTGCGGACTGTTCGGCGGCGAGGTCGCGCTGCTCGCCCAGGTCGTTCTCCAGGTCGAAGAGCTGCACGGTGCCGTTCTCGAAGTACTCCAGCAGCTTGAAGGCGCCGTCCCGGATCGCGCCGCCGGGACTCTGCATCCCGTGATTGCTGTAGTGGGGGAAGTGCCAGTAGATCGCTCCACGCTCGAAGTCCTCGCCCTTGACCGCCGCGGCGAAGCTCACGCCGTCGACGTGCTGTTCGGGCCTGGCGGGCAGGCCGGCCATCTCAAGCAGCGTGGGATAGAAGTCGGGGCTGATGACCGGCTCGTCGTGGACCGCGCCGGTCTGGCCCGCACCCGGCCAGCGCACGATCAGGGGCACCCGGATCCCGCCTTCGTACAGCCAGCCCTTGGCGCCGCGCAGCGGCAGGTTCGATGTGGAGTACGCGACGTCCAGCAGGTCGGGCGGTACCACCCTCGCGGGATTGCCGAGGTTGGCCGCGGACATCCCTCCATTGTCCGAATAGAAGACGACGATCGTGTCCTCGGTCAGCCCCAGCCGATCGAGCGTGCTCTGCACCCGCCCCAGGCTGTCGTCGACGGCGGTGACCATCGCCGCGAACTCGACGTTGTCCTGATGCTGTTTGATCTTGACGGTGTCGCGGGCCAGCACCCCGTGCTCCTGGTGCGAGGGCTGTTCCAGCAGGGCATTCAGTTGTACGCGCGACAGCGGCTCGGGATCGTCGGGGTCGCCTTCCAGGAGAAAGGCCGGACCGACCGGAGGCTCCGTTCGCGCCGCCCTCTCGCGGTACTCCAGGACCAGGTCCGGCCGTCCCTCGATCGGGTCGTGCACGGCGAAGTGCGACAGGTAGAGGAAGAAGGGGCCATCCTGGCTTTGTTCGATGAACTCGACGGCAAAGTCGGTCAGGCGGTCCGTGAGGTACTCGTCTTCCTCGCCTTCGACGACCAGGCCGGCCATCAGGTACGGCGGGAAGTAGCCGCCGCGGGGTGTCGAGCCGGGAAAGTCGGGCTTCTGCACGTCGAAGCCCTGGTTGAGCGGGCCTGCTTCGCCCGTGCCGAGGTGCCACTTGCCGAAGATCGCGGTGCTGTAGCCGTGTTCCCGGAGCGCTTCGGCGAGCGTCACCTCGTCCAGCGGCAAGGCCGCCAGCTTCTCCGCGCCCAGCAGTCGCTCGAACGCATGCTCCCTTCGGCCCGGCAACCAGTCCGTCAGGCGCAGTCTTGCCGGGTACTTGCCGGTCAGGAGCGAGGCGCGCGTGGGCGAACAGACGTGCGTCGCCGCATACGCGTTGGTGAAGCGCACGCCCCGCTCGGCGAGTGCGTCGATGTGGGGCGTCTCGTAGAACGTGCTGCCGAAGACGCCGACGTCGCGCCATCCCATGTCGTCGACCAGGAAGAAGACGATGTTGGGCGGACTCTCCGTTGCGGCGGTCAGTGGTCGCTCCGCCGCGGCCGTGGACGCCGGCGAGGATGCCGGCGCATCCGGTTCTGCAGCGCAGGCTCCCAGCGTTGCGGCAACGCCCAGCGCAGCGAGGCAGGCTGTGAGCAGGCGATGCTTCACTGGGCGCTTAGGACTTCGGCGCAGTGCCGGGCGAAGTACGTCAGGATCATGTCGGCGCCTGCACGGCGGATCGCGGTCAGGGTCTCGAGCATCAGGGCGTCGCCATCCATCCAGCCGTTCGCGGCGACCGCCTGGATCATCGCGTACTCGCCGCTGACCTGGTAGGCCGCGACCGGCAGGTCGACTGCCTCGCCGACGGCGCGGATCACGTCGAGGTAGGCGAGGGCGGGCTTCACCATGACGATGTCCGCCCCCTCCTCGACGTCCAGCCGGGCTTCGCGCACCGCCTCGCGGACGTTCGCCGGGTCCATCTGGTACGTCTTCTTGTCGCCGGCGCGGGGCGCCGAGTCCAGGGCGTCGCGGAACGGGCCGTAGAAGTGCGAGGCATACTTCGACGTGTAGCTGAGGATCCCCACCTGGTCGTGGCCGGCGGCGTCGAGAGCGGTGCGAATCGCCCGCACCCGGCCGTCCATCATGTCCGAGGGGGCGATGACGTCGGCGCCGGCGTCGGCCTGGGAGACCGCGGTGGCGGCGAGGATCTCGAGCGTCGGGTCGTTCACGATCTCGCCGTCCTCGACCAGACCGTCATGGCCGTCGCTCGAGTACGGGTCCATCGCCACGTCGGTGATGACGAGCAGGTCCGGCAACGCCGACTTGAGTTCACGGACGGCGCGCTGGACCAGACCCTCCGGGTCCAGGGCGCCGCTGGCGGTGCGGTCCTTCAGTTCGTCGTCCACGGCCGGGAACAGCGCGACGGCGGGCACGCCGAGCGTGTGCGCGGCCCGGCTCTCGGCGACCAGGCGGTCGATGCTCAGCCGCGCCTGCCCGGGCATCGAGTCGATGGGCTCGGCCGCGTCCCGGCCCTCCATGACGAACAGCGGGTAGATCAGACGGTCCGGTCCGAGGTCGGTTTCCCGGATCAGCGACCGGATCGCCGCCGAGCGGCGGTTGCGCCGGGGGCGGATGGGCAGCGGCTGCATGGCGGAGGATTCTACGCGCATGGCACTGGCCGCGAGGCCGGTTCCACATGACTCCTATACTTGCGCGGATGGGTCTTCAGCAGATCTGCTCCGGCGTCTGGTGCGCCGAGCATCGCCAGAAGTTCGGGTTGGGTTTCGTGGTGCCGTGCCGGATGACCGTCGTGCGGCTGGCCTCCGGCGGGCTGTGGATTCACTCGCCGGGACCGATGGACGACGCGCGGGCGACCCAGATCGGCGAGCTGGGTCCCGTGGAGTTCCTCGTCGCGCCGAACCTGTTCCATCACCTTCACCTGCCGGCGGCGGTCGAACGATTCCCGGAAGCGGAGGTTCACGCGGCGCCGGGACTCGAAAGGAAGCGCCCGGACGTGACGTTCGCCGGTACGTTGGGGGTCGCCGCGCCCTGGGGCGACGAGATTCAACCGATTCCTATCGAGGGAATGCCGACGTTCAAGGAGGTCGTCTTCGTCCACCGTCCGAGCGGGTCGCTGCTGGTGGCGGATCTGCTCTTCAACCTCAGGCGGCGGCTGGGCCCGGCTGTCATGACCTACTTGCGGCTCACCGGCGGCTACGGCCGGGTGACGCAGAGCCGAGTCCTCCGGCTGGCGGTGCGGGACCGGCCCGCGGCAGCGGCGAGCTGCCTCCGAGTGCTCTGTTGTCCGTTCGACCGCCTCGTTCCCTGCCACGGGGAGATCGTCGAACAGGGCGCGAAGCGGGAGGTCGAGAAAGCGCTCTCCTGGCTCCTCCGGGACCTGGAGCGACCACCCGATGCGCAGTCGGTGAATGTCGCGGTGCCCGAGGTCTGACTCCGGCTCATGTCACTTCCGCTGGCCGACCTGCGGGTCCTCGATCTGACGATTGCCCGCGCCGGGCCGACCGCGGTGCGGCAACTCGCGGACTGGGGCGCCGACGTGGTGCGGATCGAACGCCCGCCGGCGCCCGGCAAGGACATCGGCATCTCCCGCCGGCTCGGCCACGACTACCAGAATCTCCACCGCAACAAGCGCTGCCTGACGCTGGATCTGAAGAAGGACGAAGGCCGCGAAGTGCTGCTGCGCCTGGCCCGCGACGCGGACGTTCTGGTCGAGAACTACCGCGCCGACGTGAAGCACCGGCTCGGCTTCGACTACGAGACGGTGCAGGCGTTCAACCCCCGCATCGTCTACGCCAGCGTGTCCGGCTTCGGCCAGACCGGACCGTACCGGGAGCGCGGCGGCGTCGACCAGATCGCGCAGGGTCTGGGCGGGCTGATGTCGGTGACGGGGCTGCCTGGTCAGGGCCCGGTGAGGGTCGGCACGGCGATCTCGGACCTGGCGGCCGGCCTCTACCTCGCCTTCGGCATCATGGCGGCCCTCCGCGAGCGGGACCGATCGGGCGAAGGGCAGTGGGTCACGACTTCGCTGCTCGAGGCGATGATCGGCATGCTCGACTTTCAGGCCGCGCGCTACCTCGTCGAGGGCGAAGTCCCCGGTCAGCAGGGCAACCACCACCCGACGGTCGCGCCCATGGGGACCTTCCCGGCGGCCGACGGCTGGGTGAACATTGCCGCTACGAGTGACAAGCACTTCAGCGGCATGTGCCAGGCCCTGGGCGGCGAGGAACTGCTCGGGCGACCGGAGTACAGGGACTCCGCGTGCCGCGTCGCCAACCGGGCGCGACTCGAGGAGGAGGTCGCCGATCTGACCCGGCGCTTCGAGGTGGAGGAGATCGTCCAGCGTCTGAACGACGCCGGCCTGCCCTGCGGCCCGGTCTACGACCTGGGCCAGACGTTCGCCGACCCCCAAGTCGAGCACTCTGGCATCGCTGTGCCGCTGGAGCACCCGGACCTCGGCCCGGTGCGGCTCGTGGGCCAGCCCGTCCAGCTTCGGCGGACGCCCTTCGAGCTGCGGAGCCGGGCGCCCGGTCTGGGCGAGCACAGCGACGAGATCCTCGCCGAGGCGGGGCTCGAGGACACCGAGATCGAGGCTCTGCGAGCCGCGGGGGTCGTCACATGAACGCGATCGAACTGCCGACAACGAAGATCAAGGCGAGGATCGAGGACGGCGTCGGCTGGCTCACCTACAACAACCCGGAGCGGCGAAACGCGCTCTCGTTCGAGATGCAGATCGCACAGGCGGCGGTCCTGCGCCGGTTCCAGGAGGACGACGCGGTGCGGGTCGTCGTGCTGCGTGGAGCGGGTGACCGGGCCTTCGTCTCGGGCGCCGATATCTCGGAGTTCGAGAAGTTGCGGACGACGGTGGAGGCGCGCGAACGCTACGACCAGGCCGGCCGTGAAACCGGCCGGGCGTTCGCCGCGCTGGAGAAGCCGCTGATCGCGATGATCCGTGGCTACTGCCTCGGCGGCGGTCTGGCCACGGCGCTCAACGCCGACCTGCGCATCGCCTCCGAGGACTCGCTGTTCGGGATCCCGGCCGGCCGGCTGGGCGTGGGCTACGGCTTTGCCGGGATCAAGGTGCTGGTCGATCTCGTCGGGCCGTCCCGCACCAGCGAGATCCTGCTGACGGCGCGGCGGTTCAACGCCGCCGAGGCGCTCCACATGGGGCTGATCGACCGCGTGACTGCGGTCGATGACCTCGAGGACACGGTTCGTGATCTGGCCGGCAGGATGGCGGCCAACGCTCCGCTGACGCTCCGTGCCGCGAAGTTTGCGATCAAGCAGGCCACGAAGGACCCGGAGCGCCGCGACCTGGACCGGGTGAAGCAACTCGTCGAGGCCTGCTTCCGCTCCGACGACTACGTCGAGGGGCGCAAGGCGTTCCTCGAGAAGCGGCCGCCGCGGTTCCGGGGCCGGTGACCGCGCTCCCCGGCGGCGAAGCTCAGGCGGAATCAGGGCATGGCTGCCGGTAGCTGCTCTGCGAGACCTCCCGACTGCGGGGCGCAGACCGCCGGCACGGCGGCCGCGACGCACGAACCGCTGCTTGAGCTCGCCGATGTCACCGTCGTGCGTGGTGGACGCCACGCTCTGGACGGCATAACGCTCACCATTCCGCGAGGCCGGAACACGGCCGTTCTCGGGCCGAATGGCGCCGGCAAGTCGACTCTCCTGCGGATGCTGAACGGCGAGTTCTTCCCGCTTCGCGGGCCCGGCGTCCGGATGCGGCTGCTGGGCCGGGATCGCTGGAACGTGTTCGACATACGCAGGCAGCTCGGCGTCGTGTCGCACGAACTGCAGGCGACGCACCACGGCTGGCTCTCGGGTCTGGACGTGGTGTGCTCCGGATTCTTCGCCAGCGTCGGCGTCTACCGGCACCAGGGGTTGACCGAAGCGCAGCGGCGCAGGGCCGGGGCGGCGGCGAGGAGCCAGGGCGCCGGCGATCTGCTGGAGCGTCGCTTCGACACGCTGTCCTCCGGTGAGCAGCGTCGGCTGCTGCTGGCGCGGGCCCTGGTCCACGAGCCGCATACTCTGCTGCTCGACGAGCCGGCGACCGGCCTCGATCTGCAAGCGGCCTTCGGATTGATGCAGCGGCTACGTGCCCTGGCTGCTGCCGGCACGACGCTGATCATCGTCACCCACCACGTCGAGCAGATCCCGCCGGAGGTCGAGCGGGTCGTGCTGCTCAAGGCCGGCCGGGTGTTCGCGGACGGACCGAAGGACGAGGTCCTGACGAGCGAGACGCTGTCCGAGCTGTTCGAGGTCGGCGTGCAGTTGGTCGATCGGGACGGCTGGTTCCAGGTACTGCCAGGCTAAGGCGCCGCGCTACGATGCCGGCAATGCCTCCACGACGGTTGACTGGCGTAGCGATCGTCGCGTTTCTCGCCGTCGTCGCGCCCCTCGCCGCCGCCGACAGCCCGGGCTGCTCCTCCGCCGCCGGCCTCGCATCGGCCGCACCGCCGGGCACAAGCGTCGACCTGGAACTCGCCCACGACGGCCTGATCCGCGGCTACCGCCTCCACCTGCCTGCCCGCTACGACGGCGCCTCCCCGGCGCCGCTGTGGCTGCACGTACATGGCTACACGGGCAGCGCCCGGCACAGCGACGGCTGGACGGGCCTGTCGGAACTCTCCGACCGCGAAGGCTTCGTTCTCGTGTTCCCGCAGGGAACGTCGTTCGAGGCGTCGCTCGGCGATGGGGCGGGGGGCCGGAGGGCCGCGATCACGTCCTGGAACGATCTCGCCTGCAGCGCGCCGCTCCAGCCGGAAGCGCCGGCCTGCCGCGAGGACGCCGATCCGTACCCCTGCCCGCCGGAGTGCGGAACCTGCGGACCGTGCAACTGGTGCTCCTGCCACGACGACGTCGGCTACGTCGCGGCGCTTATCGACCACCTGTCGGCGGAGCTCTGCATCGACACGGACCGCGTCTTCGCCTCCGGCTACAGCAACGGCGGCATGTTCGTTCACCGGCTCGGCTGCGCCCTCGGTGACCGTCTCGCCGCGGTCGCACCGATGCATGGCTACCTGGCGCCCGGCTTCAACTGCGCGGCCGAAGCGCCCGGCCCGTCGATGCTGCTGATCGGCGGCACGGCGGACCGTACGGTGCCGATCGACGGTTCATTCGCCAGCGACGGGTACGTCTACACGTCACAGCACGGCGTGGCGGCGAAGTGGGCCGAGTCGCAGTCCTGCTCCGCCGAGCCGACTGCCGTGGAGACGCCCTGGGATGGCCGCCGCGAGCTGAGCTGCGTCGAGCACCTCGGCTGCGCCGGCGGCCGCGCCGTCCGGAGTTGCTCCTGGAATGGCGCCCACGTCTGGCCGCGCGACGACGCCGGCAACTTTGGCGGTGAGTTGCTTTGGCGCTTCTTCAGCGAGGCGGAGCGCTAGCGACCGCTTCCAGCCGCCCGGCCTCCACTCCCAGCCGGTCGCCGGCGGCGACGATCTGACGCCAGGACTCGGCATCGACCGGGATCGCGTCGGCGCGTTCGATCCGGCTGGCCCGCTCGGGGTCGCCGGGCACCAGCACCGGCTCGTCCGCATCGGCGGCGGGCGACGCCTTGACGTGGGCGACCAGGGCGGCGAGTTCGTGCTCCATCGCCGAACGCGGGATCAGCCGGTCGGGGTCGAACACGATCATGAACATGTTGTTGATGATCGTGCCCTCCATCTCGTGCTCGGGCTGGGCCGTGCGGCCGCCGCTCATCATGCCGCCGAGGAGTTCGCAGAAGACGGCGAGTCCGTAGCCCTTGTGGTCGCCGAACGAGGTCAACGCGCCCGTCGGCTGCCGGAAGAGAACGCTCGGGTCTCGGGTCTTGCGGCCGCGGTGGTCGATCAGGGAGCCCTCTGGCGCCTCTTCGCCCTTGTTGTGGGCCACCCGCGCCTTGCCGTGGGCGATCCGGCTAGTCGCCATGTCGAGAAGGACCGGCGGCTGCGCGTTGCTGCCGGGTAGCGACAGGCAGATCGGATTCGTCGAGTAACGGGCGTCGGTGCCCCGGTAGGGGGCGACCAGGGCCTGGTGCCCGACCACGTTGACGAAGTGGAGCGAAGCAAGGCCGGCGTCGGCCACCTGCTCACCGTAGGTGCCGATCCGCCCCAGGTGGTGGCAGTAGCGGACCGGCGCCACGACGACGCCCGTGCTCCGGCAGCGCTCGATCGCGGCCGCGGTCGCCTGGCGGCCGACGACCTGGCCGTAGCCCATGCCGCCGTCGAACATCATGACCGCGCCGTCGTCACGGACCAGTGCGACATCCTGGTTCGGGTTCAGCGTTCCGTTGCTGAGGCTCCGCTCGTAAGCGGGAAGCATGCCGATGCCGTGGCTGTCGTGGCCCGAGAGGTTCGCCAGCACCAGATGGTCGGCGACGATGCGAGCCTCGTCGGGTCCGCTGCCGCCGGCCTCGAGGATCATCGTGGCTGCCTCGCGCAGCGCCCGCGGATGGATGTCGATCGAATCCAAGGGTTGCCTCCTTCTGTCTGCCCGAGGGCGGGAAGCGGCGATCCTATGCGGGCCGACCTCGGCGGCTGCACCAGGACGCTAAGCTGACGCACCTATGCGCCCCTCCGCAGCCTCGTCGTTCCTGCCGGCCGGTTTGCTGGTTCTTGTCGGTGCGGCTGCACCCGGGCTTGCCCAGCCCAATTCCGATTCGGGCTGGGTCGACCTGACCGCCGGCGGCATCGAAGACGGGTGGCGGCAGCTCGGCGGCGCGGCCGAGTACGCGCTGGAGGACGGGGTCGTCGTTGGCACTGCTGTGATCGAGACACCGAACTCCTTTCTCGCCACGACGGAGGAGTATGGGGATTTCGCTCTGCAACTGGAGTTCAAGATCGACGAGGGGCTGAACGCGGGGGTCCAGATCCGCAGTCACAGCAAGCCCGACTACCGCAACGGCACGGTGCACGGCTACCAGGTCGAGATCGACCCGAGCGAGCGGGCGTGGAGCGCCGGCATCTACGACGAGGCCCGGCGCGGCTGGCTGTTCCCGCTGTCGTTGAATCCGGTGGCGAGTCGAGCCTTTCGGTCGGGGGACTGGAACCACCTCTACATCGAGGCCATCGGTCCTGAGATCCGGACCTGGCTGAACAACGTGCCGGCAACGCTGTTGATCGACGAGATGACGCCGCGCGGGTTCATCGCGCTGCAGGTCCACTCGGTCGGGCCGGAGCAGGGCGGACTGCAGGTCCGCTACCGGAACGTCCTGTTGCGAACCGAAGACCTCGCGCCAAGCGGTCGGTCGTTCCCGTACGTCGTCGACACGCGGCCGAACCAGCTCTCGGCGGCGGAGGCGGCAATGGGCTGGGAACTGCTCTTCGACGGCAAGAGCACGGAGGCGTGGCGCGGCGCCCATCGCCAGGACTTTCCCGCGGCCGGCTGGGAAGTGCGCGACGGCGAGTTGACGGTGCTCGGCTCGGAAACCGGCGTGCCACGAGGTGGCGGGATCGTGACGAGGGAGACGTTCTCGGCGTTCGAGCTCCAGTTGGAGTTCCAGATGACCGAGGGCGCGAACAGCGGCATCAAGTACCTGGTCACCGAGGGCTACGGCTCGGCGCCCGGTACGGCGGTAGCGTTCGAGTACCAGATCCTCGACGATATGCGTCATGCCGATGCGGAAGCTGGACGCGACGGCAACCGGACGCTCGCCTCGCTCTACGATCTGCTGCCGGCCACCAAGACAGGGCGCTTCGTCCACGGACCGGGCCGCTACAACCACGCGCGGATCGTCGTTCGCGCCGACGGCACCGTGGAGCACTGGTTGAACCATCAGCTGGTGCTGGCGTTCGACCGGAAGTCGGCGGAACTCGACGAGGCGATCGCCCTGAGCAAGTTCGCCGGTCGGGAAGGGTTCGGCAAGTGGCCGGAGGGCCGCATCCTGATCCAGGACCATGGCGACGAGGTCGCGTTCCGCAGCATCAAGGTGCGCCGCCTCGACGGCACGGAGTAGGCGGTCCGGAGAGACCTGGGATTCCGGACATGCGCGTGCGCCTCGCCTACGGCCGCGGAGGCCTCATGATCGACGTCCCGAGTGAGCGGACGACGGTCATCATGCCGGTCCAGGCGCCCGCGCTGGCGGATCCCGACGCCGCCCTGACCGCGGCGCTTCGTGCTCCGGTGGCCGGCCCGCCGCTGCGGGAACTGGCAAGCCCCGGTCAGACGGTGGCGATCTCGGTATGCGACATCACCCGGGCCCAGCCGCGGCGGGAGATGGTCGCCGCGGTGCTGCGGGAACTCGAAGGCGCCGTCCGCCCGGAGGACGCCACCATCCTGATCGCGACCGGCACCCACCGGGCGAACACGCCGGCCGAATTCCAGGCGATGCTCGGCAACGAGATTCTCGGCTCCTGCCGTGTGATCAACCACGACGCTCGCGATGACTCTTCTCTTGTTGACCTGGGGGAGACCGGCAACGGCGTTCCGACGCGGCTCTGCCGGCACTGGCTGGAGGCGGACCTGCGGATCACGACCGGCTTCGTCGAGCCCCACTTCTTCGCTGGTTTCTCGGGCGGTCCGAAGATGGTCGCCCCGGGGCTCGCCGGGCTCGACACCGTGCTCACCCTGCACGACGCCGTCCGCGTCGGCGATCCCCGGTCAACGTGGGGGATCGTCGAAGACAACCCGCTGCACAGCGACATCCGGGCGATCGCGGCGCGGCCGGAGGCGAAGCCCCACTTCAGTGTCGACGTGCTGCTCGACCGGCAGCAGAGGATCACGCACGTCTTCGCGGGCGAGCTCTTCGAGATGCACCGCCGTGCCTGCGCGGCCGCGAAGCCGATCGCCATGCGGGAGACCAATCACCGGTTCGAAGTCGTGGTGACGACGAACTCCGGCTATCCGCTCGACCAGAACCTCTACCAGGCGGTCAAGGGGATGTCGGCGGCGGCGCAGGTGGTTGCCGACGGTGGAACGATCCTTTGCGCGGCCGAGTGCAGCGATGGCATTCCGGACCACGGCCGCTACGCTGAACTGCTCGGTCGCGGCGGCTCGCCGGAGGAACTGCTCCGGCAGATCGAGGCTCGGCAGGAAGCCGAGCCGGACCAGTGGCAGGTCCAGGTCCAGGCGTTGATCCAGCGGCGCGCCCGGGTGCTGGTCAAGGCGGACGGGCTGAGCGGGGACCAGCTTGCCGCCGCTCACTTCGAGCCGGCGCCCAACCTCGATGCCGCGCTCGCCGAGTGCGTGGCGGCCCGACCGGACGCGCGTATCTGCGTGCTGCCCGAAGGGCCGCAGACGATTCCCTACGTCGCGGACTGATCGTCGCCGCTTCGCGGCGCAGTCTCTAGGCCGCCTTCGGCGGCAGCGGGTCAGAGGACCCGCGCACCCAGAAAAAGGGCCTCCCCGTCGCCGGGGAGGCCCTGAATCTTCGGCCACGGCATCTGGCGCCGTGGCTTCTTCCGGAAGAGCTTAGCCTAGAAGCTGAACCGGCCGCCGATCTGCAACTGGCGCGGCCTCGTGGTCAGGAACGACGGAATCCCGAGAGTGTCGGGCACGACTTCGTTCCTGATGTTGCGCTGACCGAAGCCGACGCCGAAGCTGTTCTGGTCGAACAGGTTGAACGCCTCGACGAAGACGTCGAGGCGCATGCCGTCGCCGAAGCGGAAGAACTTGCCGACCCGTAGGTCAATCGTCTGGATCGACTCGTTCCGCTCCGTGTTCCGGCCGACAACGAGGCCGCCCATGACCGCCCGGTAGTCGGGGCAGTTCCAGCCGACCGAGCTGCAGTAGGCGAAGTCGACGCCGGAGTCGACCAGCGTGTACGGGTAGCCCGACTGGTAGTTCAGGATGCCCGAGATCTGGAAGTCGAGCGGCAACTGGATCATGCCCGTGACCACCAGGCGATGCTCGATGTCGCGATCCGACAGTCCCCAGTCGTAGTCCAGGTTGCCGGTGTCGGAGATCGTGACGCCGGTCGCCGAGCGTTCGTTCGAGTCGGTGTCGCGGTCCTTGCCCCAGGTGTAGTGGGCGCCGAACTGGTAGCGGCCGGTGAAGCGCCTGTTCGCCTTGATCGTGATCGCCTGGTACTCGGACTCGCCGCGGGACTGCCGGACGAGGATCTCGGCTACGTCGTCGCGCACGCGGCCGTCCCACATCGGGCGGCCGTACTCGTCGTAACCACCGAACTGGCGGTTCCAGTCCGTGTTCCGCTGCAGGCCGGTCGCCTCGGCGTAGACCGCATCGACGCCCGCGCTCCAGCCGGAGCCGAGTTCCCGCTCCCAGCCGAGGCTGGCACGAATGGTCTGCGCGTCGTCGAACGCGGGATCGACGTAGGAGATCGCGGGGGTGATCCCCGGCGGCGGGTTCTCGTTGTCGATCGGCGTTCCGAGAGGCACGTAGCCGTTCTCGCCCGCGCGAACGTTGATGCGGCCGTAGTTCGGCGGTACGCCGTTGGCCTGCACCTGGTTGGCGAACAACAGGGTCGGCGTGCGACCGAAGAAGAAGCCGACGCCGCCGCGAAGAACGGACCGGCCCTCATCCGACGCCATGGCGAAGCCGAAGCGAGGCGCCAGGTTCTCCGTATCCGGGATCTGGCGACCGTCCGGCTCGATGTGGTCGAGGCCGTCGGGGTTGTCCGTGGACGTGTAGCGGAGGCCGTAGCTCAGCGTCAGGTTGTCACGCTTCAGGCTGTCCTGGCCGTAGAACGCGAGCGCGGCCTGCGTCTCGTCGTAGTTCGGATAGGTCGAATCTCCGAACCAGATCCGGGCGTTGCTCGCGTTGTTGTTCAGGAAGTCCTCCGGCGACTGGAAGTCGTATCGACCGTCCCGGCTGCCGGCGAAGAGTTGCGCGAGGTCATCCTTCGAGTAGTCGACGCCGAACTTCATGTCGTGGGCGCCGAAAAGGTAGGAGAAGTCGTTCTTGATCTGAAGCTGCGACTCCTCGACGAAGATCGGCAGGAAGTCGAACTTGCCCACGCTGTCGCGGGAGCCGAATCGGAACCGGACCTGCGCCTCGATCGGCGTGCCGACCCGCAGGGACAGACGGTCCAGGTTGTCGTCGGCCGACTGGATGCGGAACTCGTTCACGCCGCGGCTGCCGATGACGGAGGTCATCGACGCGATGAAGGACAGCGTGTCCTCCGTCTTGAGCGACTCCTCATCGAGATAGCTGCTCTCGCGCTCGAAGTCGGTCAGGTTGGCTCGCAGGGTGATCAGGTTCGCGTCGCTGATCTGGTGGTCCAGCTTGCCGAACAGGATCTGATTACTCACCGAGCGCAGGAACAGGCCGGTGGCGGAGCCGTCGGGGTTCCGGTCGAAGCCGTCGACCAGAGCCGCGAAGGCGGGCTCGTTCTGTGCCCGCTGCATGATCAGGTCGTACGTGCTGAAATCGCCGGTCGACCGCAGCGAACGCGTGAACGGAATGTCCTGGTCGCGCTGGTCGATGCCGAAGTAGTAGTGGGTGCGGTCGCGCTTGAACGGACCACCGATCGAGAAGCCGTAGTTCTGGGTGTCGAACTCGTCGACCGGCCGCGAGCCGTCGTTGCCGAAGTGGTCGTCGAGCGGCGACGAAGGCAGATCCTCGGCCATGCTGTCATCACGGAAGAACGCGAAAGCCGAACCTCTGACCTCGTTCGTGCCGGACTTCGTGACGACGTTGACGAAGGCGCCGCCGTGCCGGCCGTACTCGGCCGAAAAGCCGTTGGTGATGACCTGGAACTGGCGGACCGTGTCCTGAGCGACGATCAGGCCGTCGTTCTCGGTGGCCTCGCCGCCGCGGCCGTAGCCGAAGAAGGTGCTCTTGTTGTCCGCGCCGTCGACCGAGAGTCCGCTGTACATGCCGCGCTGGCCGGCCATGGTCAGGAAGCCGCGGGAGCGGTCGCGCTGTACGCCGGGAGTGAGAATCGCGAAGTCCGTGAAATCGCGGCCCACGGTGGGCAGGCTCTCGATCGCTACCTCGTCGATGTAGTTGGCCGCGCCGGAACGGCTGACCTCGATGATCGGCGCCTCGGAGGTGACGGTGATCACTTCGGAGGTCGACTCGATCTCGAGCGTCAGGTTGACGTCCTTGATTTGACCGACGAGAACGGAGACGTCGGCTTGCTGTGTGGTCTGCATACCGGAGAGCTCGGCGTTCACCGTGTAGGTGCCGACCTGGAGCGCCTTGGCGCTGTAGAAGCCGTTGGCGTCCGAGATCACGGCACGGGCGATGCCGGTGTCCTGGTTGGTGACGGTCACGGTGGCGCCGGGAATGGCGCCGCCCTCGACATCCGAGATGTAGCCCTGGACGGTGCCGGTGATGGTCTGGGCGAAGCCGGCGCCGCCGATCAGGAGGGCGCAGGCCGTTGCCAGGAGGATCGCAAGAAGACGTGCCCGGGGGCGGGTCGACTGCATGGTTGGGTTTCTCCTCTGTGTCTGAGTAGGCGCCGTCGAACTCAACACGAATTCACCGGCGTGCTGTTCACGCGTGGAAGGTTTGTCGATTGTCGGGGTGGGTGGCGGTGGTGGGGCGCTCGCGCGCAAGGCCACGGACCGGGTACGACTATAGAGATCGCTGCGCCCTCCGTCAAAGGACGGCGGCCCGCTTCAAGATGTTGAATCGGCAGCACGATTCGCGGAGTCACGTGGAGAGTCTCCGCCAGCGCGTTAAGGCCTTTGTGGCGCGCCGTTCAGAGCGCCGACGGCAGGGGCAACTCGGTGGCCCCGGTCAGATACTCGTCGATCCGGGCCGCGGCGCCGCGGCCCTCGTTGATCGCCCAGACGATCAGGCTCTGGCCGCGGCGGCAGTCACCGGCGGCGAACACGCCCTCGATGGAAGTCGCGTAGCGGCCGGGCTCGGCAGCGAAGTTGCTGCGCTCGTCGGTCGCCAGGCCGAACTGCTCTCCGAGCGTGGTCTCCGGCCCGAGGAAGCCCATCGCCAGCAGCACGAGTTCGGCCTCGAAGGTCTCCTCGGTACCCGGCACCTCCTCCATCGTGAACCGGCCGGCGCTGTCCCGCCGCCAGACGACACGGACCGTCTCGATGCCGGCGACTCCGCCGGCCCCGTCGTCGACGAAGCGCTTCGAGAGGACGGAGAACACCCGCGGGTCGGCGCCGAACCTGGCCGCTGCTTCGGCGTGCGCGTACTCGACGCGGAAGATGCGCGGCCACTCCGGCCAGGGGTTGTCGAGCGCCCGGCCGTCCGGCGGCCGGTCCAGCAGTTCGAAGTTGACAAGCGAAGCGCAGCCGTGCCGGATCGCGGTCGCGATGCAGTCGGCGCCGGTGTCGCCGCCGCCGATCACGATGACGTTCCTGCCTTCGGCGTGAATCGGTGCTTCGACGGGATGGGCGCCATCGCTGGGAAGGTCAGCATCGAGGAGCGCGCGGGTGTGCTCGGTCAGGAAGTCCATCGCGAAGTGGATGCCCGAGAGCTCGCGGCCCGGGATGGGCAGATCGCGCGGCCTGGTGGCGCCGCAGGCGAGCAGGATCGCATCGTGGTCGCGCCGCAAATCGCCGACATCGACGTTCACGCCGACGTGCGCGCCGGTCACGAACTCGATCCCCTCCGCCCGCATCAGGTCGATCCGCCGGTCGACGACCAGCCGCTTGTCTAGCTTCATGTTCGGGATGCCGTACATCAGGAGGCCGCCGATCCGATCCTCGCGCTCGAACACGGTCACGGAGTGGCCGACGCTGTTCAGTTGCGCCGCCGCGGCGAGTCCCGCGGGTCCCGAACCGACGACCGCCACTTTCCTGCCGGTCCGGCTGGCCGGCGGGCGGGGGACGATCCAGCCCTCCTCGAAACCGCGGTCGACGATCGCGTTCTCGATGTTCTTGATCGTTACCGCGGGGTCGGTGATTCCGAGCACGCAGGCGCCTTCGCAGGGCGCCGGGCAGACGCGACCCGTGAACTCGGGGAAGTTGTTCGTCTGCTCGAGTCTCCGGAGCGCCTCGCGCCAGCGGCCCTGGTAGACAAGGTCGTTCCACTCCGGGATCAGGTTGTCGATCGGGCAGCCGTCGTGGGACTGGCAGAACGGCACGCCGCAGTCCATGCAGCGGGCGCCCTGGGTGGCCAGGTGGTCCTCCGGTACCGGCTGCAGGAACTCGCCGTAGTGACTCAGGCGGATCAGCGGATCCTGGTACGGAACCGCGGCGCGCGCGTACTCCTTGAAGCCGGTGTCCTTGCCCATGCCCCGCTTGTCCGCGTCAGTCCGCCGACCTCAGGCCGCGGCTTCGGCCTTCGGGATCGTCCGGTCTTCCGGCGTCCGGTCCTCAGTCTCGCTCTGTGCCAGGAGAACGCGACGGTAGTCATGGGGCATGACCTGCGTGAACTGACGCACGGCATCGCTCCAGCGCTCGAGCAGCCGGCGCGCCACCGTCGAGCCGGTGAAGCGGGCATGCCGCGCGACCAGTTGCCGGAGTTCGCTCCGGTACTCGTCGCCGACGGGCTCGAGTCCCACCATCTCGAAGTTGCAGTTGTTCTCCAGGTCCTTGTGCGGATCGAAGACCCAGGCGATTCCGCCGCTCATGCCGGCCGCGAAGTTGCGCCCGGTCGGGCCCAGGATCACCGCGCGGCCGCCGGTCATGTACTCGCAGCCGTGGTCGCCGATCCCCTCGATGACCGCGCGGGCGCCCGAGTTGCGGACGCAGAAGCGTTCCGCTGCGCGGCCGCGGAAGAACGCGTCGCCGCCGGTGGCGCCGTAGAGCGCGACGTTGCCGATCAGGACGTTCTCTTCGGCGACGAATCGGGACCGGCGCGGTGGGTAGAGGATGAGCCTTCCGCCCGACAGCCCCTTGCCGACGTAGTCGTTGCCGTCGCCCTCGAGTTCGATCGTGATACCGGGCGCGAGGAAGGCGCCGAGGCTCTGGCCCGCGCTTCCGGCGAGCGAGATGTGGATCGTGTCGTCGGACAGGCCGTGCTCGCCGCGCGCCTTCATCAGCTCGTGGCTGAGCATCGTGCCGATGGTGCGTTGGGTGTTCTCGATGGGCAGGTCGATCCGCACGCGGGAACCGCGTTCCAGCGCCGGCCGGGCGCGCTCGATCAACTCGTTGTCGAGCGCGTACTCGAGCGCGTGGTCCTGCTCGATCGTCTGCACGACCTCGACGCCTTCGTGCCTGCGCACCGCGGGTTGCAGCACGGCGGAGAGGTCGAGGCCCTCGGTCTTCTCGTTCCGGACCGCGAGTTCGGGCAGGAATAGGTCCGTCCGGCCGACCAGCTCCCGCATCGTCGCCACGCCGAGGCTCGCCATGAGCCGCCGCGTCTCCTCGGCGACGAGGAAGAGGTAGTTGACGACCTCCTCCGGCGTGCCCTCGAACTTGGCGCGCAGCTCCGGATCCTGGGTGGCGATGCCGACCGGGCAGGTGTTCAGGTGGCACTTGCGCATCATGATGCAGCCGATCGTGATCAGCGGCGCGGTGGAGAAGCCGAACTCCTCGGCGCCGAGCGTGCAGGCGACGACGACGTCGCGGCCGGTCTTGAGCTGACCGTCGGTCTGGAGGATTACCCGCGAGCGCAGGTCGCTCAACACCAGCGTCTGGTGGGTCTCGGCGATGCCGAGTTCCCAGGGCAGGCCGGCGTGCTTGATGCTGGTCAGCGGCGAAGCGCCGGTGCCGCCGTCATGGCCCGAGATCAGGATGTGGTCGGCGTGGGCCTTGGCGACGCCGGCGGCGACCGTGCCGACGCCGACCTCGGAGACGAGCTTCACGCTGACCCTGGCGCCCGGGTTCGAGTTCTTCAGATCGTGGATGAGTTGCTTCAGGTCCTCGATCGAGTAGATGTCGTGGTGGGGCGGCGGCGAGATGAGTCCGACTCCGGGCGTGGAATACCGGGTCCGCGCGATGATGTCGTCGACCTTGTGGCCCGGCAGTTCGCCGCCCTCGCCCGGCTTGGCGCCCTGGGCGATCTTGATCTGCAGTTCGTCCGAGTTGGTCAGGTACCAGGAGGTGACGCCGAAGCGGCCTGAGGCGACCTGCTTGATCGCCGAGCGCCGAAGGTCGCCGTTGGCGTCCGGCGTGAAGCGGGACGGGTCCTCGCCGCCCTCGCCGGTGTTGCTCTTGCCGCCGAGGCGGTTCATCGCGATGGCGAGCGTCTCGTGGCTTTCGGCCGAGATCGAGCCGAAGCTCATCGCGCCCGTGCAGAAGCGCTTGACGATCTCGCTCGCCGGCTCGACCTCGTCGAGCGGCAGCGGTTCGAGGTCCGTGCGGAACTGGAGCAGGCCGCGCAGCGAACACTTCCGGGTCGTGTCCTCGTTGGCGAGTCGGGCGAAGCTCTCGTAGGCCTCCGTACTGTTGGTGCGGGCGGCGTTCTGGAGCCGCGAGATCATCCGCGGGTTCCACATGTGGCGTTCGCCGCCGGCGCGCCAGTGATAGTCGCCGGGGTTCCCCAGCTCGGCCACGCGGTCGCGTTCGTCCGCGGGGAAGCCGCGGCCATGCCGGCGCAGTGCGTCCTTGGCCAGCCGTTCGAGGCCCGCGCCCTCGATCCGGCTGGCGGTGCCGGCGAAGCAGCGATCGATCACTTCGGTGGAAAGGCCCACCGCCTCGAAGATCTGGGCGCCCTTGTAGCTCTGCAGCGTGGAGATGCCCATCTTGGCCATCACCTTGAGCATCCCCTTCCTGACTCCCTTGCGATAGCGGTCGACGACCGCCTGGTCGTCGGCCGCGGCCGGCAGCCGGCCCTGGCGGCGCGCCTGCCAGAGCGCTTCGAAGGTCAGGTAGGGGTTGATCGCGTCGGCGCCGTAGCCGACCAGCAGGCAGTGATGGTGCACCTCGCGCGCCTCGCCGCTCTCGAGCAGCAGGCCGACCCGGGTGCGCTTGATCGTCCGCAGCAGGTGGTGATGGACGGCGCCGCAGGCGAGCAGCGTGGGCACGGGGACGCGGTTGGGGCCGGCGGCCCGGTCGGACAGGGCAACGAAGCTGCAGCCGTCGTCGACCGCCTGCTCGGCTTCCGCGCACAGGCGGTCGAGAGCGTTGCCGAGGCCCGAGGCGCCCTCTTCGAGGGGCCAGGTGGCGTCGAGCGTGCGGCAGGAGAAGCCAGCGTCGCCGGCGTCGGCGAGCGCCGCGAACTCCCGGTTGCTGAGGATCGGATGAGGAAGGCGGACGCGCCGGCAGTGGTCGGCCGTCGTCTCCAGCAGGTTGCGCTCGGGGCCGATCGTGCAGTCGACCGACATGACGACCTCTTCACGGATCGAGTCGATCGCCGGGTTCGTGACCTGGGCGAAGAGTTGCTTGAAGTAGTCGTAGACCGGGCGGTCCTGGTCGGAGAGGAAGGCGAGGGCGGTGTCGTTGCCCATCGATCCGATCGGATCGCGCTGCTCCTCGATCAGGGGGCGCAGCATGAAGCGCATCGTCTCGCCGGTGTAGCCGAACGCCTGCAGGCTACGGGTCAGGGTGTCGTCGTCCATCGACGCCTGGTTCGCGGGCGCGTTGCCGTTGCTTTGGGCGTGGGCGACGAGATCGGCGAGGTCGGTGCGGTTCTCCAGCCACTCGGCGTAGGGTCGTCTGCCGGCGAACGTGCTCTTCAGCTCTTCGTCGGCGACGATGCGGCCGAGATCGAAGTCGACCAGGAACATCCGGCCGGGCTTGAGCCTCCCCTTGCGCAGCACCCGCTCCGGCTCGACCGGGACGACGCCGGCCTCGGACGCCATGATGACCAGGTCGTCGTCGGTGACGTAGTAGCGGCTCGGACGCAGGCCGTTGCGGTCGAGCACCGCGCCGATGTAGCGGCCGTCGGTGAAGGCGATCGACGCCGGGCCGTCCCAGGGCTCCATCAGGCAGGAGTGGTAGTCGTAGAACGCCTTCTTCGCGGCGTCCATGTGCGGGTCGTTCTGCCACGCCTCCGGGATCATCATCATGACCGCCTCCTGGAGGGTGCGGCCCGTGAGCAGCAGGAACTCGAGCACGTTGTCGAAGCTGCCGGAGTCGGAGCAATCGGGTTCGACGACCGGGAAGGCGAGGGGGAGGTCGTCGCCGAACAGGTCGCTCTCAAGCACGCCTTCGCGAGCGTGCATCCAGTTCATGTTGCCGCGCAGCGTGTTGATCTCGCCGTTGTGGCTCATGAAGCGGTTCGGCTGGGCGCGGTCCCAGGACGGGAAGGTGTTCGTGGCGAAGCGCGAGTGGACCATCGCCAGGTGCGATTCGTAATCCGGCGCCGCCAGATCCGGGAAGAACGGCACGAGCTGGCCGGAGGTCAGCATGCCCTTGTAGATGATCACCCGCGTCGACAGCGAGCAGACGTAGAACATCTGCGCTTCGGCGAGCGCATCGTTGCCGCGCAGGCGGATCGTCGCCTGCTTGCGGATCAGGTAGAGCTCGCGTTCGAAGGCGTCCTGGTCGAGCCCGTCGGCCGCGCGGATGAAGAGCTGTTCGATGACCGGCATCGAGTCGATTGCCGTGGCGCCGATGTCCGCGACCTCGGGGCGGGTCGGCACCTTGCGCCAGCCGATGAGCTGCTGGCCGCGCTCCGCGACGATCTCCTCCACGACTCGCCGGCACAGCTCGCGTTCGCCGTCGTCCTGGGGCAGGAAGAAGACGCCGGCGGAGAAGGTGCCGGGCGCTCCGAGTTCGGCGCCGAACTCGTCGGCGGCGACGCGCCGGAGCAGGGCGTGCGGCAGTGCGGTCAGCATGCCGGCGCCGTCTCCGGTGTTCGGTTCGCAGCCGCAGGCGCCCCGATGGTCCATCTGCGTCAACATGTGGGCGGCCTGCTGCATCAGCCGGTGGCTGCGTTCGCCGCGGACGTGGGCGATGAAGCCGACGCCGCAGGCGTCGTGCTCGTAGGCCGGGTCGTACAGTCCGATCTTGCCAGGACGGAGCTTCATGCCGCCTCTCCGCGCTCTGCTATTGCCTCGTCGTCCGCGGGCATCGGCCCGGCGTTCTCGGTCAGGAACGCGGCGAATTCCTCGGCGGCCTGACGGAGGCGGCCGCGGGCGTAGACGATTCCCACCGGCCGCTCGAGCGGCGGGTCGAGCGGCACCGCGGCGAGCAGTCCCGCGCGCACTTCGGCAAGAAACGTCCTGAGCGGCAGGATCGCGGCGTAGTCGGTCGCCTGCAGCATGCTCTTGAACGTGTCGATGTTGTCGAGCCGCTGGGCGAACACGGCCTCGGCCCCGTTCCCGACCAGGTAGCTGCGAATGTGGCGCGCGGCGGGGAGTTCGTGGGTGAAGTGGATCAACTCGCGGCCGTCGAGGTCGGCGGCCAGCACGCGCTTGGCGCCGGCCAGTTCGTGGTTCACGCCGCAGGCCAGGCACATCCGCTCCTCCCGCAGCGGGCGCGATTGCAGGCCGGGCCACTGCTCCGGGTAGGAGACGATGCCGAAGTCGCAGCGGCCGGTTCGCGCCGCCTCGGCCACCGCGGCCGGCGGTTCGTACTCGATCTGCACGTCGAGTTCCGGTCGCTGGAGCTGGAACTCGGCCCGCAACTGGTTGAGCAGGGCGATGCCGGCGGAGTAGATCGCGTGGACCCGGACCGTCCCGCCCCGCTCCGGATCGAGACGGGAGACACTGCGCGCCAGGGCGTCGTAGCGGGCGACGAGTTCGCGTCCCTCGCGGGACACGAGTTCGCCGGCGGGAGTCAGCACGAAGGGCCGCTTGGAGCGGTCGAGGAGCCGCGTTCCGAAGAGCTCCTCCAGGTGCTGGATGCGCTGGCTAACCGCCGACTGGGTGATCCCGTGAAGCTCGGCTGCGCGGCTGAAGCTGCGCAAATCCGCGACATCGCAGAAGATCCTGAGCCCTTGCATCGTAAGGGCGGGATCTTACATTAGGTCGATCTCATGGAGCAACCGCAGAGCATTAGAGAAGCTGATGTTAGAGCCGCCTACCCCAGCCGCCAGTAGAACACCACGAGATACGCCGCGAGCAGCACCGCGACCCACAACGCCATCGACGCCGTGAGCCACGAGCGCCCGAGGAACCCCTGCGGGCCCAGGTGGCGCTGCGCCGTTTCGAGAGCCGTGGCGGCGAGCCGTCCGGCCGTGGCGTAGCCGGCGCGGTGCAGGGCGACGAAAGCCGTGGCAACCCCGTCCCAGATGCGAAGACCGACCCGGCGGTAGAACCAGTCGGCGTCCAGATTCACCGAGCGCAACTCGGGGGGATAGAGGCCGGTGCGCATGAGGGTCGCGAAAGCCAGGGCCGAGAAGAAGAGGAGCTGGCTCTGCGTGATGACATGGGTCTTCGTGTAGACGGCGTAGTCGACCGGGTAGGGCAGTAGCTCGTAGAAGGGGTTCGCGACGCCGAACCACAGCTCGGCCAGCGGAAACAGGCCGATCGCCATGCTCGCGGCGGCCGCCAGCACCATTGCGACGATCATCGAACGCGGCGCCTCCTTGCAACGGATCCCCGAGTCATGGTGGAAGAAGGCGAAGAAGGGGATCTTGATCCCGGCGTGGTGGAAGACGCCGGCGGAGGCGAACAGGAGCACCAGCCACAGCCAGAAGTACTCCTTGTACACGGCCGCGCTCATGATGAGCGACTTCGTCGCGAAGGCCGAGAACAGCGGGAAGGCCGAGATGGACGCCGCGCCGACGATGCACAACCCGGTCGTGATCGGCATCGACTTGTAGAGGCCGCCCAGGTCCGAGCCGTTCACGTGGCCGACCCGGTAGAGCACCGCGCCCATCGCCATGAACAGGAGCCCCTTGAACAGGATGTCGGCGAAGGCGTGGGCGACGGCGCCGTTGATCGCCAGTTCGGTGCCGATGCCGATGCCGACGACCATGAAGCCGAGCTGGTTCGTCATGCTGTAGGCGAGCACCCGGCGCAGGTCGTTCTCGATCACGGCAAAGAAGATCGGGAACGCGGTCATCAGCGCGCCGATCCAGATCAGTTCGGACTGGCCGGGGAACGCCCGCGCCAGGGCGTAGATCGCGAACTTGGTCGTGAACGCCGACAGGAACACGGCGCCGGCCGGGGTCGACTCGGGGTACGCGTCGATCAGCCAACTGTGCAGGAGCGGGAAGGCCGCCTTGAGGCCGAAGGCGAGGAAGATGAGGGTCGCCGCCAGGTTCGAGAAGCCGAGCCCGCCGTCCTCGAGGAAGCCCGTCAGGTTGCGGAACTCGGCCCAGCCGGGGGCGGCGCCGACTTCGTGACGGAGCAGGACGATGCCGGCGAGCAGCAGGACGCCCGAGACCATCTGCATCCCCAGGTAGCGGAGGCCGGCGCCGGCCGCCCTGCCGCTCCTCCGAACCCAGACCAGCAATGCCGACGACACTGCGGCTACCTCCCAGAACAGGAAGAGGGTCCACAGGTCGCCGGCCAGCACCACGCCCAGGGCCGATCCCGCGTAGAAGACGCCGACGAGCGGCTGGAAGTTGTCCTTGACGTAGAACGAGTAGACGCTGCCGATCAGCGCCGCCAGGTGGAAGATGACGACGAAGATCCGGCTCAGCGGATCGATCCGGACCAGCGTCAGGGTTTGACCGAAGAGCTCGAACTGGGCGTAGTCGCCGAGGTCGAGGCCCCAGAAGCGCCAGAGGGAGTAGACCGGCAGAGCCAGGAGCAACGCCCGCAGCACGGTGCGCGGCAGCACGTTGCGCGGCGCCGCGGCCAGGACCACGCTGCCGAGCATGAGCAGCAGGGGCGGCGACAGCAGGAACTCCGCCATCCGGGACTCAGGAGGCTCCGCCGTCTCGGCGTCGCTCGTAGTAGTCCTCGGACCGCATCAGCACGCGCCGCATCTGCTTCGCCGCCAGCACCAGCAGGAACGCGCCGACGAAGCCGTAGACGGGGTAGAAGCCGAAGCCGCCGTCCGCCCAGCCACCCCAGGCGTCGAACTCCGCCTTCTTCTTGTAGAAGAAGTCCGCCGCCAGCCACAGGACGTCGACGGCGATCAGGGCGTAGAAGACCTTGGCGACGTTTCCTTTCCTGTCGAGCCAGTAGCTCTTGCCGCCGTGCTTGCCGTGGTCGTGGTGCGCCATCGCTGGCGGGCGAGGTTAGCAGCCGGACTCGCGCTCCACGGGCTCGCGGGCGGCACGTAGGATGACCTGTGGACTCGTTCTCGGAACCGGTGCGCCGGTGGTTCGACGACTCGTTCCCAGGACCCACCCGGGTGCAGGAACTTGGCTGGCCGGTGCTGACCCGCGGCGGGAACGCGCTGCTGGTGGCGCCCACAGGCAGCGGCAAGACGCTCGCGGCGTTCCTGTGGGCCATCGACCGGCTGAGCCTTGGCGACGAACCCGATACGCCCGGCGTGCGTGTCGTCTACGTGTCGCCGCTCAAGGCCCTCGCCTACGACATCGAACGCAACCTGCAGGCGCCGCTTGAGGGCGTCGTCGGGGAGGCCCGCAAGCTCGGCGCTCCGGTACGACCGATCAGCGTCGACGTGCGCACCGGGGACACGCCGGCCAGCGACCGGCGTCGCCAGTTGCGGAAGCCCGGCGAGATCCTGGTGACGACGCCGGAGTCGCTGTTCCTGGTTCTGGGGTCTCGGGCGGCGGCCAACCTGCGCACGGTCGAGACCGTGATCGTCGACGAGGTTCACGCGATGGCGGCGACCAAGCGCGGCGCCCACCTGGCGCTGTCGCTCGAGCGGCTCGCGGAGTTGGCGGAGGCTCAGGATCCGCAGCGGATCGGTCTCTCCGCGACGGTGCGGCCGATGGATCTGGCGGCCGGGTTTCTCGGCGGCGACCGGCCGGTCGAGGTCGTCGACGCCTCCGAGCCGCCGAACATTGACCTACAGGTCGTCGTGTCCGTGCCCGACATGGAGGCGCCGCCGCCCGCGCCGGAGACCCTGGCCGATGGCGGCGGCTGGCCGCGTGGCTGGGAAACCTCCGGCCTGTGGCCGTCAGTCTTCCCGCGCATCCTGGAGGCGGTCCGGCGCCATCGTTCGACGATCGTCTTCGTCAACAGCCGTTCGCTCTGCGAGCGGCTCGCGCAGCGTCTGAACGAGCTGGACGACCGAACCCGCGCCGATGTCGAAGACGACGAAACGGATGACCGCGAACCGCTGGCCCGAGCCCACCACGGCAGCATCTCCCACGAGCGGCGGCGGGAGATCGAGAGTGCGCTCAAGGCGGGCCGTCTGCGCTGCATCGTGGCCACCAGCTCGCTCGAACTGGGGATCGACATGGGCAGCGTCGACCTGGTCCTCCTGGTCGAGGCGCCGGGGTCCACGGCCAGCGGACTGCAGCGCGTGGGCCGTTCCGGGCACGCGGTCGGCGAGCGCAGTCGCGGTCTGATCTTCCCCAAGTTTCGTGGCGATCTCCTGGAGTGCACGGTGACCGCGATCCAGATGCAGCGCGGCGCGATCGAGTCGATGAAGCTGCCGGAGAACCCGCTCGACGTGCTGGCGCAGCAGATCGTTGCGATGTGCTGCGGCCGGGAGTGGACCGTCGACGGGATCCTCTCCCTCGCTCGGCGCGCCCGGCCCTACCGCGGCCTGACCCGCAACCTGCTGGCCGCGGTGCTGGACATGCTGGTAGGCCGCTTTCC
The DNA here is from genome assembly GCA_009843505.1 of Holophagales bacterium. Taxonomy (GTDB): domain Bacteria; phylum Acidobacteriota; class Thermoanaerobaculia; order Multivoradales; family Multivoraceae; genus Multivorans; species Multivorans azotirespirans. The sequence goes on along the minus strand of VYDI01000040.1, from coordinate 191,303 downwards.
CTCGGAGGAGTTCGCCGACCTGCGGCCCCGGTTGTCGTGGGACCGCGGGCGCGACGTGCTGACCGCCCGGCGCGGCGCCGACTTCCTGGTGCGGATGAACGCCGGCACGATTCCGGATCGCGGCCTGTTCACGGTGCACCTGGGGCCCGAGGGTCCGCGGGTCGGCGAACTCGACGAGGAGATGGTCTACGAGTCGCGCGCCGGCGACACCTTCCTGCTCGGGGCATCCGCGTGGCGGGTGACCGACATCACCCGCGACCGGGTCATCGTCCGGCCGGCGCCGGGCGAGCCGGGGCGGATGCCCTTCTGGCACGGCGATGGCCCCGGCCGGCCGCTGGAACTGGGCCGGGCCCTCGGCGCCTTCGTGCGCGAACTCGGCCGACGGCAGGGCGCCGCCGCCAGACGCTGGCTCGCACGCGAAGCGCCGCTCGACCCGCATGCCGTCTCGAACCTCTGCGCCTACGTCGAGGAGCAGCGAGACCGCACCGGCGCGCTGCCCACCGACCGCGCGGTGACTCTGGAGCGGTTCCGGGACGAGATCGGCGACTGGCGGGTGTGCATCCTGACTCCGTTCGGGGCCCGCATTCACGCGCCCTGGGCGATGGCGCTGGAGCGCCGGATCGGCCGGCGTTTTGGTTTCGAGGTCCAGACCCTGTGGACGGACGACGGACTGGCGCTCCGCTTCGCCGACACCGACGAGTTGCCGGCGGCGCGGGAGTTCCTGCTCGAGCCCGACGAGGTCGAGGATCTGGTCGTCGAGCAGGTCGCTTCCTCGCCGATGTTCGCGAGCCGGTTTCGCGAGAACGCTGCCCGCGCGCTGCTCCTGCCGCGCAACCGACCGGGCAAGCGGACACCACTTTGGCAGCAGCGCCAGCGGTCGAAGAACCTGCTCTCCGTCGTCCGCAGGTACCCCGACTTCCCGATCCTGCTCGAGACCTACCGCGAGTGCCTGAGCGATCTCTTCGATCTGTCCGGGCTGGTCGACCTGATGGCGCAGGTCGCGGAAGGGAACGTCCGGGTCGACGACGTGGAGACCCTGGCGCCTTCTCCTTTCGCCCGCTCCCTCGTCTTCGCCTACGAAGAGCGCTTCCTCTACGACCAGGACGCCCCCGCGGCCGAGCGCCGGGCCCAGGCGCTGACTCTCGATCGGGAGCTCCTGCGGGAACTGCTGGGCACGGCCAGTCTGCGGGAGTTGCTCGACCCGGAAGTGATCCGTGCGGTCGAAGAGGAGTTTCAGGGGCTCTCGCCGGACCGTCGCGCGCGGCACGAGGACGACCTCTACGACTTGCTGCGGCAGACCGGCGGTCTGACTCGGGAGGAGATCGAGGTGCGGGCGCCCGGTGCGGCGGGCGAGTGGCTCGCGGACCTGGCGCGGCAGAAGAGGGCCGTCGAGATCGAACTCAAGAGCGGCGAGCGGATGTGGACGGCCGCGGAGGACGCGGCGCTCTACCGTGACGGCCTGGACGCGGTGTTGCCCGAAGGCCTGCCGGGCGAACTGCTGGCGCCACGGCCGGAGCCGCTCGAGAGTCTGCTGAGACGCTACGCCCGGAGCAGGGGTCCGTTCACGGCCGCTGCCGCGGCGGCCCGCTTCGGCCTGCCCCCGGGGGCGATCGAGCCTCTGCTGACGAGTCTCGAAGAGGCCGGCCGGCTCGTCCGGGGCGAGTTTCGTAGGGAAGGCGGCGGTGTCGAATGGTGCGACCAGGAGGTGCTCCGCCGGATCAAGCGTCGGACACTGGCCAGGCTGCGCCGCGAAGCCGAGCCGGTCGACGGAGCGGCTCTGGCGCGGTTCCTGGGTCGATGGCAGGGCGTCGACACGGCGGCGGCGCCGACTCTCCCGGCGTCGCGGGACCGCGGGCGGGTAGTGGCGCCGGCACCGTCGGATCGAGCCCTGGTTCGTCTCCGGGAGGCCGTGGCGCAACTCGAAGGCATTCCGCTTTCATGGCGGAACCTGGTCGGCCACGTCCTCCCTGCCCGCGTGCCGGGATTCCGGCTCGAGATGCTGGACGGACTCGCGGCGGCCGGAGAGCTTCTCTGGGTGGGTGACGGCAGGCTCGGCTCGAGAGACGGCCGGGTAGCGATCTGCCGTCGGGAGCGGTTCCACGTCCTCGCGCGCGGGAGCGAGCCGATCGAAGCCGCGGATGAGGCGCCGACCGGGACACCGCACGCCGCGGTCCTCAAGCGGCTGGAGGAGCGCGGCGCCTGCTTTACGTTCGACCTGGTCGGCGGTGTGGCCGGTGATGGTGACTGGGGCGAAACGGAAGTCGAAGCGGCGATCTGGGACCTCGTATGGGCCGGCCGCGTCACGAACGACACGTTCCTGCCGCTCGCGTCTCTCGGCAAGCGGCGACGGTCGACCGCCGGGCGTGCGCCCCGCGGACTTCCTCGCGGCTGGCGTCGCGGGCCGCGGGCCGGTACCGCGCCGGCCGCCCTGCGGGCCGGTGTGGCGGGCGCCCGCCGCGGCCGGACCGGGATGCTGGCGGGGGGGCGATGGTCGCTGGTGAGCGATCTGGCCGCGCCGGCCGGGCGGGTAAGCGACACGGAGTGGGCTCACGCCACGGCGACGTTGCTGCTCGACCGCTACGGTGTGGTCGCGGCCGAGACGGCGCGCAACGAGAACGTGCCCGGCGGGTTCGAGGCCCTCTATCCGGTACTCCGCGAGATGGAGGAGGCCGGCCACATCCGCCGCGGCTACTTCGTTCAAGGCCTGGCCGGCCGCCAGTTCGCCCTGCCTGCGGCGGTCGAGCGCCTGCGGCGGGAGCGCCGAGGACCGGCGAAGCGCGGGGCGATCGGGATCCTGCCCGCTGTCGACCCGGCGAGTCCGTGGGGCGCCGTGCTGCCCTGGCCCCAGCTCGGAACCGAGCTCGATCCCCGAAGGCGCGGCCCACGCCGCGTACCCGGCGCCTGGCTCGTCCTCCGTGCCGGCTCCCCCCGTCTCTACCTCGAAGCCGGCGGCCAGGGCATCTGGACCTTCGCCGCCCTCGGCGCCGACCCGGAACCCGGGGAAGCCTGGGCCGCGCTCCGTGACCTCGCCGGAAGCCGCCGGCGCCGGACCCTCAGGCTCCTGCGCATCGACGGTCGTCCGGCCTGCGAGTCCCCGTGGACCGCGACTCTCGACGCCTGCGGCTTCGAGAAGGACCTTGACGGCTATCGCGTCAGCCGGCTGCTGCCGGCGGTGTAGCCGGGCACCTGGCTCTCAGGTCGACTCGCCGAACGCCTTCCGCAACGCTGCGCAGGCCTCGTCGACCGCCTTGCGGCCGCCGCTGAGGATCGGGGAGAGCTGGAAGAAGACGTGGACCTGGCCCTCGTAGTTCGAGAGCGTGGCCTCGACGTCGGCGGCCTGGAGCTTCTCCGCGTAGTCCCTGCCCTCGTCGCGGAGCGGGTCGAACTCGGCGGTGATGACGAGAGCCGGCGGCAGGCCGCCGTGGTCGGACGCCAGGAGCGGCGAGGCGCGGAAGTCGGCGCGGTCGGCGTCCGAACGCAGGTAGTGGCCGCGGAACCAGATCATGTGGTCCCTGGTCAGGACGTAGCCGTCAGCGTTCTCGTCGATCGAGGGGCGGCTGAAGTCCATGTCGACGGCGGGATAGACGAGGAGCTGGAAGACGAGTCGGGGACCGCCGTTGTCGCGAGTGAGCAGGCTCATCACGGCGGAGAGGTTGCCGCCGGCGCTGTCGCCGCCGACCGCGATCCGGGCCGGGTCGCCGCCGAGGCTCTCGGCGTTGGCCGCAATCCACTGCAAGGCAGCCCAGGAGTCGTCGACCGCGGCCGGGAACTGCGCCTCGGGCGCCAACCGGTAATCGACCGCGACGACCAGGCAACCGGCGCCCGCGCACAGTTCGCGGCAGGCGTAGTCGTGGGTGTCCAGGTCGCCGATCACCCAGCCGCCGCCGTGGTAGTAGACGAGGATCGGCAGGGCCTCGCCGGCATCCCGGGGCCGGTAGATGCGGACCGGAATGTCACCAGCCGGACCGGGCACGGCGGAGTCCTCGGTGTCTACCTCGGGGCCCTGCCCGAGCATCTCGGCGACCGCGAGATAGCCGGCCCGGGCCATCTCCACGGTCTGCTCGGTGATGGGCGGAACCTGGTTCTCGATCGCGGCCTGGGCCTGGGCTTCGAGGAAGGCCTGCACCTGGGGGTCGACTGGCATGTGCGCTCCTTGGGTCGTGAAACGCGCAGCCTACAGCCAGCCCGGCGCACCCGGTTCCCGGAATGCGCCGCTATGCGTCGACCGCTGCCTCGGCCGCTTCTTCCGCTGCTTCGGCAGCTGCCTCTGCCGCTTCCTCGGCGGCCTCCGTCGCTTCCTCGGCGTGCTCGACCGCCTGCTCGACCGTCTCGCTGACGAGATCGGCGAAACCGCTCCAGTCGGCGGCTTCGACGCTGGCGGCGATCAGTTCGGCCAGCTCGCCCATCTGCTCACCGAGCGCACCGAGCGCTTCACCGAACATCTCCCAGTCGGCGCCTTCCATGGCCTCACCCAGAGAGGTGCCGAAGCGTTCACCGAACTCTTCCCAGAACTGCTCGAAGCGCTCCCAGTCGACTTCGCCGTCAGGGTGCTCCATGTCCTCGAACTGCTCCGCCCAGGTGTCCCATTCCTCTTCGTCGAACGCCTGCTCGAAGGACGCCGCAAACTGCTCGCCCCATTCCTCCCAGCGCCTGCCGAACTCTTCCCAGTTCTTGCCGTGGGACTCCCAGTCGGCGTCCTCGAAGCTGCGGCCGAAGCGCTCGCCCCACTCCTCCCAGCGCTGACCGAGCTCCTCCCAGCGCTCGTCGTGACCTGGATCGGCATGCTCCTGGGCCAGGAGCGCTCCGGGAACGAAGGCGATCAGGAGGGCGAACGCCAGGGTCGCCCAGAGATGGCGGTGAAGGTCTTTCATGGTCGGTCTCCTTGCCGGTACGGAGATGAGGGGCCCCCGGCCCGATGGGGCCGTGTCTCATTCATACAACGTCGCGACGTCGCGCGAGTTTCAGGAGCGGGCGAATCGGAAGAGCGGGCGCCTGCGGCGGCGTTCCTGTGGTCAACTAACCGGGCGATGGACACGGCCGCACACATGCCTCGTTCCCAGTTCGTCATCGAGGGCGGTCAACCGATCTCGGGCACGTTGCGGGCGCGGGGCAACAAGAACGCTGCGCTGCCGTTGCTCGCAGCCGCGCTTCTCACGGACGAGGAGGTCACGCTCCGAAACGTGCCCCGGATCCGCGACGTCGAGGCACAGATGGGGTTGTTGCGGCAACTCGGCGCCGAAGTGGCGTTCGCCGGTAGCGACACGGTGCGTGTCCGCGCCGCGGGTCTCGGCGACGACGATCCCGACCCTGATCTCTGCCGCGCGATCCGCGCCTCGATCCTGCTGGCGGGGCCGCTGCTGGCGCGGCGGGGGCGCGTGAACATGCCGGCCCCGGGCGGCGACGTCATCGGCCGCCGCCGGCTCGACACGCACCTGCTGGCGCTCGAGGGCCTGGGCGCCGGCATCGAACTCCTCCCGGGCGGCGGGCTCCGGTGCCGCGTCGAGGGTTCGCGGGAGCGCCTGCGCGGGGTCGAGGTTTTTCTGGACGAAGCCTCGGTGACCGCGACCGAGAACGCGGTGATGGCGGCTTCCCTGGCCGAAGGCGAGACGAGGATCCTGAACGCGGCGAGCGAGCCTCACGTGCAGGATCTCTGCTGCCTCCTGAAGGCCATGGGAGTGCCGATCGAAGGTGTCGGAACGAACCTGCTCGTCGTCCAGGGCGTGGAGCGGCTGGGCGGGGCCGAGTTCGAGATCGGTCCCGACTACATCGAGGTGGGGTCGCTCATCACGCTGGCGGCCGTGACCGGCGGCGAACTGCGCATTCCGAACGCCCGGCCGCGTGAGCACCGGGCGACGCGGATCGCCTTCGGCCGGCTGGGCATCGACTTCGAGGTGCGTGGCGACGGCAGCGACCTGTTCGTGCCCGGCGGTCAGGAGCTCCAGGTGCGCACGGATCTTCAGGGCGCGATCCCGAAAGTCGAGGACGCGCCGTGGCCAGGTTTCCCCGCCGATCTCACGTCGATCGCGGTGGTGGGCGCCACCCAGAGCCGGGGCTCGGTACTGATCCACGAGAAGCTGTTCGAGTCCCGCATGTTCTTCGTCGACCGGCTGGTGGCGATGGGCGCCCAGATCGTGCTCTGCGATCCGCACCGCGTCGTCGTCAGCGGGCCGTCGAAGCTCTACGGACGGGACATGGTGAGCCCGGACATCCGGGCCGGCATGGCGATGCTGATCGCCGCGCTGTGCGCCGAAGGCCGCAGCGTGATCGACAACGTGCAGCAGATCGATCGCGGCTACGAGCGGATCGACGAGCGGCTGCGGTCGCTGGGCGCCGACATCGAACGCGTCGCCGATTCACTCGGCTAGGGTTGCCTCATGGCGGGCCTCTACTACGAGCAGTTTGAAGTCGGTCAACTCTTCGACCATGCGTTGCGGCGGACGGTGACCGAGGCGGACAACGTCTTCTTCACGGCGATGACCCACAACCCGGCCGCGCTCCATCTCGACGCCGAGGCGATGAAGAAGAGCGAGTTCGGCGAGCGGATCGTCAACAGTTGCTTTACTTTGAGCCTGATGGTCGGCATCTCGGTCGGCGACACGACCCTCGGTACGACGATCGCCAACCTGGGCTGGAACGACGTCGTGTTCCCGCGGCCCGTGTTCCACGGCGATACCCTGCGGATCGAGACCGAGGTGAAGGACAAGCGGGAGAGCCGCTCACGGCCCAACGCCGGCATCGTGACCTTCGAGCACCGCGCCTTCAACCAGCGTGACGAACTCGTTGCCCGCTGTACGCGGCTGGGGCTGATGCTGAAGCTGCCGGAGGAAGACGACTCATGAAGTTCGTCGAACTCGCGACCTTCGATTCCCGGCTCGAGGCCGAAACGATCGGCCACGCCCTGGACCAGTACGACATTCCGTTCCTGGTGCAGAGCGCCGGAGTCGGCATGTTCGGCATGGGGATGATGGGCAAGTCCCCGGTGCCGGTGAAGCTCTGCGTGCCGGACAACCGCCTGGACGAGGTGAAGGAACTGCTGAGTTGTGTCGCTGGTCCGTTGGAGGACGGCGACGAGCCGCCGGGAGGCTGAGGACCGCCCCCGGCGGATGCCGGCCAGGGGGCCGGCGCACCGACACTTCGGTGGGTCGGCGGTTTAGTCGGCGAGCAGTTCCAGGACCTCGGGCAGCAGCCGGCGGGTGGTGCTGAACGCCCGGTCGCCGTGGATCGTCTCGTTGCCGTCCCAGTCGCCGAAGTAGCCGCCGGCCTCGCGGAGGATGACGGGGAACGGTCCGCAGTCCCAGGCGCTCATCTTCGGGTCGACCATCAGTTCCAGCCGTCCGGTAGCGACCAGGGCGTGGCCGTAGGCATCGGACCAGCCGACGCGGTAGGCGGTGCCGTCCATCATCCGCTGCCATGCCTGTTGGTGGCGGGGGTCGACGAAGAGTCCCGGGTCACCAAAGGAGACGTAGCCGTCGGCGAGGCTGGGTGTTTCGCGGACCTGCGCCGGCTCGCCGTTCAGCGTGCAGCCCCGGCCGGAAGCCGCCGCTACCGTCTCGCCGATGCCCGGGAAGTGGGCGACGCCGACTTCGACCCTTCCATCGACCTCCAGGCCGATCAGGATCCCGTAGAGCGGCACGCCACGGACGAAGGAACGGGTACCGTCGATCGGGTCGACGTACCAGTGGCGTTTCGAAGCGGCTTCCGAGGCAGACTCGCCGCCACCTGCCCCGAACTCTTCGCCGACGACGAGGTCGCCGGGAAAGGCCTCGGCGATCCGTGAACGGATCAGTTCCTCGGCGCCCCGGTCGGCCTCGGTGACCGGCGTCATGTCGCTCTTGAGTTCCGGGTCGACGCCGAGACGGAAGAACTCGAACGTCAACTGGCCGGCGATCCAGGCGGTCTCGACCGCGAACTCGAGTTCGGCTGCGTAGTTCGTCACGGTATGAGGCTAGCGCGGCCGCCGGGCGCTGTGCGCCGGATGAGGCCAGGACGCTGCGTTTTCCAGGGCCTCCAGGGAGCGTCTAGAAGTTCTCGATCGTCCGCTCGTCGCTGTTGGCGGGCAGCGCGATGTGCATGCCGTCGGCGGCGACGACCGCATCGTTCGGCGCGTCCTCGGCACGGCCGCGCATGAACACGCCTTCGGCCTGCGCCGCGGGCAGGGGCGGTACGAGATGGCTCAGCACGAGGAGCTTGACCTGCGCGTCGGCGGCGAGGGCATGCACGTCGGCCGGGAAGGTGTGGTAGTCGAGCGTGTCCCGGAGCATCTTCGCGGTCCGTTCATTGCCGGCGCTTTCCAGCGCCTGCGCCGCCCCGCCGATCAGAGCGCCGGACAGGACCTCGTGGACCAGGACGTCGACGCCCTGGCTCGCCGCCTCCACGTTCGCCGAGCGGATCGTGTCGCCGCTAACCACGACCGAGCGGCCGCCGTAGTCGATGCGGTAGCCGAGCGCCGGCGAGATCGGTTCATGCTCGACCAGGAACGCCGTGATCCTGAGGCCGTCCTCGTCGTAGAAGACGCGCGAGGGCGCGTCCTCGGCGAGTTCGATGGTGTGCGCGTTCGTCTTGCCGCCGTCCGGCGGGAGCAGGTCGGCGCCGTGGTGAGCGACCCGGTAGGAGACGTCGAGTTCATAGGCCGTCTGAAAGCCGGCGACGACCTGTTCGACGCCCAGGGGACCGTAGACGTCGAGGGGCACGGCCCGGCCGCCGGTCCAGCTCGCGAAGACGACCTCGCCGAGTTCTCCGATGTGATCGGAGTGGAAGTGGGTCAGGAGCACCCCGGCCAGGCTGCCGACCGGCAGTCCCCAGAGCCGCAGGTTCTCGGTCGACCCGGGACCGACGTCGATCAGGAACATCCGCCCGCCGGCGATCACCGCCGTGCAGGGTCCGGCACGCTCGACGCTAGGAAGCGGCGACCCGCTGCCGCAGATGACGACGTGGAGGGCGCCGTCGTCGAGCAGTGACGACCGGTTGGGCGGCAGGTTTCCGAACTGGGCAGCGGCGGCGGAACTCAGAAGCAGGAAGGTCGCCGTCAGTGCGGACACGATGGCCGCTGTGCGATGTTTCATGGGCGAAGCTCTCCTGGCTGGTCAGGCCCGGGATGGGTGGCGCCGGAACAGGTCTAATGACAGACATTAGCACACGGGTCCCAAGCCGACAGCCAGCCGCGTCGCAAGCTCATAGACTCGCCCGCGATGGCGGAGCAGGCGCTGATCAACGACCCGACCGCGCTGCTCGTTTTCTTCGCCGGCTTCGTGGCCCTGATCTTCGTGCTGGCGCAGACGCGGCCCTTCGACTGGCTCTTCAGGTATCTGCCGCCGATCGTCTGGATCTACCTGCTGCCGGTGGTGCTCACCACCGCCGGCATCACGCCGGCCGAGTCGCCCTTCTACGACTGGTGCACGGACTACCTGATGCCGTGCTCGCTGCTCCTCCTGGTGCTGGCGACCGACGTGCCGGCGATCAGGCGCCTGGGGCCGCTGGCGGCGGCGATGCTGCTGTCGGGGTCCGTCGGCATCGTGATCGGTGGACCGATCGCGCTGGCCATCTTCCAGCCGTTCCTCGACGACCCGCAGATCTGGAAGGGCCTGGGTGCGCTTTCCGGCTCCTGGATAGGCGGCCTCTCGAACATGATCGCGATCAAGGAGGGCGTCGGCGCTCCCGACGACGTCTTCTCCCCGATGATCATCGTCGACTCGGTCGTCGGCTACGGCTGGATGTCGATCGTCATCCTGCTCAGCGGCTACCAGAACCGGATCGACCGCTGGAACCGGGCGCGCCGCGAAGAACTCGACGCGCTGAACCAGCGGCTGCAGCAGGTTCAGGCGGAGAACGCGCGGCCGATCACGCTGCCTGCCTTCGCCTCCATGCTCGGCGTCGGCCTGGTGGCGAGCTGGCTCTGCATGCGCGGCGGAGAGCTGCTGCCCCAGGTCGGCTCGGTGCTGTCCCACTTCACCTGGGGCATCCTGCTGGTCGTCGCGGTTGGCCTCGCGCTGTCCTTCACGCCGGTTCGTCGTCTCGAACATCGGGGAGCGACGCCCGTGGCCTACGGCGGCCTCTACCTGATGGTCGCGACGATGGGCGCGGGCGGCGACCTCGCCGCCATTGCCGAGGCGCCTCTGGTGCTGGCCGTCGGCGTCGTCTGGATCGGCATCCACGTCGCCTGCCTGTTCCTCGCGATGCGCCTCCTGCGCGCGCCGATCTTCCTGTTCGCGACCGGCAGCATGGGCAACGTCGGCGGCGTCATCTCGACCCCGGTTGTCGCCGGCGTGTTTCAGCCCGCGCTTGCGGCGGTCGGGGTGCTGATGGGCGTCCTCGGCAACCTGGTCGGCACGCCGCTCGGCCTGCTGTGCGCCCAGCTCATGGCCTGGGTCGCGCGGGCTTACCACAGCGCCGCTTCGTTGTAGGAGCCGCGGTTCTAGGCGACGTCCGGTTCGGGCGCGTCGTCGCCCCCGGTCAGCGCCCTGAACAGATCGATCTCCGTCTTGCAGGTCTTGACGACCCAGGCGATGACCGCGGCGTCGTCGATGAAGCCGGCCACCGGGATGAAGTCGGGGATGACGTCAATGGGGATGACGAAGTAGAGGACCGCGCCGGCGATCAGGATCAGGGTCTCCTTCCGGAGACGGTAGTCGCCGCGCGCTACCGCTCGGAGCAGGTCGAACATCGTCTTCAGGTCTTCGATCACACCGCTGAGCGGGCTCGTGGCGCCGCCAGCGGAGTCGGCCTTCTCCCTCGCTTCAGCGACCATCTCACGGAGCTTGTCCGGGGACCGGACGATCTCGGCGGCGCGGTTCCGGGCGTGGAGAGGGAGCTCCATCTCGCCGGTTTCGGGTGGCGCGGGGGGCTGCCCGGACGTTCCCTCGACCGTGTCGCCGGTCAACTCCCGATCGGATGCCATGTCGTCTTCACTTCCTGCAGGTCGGTGATCTCGTAGGGACTCTGGACGTCGGCCCAGTCCTCGTGGGGCCGCACCGCGGCGCGCTTGAGGTTGTGAACCGCTTCGATCTCGGCGGACCTGGCGACGTCCGGGTCCGGCGAGCAGAGGAGCAGGGCATCGACGTCGCGGTGCGCGGCGAGCGGCGCGAGCATCTCGTCCCGGCGGCCGGTCAGGATGTTGACGACGCCGCCGGGCACGTCGGAGGAGTTCAGGACTTCGCCGAAGGTCGTGGCCGGAAGCGGCTGGCCGCCGGTGACCAGGACGACGGTCGTGTTGCCGCCGGCGATCGCGGGGGCGATGGAGGAAACGAGGCCGAGCAGCGGCGACTCGGGCGCGAGCACGCCGACGACGCCCATCGGCTCGAGGATCGAGAAGTTGAAGTGCGACGTCGCGACCGGGTTGACGCTGGAGAACACCTGCTGGAACTTGTCGGTCCAGCCGGCATAGTGGAGGAGCCGGTCGGTGGAGGCCTGGACTTCGACCGCGGCTTCGTCCGGCGCGGTGCCGCCGGCAGCCAGCAGGGCCTCGAACTGCCCGCTCCGGCCTTCCAGCATCTCGGCGATCCGGTAGAGGATCTGGCCCCGGTTGTAGGCGGTGCGGGCGGCCCATCCGGCCTGCGCGGCGCGGGCCGCGGTCACGGCGTCCCGGACGTCCTTGCGCGAGCAGCGGCAGATGTTCGCGATCGGCGTGCCGTCGGGCGCGAGCGCCCGGTCGAAGCGTCCCGACTCGGAGCGGGGAAACTTGCCGGCTACGTAGACCTTGTGGGTCTTGAGCACGGGGAGCCGGTCGGCCGCGGCGGCGGGTCGTCGCTCGCTCATGCCGCTGCCTCCGGTTGCAGGTAGGCGTGGAGGCCGGCGAGCCCGCCCTCCCGGCCGATGCCGCTCTCCTTGTAGCCGCCGAACGGGGCGGTCGGATCGAACTTGTTGTAGGTGTTCGCCCACAGCACGCCGGCCCGGATCCGGCTGGTGACCCGGAACGCCTTCGCGCCCTTGTCGCTCCAGACCCCGCCCGAGAGGCCGTAGGGCGTGTTGTTCGCCATCGCGATGCCTTCGTCCACGGTGCGAAACGTTTGCACTGCCAGCACCGGACCGAAGATCTCCTCCTGGACCACCCGGTGCGACTGGGATGCGTGCAGGAACAGGGTCGGCCGGCACCAGTAGCCGCGCTCGGGTACGGGGCACGAGGTCTGGAAGGGCTCGGCGCCCTCCGCTTCGCCGATCTCCAGGTACTCCTCGATCTTGTCGAGCTGGGCGCGGGAGTTGATCGCGCCGATGTCCGTGTTCTTGTCGAGCGGGTCGCCGACGATCAGGGTCTCCATCCGGTCCTTCAGCTTGGAGATCACTTCGTCGGCGACGGACTCCTGGACGAGCAGCCGGGACCCGGCGCAGCAGACGTGGCCCTGGTTGAAGAAGATGCCGTTGACGATCCCCTCGACCGCCTGGTCGACGGCGGCGTCCTCGAACACCAGGTTGGCCGCCTTGCCGCCGAGTTCCAGGGTGTAGTGCCTGCCGCTGCCGGCGAGCGCGCGCCGGATCAGCTTGCCGACCTCGGTGGAACCGGTGAAGGCGACCTTGTCGACGTCGTCGTGCTGGACGACCGCCGCGCCGGTCTCGCCGGCGCCGGTGACGATGTTGACCACGCCCGGCGGTACGCCCGCGTCGCGGATGATCTCGGCCAGCTTGAGCGCGGTGAGCGGCGTCGTCTCCGCCGGCTTGAGCACGACCGTGTTGCCGGCCGCGATGGCGGGCGCGATCTTCCAGGCCGCCATCAGCAGCGGGAAGTTCCAGGGGATGACCTGGCCGGCGACACCGAGCGCGCGGGCGCCGCGGCCAGGGAAGGCGTAGTCCAGCTTGTCGGCCCAGCCGGCGTAGTAGAAGAAGTGCGCGGCAGCTAGCGGGATGTCGACGTCCCGCGACTCGCGGATCGGCTTGCCGCCGTCGAGCGACTCGGTGATCGCGAGTTCGCGGCCCCGCTCCTGGAGCACCCGGGCGATTCGGTAGACGTATTTGCCGCGCTCCCGCGGCGCAAGCTGCGACCAGACCTCCTCGTAGGCGCGCCGGGCGGCCGCCACGGCGGCGTCGACGTCGGCGTCGGAGGCCAGGGCGACGTCCGCGATCTTCTCCTCGGTGGCAGGGTTCGCCGTCTCGAACGTCCGGCCGTCGCCTGCGTCCACGAACTCCCCGTCGATGAACAGGCCGTAGCGGTCGCGCAGTTCGACGTGGTCGGTCGACTCCGGCGCCGGCGCGTAGCCCCAGCCGTCGTCGCTACCGTCGCGGATGCCGAGGCGGAGCTTCGGAGCCGTGAGTCCGGTCGATGGGGTGGAGTCCGTCATGGTTCTGGCCGCCGCGCGCTCAGAGCGAGAAGTCGTCGAACGACTGGTAGATGCCGCTTCGCTGCTTGACGATCTGGCGCAGGACATCGTTCGCGAGTGAACTCGCCCCGAACCGGTACAGGTCGGGATCGAGCCAGTCCTGGCCGAGCGTCTCACGCACCATGACCAGGTGCCGGATCGCGTCCTTGGCGGTCGAGATGCCGCCGGCCGGCTTCATGCCGATCTTCTCGCCGGTGCGCAGGTAGTGGTCGCGGATCGCCTCCAGCATGACCAGCACGACGGGCATTGTGGCGGCCGGCTTGATCTTGCCGGTGGAGGTCTTGATGAAGTCGGCGCCGGAGCGCATCGCCAGGTCCGAAGCGCGGCGCACGGCGTCGAGGGTGCCGAGCTCTCCGGTTTCGAGGATCACCTTGAGGTGTGCTTCGCCGCAGGCCTCCTTGACCGAGGCGATCTCGTCCGAGGTGTAGGCGAAGTCGCCGGCCAGGAAGCGGCCGCGGGAAATCACCATGTCCACCTCGTCGGCGCCGGCCTCGACCGCCTTCCGCACCTCCAGCAGCTTGATCTCGATCGGCGCCTGACCGGCGGGAAAGCTGGTCGCGACCGAGGCGACGTTGATCCCGCTGCCCTCGAGCGCCCGTTTGGCGACGCCGACCAGCGCCGGGTACACGCAGACCGCGGCCACGTGAGGCAGATCGGGCAACGCCGCGTGAAGCTGGAGCGCCTTGGCGCAGAGCTGCCGCACCTTGCCCTCCGAGTCGGCGCCCTCGAGCGTCGTCAGGTCGATCATCGAGAGGGTCAGGTGGAGCGCCTGGAGCTTGGCGTCCTTCTTGATCGAGCGCGAGCAGAGCCTCGCCACCCGCTCCTCGACGCCGACGGCATCGATTGGCGGCGACTCGAATGACGCGGTGGCAGTCGACGTCTGCATCACCCGTCAGTCTACGCCGGTTCGGCTTGCGGCGGGGCTGTGGCAGAGTCCTCGTGTCATGGCTGGGAACACGTTCGGAACCGCGCTGCGGCTGACCACGGCCGGCGAGAGCCACGGGCCGGGCTACGTCGGCATCCTGGACGGAGTGCCGCCGGGCCTCGAACTGTCCGAGGCGGACCTGCAGCCGGACCTCGACCGTCGCCGGCCGGGGCAGTCGAAGCTGACCACGCAGCGCATGGAGCCGGACGAGGCCCGCATCCTGTCCGGCGTGTTCGAGGGCAGGACGACCGGCACGCCGATTGCCTTCCTGATCGAGAACCGCGACCAGCGGCCCAGGGACTACAGCGAGATCAGGGAGAAGTACCGACCGGGCCACGCCGACTACACGTTCGACGCGAAGTACGGCTTCCGCGACTACCGGGGCGGCGGCCGTTCGAGCGCCCGCGAGACCTCGGTGCGGGTGGCTGCGGCGGCGGTGGCGAAGAAGCTCCTGCGGGAGCGCTGGGGCGTCGGGATCGTCGGCTACGTGAAGAGCATCGGCGACATCGAGGGGCGGATCGATGACCCTGCCGCAGTGACCCTGGAGCAGGTCGAGGCGAACCCGGTGCGCTGCCCGGACGGGGAGGCCGCGGCGCGGATGGCGGAGCTGATCGAGCGGATGCGCTCGGAGCGCGACTCCGTCGGCGGCATCTCGGAACTCGTCGCCACCGGCGTGCCCCCTGGCTGGGGCGAGCCGGTCTTCGACAAGCTGAAGGCGGACCTGGGCAAGGCGCTCTTCAGCCTGCCGGCGGTGCTCGGCGTCGAGTACGGCGCCGGGTTCAGTGTGGCGACCGCCCGCGGCAGCGAGAACAACGATCCGTTCGAGATGCGGGAAGGGCGCGTCGCCACTCGCGGAAACCGCCACGGCGGCATGCTGGGCGGCATCTCCTCAGGCCAGCCGATCGTGCTGCGCTGCGCCGTCAAGCCGACCAGCAGCCTTCCGCAGCCCCAGGACACGGTAACCCGGGCCGGCGAGCCAACGACGATCGCGACCAAGGGCCGCCACGACCCCTGCCTGCTACCGCGTTTCGTGCCGATGGGCGAGGCGATGATCGCGCTCGTGCTGGCCGACCACGGCCTGCGCCAGCTCGCGGTTCAGGGCATGTTGGACTAGCGCGGGCCGCTTCGCGGCCGCGCCCGGATGCCGGCGGGGACGCCGGCGCACCCAGTGTTGTGGCTACGGATCGATCTTCGCGGTCGCCTTGCCCATCACGACGACATCCCCATCCTGGTTCACCGTCGTCACCGACAGGTCGACGAGGCTCTGGCCGTCCTCGTCGCGCACAGCGTCGACCTTGGCCGTCGCGGTCAAGGCGTCGCCCGGCCAGACCTGCCGCGTAAAGCGGACACCGTAGGCGGTCAGCCGGCCGTCGCCGACGAAGTCGGTGACCATCCGGCCCGTCATGCCCATCGTGAGCATGCCGTGGGCAAAGACGGTCGGGTACTTCGCCACCTTGGTGGTGAAGATCTCGTCGGAGTGGAGCGGGTTGTAGTCGCCCGAGGCGCCCGCGTACTGGACGATCTGGGTGCGGGAGAGGTCGTCGGTGAGCTTCTGGGTGTAGGTGTCGCCGACCTGGACCTTGCTTGCCTGAAGTGCCATTCGCTGTCTCCTCAGTCGCTCTCGACGACCTTCTCGGTGCGCACGCCGACGCCGGTGGCGCGCACGACGAGTTCGCCGGATTCGTCGTAGTACTCGGTGATGTTCTCGCTGAACTTCAGGTTGCCGCCGCGCTTGCCCTGCCGTTCCCAGCTCTTGCCGGGCCGGGTCTTGAGGGTCAGCGTCTCGCCGGGGCTCACGTGCCGGAAGTACTCGAAGCGCTGCTCGGCGTGCAGCCCCGTGCCGCCATCGCCGCCGGTCCGCGTGGGCGGCACGCCGGTCGGCTCCTTGCCGGAGCCGAACCACGGCTCGCCGATCTTGGGGCGCAGGAAGTAGTCGGGGTCGAACTGGGCCGAGGCCTGGTAGAAGGTGGGCGGCGCGATGGTCTTGCCGGGTTCCGTGTCCGCTGCCGCCTCGGCGTCGTGATAGATGGGATTCGGGTCGCCGACCGCGCGGGCGAACATCATGATGTGGCCTGCCTCGACCGGGAACTTCTTTGCTGCCATTCCGGTTCCGTCCTCCTCTTCGAGTGGTCTCTGAAGCGCAATCTCGTGCGTGGTTTGAGCGCGTGACTGTAGCAGCATGAACCTGCTTCTGTTGGAGGACGCGGACTTCGATCAGACGGCCGGCTCAGGTGCGCGCGCGGTCGTGACCGGGGAGCGCCTGAAGCACGTCCGCAAGGTTCTGCGGGCGGAGGTCGGCGACACGCTCGAAGTAGGTCGCTTGAGCGGTGGCATTGGCCGCGGGCGGATCGTCGAGTTGAGCCGCGAGTGCGTCGTGCTGGAGTTGGGTCCGCTCGACCTGGAGCCGCCGCCGGCGCTGCGAGTGACTTTGGTGCTGGCGTTGCCGCGGCCCAAGTTCGTAGGCCGCATCCTGCAGGCAGCGGCGGCCATGGGGGTCAAGCGGATCCTGCTCGTCCACACGGCCCGGGTGGAGAAGAGCTACTGGCAGAGCTCCGTGATGCTGCCGGATGCCCTGCGGCGTCACCTGATGCTGGGTCTGGCGCAGGCGCGGGACACGGTGCTGCCGGAGATCGAGTGCCTGAGAGGGCCGCGGGACCTGACCGAGGCGCTGCCCGGCCTGGTTCAGGACCACGAGCAGGTCCTGGTGGCCGATGCCGCCGGTGACGAGCCGTGTCCGCTGGGCGTCGATGGCCCGACGGCGCTGCTGGTCGGCCCCGAAGGCGGCTTCCTGGACGAGGAACTCGCCTCGTGTGAGAACGCCGGCGCGACTATCGTGAGTCTCGGCCGGCGGGCGCTACGGGTCGAGCACGCCGTCGTGGCCCTGCTGTCGCGCCTCGCCTCCTGAGCACGCGGGAGGCGCGGGCTTCTGGGCCCTACTCGCGGAGCTTCGCGCCGACGGACCTCTCGACCTGTCCCAGGATGCGCCGGCGGAGCTTCTTCACGTCGCGGTCGCGGAGGGTGCGGTTCGGGGCCCGGAAGGTGAGGTGGTAGGCGAGGCTCTTCGAGCCTTCGCCGATCGCCTCGCCCCGGAACACGTCGAACAGTTCGACGGCGGAGAGCAGGGGCCTGCCGGAGGCGAGGAGGGCGGCCTCGACGGCCGCGGCCGGTGTCGCCTCGTCCACGATCAGGGCCAGGTCCTCGCGCACTTCCGGATAGACGGGCACGGGATCGACCTGTAGGGAATCGGGGACAAGCTCGAGGATGCGGTCGAGGTCGAGTTCGGCGGCAAGCACGGGGTGACGGTCGTCTGGCTCCAGATCGAAGCGCGCGGTCACCGCCGGATGGACTTCACCCAGCCAGCCGATGGGCTTCGCGTCCGCACCGATCTCGATCGCCGCGGAACGTCCTGGGCGGAAGGACGGTGGCGTCGCGTTCGCCTCCGGCGCCGTGAACTCGACCGCCAGGCCGAGCCGGTCCAGGACCGTCTCGACCACGCCCTTGACGTCGAAGAAGTCGAAGCAGTCGTCGCTGGCGTCAGGCGCCTGCCAGTGGTCTGCCCGGCGCGGACCGGTCAACACGACCGCGGCCCATTCCCGCTCCTCGGGCAGCGATTCGTCGTCGTTGACCGGGAACACGCGGCCGACCTCGAACAGGGCGAGCCGGTCCGTGAAACGGCTGTTCGATGCCGCTGCCTCGAGGACGGACGCCAGCAGGCTGCGTCGCATGACGACGCGGTCGAGCGTTGAGGGATTGGCGAGCCGGACGTAGGGCGGCGGCTCGGCATCTTCGAGTTGCAGTTTCGCTTCCGCTTCGGGCGTCGTCAGCCGGTAGCTGACGATCTCCTGCAGTCCCAGGTCGGTGAACGTGTCCTTGACGCGGTCCTCGAAGGACTGCTCGCGGTTGCCGCGCTGGGGCGGCAGCACGTCGCTGAGCACGGTCGAGGGGATGCGGTCGTAGCCGTAGATGCGGCAGACCTCTTCGACCAGGTCGTGCTGGCCTTCGATGTCGAGGCGGTGATCGGGAACGGTGACATGCAGATTGGCAGAGCCGTCCTGGACCTCGACCTCGAACTGGAGGCGTCGCAGCAGGCTCGCCGTCTCTTCGGCGTCGAGATCGAGACCGCTGAGGCGGCGCAGGTAGCCGAGATCGAAGTCGACGGTGACGCTCGTCGCCGGTTGCGGATAGTGATCGACGATCCCTTCCGCGATCGTGCCGCCGGCGTGCAGCCGGAGCAGTTCCGCGGCCCGCCGGGCGCCGAGCAGGGCCTGGCTGGGATGGACGCCGCGGCTGAAGCGGAACCCGGCCTCGGTGTGGACTCCGAGCTGGCGCTGCGTTCGCCGGATACTCCGCGGCTCCCAGGCGGCCGCCTCCAGCAGCACGTTCCGGCTTTCCGGACCGATCTCGCTGTCCCGGCCTCCCATCACGCCGCCGACGCTGAGCGAGCCGGCCGGGTCGGTGACCATGATCTGGTTGGTCCGCAGCTTCTGCTCGGCTCCGTCGAGGGTGGTCAGACGTTCAGCCTCGTGGGCCAGTCGCGTGACGATCCGCACCGGGCCGCCGTCCGCGTAGCCGTCGGCCCGCTGCCGCAGCAGGTCGTAGTCGAAGGTGTGGTTCGGCTGGCCGACCTCGAGCATCACGTAGTTGCTGATGTCGACCACGTTGCTGATCGGCCGTTGCCCGGCGAGCTGCAGGCGGTGCTGTATCCAGTAGGGCGATGCACCCTGCTCGATGCCCTCGATCAGCAGGGCGACGAACCGCGGATTGAGTTCAGGGTTCTCGGTGGCGATCTCGACCCGGCCCGCGATCGGCGGTCCGTCCATTGTTAGCGGGACGGCGGCCGGCCGGAACGCGGCTTCCGTGAGCGCCGCGACCTCGCGCGCGACCCCCAGGATCGAGGCGCAGCGGGCGATGTTGGGGATCACGTCGATGTCGAGCACGACGTCGCCGAGCACTTCGGCCAGGGGCCGCCCGGGCTCTAGCGACGGCAGTTCATCGGCCGGTTCGAACAGGATGATCCCCTCGTGGTCTTCGCCGAGCCCGAGCTCCGCGGCCGAGCAGAGCATTGCGTCGCTGGTGATACCGCGCAGTTTCTTCGGCTTGAGCCGCGTGATCTTCAGGTCGCGGTAGGGGTTCCGGTAACTCGCGCCGGCCAGCAGCAGTCCGCCCCAGGGGCCGGCGTCGCCCAGGTCCCGGCCGAGAAGCGGAAACAGGTTGGGTGCCCCCGTGATCACCTGCCGGGTGGAGTCGGCGCCGTAGTCGACGGTCGCCAGGACCAGGCGGTCGGCGTCGGGCACCGGATCGACGCGCAGGATCTTCGCCGCCATGACCAGATCGGCCGGCCACGGCAGCTCGGCGCCGTCGACGCCGAAGCGTTCGATCGCCTTGACCTCGAGGCCGGCGTTGGTGAGCAGCTCGGCGAGTTCGTCCGGGGAACCGTCGAGCTCGACGAAATCGCCGAGCCAACTGAGCGGAACGCGCATCAGACGAACCGCTGGAACTGGCGCAGGAAGCGCAGGTCGTTCGACCAGAAGTAGCGGATGTCGCGGATCCCGTGCCGGAGCATCGCGATCCGCTCGGGCCCCATGCCGAAGGCGAAGCCGCTCCACTCATCCGGGTCGTAGCCGCCGTTCCTGAGAACGGTCGGGTGGACCATGCCGCAGCCGAGGATCTCGAGCCAGCCGGTTTCCTTGCACAACTGGCAACCCTCGCCGTCGCAGAGGAAGCAGGCGATGTCCATCTCGGCGCTCGGCTCGGTGAACGGGAAGTAGCTGGCCCGGAAGCGGGCGCCGCGGCCCTCTCCGAACAGGCGGCGGGCGAACTCGATCAGGGTGCCCTTGAGATCGGCGAAGGTGATCGCCGGGCCCACCGCGAGTCCCTCGATCTGGTGGAACTGGATCTCGCTTCGGGACGTGATCTGCTCGTTGCGGTAGCACATGCCGGGCAGGATGACGCGCATCGGCGCCGGGTGCTGCTCCTGCATCGCCAGGATCTGCCCGCCGCTGGTGTGGGTGCGCAGCACCACGCTCGGATCCGTCGTGTAGAACGTGTCCTGCATGTCGCGCGCGGGGTGGTCGGGCGGCATGTTCAGGTCGCCGAAGTTCAACTGGTCGGTCACCACGTCCGGGCTGCGGTAGGTCTGGAAGCCCATGTCGCCGAAGATGCGCTCGATGCGGCGCATGACGAGGGTCGACGGGTGCAAACCGCCGAGAGTGGGCCGTCGGCCTGGCAGGGTGACATCGAGCCGGTCGTCGTCGTCGTCGTTGTCGTGCGCCGATCGCTTCAGAGCTTCCTGGCGCGCTTCGAATGCCACCTGCAGGGCGGCCTTGATCTCGTTGATCCGCTTGCCGAAAGCGGGCCGATCGGCGGGTCCGATCTCTCCCATGCGGCGGGTCAGAAGCTGCACTTCGCCCTTGCGGCCGATCGTCGCCCGGCGCCACTCCTCGAGTTGCTCCAGATCGGCCGCCTGATCCAGTGCCGCGGAGACCCGCGCTTCGATGTCGTCGAGCTGGTCGATCATGACGGTCTCAGGCGGATCTTCGTTCGGTGCCCGTGCCCGGCGCGACGCGGCGCCTGACTCTACTAGGAGCGTGCGGCGCTACGGGCTTGCGCTCCCTACGAGGCGAGGGGTCAGTACGGCCAGGGCCGTCAAGACGGGCAGGATGGAGGCCAGAACCGCGGCGCGGGCGACTCCGACTTGCTGGACGACGTGGAGCCCGATTCCGAACAGCACCGCACTGCAGACCACGGATACAACGTCGCCCGCGACAGGAACGATGCCCAGGATGATGGCGCCGTTCGCGTAGCAGATCGCAACCCAGGTACCGCGGAAGCCGTGTGGCCTCGACGTGCGGGTCACGACCAGGAGAAGGTGGACGAGCGAGCCCGTGATCAGCGTCGCGATCATTGTGAAAGCGAAGATGACGGGAAGGGCAAGCAGGAGGACCTGAAAGATGATGAGAACGGTCAACGTGGTTCCGAAGGGCAGTTCCTCCGCAGTGGGGAACTGAGACCAATCGACCCAGAACGCCATTTGCTGGATGAACTCCAGCGCCTCGTCCGGCAGGGTCAGGATGAGGACCGCGACAACTGCGCCTCCCAGGACCATGTAGATGACAGTGACTAGGCCCACGAAGAAGAGAGGACCCCAGATGCCCGCGTCGGGCCGGGTGCCCTCGAAGAACTTCCTCGGAGCGGTGGCCAGAAGGACCAGAGAGGCGATGAGGGCGGAGAACCGGCCGCGGTCCTTCCGCTCCTCCCACGGATTGACGACCTCGATGCCCGCGGCGGCGCCGGTGTTATCGTCCCCGGAGTTCACGCGGAGCACCTTACCGGAGCGATCCTGATGGCGGACGCCCGACAGCAGCGAACGGCGGCAGTGCGCGACGTCGGCGCCGGCGCCGGGGCTCTCGTGGTCGGCGTCGCTGCCGCCAGTGCGTTCAACGAGTTCGTGCCGGAAGGTCATCGGCCGGAGGACGTGCTGCCGGGCGCGAAGAGCGTTGTCGTCGCGGGTAACCAGGGGCCCACGGCGGGCGCCTGGCGCAGTCCCGATCACCGGGTGATGGAGATCACGGGTTACGACTTCCGCGAAAACGTGGCGGTGCACGTGATGTGCGACTACATCGAGCGCGAGCATGGCCATCGGGCGCTGCAGGGGCCATCCCTCCCCACGGCCGGGCACAACCCGCCGATGAGCATGATGCTGGCCGCCGTGCTGGCCGGGCTGGGCACCCGCTCGCTGGCCGCGAACATCATCCTGCACCCGCGCTACGGCCTGCTGTACTACGCGGCCCTGGTCACTACGCTGGACCTCGAGCCGGATCATCCGCTGGAGGAGGACGTCTGCCCTTCGAAGCCCTGCATCCAGATGTACGAGAAGCTGGGCACGACGCCGTGCCTCGCCTCGTGCCCTAAGGACGAGGGAGGCTGCCTTGACGGCGCGCTCGATGAGAACGGCAGGATCAGCTACTCGTACTACGACCGCGAGCGCTGCACCTCGCGGTCGATGAACTTCGGCATCGGCTCGATCCAGAAGTCCCTGGTCCAGATCACCACGGAGCGAGACCGGGAGCGACGCAAGTCGATGATCTACTCCGACTTCTTCAGCCAGTCGCTGTCGTCGCTCAGCTACTACAAGGAGAGCGTGGCGCAGTGTTTCGAGTGCATGCGGGTGTGCCCGGTCGGCATGCACGAAAGGCGACTGCAGTGACCATGTCCGCGCCGGCCGCCGGTCCGGGCGCGGAAGAGGCCGCGGTTGCCCGCGGCCGGCTGGCCGCGATGATGGAGCGTGGCGGCGCGCTGGCCTGGGGCGTCGCGGATGCCGACGCCTTCGACGAGGCGCCGGAGGGATTTCGTCCCGCCGATCTGCTGCCGGAAGCGCGCCGTGTCGTGGTCGTCGGCGGCAGTCCGCCGCGGGCCGCGGACTGGGCGAGCCCTGTCCACGAGCACCTGGAGACGATGGGCACCAGCGACCGGATCAACTCCCTGGGCCTCAAGACGGCGAAGTTCATCGAGGCGGAGTTCGGCTACTACGCGCTGTTCGTGCCGCCGGGCGTCCGTCGCGGCAACCGGCCCTTCCTGAGCGTCGCCCTGGCCGCGGAACTCGCGGGCTGCGGCTCGCGCAGCCTGGCCGGGCCGGTGCTGCACCCCGAGTACGGGCTGTTGTTCTACTCGGCAATCATCACGACCTACCCGTTCCCAGTCACGCCGCCGCTTGCCGAACCCGCCTGCCCGGCGCCCGCCTGCGTCGAGATGTGGGAGGCCGAGGGCGAGACGCCCTGCACCAGGGTCTGCCCGCTCGGCGACGGCGGTTGCCTCGACGGGCGGATCGAGGACGGCCGGCTGGTGGAGCGCCGCTACGACGCGGCGCGCTGCACCTCCCGGGTCTACACGCACTGGATTCCGGGCTTCCAGAAGGGGCTCGAACTCGCCCTCGACCAGGACGACCCGGAGGCGCGCAAGATGGTCCTCTACTCGAGCCACTTCACGAAGACGCTCTGGTCGATGACCTACGCCGCGCAGAGCCAGGGCCAGTGCTGGGAGTGCATGCGGGTCTGTCCGGTGGGTGCGGAGTTCAGGGACAAGGCGTAGACGCGAGGTATGACGATGGCTTTCTTCTTTGTCGATCCCGAAACCTACGACCGCCACCGGGAGGAGATCCTGGAGCTGTCGAACTCGATCCAGGTCGACATTCACGAGCATTTGCCGGGCCAGAAGCGGCGCCGCGGACTGTCGGACCGCGAGATCGCGGAACGGCTCGACCTCGACGAACGAACGGTGCGCGAGATCCGCGTCGTCGCCGAGCGCGACTACTACGACATCGAGGAGTGGGACAAGGCGGTGGAGTTCAAGGACAAGGCTTGCCGCGCCTTCGCCGAAGAGGGCCTGTCCTACGTTTTCAAACGCAGCTCCTAGCTACTGGCCACTCCTTGCGTCCGCAAGGCCCTCTCCTACGTGTTCAAGGACCGACGCGACGTGTGAGAAAGTAGCGCGCCGATGAAGACAGCGGTGCTCCAGTTCTTCTCGTGGCCCGACCGCCGGATTCCGCTGGAAGAGGTCTACCGGCGGGCGTTCCAGCGGATCGACATCATGGACCAGACCGGGTACGACGCGGTGTGGCTGGCGGAGCACCACTTCAGCTCCTTCAGCATCTGTCCGTCGATCCACATGATGGGGATCGAGGTCGCCGCGCGCACCAAGAACCTGAGGATCGGCACGGGTGTCTCGCTGGCGCCCTTCTACAACCCCCTGCGCCTGGCGGAGGAGGTGGCGCTGCTCGACGTGCTCTCCGGCGGCCGGGTCAACTGGGGCGTCGGCCGCGGCTTTGCGGAGGGGGAGTTCAGGGCTTTCGGCGTCGACCCGCGCTACAGCTACCCGGTTTTTCGGGAACACGTGCAGGCGGTGGTCGGCGCATGGACGAACGAGCAGCTCACCTTCGAGGGGGAGCACTTCCGATGCCAGGGCGTCGAGGTGCTACCCAAGCCGGCACAGAAGCCGCATCCGCCGGTGTGGCTCGCTTCGTCGTCGCCGGAGTCGATGACCTGGGCGGCTCAGAACGGCTTCTCGATCATGCTTGACCCTCACTCGGCGCATAGCCGGATCGCCGAGAAGCGTGAGCTGTACCGGGAGATCCTGGAGCAGCATGGCCATTTGATCGAGGGCCGGGAGATCCCGATGGCGCGCCTCATCGCCTGCGCGCCGACACGGGCCGAAGCGGAGGAGATCGCCAGGCGCGGCGCGCTATGGACGGTCAGGTCCCACAGGCAGAAGGGTACGCGGGCGGTCGCGACCGATACGCGGCGCAACCTCGAGCGCCCTGAGCTGGCCGCGCGACCCTTCAGTCAGGCCGGCGAGGAGGGGGCCGCGGTCGCTCGTTACCTCGACGGTGTCATCCTGTACGGCACGCCGGACGAGCTGGTCGACGAGATCGCGCGTCTGAAGGAGGAGATGTTCCTCGACTACCTGCTGTGCGCGCCGCTCAGTCACAGCTCGTTCGTGCTCTTCACGGACGAGGTTCTGCCTCGGATTTGAGTGACCGTCACCGATCCCTTCGACCGCTTCCGCGACCTCTTCGAGAGCGCCTTGCGGAGGGCGCGCATCGCTGCATCGGTCAGAGTACGGCCGTGACTGCTCAGGATCCCTTCGCTCGCTTTCGGCACGTCTTCGAGCGCGCCTCGGCCACCGGTCTGACCGAGCCGAACGCGATGGTCGTGTCGAGCACCGACGAGCAGGGACGCCCGTCGTCCCGGGTCGTGCTGCTCAAGCACTTCGACCACAGGGGCTTCGTCTTTTACACGAACCTCGAGAGCCGCAAGGGCAGGGAGATTCTGGTGCGCCCCGATGTAAGCCTGAACTTCTTCTGGCGCGAACCGAAGGAGCAGGTGTGCATCTTCGGCCGTGCGGAACGGGTCAGCGACGCCGAGGCCGACGCCTACTTCGCGACCCGTGACCGCAACAGTCAGCTCGGCGCCTGGGCCTCTCGGCAGAGCCGGCCGCTGGCAAGCCGTGAGCAGTTGCTCGCCGACTTCGAGCACGTGACCGAGCGGTTTGCGGGCGGCGACGTGCCGCGTCCTCCGCACTGGACGGGGCTGCGGGTTGTGCCGCGGCGCTTCGAGTTCTGGGTAGCGCAGGAGCACCGGCTACATGACCGGACGTTCTACGAGCGGGACGGTGACTCGTGGACGATGGGGCTGCTGTACCCCTGAGGTACTGGCGCGGCTCTTAGTAGACCCGCGGCACGATGCGCCACGGCACCCGCCGCCGGTACTCGTCCCACAGGACGCCGTACTTCGCGGCGCAGCGCCGGTCAAGCTGCTGCACTCAAGGCTGAGTAGGAGTAGAGCTGAGACTCGCGGCGCTATCCGGGTCCTTGGTCGGGACTCCGCGCTACCGGCGGTCCTTCAGCTAGGCCGCCGAGTGCCTGGCGGGCGGAAAAGTCAATGGCCCGCTACGGGAGAACGCAGACGGAATCCCCCGGAAGGGAGTTTGTTGCACAGCCTACGCGGGGTAGTCGCGGACCGTAGCGGACCGCCCCCGACGGTATCAGTGCATGACCCTCGATGCATGGGCCCATCTTTTCTGGTAACGTCGTCATCGTTGCACAGCTTACAGCCGGGAATGTTCGCGGATAGGCCGCAGACAACGCGGGCTGTAGCGCCATGACGTAGGAGGATCCCCCATGAAGAAGCACTTGACCTTCGCAGCCGTTGCTCGCCTTGGTCTGCCAGTGCTGACACTCCTGCTCGCTGCTCCTGCAGCGGCTCAGCAGGTTCATCCGCTCGATGCCAGGAACTACCTGCTCGACCAGATCTTCGACTCCGACGACGAGGAGATCGTCGAGCTCTGGATCGGTTTCCGCGAGGAAGAACGGATCGTGGCCAGCGCGGCCAGATGGCTGCTCAACGACCCCGACATCGACGTCTCACTTGACCCGCCCGCGGCCGCGATTGCCAGGAACGACCTGCTGGAAATGGTCGGCGACCTTGACGACGCGGCCCTGGTGGAGCTCTACGGCCACTTCAAGGCCGCGGAGCGGGCCGGCCTGGGTCTCGTCACTCAAGCGCAGACCGACGACAAGGGCCGCAAGAAAAGGGACGATTGCCTCGACCATCTGCCGACGAGAATCACCATCCCGGCGGGACCGCTGGGTGGCGTCACCGTTCCGACCGGCGGCGTCATGAAGGCGTGGTGCCACCAAGCGCCGCTGCGCTGCCGGGTCGGCAAGCGGATCATCAGGCACCAAATCAAGAAGAACACCGGACACAAGTGCAAGTTCGGATAGGTCGCTAGCGCTAGCCGACGTGGCTGGCTGGGGCGGCGGGGCAACCCGCCGCCCTTTCTCGTCTGGCTGCGTAGCCGCTCCATGGCGCCCAGGAGCTGGTTCGTCATGCCTCAGCCAGCTTGACCCACTCGAAGTCGCCCGGCTTGTGGTTGATCCGGATCTTCGGTTCGGCGATCCAGGAGGCGTAGTGGCCGGGCCGGAACTCCGGCTTCATCAGGGACTCTATGAACGCGCGGTCGCTGTCGTCCGGCAGCCACTCGTGTCGCCGCCGGCTCCATTCGTCTTCCGGGACGATCTCGCCGTCCGGCGTGGCGTGCAGGTCGCGGTAGACGCCGATCTGCCGGTGGAAGGCCACGTGGGGCAGGGCGATCTCGAAGTCGAGTCCTGTCTGCCGAATCGTCTTGTTCCAGCGGCCAACGCCGAGGCTGCAGTCGCCGGTGAAGTCGTCGCGCAGGCGTGCGTTGAGCGCGTTCAGGGCCGGGTGCTGCACGATCTGCCAGCTGCCGTTCGCCGGTTCCGGGATGCCGTACGTCGCTTCGTGCAGCCGGTGATCGTCCTCAAGCCGATGCTCGCGAAAGCGGCCCTTGAGCCCGGCGTTGAAGAAGTTGGCGGAGTTCGTGGACAGTTCGGAGCCGAACAGGTCGAGTGTCAGGGAGTAGTGGAGGTTCACTTTCTTCTGGATCGTCGGCAGGTCGATCACACCGAGCGCCCGCACCGCCTCGACGTCGCTGGGGTCGTCCATGCCGGCGGCCGCCATCGCCTCGCATGTCCGCTGGACGATGCGGGTCACGCCGGTCTCGCCGACGAACATGTGGAACGCCTCCTCCGTCAGCATGAAGCGGCAGGTGCGAGACAGCGGGTCGAAGCCCGACTGCGCCAGGGATTCGAGCTGCATCCTGCCGTCGCGATCGGTGAAGAAGGTGAAAAGGAAGAAGGAGAGCCAGTCGGGCGTCTCCTCGTTGAAGGCGCCGAGCATTCGCGGGGCGTCGTCGGAGCCCGAGCGGCGGCGCAGCAGCTCGCCTGCCTCCTCCCGGCCGTCGCGGCCGAAGTACTTCTGGAGCAGGTAGACCATTGCCCAGAGGTGGCGACCCTCCTCGACGTTGACCTGGAACAGGTTGCGCATGTCGTAGAGCGAGGGAGCGGTCTTGCCCAGGAAGCGCTGCTGCTCGACGGAGGCCGGTTCGGTGTCGCCCTGGATGACGATCAGGCGCCGGAGCATGGCCCGGTACTCCCCCGGAACCTCCTGCCACGCGGCCTCGCCGACGTGGCGGCCGAAGGGGATCTTCCGGTCCGGGTCCTGCGGTGCGAGCAGGATGCCCCAGCGGTAGTCGGGCATCTTCACGTAGTCGAAGACGGCCCACTTGTCCGCGCCCTTCGACTCGACTCGTACCGCGGTGCGGAGATAGACGTCGGACGTCTGGAAGCCGTCAGGCCCCATGTCCATCCACCAGTCGATGTAGCCGGGGTGCCAGCGTTCCAGGCCGCGGCGGACGCGGGCGTCCGACGCCAGCGCGACGTTGTTCGGAATCAGGACGTCGTAGTCGACGGTGCTGTCGAGCTTGGACATGGTGTGCTCCGTCAGATGCGTTCGCTGTCGAAACGTGGTCGGCGGCCGGTGCCGTAGAGCCGGAGCGCGCCTTCGTCGCCGACCGCGTTGGGCCGCTGGAAGATCCAGTTCTGCCAGGCGCTGAGACGCCCGAAGATCTTGCTCTCGAGGGTTTCGGGACCGGGGAAGCGGAGGTTGGCCTCCAGCGCGGTCAGCGCGTCGGGCGAGAAGCTGGCCCGCTCCTCGAGCGCGATGCGCACCTCGTCCTCCCAGTCCAGGTCGTCCAGGATCTCGGTGACCAGGCCGGCTGCTTCGGCGTCCTCGGCCTGGAGAGGCGTGCCGATGAGCGTACGGAGGGAATCGATCGCATCCGCCTCGCCGAGGAACCGGGTCTCGAGGCGGCTGAGCCCGTTGGGCGTCGGGAAGGTGCCGAAGTTCAGTGCGCCGAGCTGGATGGACGGCGCAGGCTGACGGTCCTCGCTCTCGCCCTCGAACATGTAGGCGCGGTCGGAGGCCAGCGCGAGTTCGAGCAGCAAACCGGCGAAGCAGCTTCCCGGCGCGATCAGCGTGAACACGCTGCGCGCGGTCAGGTCGAGGCGCTTGAGCGCCCGCTTCCAGTACAGCAGCACCTCGCGCACGAACCAGTGCTCGCGTTCCCGATCGAGGAACGCGTCGAAGGCGGCCGCCGCGCCCAGGTCGCCTTCGGACTCGATGACGAGCTGCCCGATCCGGGTTTCGTTCAGGCGCAGGTGGAGCAGGGCGTCGTCCAGTTCGCGCGCCAGGACGAGAGGCCAGAAGCCGGCGCTCCCGGCCAGCGCTTCCGACGCATCGCCTGGCGGCGGTTCGGTCGGGCCGAGCACGGTCAGGCGAGCGGCGCCGAGGGCGCGGTCGAACTCGATGCGGAGCGTGGAGTAGACGATCGAGTCCGCTTCCAGCTTCGGCTCGACCTCGGGCCAGACGGCGCCGCCGGGCTCGGCCGGTCGCTCGCTCGAGGCGGCGAGTTCCAGCGCCCGCACCTTCGCGCCGTCGTCGAAGGACGAGCGCGGCAGCAGTTCGTCGACCAGGTTCCAGTCCACGGCGCGCCGGCCCTTGACGCCCTCCTCCAGGGTGCAGAAGAGGTCGGCCCGGTCGCGGCGGACGCGGCGCTTGTCGAGCAGACGGGTCAGTCCGCCGGTGCCGGGAAGCACCCCCAGGAGCGGCACTTCGGGCAGCGAGACGGCCGAACTGCCGTCGTCGGCCAGCAGGATGCGGTCGCAGGCGAGCGCCAGCTCGTAGCCGCCCCCGGCCGCCGTGCCGCGCACCGCGCAGAGGTAGCGCTGGCCGGAGTGCTGGCAGGCGTCCTCGATCGCCAGCCGGGTCTCGTTCGTGAACTTGCAGAAGTTCACCTTCAACTGGTGCGAGGAGGAGCCGAGCATGCCGATGTTGGCGCCGGCGCAGAAGATGCGGTCGCGGTCGGAGCGGAGCACCACGGCGTGGACCTCCGGATGCTCGAAACGCAGCCGCTGGGTGGCGTCGTAGAGCTCGAAGTCGACGCCCAGGTCGTAGGAGTTCTGCTTGAGCTGGTAGCCGGGCCGGAGCCCCGCCTGCTCGTCGACCTCCAGGGTCAGGAAGGCGAGCGGCGGCTCGATCCTGAGCCGCCAGTGCCGGTAGCGGTCAGGATGAGTGCGGAAGTCGAGCGGCTCTTCGCCGACGGTTCCGGCGGCCTGCTGCCCGGAAGGTCCGTCCGCGGTGGCCTGCTTGGACATCTGGTTGGTAGGGGAGCCCTGTTCCGGTTGGTGAGTATAGTCACCGCTCGTGAGCGTCCCGACCCCTGACGATCGCGGCGAGAACCGCGTCCCGCACGTCGAGTTCGAGGGCGTCGACAAGAGCTACGACGGCGAGAACCTGGTCGTGCGAGGGCTCGATCTCGCCGTGGAGCGAGGCGAGTTTCTGACCCTGCTGGGGCCCTCCGGCTCGGGCAAGACGACCTGCCTGATGATGCTCGCGGGCTTCGAGGCGCCGACTGCGGGAACGATCCGGATAGCCGGCCGGCCGATCCAGGATCTGCCGCCGCACAAGCGCGGGATCGGCATGGTGTTCCAGAACTACGCCCTGTTCCCCCACATGACGGTGGGCGGCAACCTGGCCTTCCCGCTCGAGGTCCGCGGCGTCGAGCCGGCCCTGCGGCGGGAGCGGGTCGAGCGGGCTCTCAGCCTGGTGCAATTGGAGGGGCTCGAGAACCGGAGGCCGGCGCAGCTCTCCGGTGGTCAGCAGCAGCGGGTGGCGATCGCCCGCGCGCTCGTGTTCGAGCCGGAGATCGTCCTGATGGACGAGCCGCTCGGTGCTCTCGACCGTCGCCTGCGCGAGGAGATGCAGTACGAGATCCGGCGTATCCACTCCAGCCTGGGGGTGACGGTCGTCTATGTGACCCACGACCAGCAGGAGGCGATGACGCTGTCCGACCGGGTGGCCGTGTTCCACAATGGCGAGATCGAGCAGGCGGCGTCCCCGGAGGTCCTGTACGAGGAACCCGAGAAGGCCTTCGTGGCCCGGTTCATCGGCGAGAATAACCGGCTCGACGGCGTCGTGGTCAGCGAGGAGGACGGTGTCTGCGAAGTCGATATCGGCGGCCAGTCGATCCGGGCGATGAGCCTGGGTCTGTGCCCGCCGGGCGCCCGAACCACGGTCGTCATCCGGCCCGAGCGCGTCGCGGTGGCGCCGCCGGACGGCCGCTACCGGAACGAGATCGAGACGCGGATCGACGACATGATCTTCCTCGGCGACCATCTGCGCCTTCACATGACGGTCGGCGGCGCCTCCGACTTCATCGCGAAGATCCCGAACGTCGTGGGGCACGGCGCCGTGCTGCCGGGCGATACGGTGCGGGTCGGCTGGGCTGCGCTCGATTGCCGGGCCCTGGTGCCCGAGAAGCTGGCGGAAGGCGAAGAAGAGTGGTGAGGGCGACCGCGGTCGCGGTCGCCGCGATGCTGGCCGGCTGCGCGCAGCAGGCGGGAGATGGGACGGAGCCTGGCTCTTCGGCCCCCGAGGCGAACGAAGAATCGATCACCGTCGTCTCCTACGGCGGTTCCTACGCCCGCGCCTGCGTTCTCGGCTACCACGAGTCCTTCACCGCCGAGACCGGCATCCAGGTCAACCTGGAGGACTTCAACGGCGGCCTCGCGCAGATTCGCGCCCAGGTCGAGGCCGGCGCCGTCCACTGGGATGTCGTCGATCTGGGCGTCGCCGATACCGTGACCGGTTGCGACGAGGGCGTCCTGGAGCTGATCGGCCCCGAGCTGCTGCCGCCTGGTCCGAACGGCGAGGCGCCGGCGGACGACTTCCTGCCCGAGACGAACACGGAGTGCGGCGTGGGCACGCTGCTCTACTCCACGATCTACGCCTACAACCCGGAGACCCTGCCGGGTCCCGCGCCGACCGCGCTCGCCGACTTCTTCGACCTGGAGCGCTTCCCCGGGCGGCGGGGCATGCAGCGGAAGCCGGAGGCGAACCTGGAGTTCGCTCTGATGGCCGACGGCGTGCCGAAGGAACGGATCTACGAGTTGCTCGGCACGCCGGAGGGCCTCGATCGCGCGTTCCGGAAGCTGGACACGATCAAGGACGAGGTCGTGTGGTGGGAGGCCGGCGCGCAGCCGCCGCAACTCCTCGCCGACGGCGAGGTCATCATGAGCACCGCCTGGAACGGACGGATCTTCAACGCCCAGGTCCTTGAGGACCAGCCGTTCGTCATTGTCTGGGACGGGCAGATCATGGACCGGGGCCAGCTCGTGGTCGTGGCCGGCACTCCGCACCTTGAAGGCGCCCTGCGCTTCATGCGCCACGCCGCCCGCTCCGAGTCGATGGCGGGCGTCGGCAAGTACATCGCCTACAGCCCCGCGCGCCGTTCCGGGCAGGCGCTGATCGACCGGCACGCGGAGACCGGTGTGGACATGTGGCCGCACATGCCGACGAACCCCGCGAACATGAAGAACTTCCTGATGGCCGACTGGGAGTGGTGGGCCGACCACAGGGACGAGATGCAGGAGCGGTTCGCCGCCTGGCTGGCGCGATGAGGAGTTCGGGCGCCATCGTCCTGTGTGTCGTGCTGGTCGCCGGCTGCCGGCTGGCCGCGGACCCGCCTCCGGGTTCGGCGCCGGGCAGTGACGCGGGTGAGCGTTCGATCACTGCCGTTTCCTACGGAGGCTCCTACGCCCGCGCAGTCGTGCGGGGGTACCACGAGTCCTTCACGGAAGCGACCGGCGTTCGGGTCGACCTCGCCGACTTCCAGGGTGGACTGGCCCAGGTCCGGGCGCAGGTGGAAGCGGGCGCGGTCCACTGGGATGTCGTCGATCTCTCCGTGGCCGAGACGGTCAGCGGTTGCGACGAAGGCGTCCTGGAGTTGATCGATCCCTCGATCCTGCCGGCGGGTCCGGGCGGCGAGCTTCCCGAGGATGACTTTCTGCCCGAGATGAACACGGAGTGCGGCGTCGGCAACCTGCTGTTCTCCTCGATCTTCGCGTACAACCGGGAGGTCCTGACGGGGCCGCCGCCGACCCGGCTCGCCGACTTCTTCGACCTGGAACGGTTTCCCGGGCGGCGTGGCGTGAGGCGGTCGCCGGAGGCGATTCTGGAGATGGCGCTGATGGCGGACGGGGTCCCCAAGGACCGTCTGTACGACGTGCTGAGTACGCCCGAGGGCCTTGAGCGGGTGTTCCGGAAGCTGGACACGATCAAGGACCAGGTCGTGTGGTGGGACACCTCCGCCCAGGCGCCGCAGTTGCTGGCGGACGGCGAGGTGCTGATGACGATGGCCGCGAACGGGCGCATCTTCAATGCCCAGGTGCTGGAGGGGCAGCCCTTCGTCATCGTGTGGGACGGCCAGGTCCTGAACCGGGGCCAGCTCGCGATCGTCGCCGGTACGCCTCGACTCGAGGACGCGATGCGATTCGTCCAGCATGCGGCCCGCGCCGAGTCGATGGCGGGAGTCGGCCGTTACATCGCCTACAGTCCGGCGCGCTACTCGGCGGAGGAGTTGATCGATCGGCACTTCGAAACGGGCACGGAGATGTGGCCGCACATGCCGACGAACCCCGCGAACATGAAGAACCACCTGATGACCGACTGGCAGTGGTGGGCGGACCACGGCGACGAGATGCTGGAGCGCTTCACCGCCTGGCTGGCGCGGTGAAGGTCGGGGTCGAGCCGTGACCTCCCAGGGATCTCCGAGCGTCAGCCAGCCGCCTGCCCGGCCGCTATGGCGCCGGGCGCTCGGGCCTCGGCTGCGGGCAGCCGGTCTCGCCCTGCCGCTCGTCGCGTTCGTCAGCGTGACGTTCCTCGGCCCCATGCTCAGCCTGCTGACGAAGAGCTTCTACGATCCCGAGGTCGCCGACGCGCTGCCTGA
This sequence comes from Holophagales bacterium, assembly GCA_009843505.1. Lineage (GTDB taxonomy): Bacteria > Acidobacteriota > Thermoanaerobaculia > Multivoradales > Multivoraceae > Multivorans > Multivorans azotirespirans. The sequence continues at coordinate 157,874 of VYDI01000040.1, read as the reverse complement.
GACAATGGCCGCGCTGCGCGACTGGGACGGCCAGGGCACTCCGTCGGATGAGGCGTTCGCAGCCGTCGCCCGCGAGTTCGTAGCGGCACGGCAGGAGCGCACCCTCGGGCGCACGGCGAACCGCGTGAACCGCGTCGTGAGCGGCATGCGCAGCACGATCATGGGTGGTTCGCGGGAGATGGTCGATGCGGCCGCGGCTGCGGAAGCGGCCGGGGTGGAGATGGACGGCGCGTTCTGGCGGGAGACGATGATCGGCATCGACTCGCGTTGGGGCGAACCCGAGCACTGGCGCGCGCTTCAGGCCGCCGGCCAGCGGTTGACGGCGCGCCACTACCTCAAGGCCCTCGACTTCGAGCGCGGTCCGGATGGCGGCTACCAGCGGGCGCCGGAGGTGTGGCGGATCTACGTGCCGCTGTTCTGGCGGACGTTCCTGGTCAGTCTGGGCGTCACCCTGCTGTGTCTGGTCATCGGCTATCCGGTGGCGCACATGATCGCCAACTCGCCGCCGAAGCGCGCCAACGTCCTGCTGCTGCTCGTCCTGCTGCCGTTCTGGACCTCGCTCCTCGTACGGACCACCTCGTGGATCGTGCTGCTCCAGAACCAGGGCATCGTGAACGACTTCCTGGTCGCGATCGGGCTGATCGGCGACGACGGTCGGATCGCGATGATCTACAACATGACGGGCACGTTCGTCGCGATGACGCACGTACTGCTGCCGTTCCTCGTGCTGCCCCTCTACTCGGTGATGCGGGCCATCCCGCCGGCCCATATGAACGCCGCGGTGTCGCTGGGGGCGACGCCGTTCCAGGCGCTGCGCCGCGTCTACTGGCCGCAGACGCTGCCGGGTGTCGGCGCCGGCTGCCTGCTCACCTTCATTCTGGCGATCGGCTACTACATCACTCCGGCTCTGGTCGGCGGCCAGAGCGGACAGCTGATCTCGAACATGATCGCCTACCACGTCCAGACCTCGCTCAACTGGGGTCTGGCGGCGGCGCTTGCGGCCCTGCTGCTGGGCGGCGTGACGCTGCTCTACGTGGTCTACGACCGCCTGGTCGGCATCGACCGGATCGGGCTCGGATGATGGCGGCCACGGCAGTCAGCCCCGGCTACCGGGTCGCCCGCTGGGGCTACCTCGCGTTCTGCGTCGCCGCCTTCGTCTTCCTGATCGCGCCGATCCTCGTCCTGGTGCCGCTCAGCTTCAACGCCGAGCCCTACTTCACGTTCACGGAGGGCATGCTGCGGTTCGACCCGGAGGCCTACTCGCTCCGCTGGTATCGCAGCATGTTCGACGGCGATGAGTGGACGCGCCCGCTCGCCAACAGCCTGATCATCGGCATCTCGGCGACCGTCGTCGCCACCGTGCTCGGGGCGGCCGCGGCGCTGGGCCTCGCCCATCCGGCGATGCCGGGCCGCAAGATCGTCACGGCGCTCCTCATCTCACCGATGATCACGCCGGTGATCATCGCCGGCGTCGGCATGTTCTTCTTCTACTCGAACCTCGGCCTGGCGCAGACCCACATCGGGATCATCCTCGCGCACGCCGTGTTCGGCGCGCCCTTCGTCGTGATCACGGTCAGCGCGACCCTGGCCGGCTTCGACTGGACAGTCATGCGCGCGGCCGCCAACCTGGGCGCGAACCCCCTCGTCGCCTTCCGCCGGGTGCAGTTGCCGCTCATCCTGCCGGGCGTCATCTCGGGCTCCCTGTTCGCCTTCGCGGCGTCCTTCGACGAACTCGTCATTGTCCTGTTCATGGGCGGCCTCGAGCAGCGCACCCTCCCGCGCCAGATGTGGTCCGGCATCCGCGAGGAGATCAGTCCGACGATCCTGGCCGTCGCCACCTTCCTGATCGTCTTCGCGCTGCTGGCGTTGAGCACGGTGGAGTGGCTGCGGCGAAGGGGCGCGGCTGGGGGGCAGAGGGCCGGTTGAGCAGTCCTACAACTCCTCGATGCACTCCGGCAGCGACGGAATCGCGGTCGCTGGCAGGACGGTGATGTCGTTCGCCGCCGGGTAGGCCTGTCTGGTCGGGCAGACGACGAAGAGGTGGTCGAGACCGAGGGCGCTGGCGATCTCACGGGTCGTGGCGCGGACCCGGGGCGCCTCGCTGAACTTCATCTCGAAACCGATCCGGCGGCCCCGTAGGAGGAGCAGAAGGTCAATCTCGCCCAGCCCGTGCGCGGACCAGAACCAGGGCGTCGGCTGGCCCAGGGCGCTCAGGATCTGCTCCATCGCAAAGCCCTCCCAGGACGCGCCGACGCGCCGATGGCCGAGGAGTTCCTGGTCGTTGTCGATGCCCAGCAGGGAGTGGAGGAGCCCTGTGTCGCGCACGTAGACCTTGGGCGCCTTGACCTGACGCTTGCCGAGGTTCTCGAACCAGGGTTGAACCTGGCGGACCATCCAGGCGCCGGTCAGAAGGTCCAGGTAGCGGCGGGCGGTCTTGTCCGAGACGCCGATCGACCGGCCTAGACTCGCCGCGTTCGCAGTCTGACCGTGGTGGTGGGCCAGCGTGCTCCAGAAGCGCCGCATGGCGACCGCCGGCACGGGGACGCCAAGCTGAGGCAGGTCGCGCTCGAGGAACGTGCGGATGAAACCGCGGCGCCAGGCGACGCTCTCGGCCTCCGAGTCCGCGAGCCAGGAACGCGGAAAGCCGCCGCGTCGCCACAGCTTCCTCATGTCGGCTGCGCCGGTTTCCTCCAGGTCGAAGCCGCTCATGTCGATGAACTCGACGCGGCCCGCCAGGGACTGCGAGACGCCGCGCACGATCGTTGGAGAGGCGCTGCCGAGGATGAGGAAGCGCGTGTCCGCGTCCGGCCGGTCGACCAGGACGCGAAGAACGTTGAACAGCCCCGGCAGAATCTGAATCTCGTCCAGGAGGACGAGCCCCCGCAACTCGCCCAGAACGAGTTCCGGGTTGGCGAGCTGGCGCACGTCCGCTTCGGATCCCAGATCGAACCGGGTCGACTCCCGCGTGGACGCGAACTCTCGGGCCAGGGTCGTCTTGCCGCACTGGCGAGGGCCGAGGAGCGAAGTCACGGGCGCCCGCCCGGTGGCGGCAGCGATGCGGTCGAGGTAACGGCGACGTTCGATCATCGGGCTGCCATTGTAGCCGGGATTCGCCCTGGACTCCGAGATTTCAATGTCTATACTCCGGGATTTCCGTCTGTAGACTCCGAGATTTCAGGGATCGGACTCCGGGATTTCGAGGGCGGAACTCAGGGATCTCGCACCTGTGCCCGCATCCGGCCCGCGGGGCCACCTGGGTTGTCCGGCTCGCCTGTTCCCGCCGGTAGAGTCCACGGCGGTGAGCAACGACGAGCATGGCATCACGCTGGAGGCAGTCGAAGAGACGCTTGCGCTGATCGCTCCTCACATCGTTGAAACGCCGGTCGTCGAGTGGTCGGGCCCCGAGATGCGGGCGATCCTGCCGGGGGGCAGCCGTGTCCACGCCAAGCTGGAGCTCTTTCAGCGCTCCGGTACGTTCAAGGCGCGGGGGGCGTTGTCGAACGTCCTGGGACTGAGCGCCGAACAACTGCGCGCCGGCGTAACGGCCATGAGCGCGGGTAATCACGCGGTCGCCGTGGCGTATGCGGCGAAGGCGGCGGGGACCAGCGCGAAGGTCGTCATGCAGCGATCGGCCAATCCGGCGCGCGTCGAGCTGGCCAGGGCGCTCGGCGCCGAGATCCTGATGGCGGAGGATGGCCCCAGCGGATTCGAGATGGTGGCCGGGATCGCGGCCGCGGAGGGCCGGGCAGTGATCCATCCATTCGACGGCGTGGCGACGGCTCTCGGCGCGGCGACGCTCGGTCTTGAGATGCACCGGCAGCTTGGAGACCTCGACGTGCTGATCGTCGCCATCGGTGGCGGCGGTCTGGCGGGGGGCGTGTCGGCCATCACGAAGCGACTGAACCCCGATTGCCTCGTCGTGGGCGTGGAACCCGTGGGCGCCGACGCCATGCACAGGAGCTTCAGGTCCGGCCGACCGGAGCGCCTTGAAGGCGTGGACACCATCGCGGACAGTCTGGCGCCGCCCATGACCGAACGGCTGCCCTTCACGCTCTGCAGAAGCAACGTGGATCGGCTCGCCTTGGTCACCGATCGCGAGTTGGCTCAAGCCATGGGGCTCATCTTCCGGGAACTGAAGCTCGCCGTGGAGCCCGCCTGCGCCGCCACCACTGCTTCGTTGCCGGGTCTAGTCGAGGAGCTTTCGGGCGCCCGTGTGGGGCTGATCCTCTGCGGGTCGAACATCGATCGGGATACGTACGATCGACATTGCGCGCTCGGCGCGGGTCGATTCCGTTCTTGATCGGCGCTCAGGGGCCCGTGCGGGCTGCATCGTCGGCTCCGTATCCCGCGCGAAGCGGCAGGCGAAGCGACGACCAGGCGGTGAAGGAGAACAGCACCTGAATCGATCGCACCGGGGCCTGTCGGGCTCGTTCAGGGGACGCCAAGGCGTCGGAACATCTCGCGAATGTATGGGCCGTCTTCCCGGAAGAGAACGTGGCGGGTGGCGAACTCGGCTCTGCTCGGCTTCTGGCCACCATCCACATACCAGCGCTCGTCGAGGTCGTTGTAGGGAGTGACCGAGACGATGAAGGACTCCAGGCGTACACACGGGTTACCAAGTCCCTCCTCCGTCCTCTTGATCGTCTCGTGCAGCCGGATCTTCGGGTCATCCAGACCCTCGAGGCGACCAAGGCCCTTCGGGTCGATGAAAGCGATACGTTCGATCCCGTCCCGTAGTACCCAGAGGATGAAGTCGGGGTGGAAGTTGTTCGCTTCCAGGAACGCGACGCCGTGTCCCCGGCTCTGATTACGGACTAGGTGGATGCGGGCGGCGCGGAGCGCCTCCGGGCGGCTCTTGAGGAACTGCTGAAGGTCGCGGACGAAGCTGAACTCGCCGTCGTTCAGCGCCGGCGGGGAGACGCGGATCTCGTCGTCCTGGACCGAGAGGAGGGGCCAGTAGAGGTGCTGGTCGAGGTCGATCGCACGGACCTGCCGGTCGTTCCAGCGTTCTAGGTCGCCGCGGTCGATCGCTTCGATCAGGCGGCGGAGGCGATTCTCGATGTTCCCCGGCTCGTCGGCGGACGATCTGGCGGGGAACTCGACGCGAAAACCCCTTCCGGTCGCCAGCATGTTCGGATCGTCGTCGGCGAGGGGCCGGTACTCCAGGTGGCCCGCCTCCCAAGCCTCCTTGCAGGCGCGGTAATAGCGTGCGGCGTACTTCCTGAGCAGAGATGCAGCGATCTCCTGCCACTGATCGACGTTCGACCAGCGGTCGAACGCGAACATCGACGGCGGCGCGAACAGCCTGTACCAGGACGAGTCCAGTAATAGTCCGCGAATGGCGGTACGGGTCACGGTGAGATTGTGCCAGCCCCGTTCCGTCTTGAACCGCCGCAGGTCGAAGAACAACTGGTCGAGATCGAGACTCTCGACATGGCGGCAGGTCAGGTAGCCCTCGTTTCGTTCGATGACCTCGGCGCCGGCGTCGGTCGAGCTCTGGGTGCGTATCTTCGGGTACCAGTCGAGCCGGACCTTCAGGCGACTCAATGGCAGCGGGCCTGAAGCGCCGCTCGGCGGCTGCAGGACGGGCATCGGCCCCCGGCGGGCGAAGGCTGCCCTGGAGTCGGCACCAGATACGGCTCGATTCAACCGGATCGTGCTCAGCGGCGGGTTGCTTGGCAGAGCGCGGACCTTCACCGGTACGAACAGCTCGGTCCTCTCCTCGGCGACGCCCTCTCTCTTGAGGAAGTCCCGGAACTGCGTCATGTAGTCTGCCTTAACGCCGAATACCTGAAGGGTCTCGAGGAACGGCAGCGCTTCGGGCGCTTCCCGGGCGTCCGGCAACGCCGAGCTCCGCTTGAGGCTCATGTCCCGACCCTTCAGTCGGACGCCGCGACCGAACATCTGGATGATCTGGGCGCCTTCGCTCCTGCCGACGTTCATCAGGCCCATCGAGCTGACCCGCCAGGTGTCCCAGCCCTCATTGAACTTCCGCGCGCCCACGACGAGGTGGATGCGGGACTCGGGGCGGTGGACAGTGTGGAAGATCGAATCCGCGAACTCGCGCTCGGCAACGTCGATTCCGGCGGCCTCGCTACGCGCAAGGAGCCCCTTGGGATCGCCGACGTTGATCACGCCGAAGGGCTCGTTCGCTCCCAGGTGGAGCGCCAGTTCGCCCGCAGATCCCCTCAGCCGCTCTACGCGAAGCGCGCCGCCGCCGGGCGCGTTGAAGGTCGTGGAGAGGGTCTGAAGGAAGATCTCCTCATCGGACATCCCCGAGTCCTCGAACAGCGGCCTCAAGGCCCCGTTGAGGATGTCCAAGCCACCGGTCGTTTGCAGACCGCGTTCGCGGAGCTCGCGGATGTGCGCCGTGGAAGCCGGTCGGTTACCCGCGTAGCCGGCGAGGAACCGGAGGATGCCGACGACGTCCGAGACGTCCTTCGTGGATGCGCCCTTCGTCACGCTGCTGCCGACGAAAGCCCACAACGGCCTCTCCACGCCCCAAGGCTCGAGCGCGCCGCCGCGGTTCGCGTCGTAGAGCCACTGCTGCTGGAAGAACGAGAGCAGGGCCGCAGTGAGGTAGAGACTCTGCGTTCCGTCGTCGGGCTGACCCCCCAGATTGAAGATCCGGTAGTCCTTACCGTAGCCGTCGCCGTGGAACCACCGGTAGGAGTAGTCGAAGAGAATGGAGCGCGAGTACTCGTTCGTCAGTTTCGGGTCCTTGGCGACCGCTTGGCCGAAGGTCGCCGAGTACTCGAAGGAGAAGCCCCGCTCGCAGAGTTCGTTGCGCCTCCGCATCCATTGGCCCTGCTCGCCCGAGGACGCACCGCGATGGCCCTCGTCGACGAGGACCAGGTTGTTGCCCTCGAACGACGAAACCGCGACGCGTTTGTCGCCCATCTTGTCGTGCAGCTTGTGGACATCAAGCACGTCAATCCAAGCGCCGGCGATGCCGTTCCGGTCAAACGGGCGGGCGGCCATTCCAGCCGCCTCGAATTGGGTGAGATGCTGCTTCGAGAGGCCGTCGTTCGGCGTGAGAAGTATCGTACGGTTCAGGTCGCGCTCGCGGCCGTGTTTCCGCTGAAAGTCCTGGAACATCAACAGGTGTGCGTGCATCAGCAGGGTCTTGCCGCTGCCCGTGGCCATCCAGAACGCCAGCTTGTTCAGGCCGGCTGCCGCTTTGGCCTCGCTCACGTCGAGGTCGAGCCGGCTCAGCCGGTCGGACTTCGGCAGATCGGCGTTCAGACTCTCGATGGTGCCGTCCAGCTCGCCAAGAAGTCGCTTCGGGTCGCGGAACCAGCGGTCCAGGTAGATGTCGGCAGCGAGCAGGGCGAGGTACTGGTAGTAGAGCCACTGGATCTCGCGCTCGCCGCGGCGCAGTCGTGCCTGATTGAGGTGCTGAGTGACCCCGACGATCCGCTGGTCGGCCTCGAGCAGACGCTCGTCCGGGAGGCCCGGTCGGTTGGCCGCAGGCAAGTGAAGACAGAGCGCTTCGTGAAACCGATGGACGTTGTCCGCGCCAAGGCCGCGCAGGGCGTCGTCCCTGATGTGCCTAGCGAGCTCCTCGAAGCTGTCGCAGCCGAACTGACCGAGCAGCCACCTGTTGAGAACGAGCCTGCGCGGGAACGGGACCTTGGCCCGGCGCGCCGCGCTCAGTTCGCGTCCTCGCTCTCGAACATCAGCCGATGGAAGTGGTCTTCGATCAGGTGTCCCGCCCAGACGGCGTCAGACCCACGCAGGCTCTCCAGATTGTGGTCGCCGTTGACGTAGACCGCGTCGAAGGCGCTGGTTCCGCCAGGGCCGAGATCGGCCCAGCCCCGCATCAGGAACCACTCGTTTAGAACCAGGTTGTCCTGCTCGACGCCGAGCGGATCGTCGCTGCCAGGCCGTTTCCGCCAAACGACGAGCGCACGCCGGTCGTCAGGGAGCGTGCCCTCTACAGCCCGGAACCACCAACGTCCGCCCGCCTGCTTGCGAAGCCCGCTCCGAAGCCGAAGCCGGCCTTCCTCATCGCGCTCGAAGTCAACCTCGTACTCACGCGGCGCCCAAAGCCGCGCGACCCGCAGTCCGAGAAGCCAGTTGAACGTCTCGACAAGATCGACAGGCGTTGGCCGGCTTTCGTCCGAGCCCGGCCTCTTGACGTCGAGTAAGTAGGCGGTCGGATCGATGAACTGGTCAACATCCAGCAGCGACGCGCTGCCGCGCGTCTCGATGTCGAGCATGTAGCGCAGGAAGTACTCCTCCCGCCGTGCCGACGATCCAGCGGTTCGCGAGGGAATTCCGGGGGGGGGCGTAGATGTTGGTTGTCTTCCGAGTCGGCCTCAGCCGTTGGAACACGGAGATTGTTCAGCGTGTCTTCGTACGACTCGAGTCGAATCACCTTCATGATGTCGGGAGAACGCTCGGACTCCTCTCCTGCTGCTTGCTGCACGGGTCTGCCGTTCTTCCATTCCGACGAGTAGATGACCTTCTTGAGCCGCGGCAGGAGCACGGTGTCAAAGTGCTCGCCCATCTCGACGAGGATGAACCGCCGGTTGCCGCCGTCCCCGCGGTTCAAGTTGATGACGGCGTGGCCAGTTGTCCCGGAGCCAGCGAAGTAGTCGAGAATGAGGTGATCCCCATCACTGACACTGTCTACGCAGTCTTGTACATTGAACACCGACTTGGGGTTGTCGAAGCTCCCGCTGGGAAATCCCAGGTCACCCAGAAGCTTGGTGCCGTGATCGCCTGCGTTGTAGTGTGCTCCGTACCAGACGGTCTTCCTCTGGTCTCTGGTCTTCGCGATCTTGATGTCCCAGAGTCCTGCTCGGTTCTTAACCACCTTCAACTTGTGGCGAATCGAGTCGACCGTTCCCCTTTCGTAGCGCCATTTTCTCTCCACTCCTTCGCCATCAATGGGAAACACTTCGATCGTGCCGTCCAACCGTGGCACGTTGGCGCCTTCCGGGTGTTGGCCCTCATCGGTCCAGACGTCGCCGAAATCAAGGATCTCGCCATCACGAATCCGCACGGCATAGAAGGTCTTCGCGCCATCCTCCCTGCGTGACTCTCCTCCCCAGTTCCTGAAGTTGTCGTAGGTCCATCGATCTTCCCGACGCTCGACCTGATTCAGTGTCTTGCGAGCCGGCGGAATGGAGAAGAGGGCGTACTCGTGAGTGAACGAGAACTTCTGATCCTGGACGCCTTTGCGGTTGTGCTCCACTGTGACGGCGACGTTGTCGTGATGCGGGAACGTCTGCGACAGAACGCGAAAGACCCCGTTTCGTTCGTTCTTGTCGATGGCCACGACGTGCGAGCCGTCGATCGCCGTGAGATGCCTGGAGAGCAGCAAGCGGCTCTCGATCATCGAGAGAAAAGAGGAGTGCTTGAAGTTGTTCTTGTAGAGAATCTCGCTGGCCGGGGCGTTGTAGGGCGGGTCGATGTAGACGCAGTTGATCTCGCCCCGGAAGCAGCGGGACAGGACGTTCAGAGACTGGAAGTTCTCCCCGTGGACCAACAGGTAACTGTTTGGGGGGTTGACGCTTGTCTCAATGAGCCGCTCAGCGAAGGCTGGCGGGAAGTGCCGCGTATCCACCATCAACGCGGGCTGCGACCGCAGAGACTCTACCGTCAGCGGCTCGCTGTAGCCGCGGGCGTGGCCAGATCGCCTCTTGATCGCGTCGATCCTGCACAACTCGACCCACTCACGCCGCTGTGCCTCGTTCGCGGCGATCTCTGACAGGAAATCAGCGGGGATACAGCCGAGGCGGATGCAGTACGACGTCTCGACGACAAACTTCTTCTTGAGCCACAAGCGCTTCTGGAAGTTCTCCAGGGTGGCGAGGAAGTTGATGATCTCGCCGGCGACCCGGCGAATAGCCCGGACCTTCGACAGGTACTGTTCGACGCTCGGGGCATCGGTGTGCTCGATGTCGTCGAGGCGCATGACTTCGTTCTTGATGTAGAAGTCGAGCTCCCGGCGCAGGAACCCGCCCAGGTCCTTGTGGATGAAGTAGTCGAACGCGTTGCGGGCGGCGTAGCGGTTCAGGTGGGCGCGGAGGCGCGTGTAGTCGGCGGGCTGGCCGCCCGCCTTCTCGTGCGGCTTCTCGAGTTCCGCCAGCCACCTTGATCGGGAGTCCCGCAGACGGGCGAGGATGCGGTGCTCGGCACCGTCGAGGAGCGACTTCTGCTTGGGAGGCTTCGTTCTTCCGGCTCGTTGGTCGCTCGGCCAGTCGTCAAGAGTCGCCTGGCGGTACTCGAACCGGATCAGGAGCTCCCGGTGCTCGGCGCCCGAGATCTCCTCGACGGCGGATGCGGTTTCGTCCTCAGCCAGAACGAATACGCGTGCGCTGGAGGCGGCGGGCTTCACGTTGTCATGCTCGCCTTCGGCCGCGTCGACCAGCCGCAAGTGAACGCGCATCGGGTCGCTGCCGTTCTCGGCGTTGGGTCGCAGCCTGAAGCTGTAGTTCCTCAGGTACTCATCTGTCTTGATGTAGTACTGGTCGGCGTTCGCCCAGTGGAGTTTGACCTCCTCGCCCTGGTAGGGGAGTGCGTACACCCCGTCTTTGTAGACGCGCTGGCTGATGAAGTCGCCGTCCTTGTAGTAGCGGCGGAAGAACCGGTAGAGGTGGTCGTAGACATCGGCTTCGATCGCGGCTAGGTCGTCGTCTGCGTTGAGTTTCACTCGCAGATCCCGGACCTTCGGGGCGGACTCGGGGTCCACGCCTGCCGCCTTGAGTTGGTCGATGGTCTTCGCGAGTTCGGCTTCGACCTGGATCCGCTCGGCCGAGCCGTACTCGTTGAGCGCGGAACGGACCTGCGGGAGGAGTTCCTCTTCGAGAAACAGCGTCACCTCCGCGCTCCGGGCGTGCATGATCCGGTAGAACCCGAAGTCGAGTTCCGGCTTGTCGAGCTGGAACAGCTCCTTTAGGAGTGTGACGAGCTTGTCGAAGTGGTTGGTCGTCATCGCGTGGCGGTCTAGTGGAAGCCTTGGGGGGCGGGACGCGCTCAGCCGGCGACAGCCTGGTTGATGAACGTCTCGATGCGTTCGCGGTTGGCGCCAAGACTCGAGTACTGCCGGTCGCAGACGTCAGTGAAACGGGCCAGGACTTTGCGGGCGATCTTCTCCTGATCTTCGAAGACTCCGAGCGTGCTGAACTGCTTTCCCCACCTTTCGAACTGGTGGATAGCTATGGTGGCGGCGTTCGTCTGATGGTCGCTCGCCAATCCGTAGATAAACAGCGGCCTCTCGCTTCCGTTAACGCGACAATCGACGGCGTAGTTCCCTTGAGGATCTGCCTCGGGATCGCGCCAGTCGAAGACTCTCCGTTCAGCCGGTATCCACTCCTTCAGGAATCCCCGGAAGTCGTCCTTGAAGGTGCTGAGTACCCGCTCGCGAGACAGGTAGTTCACGTCGAAGATGCGGAGGACCGCCTGTACGAAGGAGAAGAGAGCATCTCCGAAGCGCTCGTCGGGCACCGGCATCACGAGTTCGCCGTCGTGATCTTCGACCCCGAACATATCCAGCGCGTTCGAGATGAGTTTCTGGCGCGTGCCCTGATGAAGGTCGGCCTTGTCGATGTCGTAGGTGAGGCGCATGAAGGTATGGGCTTCGTCGGTCAGTAGCCACCCGGAGCCCTGTTGCTTCAGCACGATGACTAGGCCGTCCCCATCGTCGAACTCGAATGGCGTGACCACGCGGTATCGGCCAATGCCCTCCGGCATGACTTCGATCTGGCGGCAGATTTTCCGCCGAAACTCGGTGACGATCCGTTCGCCGTTCATGGCCCCTCCTGCTGGAAGAGCTCGGTCTGCAGGTTGGGGCGTGGGGCGATTGCGAGATTGGCCTCCCTTATCAGGCAGCGCACGGCGCCCTCGTAGTCCCCGTATCTCGTCGCCGACTCCGCATACGCGTCCTCGCGACGGCCCGAGCGCTGGTAGCGTTCCGTGGCCGTGTGAATGTGAAAGCCCGTGACGGTCGTTCCCTCGATTCGGTTCCGGTGGACATGGCTCCTGCCGTTGTAGCGTCGAAGCCGAAACCAGCGGTTCGATCTGGGTACGCGAACCGCCAGGATGACCGAGAAGTCGAGGGCGTTGGCACGGCTTCGCCGCAGCACGACCTTGAACTCGTTGCCGTCGTCGCCGCGGAACAGCGCGGTTGCACGCGCATGCATCCCCGTGTCGCGCAGGCGCGGCAGGTCGGTGCGGTCGCCGACGGGTGTCTTCGGAATCTGGATGAGGTCGTCGATCTCCTCATCAGTGTACGTCACCACGCTAGGTCCATCCCCATGAGTGCGGCGCGCGAGTGTACTTGAGCCAGCGGGCTCGTCGCTATGAGGGCACTCTGGGTCCCGTTACTCGGCTAGGTGTGACTCTGATACCGCCACGATACCGCGGTCGTCATGCTGCCAGCACTGACGTGGCCATGCCGGGGACCAGGCCGGCAAGGGCGCCGCAGTGCTCGACGAACCAGCCCGAGATGAGGGCGCCGACCAGTGGAGCACCGAGCAGGCCGAGGCCGAAGACCGGGGTGATGCGCCCACGGGGCCTGCGGCTTGGCGGCCACTTAGACGATCGCCCGGGTGAGAGGCGTCGTTCGCCCGTTTTGAGGCTCCTCGAACCCCGGCTGGCGCAGACCCACACCGGGACAGTCGGCTTCGACTGGACCGTCATGAGGGCGATCCCAACCCAGGCGCGAACCCGCTCTTCGCCTTCCGCCGAGTGCAGTTGCCGCTCATCCTGCTGAGTGTGATCTCGGGTCCCCTCGCCTTCGCGGCGTCCTCCGACGATTCTTGCCGTCGCCACCTCCCTGATCGTCTTCGCACTGCTCTGAGCACGGTGGGGAGCCTGCGTCGTCGTGGCGGAGGGGCCGATCGAGTACCGAGTTGACTTCAGACATGCCGCCGCAGAAGGCGCCAGACCTCGTTCAACGGACTCGCTCTCTCACTTCGGCAAGTCGCCGCTTGTAAGCACTACGGAAACCTCTCGCGTTGCTCGCCATTGCCTTGATCTTCTCGGTAGCGGATTTTGCGATCCGGGACTCTTCGCAGTATCGGTCCAGAACGTCTAGAAAAGAGAGAGTCTGAGCTGCATCGAATGCTTCGATGATCGCAAATGTCCGCTCCAGTTCCTCGCTATTCTCCTGTACGAAGTTGTACACGATCCAAATACATCGCGCCAGCGGGTCGTTTCCGTGACCGGCAGCGTCCATGTGTCGCTTGAATCGTCGAATGTCACGGTCTCGCGCTGGTGCCGTCGATCCCAGTAGCCGGTGACCGAGGTTCTGGAGGATCGTGTTGTTGATTCCGCGGTTCTCTGTAGTCATCGCTCCGAACCAATCGTCGATGACATCGATGTGTGCGTTTTGGTCAGCTGCCATCAGGTTGTCAAGTAGGCGTTCCAGTAGCACTTCGAATTCCGGTGCGTGCTTGACATCACTCTTCCGAATAGAAGACACTAATCCGAAAGCGACGTCGCGGTCGTTACCCGTGAACTTCGTGCCCTCGTCCATTCGGTTGACGACCACCCTAAACTCCTCGAGCGTACGTTCTTCCGGCGTTGGCTCAGGTTCCAATTCGCCCGTAGCTTCTTCTGGAGCGCCCTTCGGAGGAGGAGCTGCCGTGGTGGGGGCCTTGATGGGGACCTCGAGTTGGCCCTTTTGTGAGTCGGTGTACGTTCGGTCGACTTGCTGAAACGCTACAGCGTCGAACACTTTGTCGGCCTGTTGGAAGGCGTGGTTCTGGATCGTCTCGGCGTGAATCCGGATTTGCTGCAGCGTCTTTTCGACGTCGAGGAAGGTCTCTCGCGTGCTCTGGTTCCACTCCTCGGCCTTGCTCCGGTTGTGAAGGCTGAGGAGAATCGTGACGAGAGCCAGGACAAGGGACGTGAGGCCGACGACGACCGACAGGAGATTCAGGTCAAGCAGCATTTTGAGAGTGCCTTACAGTTTGTGGTCCGTGGCGAGCATGACGCGGCAGGGGCCAAAGCGGCTGCCTGCGGCTGGGTGGAGTCGGGTCAGGTGATGGGCTTGGCCTTGGCGGGGTCGGCTCGCGGTTCGGTTGTGACAGGCAGCCTGTGCGCGCGGCGGAAGAAGGTTTGAGAAGCGGCTTCGGAAGGTAGAGGACGGTATCAGCCAGGGGGTTGGAGGAGGGTCCGTTGTGACTCTTGGGATTCGCAGTAGGTTGGCGGGCCGGCTCGGCTCGGCGGGAGACGAGCGTCTCAGCGGTGCGGGTGGCGAGGGCGGTGTGAGGACCGGTGTGGAGCGGAGAGGGATCTAGGAGCGACTGCGATAGCGCCACAGCCCCGTGGCGGCCATGCTGTAGGTAAACAGCAGCACCGACGCCGCCATGCCGGGGACCAGGCCGGCCAGGGCGCCGTACTCCTCGACGATCCAGCCGAGGATGATGGCGCCGATCAGCGGGGCGCCGAGCAGGCCGAGACCGAAGACGGACAGGACGCGGCCGCGGGTCTGCGGCTCGGCGGCTTCCTGGACGATGGCCCGGGCCAGGGTTGTCGTCACGCCCATGTTCAGGCCCCAGGCGACGCTCGCGGTGACGACCAGCCACCAGGCGGGTTCGATCCAGATCAGGAACAGGACGAGGATCCGGGAGAGTTGCAGCACGACGAACCAGCGCCCGGGCTGCTGAAACGGCATGAACCGGAGCATGATCAGGTTGGAGACGACGGCGCCGGCGAAGAAGAGGATCATCAGCCAGGACAGGAGTTCCGCGTCGCCGTCGTAGACGCGGAGCACGATGAAGGGAAGCACGGTGAAGAAGGCGCCGGCGTTGAAGATGCTGGAGACGAAGTTCACGGTCATCGCGTCGAACACGGGCCGCTGGCGGTAGGAGGCCCGGAAGCCCTCGACGATGCGGCGCCAGGCGGGCGCGCCGGCCTCCCCGTCGTTCACGGGCTGCGATCCGATCCGACGGATCCAGAGAGCCGCGGCGCCCAGGCAGAGGCTCTGGGCCAGCAGGACCTGGCGTAGCCCGAGGGAATCGAGCTGTCCGGCGACCCGGAGTCCGATCATGTAGGTGAACATGCTGATCGCGGTGGCCGCGGTCACTCCGCGCTGCAGGTCGCGCCCCGCGATCCGGTTCAGCACCGCCTGCTGCGCCGGACTGGAGAACGACAGGGCGGCGCTGAGGCCGAGTCCCCAGGCGGTCACCGTCCACACGTTGAGTCCGCCGAGTTCCAGCGCCAGGACCAGACCGAAGGGCACGAGCGCCGCGGCGCCGAACACGCGGGTCAGGATCGCCCTGGCGTCCGTGCGGTCCGCGTTGGCGCCGCCCCAGAGCATGATGATCACTCCGGGCAGACCGATTGCCGCCTGCAACGGCCCCACCCGGTCGGCTGGCAGAGCGAGTACGCCGGCGAGCAGCCACACCAGCAGGAGCTGCTGCATCGCGAGGCCGGCGCTCGAGCAGGCCCACGACCCCATGTACGCTAGGAGGCCCGGTCGGCGCCACAGGCTGACGGCAGGGGTGGCGGGAGAGACGATGACGCGGATCTCGGTTGGCGGCGGAGTCGGGAAGAGCCTGCGAAGGCTATACGCGGGCCTGGGGCACCGGTCGAGGCCCGGCATTCTGGGCGTTGCCGCGGCGGCGAGCGTCGGCCTCGCGGGCTGCACGGCGTCGGCCCAGGAGGCGGTCGACTTCGCGGAGTTGAGGCGGCGCATGGTGCGCGACACGATCTCCGAACCCCGCGACGGACGGCCGCCGGTGTTCGACGTGGGCGTCATCGACGCGATGGGAAAGGTCGAACGCCACCTCTTCGTGCCGGAGGAGATCCGCGAGTGGGCCTACCGCGACTCGCCGCTCGGGATCGGTTGGCAACAGACGATTTCCCAGCCCTACATCGTGGCGCTGATGACGGAGCTCGCCGAACCGGACCCGGAAGACAGGGTGCTCGAGATCGGCACCGGCTCGGGCTACCAGGCCGCGGTGCTGGCCGAGATCGTCGATCACGTCTACACGATCGAGATCGTGGAGCCACTCGGGCTGCGGGCGGCGGCGGCGCTGGACGCGGCCGGGTACGAGAACGTGACGACCCGGATCGGCGACGGCTACCTGGGGTGGCCCGAGGAGGCGCCGTTCGACGCGATCGTCGTCACGGCGGCGCCGGACCACGTCCCGCAGCCCCTGGTCGATCAGTTGGCGGCAGGCGGCCGGCTGGTGCTACCCGTGGGGCCCGATGGCGGCCGCCAGGAACTCCAGGTGCTGGAGAAGCAGGCGGACGGATCGGTGGAGCGGACCCGCGTGATCCCCGTGCGCTTCGTGCCGCTGACCCGGAACCGCTAGCGAGGCAGAGGGTTCGGAGCCCGGCGCTCCGCGCCGGATGCCGGCGGGGACGCCGGCGCACCCAGTTGCCGGTTGCGTGCAACCTACAGCGGCACTTCCTCGCCCTCGCCTTCGATGACCAGTCCGAGGGTCACGCCGCCGAGAGGCACGGCCAGTGTGGGCTGGTCGAGGTCGTTCCAGAACATGGTGGCGCTCTCCGTGCCGTCGTAGTTCTGAAACAGGGCCATCGTCATCGGGTGGGTGGCGCCTTCGATGATCGTGATGCTGGCTTCGACCAGGGGCTCCTGCTCCGGGAAGCCGTAGGGATCGAACGTGTCGAGAGTGACCGGAATGAGGACCAGGAAGTCGCGGAACCAGGTCTGCCCGGTGTGGTCGCCGTCCGCCGGCTGCACGGCGTAGCGGAGGGTGTAGGTGCCGGCCGGTACGATCTGCTTCTTGTAGGTGCTCCAGTCGTCCGTCGTGCGCATCAGGCCGACCAGACCGCCGGGAGGCAGGGTCGGATACTCGACCCCGAGTTCGGCCGAGGGGTCCTGCATGGGCAGCGCGGGCGGGAACCAGAACTCGATCGGCTGGCCCTCGTCGCGGACAACCCTGTAGCCGGCCGGATCGAGCAGCGGCGACAGCCAGTCCGGCAGATCCGGAGGCAGCTCCGCCGTGCGCTCGAGCGAAGGATCGGCGGCAAGCGGCGCCGCGAGCAGCAGCGCGGCGAGCAGCGGCCCAACGAGCGGGAGACCGGCCCTCTTCACTCGAAGTTGATTAGGTAGTGGCGGAAGTTCTCGGGCCCCACCTCGTCCAGCATCTGCAGGAACAGGACCAGCGGCTCGATGTCCGCGTCCGAGATGTTGATCTCGCCGAACAGCGGGTCGACGCCTTCCTGTTCGCTGCCGGCCGCTTCCGCCAGCGCCATGTGGGCCCGGATCGCGTCTTCGAGGGTGGCGGCGCTGCCGTCGTGCAGGTACGGGTCGGTGCGGGACAGGTTTCGGAGCGGCGGTGTCTTGAAGTCACCCGCGCCGGTGCCGTGGAGCGCGTAGTCGCTGAAGGTCGGCGGCACGTGGCAGCGGACGCAGTTGCCGACGGACTCCACGTCGAAGGCGCGGAAGAAGGTCTTGAAGCCCTCGTAGGCCGTTTCGGTGAACCCTTCCGGCCGCCGGATCAGGTTCCGGCCTTCCTGGTTGAAGATCCGGCTCTCGATGCTCGCCGCGTAGTTCAGCATGTCCTCGTCGTCGTTCGGCTGCTTGCGGAACCGGTTCTGCTCGGCGAAGGCGTCCCAGCGCGCGGTCATCGTGTAGCTCAGGGTGCGGGTGTAGTCGGCCAGGGCGCGGGCGGCGGCGGCGGCCACCTCGGGCCGCGGCAGGGACTCCAGGTCCAGGCCGTAGACCTCCTGGAACTGGTCGAGATAGGGCACGCCCGAGATCGCGTTGTGGCCCTCGTTGAGCAGCACGTAGGCCGCGTTGTCCATCCCCGCGTCACGGTCCTCGTCGTTCCAGCCGTACTGCTTGCCGACCAGCTTGTCGAGGACCATGTCCTCCATCGAGTCATACGCGCCGTCCCAGCCGAACACCTCGGCGCGCGAAGCGTCGGCCAGGGTCTGTGCGTTCCGTTCGGTCGTCTCGCGGTTCGCGGTCAGGCTGGTCGGCGTGTAGTCGGCGTAGTAGCGCTCCGACTTTCCGGGCACCGACTCGCCGATGGCGTGGCACACGGAGCAGGCGATCGCGAAGCCCGTTCCCTGGTTGTTGAACAGGAGCTCGGCGAACAGGTCGTTGCCCAGCTGTTGCAGCGCCGGTGACGGCTCCTCCTGGGCGGCGGTCGCGGCGCCGAACAGGAGAGCGGTTGTCATGGCGAGCGCCGCCGGACCCATCACGTTTCTTCGCTTCATCGTCGTCCTCCGTTGGTGTCGAGAATAAACGATCCGATCAGTGGCACACTAAGCCGCCATGGCGAGGGCGCGAACGGTTCCCTGGGCGGAACTCGACACGATCTTCTTCGACGCCGGCAACACTTTCCTGTCGATGGACTTCGACCGGGTCGCCGCCGTTGCGGCCAGTCTGGGTGTCGAGTGCTCGGGCCAGCAGTTGGAGCGTGCCGAGGCGGCGGCGCGGCCGGTGCTCTCCGCGGCCCTGGCCGAGCGACGGACGACTGAGGGAGGCGGGGCCTTCCGGTTCTACCTGGGAGCGACTCTCGAGCGGCTGCCAGCGTCCTGCCGGAGCGGCGTCGAGCTGGAGGCCGCCGTCTCCGGGCTGGCGGGGCGGCTGTTCTCGCCCGGCCGTAACGATCGGCTCTGGAACCGCAGGCTACCGGGCCGGAGACAAGCGCTCGAGCGAATCCGCGCGCTCGGCTATCGGATGGTGGTGGTCAGCAACTCGGACGGCAGCATGGCGCGGACCCTCGCCCGGATCGGCATGGACCATCTCTTCGACGGTCTGGTGGACTCGACGGTCGTGGGCTTCGAGAAGCCGGACCCGCGGATCTTCGAGGTGGCTCTCGATCTGGCCGGCGCGCGTCCGGAACGGACGGTACACATAGGCGACCTGTACGCCGCCGACGTGGTCGGCGCGCGGTCTGCCGGCATTCACGCCGTCCTCCTCGATCCCTGGGCCGACTGGCCGGAGGTGGATTGCCCGAAGGTGGCCGACCTGGACGAACTGGCGTCGCTGTTGCCGGGGCCGCCGGCGTGAATCGCGTGGACGTTCGCCGGCACCGCCATCGGTTCTACGAGGCGGCGGTCCAGGACGTGGAAGTGGATCTCGACTTCGTTGAGCGCATCTACCGTCGGCTCAACGGACGGCCTCCAGGAACCTTGCGAGAGGACTTCTGCGGCACCGCGTCGCTCGCCAGCGCCTTCGCCGCGCGGCGGCCTGACAACCGCGCCTGGGGTGTCGATCTCCACCGGCCGACGCTGGACTGGGGTTGGCGCAATCGGGTCGAGGCCAGATGCGTCGAGGACGGAGTGGAGCTCGAGTGCCGAGATGTCCGTCTGGCCGGGAGCCCGGCGGTCGACGTGCAGGTCGCCTTCAACTTCTCCTTCTTCCTGTTCCCGGGTCGCGGTCAGATGCTGGACTACTTCCGGGCGGCGAGGCGCTCGCTCGAGCCGGGAGGCCTGTTCGTGCTGGACGCCTTCGGTGGCACGGACTCGTTTCAGGCGACGACCGAGGACACGGCGATCGAGGCTTCGGTAGGCGTCGACGGGGTCGTCTTGCCGGCCTTCACCTACAGTTGGGACCAGCTCGCCTTCAACGCCGTCGACCACTGGATGCGTTGCGCGATGCACTTCACGCCGGCGGGCGGGGAGAAGGTACGCAACGTGTTTCGCTACGCGTGGCGGATGTGGACCCTGCCCGAGATCCGGGAGTTGCTGGCAGAGGCCGGGTTCGACGACGTCGAGGTGTACGGCGAGGGCTGGGATGACGGTACGGGGGAAGGAAACGGCATCTTCCGGCGGCGCACGCGGATGGGGAACGAGGGTAGCTGGGTCGTCTACCTGGTGGCGCGCTAGGGACTGCCTTCACTTCCGGCCATACGCAGCCAGTCCTCGTCGCGGACGTCGTTGGCCAGGGTCAGGCCGCCGTCGGAGCCGACGAAGATCGGGTCCTTGACCACGCGCACGCGTCCACCGCCCAGTTCGCCGAGCGCGTTCTGCAGCGCCGCGCCAAGGCCGCGGATCAGCCCGGAACCGCCGGTCAGGATCACGTTGTTGCGGACCTGGGCCTGGTACTCCGGTTCTACCCTGGCGATCAGGTCGAGCATCGTCTCGCGCAGCGGCTCCAGGAGACTCTCACAGGCAGTGCGCATCGGCTCGGTGATGTCGATCCGGGTCGGTCGGCCGCTTACCGGCGCGTTGACCACGACCGGACCGCCCTCGCCCACGAAGGAGTACCTCTCCTTCCACGCGCGAGCCATGTGGATCGACACGGAAGCGTCGGGAAAGCGCTCCTCGATGCGCGAGTGCAGGCGATGATCGACGGCGTCGCCCGCGACGGTCAGGGTGCGCTGGTCGCCTTCGGTCGGAAAGCGGCCCATGAGAACGCACAGGTCCGTCGTGCCGGCGCCGATGTCGACGACCATCGTGTGGACCAGGGCGTCGAGACCGTAGGCGACGGCGAACGGTTCCGAGACGATCATCAGGCTTTTGACCTGGCCGTCGAGGATGCGGCGCAGGTTCTGCCGGTTGACCCGGAGCGTCTCGGCCGGCACGCCGACCACGGCGTGGATCGCAGGCTTCGGATTCCGCCCCTCGGGGACGGCCAGTTGGAGTAGCCGGCGGACGATCTCGCGCACCGCCTGTTCGTCGCGGGCGGACCCCTCCTTGATCAGCCCCCGCTCGAGCGGCCGGCGCAGATCGAGCATCGGCCGCTTCTCCAGGGCCTCGATGCCCACGAGCACGTCGCGCTGGAGGACCTTGCGGGCGACCATGTCCCGCGGCCAGCCGACGTAGCTCCGCACCATGTGGCGCTCGCCGTTCGCGGCGGAGATGGAGCTGCGCGACGTCCCCAGGTCGATGCCCACCTTGAGCATCGGCAGCTCGGGCGTGGCGGCGGTCAGCGTGGTCATCTTTCGGCCTCAGGCGCCGGTGAGCTTAGCCGTGGGCAGCAGAGACTCGGCATAGCTCTGGATGCCCGCGTTCAGGGCTTCGGCGATCGCCTGGAGGTAGCTCTCGTCCCGCAGCCGCTCGATCTCTTTCGCGTCGGAGAGGCAGGAAACCTCGGCCAGTATCGCCGGCATCTCGGCCCCGATCAGGACCACGAAGGGCGCGGACTTGACGCCGCGGTCCCGCAGGCCGGGGTTCTCGGCCCGCAAGCGTCCGTAGAGCGACTCCTGGATCGCGGTCGCCAGCGCCCGGCTGTCGTCCTGCCGTGCCTGGGCGTACAAACCCTCGAGGAACCGGGGCAGGTCGCCGAGGGAGTAGCCCTGGGCCTCCGAGTTCTCGCGCTCGGCAAGCGCGGAAAGCTCGGGGTCGTCGGTGGGGCCGAGATAGTAGGTCTCGACGCCGCAGGTCCTGTTCGCCGGAAGCCAGTTCACGTGGATCGAAACGAACACGTCGGCGCCCGCGCGGTTGGCGATCAGGGTGCGACGGTCGAGGGCGACGTTCATGTCGGTCTCCCGGGTCATCGCGACCCGGTAGCGGTCGTCCAGCAGGTTGCGCAGCCGGTAGGCGATGTCGAGGGCGAGGGCCTTCTCGGTCAGGCCGTCGGCGGCCGTGCCGGGCGACGAGCCGCCGTGACCGGGGTCGAGCACGATTCGTTCGACGGCCAGTGGGAACACGCTCACGTCGACGGCCTCCGGGGGACCTGTGAAACGGATCTCGGGGGTCTGTACGGCCCCGTCCACCTCCGCCGCGGGCGGAGGGTCCGGCGGCGGGCGGTTCAGTTCCAGGTAGCCGAGGGCGGCGGCAGCCGCCACGGGAAGCAGCAGCAGGAGGCTCCATGGCGAGACCCTTCGCGGTCGGCGAACCCGCCGGGCGCCCGGTTCGTCGCGCGGCCCGCACGGCCTGGCGCCGATGGCCTCGTTGTCGCGCAGGGCGGCCTCGATCAGGCCGCGTTTGAAGTGCTGACCGGCGGGCTTGGAGCCTGGCGGCGAGCCGCCATTCCGCTCGCCAGGTGTCACACAGCCTCCGCGGACATGAATCGACGCTACATGATCGATCCTCGGCAGGTGCCTCAAGTAGTCTCGCGGGTTGGTGTTATCCGATGAGCGTTCCCCGATTCTCCAGGGCCGCGCCTGGCCAGAACCGCGCCTGGTGGGCGCTCACGGTCGGCGCCCTGGCGCTGCTGGGCTGTAGCGGGGTTCGGACGCCGGAACTCGAGGCGCCGGCGCCGGCCGGCTACGGCGACGATGCGGGCGCTCCGGAACCACGGGTCGAGGCTGGTCCCGTCGACGCGGAGTGGTGGACGGAGTTCGGCGATCCCCTGCTGTCCAGGTTGATCGTCGAGGGGCTGGAGCACAACTCCAGCCTCCGCGCCGCGGCTCTGAACGTTGACGTCGCGCTCGCTCAGGCCCGGCTCGACGGCGCTGCGCGCAACCCCGAGATCGAAGCGGCGCTCGACCCCGGGCGGCGCAAGCAGAACACGGCGCAGAGCGGACTCACGGAAGCGATCCCGATTCCCATTCCCGGCTTCGAGCCGGGCGGCGTGCGGAGTTTCGCCTTCACGTCCTACGGTCTGGCGCTCAACGTCCGTTGGGAGGTCGACCTGTGGGACCGGCTCGGCGCACTGACCGCGGCCTCCCTGGCCGAGGCGGCCGCTTCCTCCGCCGACCTCGATGGCGCCCGGCTTTCGATCGCCGGCCAGCTCGCGAAGGTGTACTTCGGCACGGTCGAGGCGGTGCAGCAGGTGGAACTGGCCGAGCGAACCCTGGCCAGCCGCGAACGGACGCGCGATCGCGTCGAGGCCCGCTACCGGCGCGGTGTCGCGACGGCGCTCGAGGTACGGCAGGCGCGAACCCAGGTCGCGACCGTGGAGGCCTCTCTGGCGGCGCAGCGGCAGACGCTCGACGGATTGCGCCGGCAAATGGAGGTGCTGCTCGGGCGCTATCCCTCCGGTGAGATCGAGGCGGCCGCGGGGCTGCCCGAGCTTCCGCCGTTGCCGGAAACCGGAGTGCCGGCCGCCCTGCTGGGGCGGCGGCCCGATCTGCGGGCGGCGGAGTACCGGGCGGTCGCCGCCTCGGAGCGGCTCCGCGCCGCCCACCGGGCGCTCTATCCGAGCTTCACGTTGAACGGGTCGGCGGGCACGTCGAGCGGCGAACTCCGGGACTTGCTGGACGGGGACTTCTCGGTCTGGAGTCTCGCCGCCGGCCTGCTCCAGCCCCTGCTGTCCGGAGGCCGCCTGCGCGCCGGCCGCGACCTGGTGGAAGCCGGACTGGGCGCGGCGGAAGCAAGCTGGTTGCAGACGGCGCTCCAGGCCTTCTCTGAGGTGGAGTCGGGCCTCGCGGCCGAACGGATGCTCGAGACCCGAACGGCCGCGCTCGAGCGAGCCGCGATGGAGAGCCGGGAAGCGGAGCGCCTGGCGGAAGGCCGCTACCGGGAGGGACTCGTCGGCTACCTGCAGGTACTCGACAGCCAGCGGACGTCGTTTCAGTCGGAGAGCCAGTTGCTCGCGGCCCGACGCCAGCAGCTGGAGTCGCGGACGGACCTGATCCTGGCGCTGGGCGGCGGCGTCTACACGGAACCGGCCGCGCCGGCCGCGAGCGGGGGGCCCTGATCGTGATGAAGTGGACCCTGCCGGCCGCGATTCTGGCGGTGGCCGCTCTGGTGGTGGTCGGCCTGGTCCGGTCCAGGCCTGTGGTCGAGACGGCGCCGAGGGAGATCGCGCCGCCGCCGGTCCGCGTGCTGGCGGTGACGCCGACTGAAGTCGACCTGGGCGTCCGTTCCCAGGGGTCGGTCATTCCGGTGACCGAGGCGGACCTGGTCTCGGAGGTCGCGGGCACGATCGTCTGGACGTCGGAGAGCTTCGAGGTCGGCGGCTTCTTCGATCCCGGCGAGGTCCTGCTGCGGCTTGACCGGCGCGACTACGAACTGGCGGTGGCGAGCGCCCGGGCCGCGCTCGCGCAGGCGGGAGTCGGGCTGGCTCGGGAGCAGGCGGAGGCCGATATCGCGCGCGAAGAGTGGGAGGAACTGGGAGCCGACGGTGAGCCGGGGCCCCTGGTGCTACGCCAGCCGCAGTTGGCTGAGGCGAGGGCGCAGGTGGAGGCTGCGCTCGCCAACAAGAGGCGCGCCGAACTGGATCTGGAGCGTACGGCGATCCGGGCGCCCTTCGCCGGCAGGCTGCGCGCCAAGAGGGTCGACCGCGGCGAGTTCGTGAACCGCGGCGTGCCGCTGGCCACGATCTACGCAGTGGACGCCGCCGAAGTCGTCCTGCCGGTACCCGACTCGGAGCTCGCTTTCCTCGACCTGCCGCTGGGCAGCGAGCTGGGCGACGCCGGGCCCCAGGTGCTGCTGCGAGCGCAGTTCGCGGGCGGCCGGCACGAGTGGGAGGGCCGGATCGTGCGCGTCGGCGGCGAGATCGACCCGGCGACCCGAATGGTGAACCTGATCGCGCGGGTGGACGATCCGTACCAGGCGTCCGGGGGCCGGCCGCCGCTTTCGGTGGGCCTGTTCGTGGACGCGGAAGTGGTCGGTCGATCGGTGGAATCCGTGTTCCAGGTGCCGCGCGGGGCGCTGGTGGGAGCGGACCGGGTTTGGCTGGTGGAGGACGGCCGGCTGGTCCTGCGTCAGGTTGGGATCCTGCGCGCGGACCCGGAGGTGGTGATCGTCTCGGACGGCCTGGCGGACGGGGACCGAATCAGCCTCACGATTCTCGAGAGTGCGGTCGGCGGAATGCGGGTGACGCCGCAGCCGGAGCCTGACGGCTTCGGGACAGGCGAGAGCGGGCCATGAACGGGATGATCGCCTGGTTCGCCCGCAACGGCGTGGCCGCGAACCTGCTGATGGTTCTGATCGTGGCCTGGGGCGTGCTCGCCCTCACCGGAATCCCGATCGAGGTCTTCCCGAGCATGGAGACCCAGAGCATCACGGTGAACGTCCCCTACCTGGGCGCGGCGCCCGAGGAGGTCGAGCAGGGCGTGTGCCTCCGGATCGAGGAGGCGGTCCAGGACCTCGAGGGAGTCGACACGATCCGGTCGACGGCAGCCGAAGGTTCCGGCACGGTCGTCATCGAGCTGGAGACGGACGCGGACACACGCGAGGTGCTGGACGAGGTCAAGTCGCGGATCGACGCGATCACGACGTTTCCCGTGGAGACCGAGAAGCCGATCATCCAGGAGGCGCTGATCCGCCGGCGCGTGATCACCGTCGCCATCTACGGCGACGTGGAAGAGAGGGCGCTCAAGGCGGTCGCGGAGGAGGTTCGGGAAGGGCTCTCCGACCTGCCGGACATCACCCAGGTCGAACTCGACGCGGTGCGGCCGTACGAGATCTCGATCGAGGTCTCCGAGGACACCCTGCGGCAGTACGGCCTGACCTTCGACGAGGTCGTACTCGCCGTCCGCCGTTCGTCGGTCGATCTCCCGGGCGGAGCGGTCCGGGCGCGCGGCGGCGAGATCCTCCTGCGCACGATGGGCCAGGCGTACCGCGGCGCCGAGTTCAGCGACATCGTGCTGCGAGCCCGGCCCGATGGCAGCCGCCTGGTTCTCGGCGACATCGCGGAGGTGAGGGACGGCTTCGCCGAGACCGACGTGACGTCGCGGTTCGACGGGCAGCCGGTCGCCCTGGTGCAGGTCTACCGGGTCGGCGACCAGAGCGCGCTGCGACTTGCGCGCCAGGTCAAGGGCTTCGTCGCGGAACGCCAGGCTGCGTTGCCACCCGGCCTTTCGATGACGACCTGGCTCGATGACACGGTGCCGTTGCAGGACCGCTTGCGGGTGTTGATCGAAAGCGGTCGGCTTGGTCTTCTGCTCGTGTTCCTGGTGCTGGCGCTGTTCCTGAAGTTCCGGTTGGCGCTCTGGGTGTCCGTGGGCATCGCGGTGTCCTTCATGGGCGCTCTCGGCCTGCTGCCGCTGGTCGACGTCTCGATCAACGTGATGTCCCTGTTCGCGTTCATCCTCGTGCTCGGCATCGTCGTCGACGATGCGATCGTGGTCGGCGAGAACATCTACCGCCACTTCGAGATGGGCAAGTCCGGCCCGCGTGCGGCGATCGACGGCGCGCGTCAGGTGGCGACTCCCGTCACCTTCTCGATCCTCACCACGCTGGCGGCGTTCTCACCGCTGATCAACTCCGTTGAAGGCCCGTCGGGAGCGATCGCGAGGACGATCCCGCTGGTCGTCATCGGCTGCCTGGCATTCTCGCTGATCGAGTCCATGCTGGTGCTGCCGAACCACCTCTCCCACCTGACCCACCGGCACGAGAAAGGGAAGGGCGGACGGTCTCTCTGGGGCTGGTCTCTTTTCCAGGGTTTCTTCGCCAAACGGATGAAGTGGGTGATCGAGCGCGGCTACCGGCCGCTGATCGAGCGGGCGATCGAGTGGCGCTACTCGACGGTTGCCATCGGACTGGCGGTTCTGTTCATCACCGGGGGCTACGTGTTCTCGGGTCGGATGAAGTTCGAGTTCTTCCCGGACGTCGAGGCCGACAACGCGGTCGTCCTGCTGACGATGCCGCAGGGGACGCCGGCCTCCACCACCCTGGCCGCCGTGCGCCGCATCGAAGCGGCCGCGTTCGAGCTGGAAGCCGAACTGGAGGCCGAGGGTCACGCCGGCCTGTTCCGTCACGTGATGGCGACGGTCGGGTCGCAGCCCTACGCGGCGCTTCAGCAGGCGAGCGGGCCGACCGCCGGCTTCGAGGTGGCGGTCGCGGCGCCGCACCAGGGCGAAGTGAACATCGAACTCGCGTCCTCCCAGGAGCGGACGATTCGAGCCACGGAGGTTGCCCGTCGCTGGCGCGACAAGGTGGGCCCGGTGGCCGACGCGGTCAGGGTCGAGTACACGGCCAGTCTGGTCAGCTTCGGCTCGGCCGTGGATGTCCAGCTCACCGGCCGCAACCTCGACCACCTGCGGGCGGTGGGCGAGGAGATCAAGGCGCGTCTCGCCGACTATCCGGGCGTCTTCGACATCTCGGATTCGTTCCGCGCCGGCAAGCGGGAGATCCGGCTGGAGCTCGACCAGCGGGCGGAAGCGCTGGGTCTCAGTCTCGAGGATCTGGGCCGCCAGGTGCGACAGGGTTTCTACGGCGCCGAGGCGCAGCGCATACAGCGCGGTCGCGACGACGTGCGGGTCATGGTGCGCTACCCGGCCGACGAGCGGGAAACGCTGGCGTCGCTCGAGGACATGCGGATCCGGACGCCGGCCGGAGCCGAGGTCCCGTTCTCCTTCGCGGGCCGCGCCGAGTTCGGCCGCGGTTTCGCGACGATCCAGCGGATCGACCGGCGGCGGGTGCTGAACATCACGGCGGATGTGGACCCGGCGGTCGTGACCGCGAACGAGGTCGTCGGCGACCTCGAGGCCAACGTGCTGCCGGCGATCCTCGCGGGCTACCCCGACGTCGACTTCTCGTTCGCGGGCGAGCAGGAGGAGCAGCGTCAGACCTTCGAAGGCCTGTTCCGGGCCCTCGGTCTGGCGCTGATCGTGATCTACGCACTGCTCGCGATTCCCTTCAAGTCCTACCTGCAACCGCTGATCGTGATGAGCGCGATCCCCTTCGGGCTGATCGGCGCCGTGATCGGCCACCGGCTGATCGGCATCAACCTGACCATGCTGTCGCTGCTGGGTCTGATCGCGCTGACCGGCGTCGTCGTCAACGACTCCCTGGTCATGGTCGACTTCATCAACCGGCGGCTTCAGATCGGCATGCCGGTCCACCAGGCGATCCACGATGCCGGCGCCGCCCGTTTCCGGCCGATCGTTCTGACCTCGCTGACGACGTTCGTGGGCCTGCTGCCCCTGCTGCTGGAACGGAGTTTCCAGGCCCAGTTCCTGGTCCCGATGGCGGTGTCGCTCGCCTTCGGGGTCCTGTTCGCGACCGCGATCACGCTGCTGCTCGTGCCGTCGCTCTACGCCATCCTGAACGACTTCCGTTCCCAACTGGCGATCCACGGTGCGAAGCCTCCGGCGGCCCCACCCGCGGGCGCCGAGCCTGCTGTGGGAGCCTGACATGCCCTTCGCTCGCAAGACGGAAACCGGGTCGGGGCGCGAAGCGCCGGCCTCAGGACCACTCGCCGCGCTCCTCGCCGTGGCCGCTCTCGGTCTGGCATGCACTGCCGAGCCCGCCAGCTACGACCTCGTCCTCGCCGGCGGCCGCGTGATGGATCCGGAGTCGGGTCTCGACGCCGTGATGGATGTCGGCATCTCCGGCGGCACGGTGCTGGCGATCTCGGTGGAGGGTCTCGAGGGGAGGGAAGTCGTCGACGTCTCCGGCCACGTCGTGGCGCCGGGCTTCGTCGACCTTCACGCGCATGGGCAGGACCCGTTCAGCCGCGACCTCCAGGTGCGAGACGGAGTGACCGCGGCATTCGAGCTCGAGGGCGGGGCGTACCCGGTCGACGAGTGGTACCAGGAACGGGAAGGCTCCTGGCGTATCCACTTCGGCGCCACGGCCGCCTACGGCGCGGCGCGCGTGCTGGCGTTCGGGGAGGACGAGCAGGCGGCGACCTACGAGGCGGCGAGCGCGCAGCAGATCGAGGCGATACAGGAGACGCTGAAGGACGGCCTGGCCGACGGCGCGCTCGGCATCGGCCTGCCGCTCCAGTACCAGCCGGGCGCGTCGAGGTCCGAGATCTTCCGCATGTTCCAGACCGCGGCCGAGGCGGGGGTGACCGTCTTCTCCCACATCCGCTACGCGGGCGTGGTGGAGCCGGAGAGTTCGATCGCCGCGGTCCAGGAGATGATCGCCGACGCGGCCGGCTCGGGGGCCTCCGTCCACATCGTCCACATCGGTTCGAGCGGACTGGCGCAGATGCCGACCGTCATCGAGATGATCGACAGGGCGGCCGCCGGGGGCGTCGACGTAACGACCGAGGTCTATCCCTACACCGCGGCCTCGACCGACATCCGGGCCGCGATCTTCGATCCGGGCTGGCGGGAGCGGCTGGCCGCGGACTATGGCGACATCGAGTGGGTCGCAACCGGCGAGCGCCTGGACGAGGCCGCCTTCAACGAGCGACGGGCCCTTCCCGCGTCCGAGGAGGCGACGATCATCGCGCACATCATTCCGGAGCAGGAACTCGGTGACGCGATCGCGCACCCGGCCGTGATGATCGCCAGCGACGGCGTCGGCTACATCGACGGTCGGGCCCATCCCCGCGGCGCCGGGACGTTCGCCCGCGTGCTCGGTCGCTACTCGCGCGACGAGGGGCGGCTCAGCCTGATGGAGGCGATCCGCAAGATGACCCTGGCGCCGGCCCGCCGGCTTGAGGACGTCGCGCCGGCGATGCGTACGAAGGGCCGCCTGAGTATCGGCGCCGACGCCGACATCACGGTCTTCGACCCGGAGACCGTGATCGACCGGGCGACCTTCGCCGAACCCGCCTTGCCCTCGGCGGGTATCCCGCATGTACTGGTGGACGGCGTGTTCGTCGTTCGGGACGGCGAGCTGGTCGAGGACGCGCTACCAGGCCGGGGGATCCGTTCAGGCGTCGTCGACGCGGACTGAGGTCACTGCCCGAAGCGCGGCTCCCGCTTCTCCATGAACGCCCGCACGGCCTCCTTGTGGTCCGCCGTTCGCACCGAGCGGACCATCCCCTCGGCCTCGACGGCGAGCGACTCCCGCAGACTCCCGAGCACCGCCCGGTTCACGTTCCGCTTCATGTAGCCGAGCGCCTCCCGGGGTCCGTTGGCCAGCTCCAGCGCGAGCCCTCGCGCCTCCGTCGCCAGGTCGTCGAACGGCACGATCCGGTTGACGATTCCGAGACGGAGGCACTCCTCGGCCGGGATGCGGCGGCCGGTCATCAGGAGCTCCTTCGCCACGGCGGGACCCACGAGGCGGGTCAGGAACCAGCTCGACCCGTAGTCGCCGGAAAGTCCGATGCGCCGGAAGGCGGTGGTGACGAAAGTGTCGTCGGCCATGACCCGGAGGTCGGCGGCGAGGGCGATGGAGAGACCGGCGCCGGCCGCGGGCCCGGGCAGAGCGGCGACGATCGGCTTGCCGAGCTCGGCCATCCGTAACGTCAGCGATTCCTGCTTCTCGATCAGCGTGGCCACGGCTTCGTCGACCGTCGGCGGCGCCTTCGGCGCGTCACCGTCCTTCGCGCGGTTCGACCCCATGCCCGAAACGTCGCCGCCGGCGCAGAACGCCCGGCCCGCGCCGGTCAGCAGGATCGCGCCGCAGCGCGCGTCCGCTTCGAGGGTCAGCAGGATGCTCCGGAGCGCCGGCGTCAGGATGTCGCCCAGGGCGTTCCGTTTCTCCGGCTTGTTCAGCGTCACCGTTGCGACGCCGGCCTCGAGGTCGCAGAGGAGTTCGTTCGTGCCGGTGTCGATCGTGGTCATCGCTACGCCTCCTGGAACGGCCGCGGGTCGGGTTAGCCGGTGACGATACCGGCACCCGTGCCGACACGGCAGGTGTGGAGCTCCGGCCGCCGGCCGAAGCGGCGTTCGAAGGCCGCCGCGGTCCACTCGCGCACGTGGCCGGCGGCGGCTTCGCTGGTAATCGCGGTGACGCAGCCGCCGAAGCCGGCGCCGGTGAGGCGGGCGCCGTAGCAGCCTTCGGCGCTGGCGGCGGCTTCCTGGAGCACGTCGAGCTCCTCGATGCTGACGTCGTAGTCGTTGCGGGAGCTGCGGTGCGACCGGGCCATCAGGTCGCCGAGACGATCGAGGTCGCCGTCTCGGAGAGCCTCGGCGCCGTCGAGAACGCGGCGGCACTCGGTGGCGACGTGACGGGCGCGGCGGTCGAGCGGCGGTTCGAGCACGTGTCGCAGCCGGTCGAGGTCGGCCGGTTCCAGGTCGCGGAGCGTGGAGAGCGCCGGCAGATGGGGCCGCAGCAGGTCGGCGGCGCGGAAGCACTCGGACTTCCGGTCGTTGAAGCCGGTGCCGGCGGCGAGGGCGCGGCGAACGCCGGTGTCCGCGACCAGAAAGACGAGGTCTTCGGGGGTCGGGATCAGTTCGTGCTGGAGCGACCGGCAGTCGAGCAGCAGGGCGTGTCCTTCCCGGCCGTGGACAGAGGCGAACTGGTCCATGATGCCGGACTGAACGCCGACGTAGTCATTCTCGACCGTCCTACCGATTCGGGCCCGGTCGAGGCCGGAGAGCTGGAAGCCGGCGAGGTGCTCCCAGGCGACGAGGAACGCCATCTCGACGGCCGCCGAGGAACTGACGCCGGCGCCGATCGGCAGGTCGCCGCCGAAGACGGCATCGATCGGCGGCACCTCGATCCCGCGCCGGCCGAGCGTCCAGGCCAGCCCCCGCGGATAGTCGA
This sequence comes from Holophagales bacterium, assembly GCA_009843505.1. Lineage (GTDB taxonomy): Bacteria > Acidobacteriota > Thermoanaerobaculia > Multivoradales > Multivoraceae > Multivorans > Multivorans azotirespirans. The sequence goes on along the minus strand of VYDI01000040.1, from coordinate 126,764 downwards.
CCCAGGAGGAAGGACCACGGCGCTCAGAGACGGGCGGGGCGGCCGCGGCGACGTCGAACGACGCCTCCTCTCCGAGGTCGAGTGCTGTCAGCCGGGTTTCCGCGCCGCGTGCGGGTCGAGCCGCGACCCACACGGCGCGGTCGATTGCCGCCGGCAGCACCCAGCCCTCGCTGTAGTCGACGTGCGCACCCAGCAGGTTGGCCCTGCCGGGCGCGCGGGCGATGACGCCGGGCTCGGCGCCGAAGCGATCGCGGAACGCGTCGACGAGATCGTCGACCTTCACCCGAGAGTCTTCCGTCAGGCCAGGAGGTGGTACATGTCGGTGCGGCGCTTCGCCGGGTCGTCGTTCCAGTCGCCGTAGACCTCCCAGCACGGACCGGCGAGGACGAGGTTCTGCTCGGCGCACCATTGGTGAATCGCCTGGTGAACGCCGGGGATCTCGCTGTAGTCGCCGTGGAGCACGGCATGGGCGCACCGGCCTGCCGGCGTCGCCGAGCGGACGAGGTCCTCCGCCGCCTGGGTCGAGGCGGGCACCTGGACGCCGACGTCGACTTCCATCTGACCGCCGCTGACGTCGCGGTAGAACCAGACGTTCTGACCGGCGCCCTCGACGCCGTGTTCCCGCACGAACGCGCCGACCCGTTCCATCAGAGGCAGCAGCTTGGCGGGAACCTCGGTGAAGGTGGCGCTGGTGCGCGCCGCCAGCAGGGGCTGTTCCTCGACGGTGACGATCGTGATGTCGGTCATTGGTTGTCCTCGACAGGCGGCCAGGGATTGACGAGGTGAACGTCGGCCAGCTTGAAGTCCTGGACGTTTCGTGTTGCCAACATGGCGTCGCGAGAGTGGGCAATAGCCGCAATCTGGCCGTCCGCCTGCGAGATCGGCCGTCCTGCTCTTCTGCAGCGGGCGGCGATCCTTGCATAGGCCCTCGCGGCTTCCGTGTCGAAGGGAAGGATGCGACCCGCGAACAGGTCGCCGAACGCCTGATCGGCGGCTCGGGCGAGTAGCCGGCGTCGCCGACCTTCAGGCAGGAACGCTATTCCCGCACGGATCTCGGCTTCGGTCACGGCGGTCACGAACAGGCTGCGCCTGAACTGGCTGTCCAGCCAGGCGAGGACAATCGGCTGCGGCTTGGGCCGCATGAACTCCGACACGACGTTCGTGTCCACGATGACCGTCGTGGGGGAGTCAGTCGAAGCGGGGTGGTTCACGCATGGGCTCCCTTGGCGGCAGCTCCAGCTCCACGCCGCCAAGGGGCTTGAAGAGCTCGTGGATCGCCGTCCCCAGTCCCTTCTCGGGCTCGGCATCTCGCTTAACGGCCTCGCGCAGAATCAGCCGGACCTCCTCTTCCATCGACCGGCCGTTGTCGGCCGCGCGCACGCGGAGGCGCCTCTTCACTCCTTCGTCGAGGTTTCTGACAGTGATGCTAGCCACGGGACGACGCCTCCAGTATGCCTCGGAGAGTACAAGGTGATTGCATTGCAATCAAGAACCGTCGAGAACGGCGGCGGCGCGGAGCAGGAGGTCCTGCGACTCTCGCAGGCCGCCCTCGCGGCTGGTGGCGCGCCAGACGTCGGGGAGGTCGCCGGCGATGTCGCGGAGGTCGGTGCCGAGCGTGGCGCGCACTTTGGTTGGGAGCTGGCCGGCCAGCAAACCGCGACCGGCGGCGAGGCGCGCGACACCCAACTGGCAGCACCACGTCATCATCCGGCAGGTCCAGTCCAGCGCGGCATGGTTCGGATCGCTCTCGACCTCGTTCAACCGGTCTCTGGAGGCGGCCAGCCGGGCGTACGTCCGCTGCAGTGTGCCGATGGTGAGCCGCCGGAAGCGCCGGTGCGTGAGGTCGTCGTCGATGAACCGGAGCAGGTAGAAGAGAGCGGTTCCGTTCATCGCCGGGCCGCCGCAGTCCAGGTCGATGGCGCCGAGATCGATGACGGTGCGAGCCAGCGTCTCGTCTCCGTCGTAGACCAGGCGGGCAGCGTGGTCGAGCCAGGCCTCCTCGGTCCGCTCGGGGCCGCTTGCCGCTTCGCGCGCCGTCTCGACCGACCAGGCGAAACCGGCACCGATGGAAAGCGGCAGCTCGGCGATCGGTGGCGGCTGCAGGTGTCCGTGGTCGCCCCAGTCGGTGATGAGAAGACCCTGGGCGCCGGCCTCCGAACCGGCCGTTGCGGCAAGAGCCAGGTTGCCGACGGCGTTCTGCAGCCGGCCGCCGAAGCTGTGCCAGCTACTGGTTCCCGGACACACCCAGAACTCTCTACCCGAGGCGGCCAGCCGGGCGCACTGGTCCTCGAACGGGTGGCGCGCCTCGTAGCCCCAGCACAGCGCGACCGCGTCTTCCGGGACCTGGTCGATCACTTCGGGGTGCTCGAGGATGATGTCGCCCCAGAAGAGCATCTGCCGGTCGCGCTCGGTGACGAGATCGTGGACCTGGCGCAGGAAGTCGAGGTACACGGACGGCTTGCCCCGCTCCTCGCACGCCTCGGCGGAGCGCCCGCGGCCCAGGTCGAACGTCTCGTCCAGGCCGACGTTGAAGCGTCGGCTGCCGAAGTGGGGAAGCAGTTCGTCGTAGAGGTCCGTGAGCAACTCGAGGACGCGTGGGTCGGTGGCGCACAGGCTGAACGGCTCCGGGTCGATGGAGAAGGGGTGCTGGAAGCCCTCGGGCACTTCTGCCAGCGGCCGGTACCGGTCGTGGATCAGCCAGCGGTGGAAGTGGCCGAAGCTGTTCTGGTTTGGCGTCAGCTCGATGAACCGCTCCCGGCACCAGGCGTCGAGCTCCCGGATCTCGCCGGCGGTGAACGGCGAGGCATCGCGCCAGACCTCCTCGTGATCCGCGTAGGCGTAGGTGTGTTCGACGTAGAGCTGGAGGTGGTTTGCCTTCCAGTCGGCCAGCCGGTCGATCAGCCGCTTCAGGTAGTCCATTCGCGGCACCCGGTTCCGGCTCACGTCGAGCATCGCGCCGCGGATGGGAAAGTCCGGCCGGTCCTCGATCTGGACCGCCGGCACTTCGAATCCGGCGGCCGCCGGCCGGCCGCGCGAGTTGAGCCACTGCTTCAGGGTGGTCGCTGCCCGGAACGCGCCAGTCGGCGTCGCGGCCTCGATGGCGATGCCGTCGAGACCCGTGCGCAGGCGATAGCTCTCGTTGGTCGGAACGTCGACCCGCGAAGCTCTTTCCCCGCCCGGTGAGCCGACCGCGACCCGGCAGGCGATGGTGTCGGCCGAACCGTTTCCGGCGACCGCAGGGAGGAGCTGCTGCCCCGTGGTTGCCAGCACGCGCCGCAGGCCCGCGAGCGCGAACTCCAGTTCCTCCGAGGCCTCCGCCGGCGCTGCTCCCGCCGCGGTCACATGGAGCGCGACGGGTGCGCCCGGCGGCAGGACCAGGGAGTCGGCGGCGTCAAGGACCTCGACCCGCCGCGGCGGCGGCCAGAGACTCACGGGCCGGCGGCTCAGGTCCCCCGCACCCGGATGTCGACGCCGGTCGGGCTCGTGTGGCGGCCGCCGCCGCCGGCCGAAGTCCATGCGAGATGGTCGATCGCGCGGCCGGCGGTCGGTTCCAGTTCGTCGTCGGTCTGCCGGAACAGCACCCGCATCGTGCCGTAGTTGACGGCGAGCAGGACGTCCTTGAAGGTCTCGGCCGGACCGGGGACGTGTTCCAGCAGCCACGAGCGGTCCTGCTCGCAGTCCGGTCCCAGGATGTGGACGTGGTGGAAGCCGGGGTGCTTCGCGTCTTCGAGGAGTTCGATCTTCGCGCCCCAGGGATCCGTCACGAACGAGATGTAGAGCTTCGCCGGCCCGAAGTGCCGGGGTTCCCAGAACTCCGTAGCTCCGTCGGCGAGCATCGCGGCGTGGAGTTCGTCCAGGTTGTCGACGGACCAGCCCGAGTGGTCGAGTCCGGTGCCGATGCTGGGTCCTGGGGCCTCGGCGCCGCGCCAGTGGAGGACCGCCGTGCCGTTGCCTGCCCGGAAGCGGGCGCCGGCGCCGGCGAAGCCTTCCAGGAGTTCACCGCCGAAGTGCCGCGCGTACCAGTCGGCCGCCGCGGCGGGATCGGAGGCGTTCAGCGCGAGGCGGTCGAATCGGCAGGTATCGGTCATGGGGGTGAGTTCCTCGGACTTCGGTTCGGACGGAGATGGAAGGGCGGTGATTGTGTCACCGATCGCCGGTGCCGCGCGGGTCTTGGTCGATCGGGCGTAAGCTGTGTCCCGTGAGAAGGATGCGGGGCGCCGGCCCGCCATGACCAAGCCGGCCGAAGACCGCGAGGCGCTCTCCGGGGTCGTCGAGCGGGTCGTCTTCCACAATGAGGAGAACGGATTCGCGGTGCTTCGCGTCCGGGTACGGGGCAGCTTCCAGCCGGCGACGGTGGTGGGCCGACTGCCCCTCGTCTCGCAGGGCGAGACGATCCGGGCCTCCGGCGCCTGGAAGAACGATCCGAACCACGGCGTCCAGTTTCGGGCCGACCGGCTCGCCGTGTCGCCGCCGGACTCACTCGACGGGATCCGGCGCTACCTCGGATCGGGAAGGGTGCATGGCGTTGGGCCGAAGATGGCGAAACGCCTGGTGAAGGCGTTTGGCGAAGACGTCTTTGAGGTCATCGAGAACGAGCCGGAGCGCCTGAAGGAGGTTCCGGGTATCGGCCCGAAGCGCGCGAAGCGCCTGAGCGAGGGCTTCAAGGACCAGAAGGCGGTGCGGGAGATCATGGTCTTCCTGCAGACCCACGGTCTCGGCTCCTCGCGGGCGGCTCGCATCTACCGGACCTACGGAGCTGACGCCGCGACCTTGCTCACCGAGGACCCGTACAGGCTGGCGAGGGACATCCGGGGGATCGGTTTCCGGATCGCCGACAGCATCGGCGCGAGTCTGGGCAAGGACCCCGAGGGCTTGCCGCGTGCCCGCGCCGGCCTCGGCTACACGCTGGAACAGGCGCGTGGCGCCGGACACTGCGGCCTGCCGCGCGACGAACTCCTCGAGCAGGCGCGGGAGCTATTGAAGATCCCGGAGGAGATCCTGGTCAGCGCGCTGTCAGACGAGCTGCAGGCGGGACGGCTGGTCGCCACGTGCCTGAACGGCGAAGAGGCCGTCTTTCTGCCGCCGCTGCTGTTGGCCGAGCGCGCGATCACCCGCCGGCTGGGCGAACTCCTCCGGGCCGCGGCGCCACCCTGGGCGGACATCGATGCCGGTAGAGCGCTGGCGTGGGTGGAGAAGCGCCTCGACGTGACCCTCGCGCCGACCCAGCGCGCGGCGGTCGAGACGAGCCTGCGCTCGCGCGTCGCCGTCATCACCGGCGGCCCGGGAGTGGGCAAGACCACCCTGGTCAACGCGCTGCTGCAGATCCTGAAGGCCCGCAACGTGACTTGCGCGCTCTGCGCCCCAACCGGCCGCGCGGCGAAGAGGCTGGCCGAAAGCACCGGCCACTCCGCGAAGACGATCCACCGGCTGCTCGAGATCGACCCGTCGAGCGGCGCCTTCCGTCGCGGCCGCCTGCGTCCGCTCGATTGCGGCCTGCTGGTCGTCGACGAGTCCTCGATGGTCGATGTCGAGCTGATGGCGGCCCTGCTTCAGGGACTGCCGGCGGAGGGGTCGCTGCTGCTGATCGGCGACGCGGACCAGTTGCCGTCGGTCGGCCCGGGCCAGGTGCTGCGGGACCTGATCGACTCAGGCGCCATCCCGGTGGCGCGTCTCCGGGAGATCTTCCGCCAGGCCGACAACAGCCGCATTGTGCGCAATGCCCACCGGGTGAACCAGGGCTACCTGCCCGAGCTGGAGTCCGCGAGGGATGAACTGAGCGACTTCTACTTCGTACCGGCGGACGATGCCGAGGACGGCCAGCGCAAGGTCGTCGAGATCGTCGCCGGGCGGATCGGTCGCCGCTTCGGTCTCGACCCGGTCCGGGACGTCCAGGTCCTGTCGCCGATGAATCGCGGCCCCCTCGGCGTGCGCACGCTGAACGTCACCCTGCAGGCGGTTCTGAACCCGGCGCCGGAGTCAGGCGCCGTCGAGGTCGAGCGCTTTGGTTGGAAGTACCGCGCCGGCGACAAGGTGATGCAGACCGAGAACGACTACGACAAGGACGTGTTCAACGGCGACCTCGGCCGCATCCAGGCGATCGACCCCGGCGCGGAGAAGATGACGATCGTCTTCGACGGCCGACCCGTCGAGTACCGCTTCAGCGACCTGGATCGGCTCATGCTGGCCTATGCGGTCACCGTCCACAAATCGCAGGGCTCCGAGTACCCGGCGGTCGTCGTGCCGGTAACGACGCACCACTACGTCATGCTGCGCCGCAACCTGCTCTACACGGCGATCACCAGGGGCCGGCAACTCGTCGTCGTCGTTGGTCAGAAGTGGGCGCTCCAGAAGGCCGTCGAGGAAGCCTCCGACCTGCGCCGCTACTCGACCCTGTGCGAGCGCCTGGCGGCGCTGGCGTCCGTGCCCTAGCTCTCCGCCGCGCGCTCGCGTGGCAGCCGGATCTCACTCACTAACTGCTGCACCTCGGCCGGCGGCGGTTTCGTGAAGCGGCTCACGATCAGAGCCAGAGCGAAGTTGATCAGCATGCCGACGGCGCCGATGCCCTCGGGGCTGATGCCGAAGAGCCAGTCCTCGGCGGTCGCTTCGGGCCGGATGAGGCGGAAGTAGACGATGTAGGCGCCGGTGAACAGGATGCCGCTGCTCATGCCGGCGATCGCGCCCTCCTTCGTCGTGGTGCGGGTGAAGATACCGAGCACCAGGACCGGGAAGAAGCTGGACGCGGCGAGGCCGAAGGCGAACGCGACCACCTGGGCGACGAAGCCGGGCGGCGAAATGCCGAAGTAGGCGGCGACGACCACCGCGACAGAAGCGGTCACGCGCGCGAGCAGGAGTTCCCGGCGTGAACTCATGTCTTTCCACAGGATCGACTTGCCGATGTCGTGGGAGATCGCCGATGCGATGACCAGCAGGAGACCGGCCGCGGTCGACAGCGCCGCCGCGAGTCCGCCGGCGGCGACCAGGGCGACGACCCAGGCCGGCAGCTCGGCGATCTCCGGGTTGGCGAGGACCATGATGTCCTGGTCGACGGTCAGCTCGTTGGCCCCGTCGGACATGTCGATGACTCCGTCTCCGTCCTGGTCGTCGAAGGAGATCAGCCCGGTCGTCTCCCAGCTCTTGAACCACTCCGGCACCTCGCTGTAGCTCGTATTGTGGAGGGTCGAGATCAGGTTGACGCGGGCGAAGGCGGCGACCGCGGGCGCCGTGGTGTAGAGCAGGCCGATGAAGACCAGCGCCCAGAGCGCGCTCCAGCGCGCCGCGCGGGCGCTGCGCACGGTGTAGAAGCGGACGAGCACATGGGGGAGTCCGGCGGTGCCGACCATCAGCGCGAGCGCGATCGCGGTGACGTCGATCATGCTCTTCTTGCCCGGCACGAAGGCTGCCGTGTACTCCGGCAGGCGGAGTTCCCGGTGCAGCGCGTCCAGCGCCTCGAGCAGGAAGACGCCGGCCTGCTGGCCTTCCTGGACCGTGCCGCCGAAACCGAACTGCGGAATCGGATTGCCCGTGATCTTCCAGGAGATTGCCGCGGCCGGTATGAGGAAGGCGACGATCAGCACGCAGTACTGGGCGACCTGGGTGTAGGTGATTCCTCGCATGCCGCCGAGCACGGCGTAGAAGAAGACGATGACCACGCCGATGATCACGCCCCAGTGGACCTCCACCTCCAGGAAGCGCGAGAACACGACCCCGACGCCGCGCATCTGCCCAGCGATGTAGGTGAACGAGACGAAGATCGTGCAGGCGGCCGCCACCAGCCGGGCGGCGTCAGAGTAGTAGCGGTCGCCGACGAACTCGGAGGTCGTGAACTTGCCGTACTTGCGGAGATACGGCGCGAGCAGGAGCGCCAGCAGGACGTAGCCGCCGGTCCAGCCCATCAGGTAGATGGTGCCGGTGTAGCCCATGAAGGAGATCAGGCCTGCCATCGAGATGAAGGAGGCCGCGCTCATCCAGTCGGCGCCGGTCGCCATGCCGTTGGCCACGGCCGGCACGCCGCGTCCGGCGACGTAGAAGCCGGATGTCGTCCTGACGCGGCTCCACCAGGCGATGCCGATGTAGAGCGCGAAGGTCGCGGTGACGATCAGGTAGGTCCAGGCCTGAACGTTCATCGCGGGAGTCGCCGGGCGTCAGAGTCGGGGTCGGCGACCGGCTCAGTCGACGCCGTAGCGGCGGTCGAGCCGGTCCATCATGGCCGCGTAGACGAGGATCAGAACGATGAAGACGTAGATCGACCCCTGGTGAGCGAACCAGAACCCGAGCGGGAAGCCGCCGATTCGGGCGCCGTTCAGCGGCTCGACCAGGAAGATGCCGAGGACGTAGGAGCAGACGAACCAGATGGAGAGCAGGATCGCCATCAACCGCAGGTTTGCCCGCCAGTAGGCCGAAGGGTCCGCCGGAGGCGGCGAGGAAGAAGAACCGGGTTGTTCGCTCAAGAGCCGGCATAGTACACCGTCGCCATCTACACTCTTGCACCCACATGACCGACCGCACCACCGGAGCCTTTCTCCATGCCGTTTCCTGGCTGATCCGCCTGCTGCCGGCGGCACTCTTCGGTCCAGCCGCCGGATTGCTGGCGCATCTTCGGGGAGTGACGCCGCGTGATGTCCGGCTGATGCGGCAGAACCTGGCGGTCGTGCTGGGGCTGGCTCCGGGGTCGCGGGAGGCGCGTGATCTGGAGTGGCGCTGCGTGCGGCACCAGATCGTCGCGGCGCTCGAGACGGTGCGGATCAGCTTCGACCGGAAACGGCTCAACGTCGCGTCGATGGATGGCTTTGACGAACTGGGCCAACTGATGGCCGAGGTCGAGGGCCACGGTCGCGGTCAGGTGCTGGTCACCGGCCACCTGGGCGCCTGGGAACTGCTGGCCCAGAGCACCGTTTGCGCCTCCTCGTCGCCGGTCTGCGCGGTGGCCAAGCCTTCGCGCGCCAGGGCGGCGTCCGCGTTCGTCGAGCGGATGCGCGCCCGGGCAGGCGTCCGTGTGATCTGGAGTGGCCGGGCCTCCCTCCTGCGGGACATGCTGAGCTGTCTCAAGCGGCGGGAGACCCTGATCATGGTCGTCGACCAAAGACCGGATCAGCGGCGCGGCCCCGAGGTCGACTTCCTGGGCCGCCGCACCGAGTTCGTCGGCGGTCCCGCGGCGCTTGCGGCCAAGCGCGACTGCCCGCTGATCGCCGCCTTCTGTATCCGCGAAGGGCCCTTCAGCTACCGCCTGGAGAGCGAGATGCTGCGCCGGCCCGGCGGCTCACGGGATCCGGTGGAGTTGTCGCAGCGGATCGCCTCGGCGATCGAACGAAGGGTGCGGGCGCGGCCGGAGCAGTGGATGTGGAACTACCGGCGCTGGAACTACGATGCGGAGGAACTGGCCGCCGTGGGCCTGGGGCGTACCGATTCCGGGCAAGCGGTATGAGGAACTGACCATGACGACGAATCAACGAAGACGGATGACGGCACCGAGTGTCGGAGCGCTCCTGGCCGCGGCTTGCATGGCGACGCTGCCGGTCGTGGCGCCGGCCCGGGCGGACGAGCGGCCGAACATCGTCTTCATCCTGATCGACGACCAGCGCTACGACGCGGCCTCCGCGCTCGGCCACGCCTTCCTGGAGACGCCTCACCTCGACCGTCTGATCGAGCGCGGAGTGCTGTTCGAAAACGCCTTCGTGACCACGTCGCTGTGCTCACCGAGCCGCGCTTCGATCCTCACCGGGCAGTACGCCCACCGGCACGGCGTGCTCGACAATCGCACCCGGCTCGATCCCCAGACGCCGACCTTCCCGCAGGAACTCCAGCGTGCGGGCTACCGAACCGCCTTCGTCGGCAAGTGGCACATGGGGGGTACGTCCGACGCCCCCCGACCCGGATTTGATCGCTGGGTCTCGTTCCCGGGCCAGGGCCTCTACTACAACCAGACCTTCAACGTCGACGGCGAACGGGTGCCGCGGCAGGGCTACACGACGGACCTGATCACGGACTACGCGCTGGACTTCCTGGCCGGTGCCGAAGGGGAGGAGGCGCCGTTCCTGCTCTATGTGTCGCACAAGGCCGTGCATGCGTCGTTCCGGCCGGCGGAACGCCATCTCGGCAGCTATGCCGGGCAGCGGTATCCACCGCCGGTGACGATGCCGAACCGGCACGAGAACTACGAGGGCAAGCCGAACTGGGTCGAGGCGCAGCGGCGGAGCTGGCACGGCGTCGACGGGTTGTACGACAACTCGGTCGACTTCCAGCAGTTCGCCGTGGACTACGCGGAGACGATGCGCGGCGTGGACGACAGCGTGGGCCGGATCGTCGGAGCGCTGGAGGAGCGGGGCCTGCTGGAAGAGACCCTGCTCGTCTTCACGTCGGACAACGGCTTCCAGTTCGGCGAACACGGCCTGATCGACAAGCGGACGATGTACGAGGCGTCGATCCGGGTGCCGCTGGTGGTGATGGCGCCGTGGCTCGGCGGCGGCGCCGGGGGCCTCAGGCGTCCCGAGATGATCGTCAACCTCGACTTCGCCCCCACCTTCCTCGAGGCCGCGGGGGTGGACGTTCCGGACACGGTCCAGGGCCGGTCCTTCTTCGGCTTGCTCGAGACCGGCCCGGGCGCCGAGCCGCCGCCGTGGCGGGACGCGTTCCTCTACGAGTACTTCTGGGAACGGGCCTTTCCCCAGACACCGACGGTGCTGGGCGTGCGCACCGACCGCTACAAGTTCATGCGCTTCCACGGCGTGTGGGATCGCTACGAGCTCTACGACGTGCAGGCCGACCCGGAGGAGCGGCGCAATCTCCTGGGCGGCTTCATCACCCGTCACGGCGCCGGCAACGTCGAAGCCCGGCTCCGGGTGGCCGCCGCTTCCGCGGCCCGGAATCCTCGCGACGACTGGGCGCGCGAGGTGCTGGAACTCAAGGCGCTCTTCGACCGGCTGTCGGGACGACTCGACGAGCTGCTGGACGAGACCGGGGCGCTGCGCGAGCCGAGCTGGCTGCCGTTCCGCTAGACGCGGCAGAAGCCCAGAAGCCGGCGGGGACGGCGGGCGCATCCAGTGTGTGGCCGCTAGAGCTTGCGCAGGCGGATCCGCCGCACGGCGTGGTCGGGCGCCTTCTCCAGGATCAGGTCCGCGCGCTCGCGGGTCGGCATGATGTTCTGGATCAGGTTCGGTTCGTTGATGCTCTTCCAGATGCCCCGGGCGGTGTCGATGGCGTCCGTTTCGCTCAGGCTGGCATAGCGGTGGAAGTAGGCGTCGGGATCCCGGAACGCGGTGTCGCGGAAGGTCAGGAACCGCTCGACGTACCAGCGCTCGATGACCTCCGTCTCGGCGTCGACGTAGATCGAGAAGTCGAAGAGGTCGGAGAGCATGAGCCGGCTGTTCCGCGACGGCGACTGGGAGCGTGCCTGCAGCACGTTCAGGCCCTCGAGGATCAGGATGTCGGGCTGGTCGACGACCTCAGTGACGCCGGGCAGGATGTCGTACGAATGGTGCGAGTACACCGGATGCTCGACCTTCCCCTCCCCAGACTTGACCTGGAGCACGAAGTTCACCAGCGTGCGCAGGTCGAAGCTCTCCGGGAAGCCCTTGCGCTCCATCAGGTCGCGCTCTTCCAGCACCGCATTGGGATGGAGGAAGCCGTCGGTCGTCACCAGGTCGACCTGGGGATGGTTCGGCCAGCGGGCGAGCAGTTCGCGGAGGATGCGGCCGGTCGTGCTCTTGCCCACCGCGACGCTGCCGCCGATCCCGATGATGTAGGGCACCTTTGCAGTCAGGCCTCCCAGAAACGTACTGCTGGCCCGGTAGAGATCCTGGGTGGCGCCAACGTAGAGATTGAGCAGCCTCGACATCGGAAGGTAGATCTGCGCGACCTCTTCGAGCGAGACCTGCTCGTTGATGCCGCGCAGGCGCTCCAGTTCCTCCTCGGAGAGCGGCAGGGGCGTCTCGGCCCGCAGCCGTCCCCACGCCTCCTCGTCGAAGGGGACGTAGATCGAATCGGTGAGGCTGTCGACCCTGTGGTTGGTCAAGAGACCCCCAGGCTGAGGACTGCCGGGTGATTCAGCCGAGCTGTTCGAGGACTGCGTCGGCGCCGCTGACGCCGACTTCGCCCGCCGGCTCGACGCCGAGGTAGGTCAAGACGCCGTCGTCGACGATCGCGGCGTAGCGTCGCGACCTGGTGCCCATGCCGAAACGCGACGCGTCGAGTTCGAGCCCGACCTTCGAGGTGAACTCGCCGTTGCCGTCGGACAGCAGGACGATGTCGTCGGGAATGCTCCGCGCCTTGCGCCACTCGTTGATGACGAAGACGTCGTTGACGGCGAGGCAGGCCACGGTGTCGACGTTGCCCGACTTGATCGCCTCGATGTTCTCGATGAACCCCGGCATGTGGACCTCCGAGCAGGTCGGGGTCATCGCGCCCGGCACGGCGAAGAGGACGACCTTCTTGCCTTCGAACAACTCGCGGGTCGAGATGTCGACGATGCCGTCCGGGGTCATCTGCTTGAAACTGGCGTCCGGGATCGCGTCCCCGGTCTTGATGCTCATCGAAGTTTGCTCCCTGGCTTTCTTTGTCCTGAGGGGGCGGCAGTATAGCTTCGATCCCGATGCTCGGGCCGACCCCAACGATCGGCGCCAAGACGGCGCTCAGCCTGGCGTTCGTCGCGGCGCTCGCGGTCTTCGCCTGCGGCCGCGCTCCCGATGGGGGCGTCGAGGGCGCTGGCGGCGCGCCTCTCGACCTGGAGGGCGACCATGAGCACTACCTCCGGAGCGTGGAAGGCGCCCGGCTCGAACTCGTCGAACCGGGCACGGACGGCGCCTGGCGCGAGATCAGGGGCGTTGGCAGGGTGGTCCGGTTGGGGGCGCCGCCCGAGCGCATCGCCTCGCGAACGCTGGCGACCGACGAGATCCTGCTTGAGATCGTCGAACCGGAGCGGATCGTGCTGCTATCGCCCTTCGCCGGCGACCCGCAGTTCAGCGCCAGCGCCGACAAGGCAAAGCGCTTGGGACGGGTCGGCGGTTTCAGCACGGAGGAGATCCTGGCGGCTTCGCCCGACCTGGTGTTCGCGGCGGGCTTCAACACCCAGGAGACGCTGGCTCAGTTGGAGGCGGCCGGTGTGCCGGTCGTCGTCTTGCTCAATCACGAGGATCTTGCGGCGATCGAGCGGAACATCCGGACCGTCGGTTTCGCGACCGGTCGGGACCGCGAGGCGGAACGGCTCATCGAGTCGATGTGGCTGCGTCTGGATGAGGCGCGTGTGCGGGCCGGTTCGAAGGCAGAGGGTCTCCGCGTCGTCCACTGGAGCGGCGGCGTGGTGCTGGGCAGTCGGACCGTGTTCGACGATGCGCTCCGCTACCTGGGCGCCGTGAACCTGGCGGCGGAGAACGGTCTTGAAGGATGGCCGCGGATCAGTGCCGAGCAGGTCGTCATCTGGGACCCGGACGTCATCTTCACGGATTCCTATGCGGCCGGCGATGTCGCGCCGGGTGCGTTGGACGGCACGCGCGCCGCCAGGCTCGGTAACCTGGACTCGCTCGATGGGCGGGACATGGCGGCCATCTCGCACCATGTCGCGGGCATGGTCGAACGGCTCGCCGACGCGCTAGTGCGCGCTTCCGAACGGATCGAAACCGCGGGCCGCCAGAACCCGGTGACCGCAACGGAATGAGGGTCGCGTTCGGCGGCTACCGGGCCGGCTTCTGGTGGTACATGGCCGCCGGCCTGGCGCTGCTGCTGGCGTTCGCCGGGATCGGTCTGTTCCGCGGATCGGTGCCGCTGGATGGACGCGACGTGCTGGCCGTGCTGGCGCGGCATCTTCTGCCCGGCGAGCACGACCCCGCGGACCCGAGAGTGGACGCGATCGTCTGGTCGCTCCGGGCGCCGAGGGTGGTGGTGGCGGCGATGGTCGGCGGCTGCCTGGCCCTGGCCGGCGCCCAGATGCAGGGCCTGTTCCGTAACCCGCTGGCCTCGCCAGGGATCGTCGGCACGAGCACCGGCGCCGCGACCGGCGCCGTCTTCGCGCTGACCTTCGGACTGGCGGGCGGCTTCCTGCTCGCCGCCCCGCTGTTCGCAGTGGCCGGTGCCATCCTGTCCCTTCTGATCGTGACCCGGATCGCCACTCGCGACGGCTACACGCCGGTCACCACGCTGCTGCTTGCCGGCGTCGCGCTGAACGCGCTGCTCGCCGCCGTCAACTCCTGGCTCATCGCTCGCTCCTGGGAGCAGTACGAGGCGGCGCGAAGGATCGCCTACTGGATGATGGGCGGCGTTACCGACCGCGGCTGGGTCCACGCCGGGATGCTGTTGCCGGGAATGGTCATCGGCTGCGCGATCGCGGTCTGGTTCGCGCGCGACCTGGACCTGCTGCTCGAGGGCGAGGAGGTGGCCGCGTCGCTCGGGGTCGACATCGAACGGGCGAAACGGGCCGTGCTCTGGAGCGCGGCGATCCTCACCGGCAGCGCGGTCGCGGTGAGCGGTGTCGTCGGCTTCGTCGGGCTCGTCGTGCCGCACCTCGTGCGCCTGCTGCTGGGGCCGGTCCATCGGCGGTTGCTGCCGGCCGCGTTCCTGACCGGCGCCTGGTTCGTGGTCGGCGCCGATCTCCTGGCCCGTACCGTGGCGGCCCCCCAGGAGGTCTTCCTGGGCGTCGTGACGGCGTTCGTCGGTGCTCCGTTCTTCCTGTTCCTGCTGGTGCGCCACGAAGGCGAAGTGGCGGTGTCCCGATGACGGCGGCGTCGGCCGTGACCGCCGCGCCTCGGCTCGAGCTTGTGGGCGGCGGCGTCGAGCGGCGGGGACGGTGGCTCCTGCGTGGTGTCGATCTCGTCATCGAGCCGGCCACGCTGATCTCGGTCGTGGGCCCGAACGGCGCCGGAAAGTCGACCCTGCTGCGGCTCCTGAGTGGCGCGTGGCGGTTGACCGAGGGCCGGGCGCTGCTGGGCGGCTTCGATCTGGCGGCCCTGCCGCGGCGTCAGGCGGCCAGGCGAGTGGCCTATGTGCCGCAGACCGTGCGCCCGACCTTTGAGTTCACGGTGCGGGAGTTCGTCACCCTCGGCCGCTACCCGCACGAAAGCCGTCTGTTCGGCACCCGTTCAGCCGACCGCGGATGGATCGACCGCTGTCTGGACGACACGGACTTGCTGGCGCTCGCGGAACGAAGGGTGACGACACTGTCGGGAGGTGAGTTGCAGCGCGTGCTGATGGCTCGCTGTCTGGCTACCGAGGCGGAGGTTCTCCTGCTCGACGAACCGACTTCGAACCTCGATCTCGCCCACGGTCTCGACCTCCTGGGGCTGGCGCGCAACCTGGTTGACGAGGGTCGCTCCGTCGTGCTGGTCCTCCACGACCTCAACGCCGCCGCGCGTTTCGCTGACCGGGTGGCCGTGCTCGACGCGGGTGCCCTGGTCGCTGAGGGACCCCCGGCGGAGGTCCTCAGTCCGGATCTGCTGCGCCGGGTGTTCCGCGTCCGCGCCGTGCCCCTGGCCGGATCCGCGGCTCCGGTGTTCGACTTCGAGCCGCTGTGCTGACGCGGAGTTGGCCGCCTACAGTCGCACCAGGTAGCTCTGCCGGCCCTCCAGCACCCGTTCGCTCCGCTGGTTGTCGATCTCGCTCTCCAGCACGATCACGCCGGTCGTCCGCTGGCGCTTCAGTTCCGCGATGCGCAGCATCGGGTACAGCGTGTCGCCAGGGTACACCGGCTTCAGGAAGCGGCATGACTGGTCGATGTAGCCGATCATGGCTCGGCCGACCACGTCGGCGAACGTGCCTGCGCCGGCCGCCGTAAAGCAGAGCACCTGGAGGCCGTGGGCGACCAGCCCAACGTGGCCTTGCGACTTGCAGTACTCGATGTCGTAGTGGATCGGGTGGTTGTCGCCCGAGATCGCCTGGAAGGCGGCGAAGTGGGCTTCGGTCACCGTGCGGCTGGGCAGCGGGAAGGTCTCTCCCACCCGTAGCTCGTCGAACGGCCTGGCCGGGACCAGGCCGCGTTCGCTACCCACCGAACACCCGGACCAGCGCTTGGGCCGCCTGCGCCGTCTCCTCGGGGCTCACGTCGCGGTGGGTGACGAGACGGATGTGGACCGGGCTTACGTCCAGGCACAGGACGTTCTCCTTCCGTAGCGCCTCGACGCACTCCGGGGCGCTGCGGCCCGTGCCCTCGACCGAGAAGATGAGAATGTTGGTCCTCTGTTCGGCGATCAGTGCGACGCCGGGAAGATCGTTGAGAGTGTCCGCGAGCAGCGCGGCGTTCTCGTGATCCTGGACCAGCAGCGGCGGGCTCTCGTCGAGGGCGACCTCCGCGGCGGCGGCGAGTACGCCGACCTGCCGCATCTGGCCGCCGCACATCTGCCGGTAGCGCCGGACGTTGCCGATGAAGTCGCGCGAGCCGACGACGATGGAGCCGACGGGCGCGCCCAGGCCCTTCGAGAAGCAGAAGGAGAGCGAGTCGACGGGCCCCGCGGCCTCGGCCGGCGTGCAGCCGAGAGCGGTCGCGGCGTTGAAGAGGCGCGCGCCGTCAAGGTGGACACGCAGACCGCGGCGGTGCGCAAGGTCGCAGAGCGCTCGCGTGCGCTCCGGTTCGTAGACGGTCCCGCCGGCGTGGTTGCAACTGTTCTCCAGGCAGAGCAGCCGGGTCGGAGCCGCGGTCGGGTGGTCGGGCTGAATCGCCGCTTCGACCTGTTCCGGCGCCAGGATGCCGTCGACCTCGGCCTTCACCGCACGCGGCAGGAGTCCGCCGATGCCGGTGATCCCGTTGTTCTCGTGGTTGATGATGTGCGCGTTCGACTCGAGCAGCACCTCGCTGCCGCGGGGCAGCTCGTGCCCGAGCAGAGAGGAGAGATTGCCCTGGGTGCCGGAAGGGACGAACAGGGCCGCCTCCCGTCCGAGCAGGTCCGCCACGCGTTCCTGCAGGCGGTTGACCGTCGGATCTTCATGGAAGACGTCATCGCCGACCTCCGCCGCGGCCATCGCCCTGCGCATGGCGGGGGATGGCCGGGTCATCGTGTCGGAGCGAAGTTCCACCGGCATGGTGAGGTATTCCAGACTTCCGATCGATCCTGAAGTAGAGCGACCGGTCCCGATTGAGGCGAGTCATCATACTTGCGCGCGAATGGCCGACTCGCAGCACTCGCTCCCTCTCCCGCCGACGGATCCGGAGGTGGTTGCTGCCGCCGACCTGGGCTCCAACAGCTTTCATCTGGTCGTGGCCGAAGTTCGGGGTGGCCAGCTCGTGTTCGTCGACAGGCGAAAGGAGTTCGTGCGGCTCGCAGCCGGACTCGATGAGCGCAAGCGCCTGACTCCGGAGGCAACCGCGCGGGCGCTCGACTGTCTCGGCCGCTTCGGCGAACGCGTGCGCTCGTTTCCTCCGGGAACGGTTCGGGTCGTGGGCACGAACACGCTGCGACAGGCGCGAAACGCCCGCGATCTGCTGGAAGCGGCGCAACGGTCGCTGGGCCATCCGGTGGAGATCGTGTCGGGCCTCGAGGAGGCGCGGCTGATCTACCTGGGCGTGTCGAGGAGTCTGGCCGGCGACGAACGGCGACTGGTGGTCGACATCGGCGGCGGCTCGACCGAGCTGATTGTCGGCGAGGGCTCGCGGCCGCTCGATCTCGAGAGCCTGTACATGGGTTGCGTCAGCTTCAGCTTGCGGCACTTCCCGAACGGCCGGGTGAAGGAGAAGCGTTGGGGGCGGGCGGAGATCGCGGCCTTGCAGGAGCTGGAGCCGGTCGAGCGTCGTTTCCGGAACGGCGCCGGCTGGCGTGTGGCGGTGGGCTCGTCGGGGACAGTTCGTTCGGTGGCGGAGGTCGTGCAGGCGGCAGGCTGGTGCGAGCAGGGAATCACGCTCGAGGCCCTGCTGCGCCTTCGCGAACTGTTGCTCGAACGGGGCACGACGGTGCAGGGCGGCATCAAGGGCCTCAGCGACGGGCGGGCGCCGGTGTTCGCCGGCGGCGTCGCCGTGCTGCTGGCGGTGTTCAAGGCGCTGGGTATCGAGCAGATGCGGGTTGCGGGCGGCGCCCTCCGGGAAGGCGCCCTGTACGACCTGCTCGGCCGTCTGCACCACGAAGACACCCGGCACGCGGCCGTCGAGTCGATGGCCAGGCGCTACCACGTGCAGCCGGAACAGGCGGAGAGAGTGCGGGAAACCGCGCTGCAGCTCCTCGGGCAGTGTGCCGAATCGTGGAATCTCACCGGAGAGCTTCCGTGGCTCATGCTCTCCTGGGGGGCCCAGTTGCACGAGGTCGGCCTGGATATCAACCACGCCGGCTTCCACAAGCACGGCGCCTACATCGTCGAGAACGCGGAGATGCACGGGTTCTCGCTCCAGGAACACCTGCTGCTGGCTTCTCTCGTCCGCAGCCACCGCCGTAAGTTCCCGCGCCAGATCTTCGATCGCCTCCCCTCGGGATGGCGGCAACCGGCGCGGCGGGGCGCGGTCCTGTTGCGGCTCGCGGCAGTGCTTCACCGCAGCCGGCGGGACGAACCCCTGGCGGTCAAGCTCGAAGTCGACGGGCGCGATCTGCGGCTCGTGCTGCCCGCGGCCTGGCTGGAGAAGTCGCCCTTGACCCGGGCCGACCTGCGCCAGGAGGCCAGGTACCTCGCCGCCGCGAAGTACCGGTTGACGGTCGAGGAGGACGGCTGAGAAACGGCGCCCGCGATTCGGCCCGCTACGCCCCGGTGCTCGCGCACGCCGCCACGGCCGCTGCCATCTCGCCCATCGAGAAGAAGACGAAGTCGGTGGTCGGCATCGTCTCGACGCGTTCGGTAGCACCCCAGCTTCCGCCCTCGGAGAGCCGTTGCCGGTCGATCCAGGCGTTGGCGAGCCCGAACCGGTTCGCCGGCTCATGGTCGTGGTGGAGGCTCTGCGCGGTGTGCAGGATGTCGGACCGGTCGAGTCCGAAGTCGGATTGGAGATGCGCGACCAGGTACTCGAAGTTCCGGTCGGCAGGTTTGTAGGAACCGATGTCTTCGGCTGTGTAGATCGCGTCGAACTCGACCCCGAGCTTGCGGTTCGAGCCGGCGATGCCGTCCTTGTGCACGTTGGAGAGAATGACGAGCCGGAAGTGGCGCTTGAGGACCCGCAAGGCGTCCGCCGTGTCCGCGAACGCCGGCCAGTCGGGAACCGAGTCGCCGAACGCTTCGTCGAGTTCCGGGCCCGTTTGCATGCCCAGGCGGTCGGCGATGCGTCCATGCACGCGGGCCAGCAGGTCGGAGTAGAGCAGGTCGGGCGTCTCCTGCTCCTGAAGGCTCTCGCACTGCCCGAAGGCGAGCAGCGCGGCGTCGCGGGTGGCCTCGGCGTCCGGGTTCCGCATGATCAGCGGCTGCAGCGCGTCCCAGATGCCGGTCTCCCAGTCGATCAGGGTGCCATAGCAGTCGAAGGTCAGGACGCGGTAGTCGGTGAGTCGTCGCACGGTTGGCCTCTTCGGGCGCGCCAGCGTATCGGCTGTTCCGGCATGCAGGGAACGGGATGCTTGCCGGGTTCGCTGACGTCAACGGGGGCGTGACGGTCGACTACCATGGCCGGCCAGACTGTGAGCGGTTCAACGTGATGAAGACCAGGATCGAGATCGCCGAGGTTCTCGCCAGAGTGGCGAAGGCCCACGCATCCAGGGAGGGCATCACGCTTCAGGAACTCTGCGAGCGTGGACTTCGCATGGCCATGCGCGCGGATCGGGAGAACGACCGTTTCGTTCTCAGGGACGCGAGCGTAGGCGGACACGGCCTGGAGCCGGAGTTTCAGGGTGCGGATTGGGCCCGCGTTCGGGCAGCCATCTACGAGGGACGCGGCGGCTGACGTTCCGGTCGCCGCCGGCGAGCCGGCGGACGTTGCGATCGAGGACTACCAACCAAGGGTGACGATGACCAGGCTGAAGAACCACCCGGCCCAACTCCTGAGGGCGGAACTCGACGCCCGACGAATGAGTGCCAACCAACTCGCTCTGGCGCTTCGGGTTCCGGCGAGCCGGGTCACGGCGATTCTCCGTGAGGAGCGAGCCGTCACCGCCGAAACCGCGGTTCGCCTCGGCCGCTACCTGGGAACGGAAGCGGCTCTGTGGATGAACCTTCAGACCGCCTACGACGTGTCGGTCGTTGAAGCCACGCAAGGCGCTCTGGTCAGCCGCGAGGTACTGCCCGCCTAGTCTGCACTTTCCCGGAGCACATTGGCCGGGGCCAAACGCTAACGCCAACGGGCAGGCACCTCCGGCGAGGCCCCGACGCTTCAGGCGGCTTGGTGGAGCTTGAGGGCGCTGTGGCGGAGGACGCGGACTCGTTTCGCCAGTTTGCCTATATCAGCCTTCAGGTTGTCGATGCTGCCTGACAGGTCGAGTGTGGCGATTTCGAGTTGCTTCCTGGCGTGGCGAACGTGGTGAACGACGTTCTCCGCTTCGCCCTTGGCATAGATCAGTAAGCCGCCGGGAAGGTCGAGGGCGGTGGTGTAGGCGAGGAGCTGGTAGAGGTCGGCGTTAGGGACCTGCTCCTTCTCGACCCGCTTGTACTTCGCGTCGCCGACGAAGGTGCAGGTTTGCCTGTCCGGTCCTTCCCACCAGGAAAGGTCGGGCTTCAAGGCGATGGTGTCGACGGTGCCTCGATGGTTGGGCCGCTTGCGGTGGTGCTTGGCGAGGAAGATCCCACGACGGGGCAACTTCCCGTCAGATGGGAACGTCCATTCGGTGAGCCCTAGCTCCTCGCGTAGCGCCCGCGTCACGAACTCCTGGAACACCACGTTCATGTCCATCAGGAAGCCGTTCGCCCGCACGCGGCCGCGCCCGGTCTCGATGGACGTGTAGCGGAGGATCAGCCGTGCCAGCGTCACGACTTCCCGGTAGTGCTCGTTCAGGCGGTCGAAGCGCACGTCGGGCACGGCGTTCAGCGGAAACTCCACGAGATTCACGTTGTCGAGGGTGGCGCGGATGAAGCCGAGGCCGCGGCGGGACCGCGGCGAGCGAAGCCGGAGTCGGCTCAGCCGATGTGCTGCCGCCTTCACTAGCCGGTTCGGCGGAATGTCGTCCGTGAAGTCGTCGTAGCGGACCTCGACGGGGATGGGGACGCCGAAGCGCCGCCGAACCTGCTCGTTGACGCGGATGCGTCCACGAACGGTCGTGAGCGCCTCCTGCTCGGTGCGGTAGCCGTGGAGAAGCCCGTGGGCGAAGGCGCGCCGGGCGGCGTGAGCAAGCATCGGCGCCAGCGCTTCGACCAGCGTCGGCTCGCTCTTGAAGTCGAAGGACTCGGGCCGGAAGGTGACCGTTCTTGGGCTGCCCATCGCCCACGATGCGAGATAGAGCACCCTGCCGATGGGCAGCTTGGGGTGGATTGCGACCGACAGGCCGCCCAAGTCGAGCGCACCGACGGTGGAACCCGGTCTGAGGATGTACTCGCCTTCCAGACCGCCGGCCGGTTCGATCGTCAACTTGAGTTCGTCGCGGAGCCCGACGAGTACGGCCAGTTCGCCGGCCGATAGGGAGATCGGGCGGCTGGATTCCCATTCCGTGAGGTTGATTGTTCGCATGCGGACAGGGCGTCAGCGTTGGCGCGTCACCGTCGTGAGCTTCAACGAGACTCCCCGCTCAGGCGTCCGCATCGCCTTCGTCGTCTTCGACGAAGTCTTGCTCCATCGCGTCGTCGTCGGCGTCAGCCTCGCGGTTGTCGGAACTCCGCTTCAGGCGCCGCCCGGGAACGTCGAGCTCGAAGTCGCGTAGCCGGTCGGGCTCGCCGAAGAGGCACTCCTCCAGATACGGCACGACGTTGTGATTCCAGATGAGCTTTACCTTCACCTCGTCTAGGCCGTCGCGCATGAAGTAGCTGGGGCCGATGGCGGCGGTCCGGTCGTCGAGCCGTCGATTCGCCTCGTCGACGATGTCCGCCATCCAGGCCATCTCGGGAGCGTTCCTTTCCAACCAATGATGCAGCAGCCCCTCGATAGGCGGCCTGTCGGGGTGGAACTCGACGAAGTGGAAGCGTCGGCGGAGCGCCAGATCTACTAGGGCGATCGAACGGTCGGCGGTGTTCATCGTGCCAATGATGTAGAGATTGTCGGGCAGGCTGAAGGGCTCGTTGTCGGCCGAGGCGTACTGGAGTTCCATGCCCTCGTCCCGGTACTCCAGGAGGAAGTACAACTCGCCGAAGACCTTTGCCAGGTTCCCCCGGTTGATCTCGTCGATGATGAGGAAGTGCGGGGCGCCAGAGTGGTCTTTGCGCGCCGCGGCTGATGCGGTCACCAGCGGGCCGGGGCGCAACTTGAAGCCGGCCTGGCCGCCGTCCGTGAGAGTCGGCCGGTAGCCCTGAACGAAGTCCTCGTAGGCGTAGGAGGGGTGGAACTGCACCAGGGTGACGCGCTCCTCGGACTCGGCGAGGAACCGTGCCAGCTCGCGGGCGGCGTAGGTCTTACCGGTGCCAGGCGGCCCCTGAAAGATGACCTGGCGCTTGTCGTCGAGGAGTGCCGCGATGGCGTGAAGATTGGCAGCGTCGTAGAGCAGGTCGTCGGCGAGTTCCGAGAAGTCGGCCTCGGCAAGCGTTCTCAGGTGTGGTTCGGGCTCGTCGGGGGTGTCCAGGCATCGCCGCGATTCGACGGGCGGCCGGCCTGGTGACCGATCATCGTGCTTTAGCGCCCAGACGACCGATTGCGCTTCAAGCCGTGTGTTTGGGCGGCTCAGGCCGTGCGCGGTCGAGCGACGGATCAGCTCGTCGAGGAAGCCTAGGGCGTGTTCGTACTGAGCTTCTTCGGCCGCCTCTCCCGACAGAAGCTCGATGCCCAAGCGCCCGTAGGTGGAGTCGAACACCGATCTCATGAATGGTGGGTGTGCGGATGGGTCGAGCGCCATCAACAGGACGGAGATTGTTCTCAGTCGGGTCCCCCGGCCATTGGTGCCGTAGGCGGAGTGGCGTACGGCGTCTGGCGGTACCTCCCCGCCCTTCGTCTCCCAAGGGTAGAGAGTGGAGAAGCCGCGAATCCGTTCACTAGTTGATTGGTCGCTTTCGGTCCAGAGAGCGCGAAGCGCCAGCAGCGCGCCGTCGGGCTGGTCGTCGATCCACTGGCGCAGTTTGGCGGCCTCCCGCCAGGCCATCGGGTGATGTTTGCCCTGCGTGGCGGCCTTCACGAGATACTGCCAATCGCTTCGGGCCGCCAGTGCCGCCTTTCGAGCTTCCCGCAGAGCGTCGCCGATTCTCAGCTTGTAATCGACCTCCACGCTGTCCAGCTTGCCGCTCTCGACGTAGCGCCGGACCTTCTCCAGATAGGCGCCCCAACGATCGGAATCGGAGTCCTTTGGAGCGGTGGCGGCGCGTCGTGGAGCGTCGCCTCCACGGGGGGTGACTGCCTGCACGGCCACCTGTGCCTCTCGGAGTGTCAATGGTTTCCCGCGACTCGCCGGTTTGGCGTCCCGAGCCACTTTCTCAAGAAAGTCCACCGCGTGGCTGTAGTACGCCGTCTCGGACCTTCCGTCCGGTGGAGATTCCCGGAAACCGGCTGCCTTGTAGGCAGCTTCCAGTTCTTTGATCGTCAGGACGGGCTGATCGGATTCGCATGCAGTGAGTAGGACTGAGATCACCCTTACTCTGTCCTTGCTCTTGCCTGTGAGGAACGGCAGGCGATTCGAGAAGGCGTCGATTCGCGCTTCGAGCGGCTCTTTCTTCTCCCACAGACGCCTCAGGGCCGCCCCTGCGTCTTCAGTGCTCTCGCGCACCCAGCCGAGGAAGTCTCGCCTCAGGTGATTCTCGCGCATGGTGCCCCATGCCCTTAGCGCACGAAGGCTCTCCTTGGCCGCGTTGACCTGTGCGGGACTTGGGCGTCTGCACGCGGCGTCGACGGCATGCTCAAGCGGCTCGCGCCATTCTCTGCCGGCCAGCAGCGCATCGCGCGCCGCTTCGAAGAGCTTTCCCGTCTCAAGAGCGGGCGCCACCGCTTGGCCGAAGTCGGCGCTCTCGACGTAGCGACGGACCTTGCTGATGTAGCCGGTCCACACGTCGTGGTCCCCCTGCCGCCTCATCGTTTCCCACGCTTTGTTCGCACCGCTCGGCGGGCCGCTCGTAACGTCTCTGATCGCCATCGTCGCTCCTCGCCATCAGATCAGTAGCGGCAGGATGTTCCGCTCAAAGTGCGAGATGAGCAGAGCGGAGGATCGAGGTTGCCAGAGAAGCACGTGGCGTTCGGCACCCTCGAACCAATGCGTGATCTCTCGTACGTAGCGATCGTCTTCCGCGATGCCGTTGGTGAAGATCCACCAGAACGGGATCACCTCCTCGGGCTGCTTGGCTATCTTGCGCCCCGACCGGAGAATCCCCGGGGTGAAGTACTTGCAGGCGCGTTCGTGGGCGTTTCCCGCGGCTCGTTGCCTCTTCATTTCGACGTAGATGGCGCGCTTTTTCGGGCCATAGATTGCGGCGTCCGGCCGGATACCGTGCGGCCTTCCCGAAGCATGGACGCCGTAGATTCCTCTCAGGTCTCCAGGGCGGGGGGCCAGCGTGACCCCGACTCCGCGGGTCGACAGATGGCGTGACAGGACTTCGTGAAACTGAGTCTCGGCGCCAAGGCCGCGGAGTGCCGCTTCGTCCTGCCATTTGTCCCGTCCCTCGAGGTGTTCCCTGGCAGCCCCAGTCATGCGTCCAATCCCCAAGCATCCCAACCGTTCGGCACTCCGTCGCCAAACAGGTCTATCTCCGGACGGGCGAACAGTTCCAGCTTCGGAAGTGTCGGGAACATGGCGTCGATTCGCCTGCGGACTTCCTCGGGTTTGCGGGAGTGCTCTCGGCGTTTCGCCGTGACGAGTTGCCGGACATTCCTGGCGCCGCGGGGCTTGGGAATACGGCCTCGCTTGAACACGAGGCAGAGTTCGCACTGGCTCATCGTGTAGAAGCCGGGGTTGACTCGCTCTTTGTCCCAGACGAAGGCCACGGTCGCCCAAGCGAAGCCCCAGGCCTTGCCGAGGTCGATGGCCTGGTCGAGGTGCGGGTTGGTCGCCCAAAGGAACAGCAGGCAGTCGTCGGCGGCGATGTCCGACACGGGCAAGGTCGTTAGGTCCCCGAGCGTTACGGTGGGGTAGTGCCGTACGGCGCCCCCGGTGTCCCCGCTTGCAGGACCGGCGTGCTGTAGCTGGCCTTTGTAGTCCCAGGGCGGGTCCGCGTACACGATGCCGTAGCGCTTGCGGGGAAGCTGGGGGAAGCGCATTCCGCGAGTGTACTTCGGGATTCGGCTACGGGACGGCTTCAGAAGTGGTTTGGTTCCTGGCATGTTACGGGACGCGCCGGCGACTGGGCTCGCCCTAGGTAGACTCCGAAGACCATGTTGGAAGTGCTGGTTGCCTTGTCGGCCTTCATCGCACTGCTGGTTGTAGGCGCTTGGGTCGTGGGCGACCTTGTCGCGCGGTTCTTCATCCGTGCCACCGCCGACTTTCTGGACGCTGTTGAATCGGAGCGTCGCCGCTAACTGCTACTGCGGGCGGATGCCGGCCAGAAGGCCGGCGCACCGGCACTGGCGCGTCGTGGCATCGGGCTGAAGTCCTCCAGCCTGAACCGGGCCGAGGGGGAGGGTCCCAGGGGGCTGGAGGCGAGCGACTGCCGATGTCCTCTCAGTAGCTGACGTCCTACCGGAGCGAAGCCGACCGAAGCGAACCCCCACCCTCACATCCCCCAAGAAGGGGTGAGCGTCCCCTGGGACCCTCCCCCTCGGCCCGGTTCAGGCGGGTGTGACCGGCGCCGTCGTCGTCAGGGCCGGAACTGCGTTGCCCGCGGCTTGAGCCGCGCCGGCTGCGAGACGATGTTCCACGCCATGTCGAGCCACTCGCAGATGAGGGCGCGGGTGTCGCGGGGGTCGATCATCTCTTCGACCTGGAAGCGGGAGAGGGGGCCGACGGGGCCGCGGGCGCTTTCGATGCGGGCCATCAGTTCTTCCCGGAAGGCCTTCGGGTCTTCGGCCTGGGCGAGCTGGCGCTTGTAGGCGGCTTCGATGCCGCCTTCGGGCGGGATGCCGCCGGTGTCGGCCGCCGGCCAGACGACGCGCATGGAGGGTTGGGCCCGTGGGGTCGCGTAGTTGTTGCCGGCGACGCCGAAGCTGCGGCGCATGATGACGGTGAAGACGGGGACGGTGGCCTGGGCGAAGGCGATCATCCACTGGCCGCCCCAGCGGATCGTGCCGGTGATCTCGTGTTCGAGGCCCACGGCGAAACCGGGGTTGTCGACGAGGTTGAGGACCGGCAGGTGGAAGAGGTCGCAGAGGTCGAGGTGGCGGATCAGCTTGCGGCAGCCGTCGGCGGTGAGCGCGCCGCCGTTGGCGTGCTGGCTGTCCGAGGCGATGACTCCCATGGGACGGCCGGCGAATCTCACGAACCCGGTGACCTGGTCGGTGCCCCATAGCGGACCGATTTCGAAGAACGAGTCCTGGTCGGCCATCAGGCGGATCGCGCGGCGGACGTCGAAGGTAGCCGTGCGCTTGCGCGGGATCAGGTTGAACAGCTCTTCGTCGCGCCGGTCGGGCGGGTCGTTCGGGTCCGGCGCCGTGGTCGGGGGAGGCTCGAAGACGGAGGAGGGCAGGTAGGAGAGGAAGCGCCGGGTGAGGAGCATCGCCTCCTCCTCGGTCTCCGCCAGGTTGTCAACCGAGCCGTTGCGGCAGTGGATGTGCCAGCCGCCCAGGTCCTCCTTGGTGATGTCGTAGCCCATCGCGGGGCGTACTACCGGCGGGCCGGCGACGAACAGTTGCGCGATGTCGCGCACCATGACGGAGAAGTGGCCGAGCACCGCCTTGGCGGCGCCGATGCCGACGACGCTGCCGAGCAGGACGTTGACGACCGGCACGGTGCCCAGTTGCTCGGTGTACATCGTGCTGCCGAGGTGGCCGGGCAGGAAGGAGCCGCCGCCGCCGGCGACCCGGGGCCGGCCGGCCTTGATCGCGCCGCGGCTCTCCTTCGCCTTGCTCTCGCCCTCCTTCTGTTGCTGCGGCACCATCGCGGCGACGCTGCCGCCGCCCGACGAGCCGTCGAGCAGTCGGATCGAGGGCGCGCGCATCTCGAGGGCCAGACGGTCGAGGTAGCTGCTCTTGGCACCGATCGCGCCGTCCGCGTGGCCGCCCCGGGAAGTGAAGTCGTCGGCGCAGACGACCGCGGTGCGGCCTTCGATCCGGCCCCATCCGCCGACGTGGTTGGCCGGCGTGAAGGCCGTGATCGCGCCGGCCTCGTCGTAGGACGCGAAACCCGCGATGCTGCCGATCTCGTGGAAGGAGTCTTCGTCGAGCAGGAGGTCGATTCGTTCCCGGCAGGTCAGCTTGCCGCGGCTGCGCTGGCGAACGACTCCGGGATCGTCGGAGCCCGGGGCGAGGCGCTCGAGGGCCAGGGCCTGCATCGTGGCCACGTCTTCGAGCATCGGCGCCCAGGTGTCGTCCCGTTGGTCGGCCACCGCTTCGCCCGTAGCTTCCCTGGCGGGCGCGATCACCGCGACGACCTGGCCGGCCTCCACCGTGTCGCCCGGTTGCAGCGGCTGGAGGGCGGCCACCCGGCCATCGCAGGGCGACGCGACGGCGGACTCCATCTTCATCGCGCTGACGACGAGCAGCGTCTCGCCGGCGGCGACCTGCTCGCCCTCCGCCGCGCGCACCTCGAGGACCGAGCCGGCCATCGGGCAGGCGACGCCTTGCTGACCGGGTTCTACGTCGAGTTCGGCGGATGTCGTTCTCGTCGCCGGCTGCGTGCCCGCGCCGCTCGCGACGGAGAGACCCATCACGGTCGCCTGTTGCCGCAGCAGGGTCATGGCGCCGTTGGCGGCCGCGATGCCGGCGTCGGCCGAGAGTAGCTCCGGGTTCTCCTCCAGGAGCGTGGTCCGGGCGTCACCGGCGCGGACGGAGGGATGGGCGAGGATGGCCTTGAGCTGGTCGAGGTTCGTGGCGAGTCCGCCGACGTGGAACTCCGAGACCGCGCGCCGCGTGCGCTCGACGGCGGCGGTGAAGGACGCGGCGCCGGGGCCGAACGAGGAAGAACTCGTGGCCGTCACCTTGGCGAGCAGAGGATCGAACTGGGGCGGCGGCGAGTAGCCGACGTAGCCGCAACCGTCGACCCGCACGCCGGGTCCGGCGGGTTCCTTGTACGCGCTCAGCGTTCCGGCGCCGCGGGCGACCACGCGGGCCTGGACGGCGAAACCCCGCGGTTCACCGACCGCCGTCTGGTCGCCGAGGCCCAGGGAGTCGAGGTTGGCTCCAGCGGCGATCCGGAACTGGGCCTCCACGAGGTCGAAACCGGTGACCTGCTCGGTGACCGTGTGCTCGACCTGGATGCGGGCATTGCACTCGATGAAGAAGTGCTCGCCGCTCTCGGGGACGACCAGGAACTCGACGGTGCCGGCGTTGACGTAGGCGGCGGCCTCCATCAGCCTGACCGCGTCGGCGAGGAGGCGGTCGCGCAGATCGCCGTCCAGGCCGGGCGCGGGGGCCGTCTCGATCACTTTCTGGTTGCGCAACTGAACGGAGCAGTCCCGCTCGTGCAGGTGGACGGCGTTGCCGTTCGCGTCGGCGAGGACCTGGACCTCGATGTGCCGCGGGCGCTCGATCAGCTTCTCGACGAACAGCGCGCCATCGCCGAACGCGGCCGCCGCTTCGCTTCGGCACCGCTCGAAAGCTCCGTCCATCGCATCCCTGGAGCGCACCGTGCGCATGCCGCGGCCACCCCCTCCGGCCGCCGCCTTGAGCATCACGGGATAGCCGAGCAGATCCGCGAGCGCGGCGCCCTCGTCCGCGGATTCCACCGGTCCGTCGCTGCCGGGAACGACCGGGATATCGAGCGAAGCCGCGAGCTGGCGCGCGCGCACCTTGTCGCCGAACAGGGAGAGGACGGCCGGCGGCGGGCCGACGAAGACGAGGCCGGCCGCGGCGCAGCGCTCGGCGAAGTCCGCGTTCTCGGCCAGGAATCCGTAGCCGGGATGGACGCAGTCGCAGCCGCTGGCAAGGGCGGCGGCGACCAGATCCTCGGCGTCGAGATAGGCGGCGACGGGATCGTCGGCGACGCCGTTGCCGATCTGCAGCGCTTCCGTCGTCAGCCGCGTGTGGAGCGACAGCGAGTCGGCCGCCGGATAGACGCCGACCGACTCGATGTTCAGGGCCTCCGCCGCCTTGGCGATCCGGATGGCGATCTCGCCGCGGTTGCTGATCAGGACCCTCTCGAGCCTGGATTCGGTGCCGAGGTTGGGCATGTGAGCTGATCCCCAAGGAGGTGAGGAGGGGACAGGAGGATACAGGCGGCGGGCTAGCATCCCGCGCCATGGCATTCACCTGGCGCTACGCCTCCGCCGCTGACGCCCCGGCGATCGTGGCGCTCGTCAACGACGCGTTCGAAGTGGAGGCGGACGTGCTGACGGGCGAACGGATCGCGCTGCCGGACGTGATGGGCCGCCTTGAGCGCGGTTCATTCCTCGTGTGCGACGAGAGCGCCGGCGGGCTGGCCGGCTGCGTCTATGTCGAGTTGCGTGGCGAGACCGGCTACCTGGGTCTGGTGTCCGTCGCGTCGGCGCGGCAGAGCCTGGGGCTGGGCCGCGACCTGATGGCGGCGGCCGAGGGCTGGTTGCAGGAAGCAGGCTGCAGCGTTTGCCAGCTCTGGGTGCTCAGCAGCCGGCCGGAGTTGCTGGCCTGGTACGGCCGGCGGGGATACCGGGTGGTCCGGAAGGAGCCGTTCGAGGCCGTCAACCCGCCGCCGACGAGAAAGCCCCTTCGGCCCGTCCACTTCGAGATCATGGAGCGCGATCTGGCGCTCTTGGGATAGGCCGCTAGGGCTCCCTGAGCGCGTCGTAGAGATCGAGCAACTGACGCCGGTAGCGCCGCTCCTGGATCTGCTCCTCGAGCAATCGCCTGAAGTCGTCCCTCGAAGCCAGGTAACGGCCCATCTGGGAAACGAGTGAGAACTTGTCGGTGTCCGCGAAGCGGGCGTCGAGTTCGAGCAGGGCGTCGTAGTAGTCGAAGTCGTTCTTGATCAGGTCGCTCTCCCCGGCTTCCGCCATGACCAGGGCGACCCGGTGGTACGGCGCGACCAGCGACCGCGTCGAGCCGGGCTCTTCATGGGCGACGATCTTCACTTCGTCGCCGACGGCGAAGCGGTCGCGCAGTTCTCGCGCCGTGAGCGGCCGCTTCGCGCAGTTCTCTTCCGTTGTCTCGACGGTCACCGCGTAGCGCGAGCGGGAGCGGGGCAGGTGAACGGCCTCTTCGACCTGGACCTCGAGCTGGAAGGCGCCGTCGTCTCCCAGCGGCAGCGCGGCTGCTTCGGTCACGAAGCCGCGGAAGACGTAGATGTCCTGGGGGAAGAGGCCGTGGAGCTCGGGGCCGGGGCAGCCCTGGGCGGTCGCGGCTCCGGCAATCAGGGCCGCGCACCACAGGACGGCGGCGCAGAGCAAGGCTCGACTCATGCGGGTTCGGGCGCTTCGGCCGCGCTATCCACTGGCAGTTCTCCGGCGCCGGCGGGAGCGCCGAGCGGTGACTCGCCGCTACCGATCCTGGCGATCGCCTGACGCAGACCGGCCGCGAGCCAGGCGAGGGCGATCGAGGCGGAGATGACAGTGCCGATCAGGGACGAGTACCAGACCCACTGCACTGGTCCGCGCAGCCAGAACGTCGCCGCCCAGGCGAGCGGAGCGCTGATCAGGATGACCCGCAGCAGGGACAGCCAGAGTTCCGGGGAGCCGCGCCCGAGGCCCTGCAGGCTGCGGCCGGTGAGGATGGAAACGCCGATGAAGGGATAGGCGAAGACGACCACCCGCAGGTAGTCGACGCCCAGGGAGTGGATGCCGGGACTGTCGGTGAAGAAGGCGACGAGGCCGGGGGCCAGCACGTAGAACGCGACGGCGATCGCGATGCTGAGCAGGATCGTCCGCACCATCGCGTAGCTGACGATCTCCCGCAGCAGATCGCCGCGGCGGGCGCCGTAGAACATGCCGACCAGGGTCACCAGGCCGGAAGCGACCGCGACCTGGGGCAGGATGACGACGTGGTCGAGGCGGCTGCCGATCTGGAGCGCGGCCACCGCGTCCGGCGTGTGCTCGACCAGGATGCGGTTAAGCACGCCGCCGCCGAGCGACATGACCAGGAAGGACAGGGAAGCGGGCAGGCCGATAACGCAGATGCTGCGGATGATCGCGCTGTCGTAGCGGAAGTTCGCGAGGTCGAAGCGGACGTAGGAGAGCTTGGCGACGAACAGCAGGTAGACGAAGACCACGGCGGCCGCCGCCTGGCTGACGATCGTCGCCAGGGCGGCGCCGGCCACGCCCATGCCGAAGGTGAAGATGAACAGCGGGTCGAGGGCGATGTTCAGCACGGTGGCGGCGCCCTGGACCATCACCGGCGTCTTCACGTTGCCTTCACCCGAGAGGATCGATCGGAAGAAGACGGCCAGGATCATGAAGGGATAGCCGCAGGCCAGCACGCGGAAGTAGCTCCAGGCCTGGGGCACGAGTTCGGCCGGCACACCGAGCGCGTGGAGCAGGGGGATGCCGAAAACGAGCGCCGAACCCGTCGTCAGTGCGGCGACCAGGGCGCCGATCAGTACGGAGTGCTCGGCGGCGCGGTCGGCGCGGACCCGGTCGCGTGCGCCGATCGCCTGCGCGATCACCGCGGTGATCCCGGTGCCCAGGCCGAAGGTCACGCCCATCGCCAGGAACACGAGCGGCATGTTGAAGGCGAGAGCGGTCAGGGCCTCCGGGCTCACCCGGCCGACGAAGAACATGTCGACGATCATGTAGAGCGTCTGGATCGACATGCCGATCAGGATCGGCATCGCCAATAGCCACAGCGCTCGCCGCGGATTCTCGGCGAAGCGGTCGAGACGGTCGGCCCCCGGACGCTCCCGCATCGGCGGAGACTACATCGGGGTCCCGGCACTGCCGCCTCGAGGATCCGGATGGGGTTTCTTCTTGTATAGTCCGGCCCAACTGCACCCCAAGCCACCCAAGAAGGCACAGGAGGTCCCATGTCCCGACCCGCTCCGTCCCTGGTCGCAATGACCAGCTTCGCAGTCCTCGCGCTCGTCGCGTCCGCGACCGTCGCGGCGGCCCCGAACGCGAACAACCTCGACGCACCGCTGACCGTCTACACGGGCTCGATCGTCGGCAACGACGGTGAGCCGATTCGCGGCGCCACCGTGTCGCTGTTCTCGACCGACGAACAGCGCAGCATCTCGGTGTACAGCCAGCCCGACGGCACGTACAAGCTGCCCGCCGTTCCCTCTGGCAAGTACAAGCTCCGCGTCCGCCTGACCGGCTGGCTCGACGAGTGGAAGGACCTCAAGGAAACGACCGAGCCGACACCGATTCAGGTCCGCCTGCGCCAGGCCGAGGGTTGGGCCCTGCAGTCGCAGCGCCCGGCGCACGACCTGATGAACATGATGGAGTGGGAGGACGAGGCGGACGCGCTGAACTTCAAGATGATGTGCGCCTACTGCCACCAGGTCGGCACCGTCGGCTTCCGTTCACCCGAAGAGCCCGTCGACTGGGAAGTCATGCTGACCCGGATGGACGGCTTCCAGGGTCTGTACAAGCACACCCAGGACATCCTGGTCGACAAGATCGTGGACGTCTACGGCCGCGACGCGGAAGAGAACTGGACGAACTTCGAGCCGCCTGAGGCGCCGTCCGGCGAGTCGCTCAAGGGCGA
The DNA here is from genome assembly GCA_009843505.1 of Holophagales bacterium. Classification (GTDB taxonomy): domain Bacteria; phylum Acidobacteriota; class Thermoanaerobaculia; order Multivoradales; family Multivoraceae; genus Multivorans; species Multivorans azotirespirans. Next base: position 94,195 of record VYDI01000040.1, on the reverse strand, counting down.
GGTTCGCGAGTGGCTGATGGGTGACCAGGCCGGCGCCGTGATCCACGACCTCGAGCTGGGCGACGACGGTCTCGTCTACACCGTCGACATGGCCCAGGACGTGATCGAGACCCTCGACCCGGTCACCGGCGAGCGGGCCTTCTACACGGTTCCCGGCGGCAAGGACTACCTCTCGCCGTCCAGTCCGACGACCGGCATCCACTCCATCGAGAAGGCCGAGGACGGCAACATGTGGGTCACCCTCGCCTACTCGGGCCAGATGGGTGAGTTCGACGTCGAGACCAAGGAATGGCGGCTTGGCTCCGGCCGCACGGCTCCGCGTCCGCGCGGCGGCTACCCGCACACCCTGCGCTTCGCGCCTGACGGGATCCTCTGGTGGACCGACGCCGGAAGCCCGAACGGCGTTGGCGTCATGTCGCTCGATCCCGAGACCTGGGACGGCAAGCGGTGGGAAGTCACCGAGTACAAGCTGCCGACCAAGGACCAGGTCCGCGGCGGCGGTGCCCGCGGTGAGTCCCGCGGCGTGACACCGTACGGCATCGACGTGGCGCCGAACGGCCACGTCTTCTACAGCAAGCTGAATGGTCAGCGCGTCGGCCGGATCCGTCCGCAGCTCGATGCCGGCGATCCGGAGCGGATCGTCGAGTGGCGGCCGCCCGTGCACGGCCCGCGCCGTCTGCACGTGGCCCCCGACGGCATCGTCTGGGTGCCGGGCTGGGCTTCGGGTGATGTCGCGTCGTTCAACGAGGAAACGGAAGAGTGGAAGGTCTATGACCTGCCGCACGGCCCGAACTCGCTGCCCTACGCGCTGAACATCAATCCGACGAACGGTGAGGTGTGGATCACCGGTACCGGCACCGACTCGATGCTCCGCTTCGATCCGAAGACGGAGAAGTTCGTCGAGTACCGGATGCCGATGATGGTCACCTACACCCGCGAGATCGAGTTCGACGAGGAAGGCAACGCCTGGACCACGAACTCGAACGCTCCGTCCCGTCACGCCGAGCACCGTCAGGGCTCGGTGCTGATGATCTCGTCAGGCGGCGGCGAGTAGGCGACTCCGCCAGACGCAGTGCCATCCCCGCGCCCGATGACGGGCGCGGGGACTGGTTCGCGGTTTGGCGCGAGGACGCGCAAACCGGGTCCGACGGCCGGTCCTTCGGGACCGGCCGTTTGCGTCTGGCTGAGAACTGGCCGGCGTCTCGTCCAGCGCGGGCCCCGAATACCGCCGCCCCGACCATCTTCCCCTTGGTAGCAGTGAAACTCGTACGGCAGCGAATCTCTCACAAGAATACCAATCTTGGAATGGCATGCAGGAAGAACAGAGAATACTGCGATATCAGAAGACAACAGAGTGACAGATTTGGTACGAAAAGGGCCTTCCGGGCGCCACATGGCCAGCCGTTGACAATCCTCAAGAACTGACAAGGAGCCTGTATCCTCGCCGCGTAGGCAAGAGAGGATGACGCTCCGAAGATCCCGGTTGAGAGGATGCCTCTTCCCGGTGGTCCCGGCGGCGCTGTTCCTGGCAGCCGGTTCGGTCCACGCGAATGTTTGCGATCGAACGGCGAAGGTGCGAGACGCGATCGTCGCGGCGAGCGGCGTCGCGGCGTGCGGCGACGTTGCCGACCGAAACCTGCGCGACGTCACGACCCTCGACCTGTCGGACGGGAACATCGCGAGCCTGGCAGCCGGCGACTTCGACGGGCTGGTTCGGCTCGAGAGTCTGGATCTTTCCGGCAACCTCCTTGCTTCGCTGCCTTCCGGGATCTTCGACGAGCTGTACCTGCTGGAGACCCTGCTCCTCGACGGGAACGAGCTGGCTAGCCTGGACGCGGACACCTTCGAACAACTGTTCATGCTGGAGGAGTTGACTCTCCACGACAACGAACTGACGTCGTTGCCGGACGGCATGTTCGACGAGTTCTCCTGGTTTGACGGGACGGGGGCGGACGGTTCCGCGCCGGACAACTCAGGCTCGTATCCGCGTATTCAGCGTTTCCTCGATCGGCACGACGTCACCAGTCCGGAGGAGTTCGTGGCCGCCTTGCCCGAGTTGTACCAGGAGCGCTTCGCGATCATGTACCAGTCGAAGGCGTTGGCCAGGGACCACGTGTCCGTGGAGCACCCGCGGATCGTGTCGTGGGGCGCGCACGGCCAGATCATCTTCGCCTGGAACACCGACCCGGACGCTCCGTCGAACTTCCGCGACGCCGTCGAGTTCCTGCGCCCTGACGACACAGACTGGACGGCCGGCATCATCGACTTCTCCGGCTCGGAGCCGTCGATCAGTGAACCGACGTCCTGCCAGACCTGCCACGGTTCGCTCAAGAGACCGATCTGGGGCATCTACGCGGAGTGGGAGGGAAGCGAGTACGACTACATCCTTCCCAGGGCCCGGAACATGGAGACCTTCCTGTCGTCGACAGATGCCCGGATAACGCCTCTGGAGGTCTCTTCGGAGAACTTTCGGTTGAACGAAGAGGCGGTCCGTTACCTGATGGCGCCTCACGGCGAGCTCGTCGTGGCCGGGGTCGAGGAAGCGGGTGCCGTGTGGTCCTTCAGGCACGCTGAAGTACTCCTTCGCATCCTCAAGAGCGAAGACCAGGACTTCCGGTCATGGGCCCGGGAGCAGCTCTGCAACGGCGGGAGGCTGCACAAGTGGTTCGACCAGGAGGAACACAACCTGGTCGTGCGGACAGACACCGACATCGTCACCAGGGACGGAGTGATCGTCAGCGGTGTTGTCAGTCACGTGTTCGGAACGATCTCCGACGTGCTGCGCCGAAGCTACCTCTACCACCAACACGGAAACCTCGCCGACGCGTTGGAGCTCCTGATCATCACGGAGCTATGGAAGGCGGAACCGATCGTCCGGCGCCTCTACCGCGGCACGACAAATGGTTCGACGGTGGACTCGGGGATTGATGCCTCGATGAAGAAGGCGATGCTTCACTACGCGAGCGGATCCGCGACCGCGGAGGACGAGCTCATCCAGAAGCTCCGTCTGCACTTCGGCCGGGGCGGCGAGGCGGCACTGGAGGCGCGGGCGAGGCAGAGCGAGCGGTTCGGCCCCGGCGGGGTCATCAGCGCGATCTTCGGAGATGGCCACACCTCCGTCATGAAGGGCCGGGTCTGCCGAGCTCTCGGCAACAGCGCACCGGAAGGCCTGACCGTCTCGCAGGAGGCGGGTAACGCGGTTCTGAACTGGTCCGCTCCGACCTACGATGTCTCGTCCGTGACCGGCTACCGCATCCTGCGCGGGTCGGGCGGTGGTACCCCCGTCGTTCATGTCTCGGACACGGGCTCGACGGCAACGACCTGGTCGGAAGCCAGCCCGCCTCTCGGGGACTACAGCTATGTGGTCAGGACGATCTACGACGGCTACTACGAGAGCCCGGCGTCGCAGAAGGTGGAGACGACGGTGGTGGCGTTTCCGGAGGCGGTAGCGAATCTGACGGTCGACGCACAGCCCGCGAGCGTGACCCTGCGGTGGGATGCGCCCGGCGGCGCCACGGCCGCCACCGGCTACAGGATTCGTCGCGGCGCTCTGGAAGACTCGCTCGACGTGCTCGTGGCCGACACCGGGGCGACGGCAACCAGCCATGTCGACACGGCCGTGGTGGAAGGCGGCACGTACTTCTACAGCGTGGCGGCCCTGAACGGGAAGGCGGCGGGGCCCGAGTCGGGAACCGTGCGAGCCGATGTCCCCCGGTCGAAACCGACCGAACCGGTCCTGGGGGCCGTCACCGCCGCCCGCGGGGCGCTGACCGTGAGCTGGACCGAGCCCGCCGACACGGGCGCCACCGCGATCACGTCCTACGACCTGCGCTACATCCCGAGCGAGAACGTCGACAAGGCCGACGCCAACTGGACGGTACGGACAGGCATCTGGTCCTCGGGTGCCCTGGAGTACAGCCTGTCCGGCCTGACCGACGACACCGGCTACGACCTCCAGGTGCGGGCCGTCAACGGGGCCGGCGGCGGCCCGTGGTCGGGGACGGGGTCGGGAACCACCCTGCCGAACCGGGCTCCCGAAGCGGCCGGTTCACTGGCGGACCGGGAACTCCGGGTAGGCGACGGCAACGTGGTGGTCGAGGTGTCCGGAGCGTTCGAGGATCCGGACGGGGACTCGTTGACCTACGGCGCGTCCTCGGGATCGCCGGCGATCGTCAGGACGACGGTCTCGGGCTCCCGCGTGACGTTGCGTCCGGTGTCGGCGGGGACGGCGGTAGTGACCGTCACGGCGACCGACGTGACCGGTTCCAACACGGAGATCTCGCGGCTCTTCAACGCCGTCGTGGCCGCCGCCCGCGCGGTCACCGCCTCGCGCGCGGCGCTGACCGTGCGGGAGGGCGGCACCGGGAGCTACACGATCGTCCTGGAATCGGCGCCGACGGGATCGGTCAGCGTGACGCCGTCCGTCGCGGGGAATGTCGACGTTGCCGTGAGTCCGCCGGCGCTGACCTTCACCGCCGGCACCTGGAGCCGGTCTCGCACCGTGACGGTCGAAGCCCTGGACGACGCGGACGCGTTGGCGGACCCGCCGGTGACAGTTCGGCATCACGTGGCCGGCGCCGACTACGGGTCGGTCCCGGGGCCGGAGGTGGTCGTGACCATCGTGGAGACCGACACGCCGACGCTCGCGGTCGACGCCGCGGAGGCCGGCGAGCAGGCGGGTGTGCTCACCTTCCGGGTGACGCTCAGTACCGCGAGCAGCGACGACGTGACGGTCGAGTACGCGACTTCGGACGGAGCGGGCGTGAGTGGCGCCACCTCCGGTTCCGACTATGAGGCCGTGACCGGCACGCTGACGTTTCGGGCGGGAACCACGAGCGCCCAGCACGTCGACATCAACCTGCTCGATGACGCCGAGGACGAAGAGGAGCGGGAGACGTTCCGGCTGACGCTTCGAAATCCGCGGAATGCGGCGCTGGCCGGAGGAGGGTCGACACTGGATGCCGTCGGCACGATCCTCGATGATGACGATCCCGAAGTGGGCGTTTCGTTCGCCTCGTCGAACTACGAAGTGGCCGAGGGCGCCGCCGCTGTCGTTGTCGTCCAGCTCGACCGCGACCCCGAACGGGAGGTGAGTGTTTCCCTGAACCGCGCCCACCGGGGTGGGACGACGGCGCAGGACTACTCCGGGATACCCGGCGAGGTCGTGTTCGCCGCCGGACTGATGAAGGCCGAGTTCCTGTTCACGGCAACGGACGACAGCGTGAACGACGATGAGGAGGCCGTCGTCGTGAGCTTCGGGCAGGTTTCGTCAGGGGTCACCGGAGCCGGGGAAGCGACGCTTGCGATCATCGATAATGACGGCGGCGCCGGCGGCTCGAGCGGCGGCGGTTCGGGTGGTGGCGGCGGTTCGGGCGGCGGCGGTTCGGCGCCGGAGGACGGCGAAGACGGCCCGGACCCGGGCGGATACGGAGCGCCGCCGTCCGCCCGGATCAAGCTCAGCGCTTCGTGCACGGAGGGCCTGTGCAGGGTCTTGACCGGTGAACAGGTGAGGTTCGAGGATGCGAGTTCAGGCGCAGTCCGGTCCCGGCTCTGGGAGTTGGGCGACGGCCGCACCTCGCGGCGCTCCACGCTGGACCACGCCTGGGTCGAGCCCGGCTTCTACGTGGTGACGCTGCGCGTCAGCGACGGACCGACCGAATCGACGGACTCCCGAGTCTTTCTGGTCGAGGCCCTTGCACCGGCCGGGAACTGCAAGGCCGACGGCGAGACGCTCTGCCTCCGGGACTCGCGCTACCGGGTACGCACGAGTTGGCGAAGCGGGGATGGCCGGACCGGAACGGGGGCTGTCGTCCGGCAGGGGACGAACGATTCGGGCCTCTTCTGGTTCTTCGATCGCGAGAACTGGGAAGTCCTCGTCAAGGTCCTCGACGGGTGCACGATGAACGGCGCCGTGTGGGTGTTCGCGGCCTCCACGACGAACCTGGGGTACGTGATCGAGGTGACCGACACGGCAACGGGCGCGGTCAGGGAGTACCGGAACGATCCGGGCATGCCGGCGCCGGCGATCACGGACGCGAATGCGTTCCCCGGAAGCTGCCGGCCCCGGCGCGAGTCGACTCGATGAAGGGCCGGCCGGCAGCTCGGTCGGATCCCTAGAACGAGTACCTGAGCGAGTTCGACAGCACCACGTCCGTCTCCTTGACGCCGATGGGCGGCTCGCTGTCGTGGGCGACGTTCAGGTTGATCGCCAGGGCGAGGCCGCGAAGAAGCTGGATCTCGAACGAGGTCTCGGAGAGTACGCGGTAGTCCTCGACACGGTCGAACCGGGTCTGGAGGTAGAGGGTCTCGACCAGGCGGAGGCGTTCGTCCCTGCTGTTGTAGCGGACGGTCAGGTAGTTGGTGGAGCGGTGGTGTTCGCTGCGTCGCGCGTCGGCGAGTTCCGCAGGCAGATCCAGGGTCTCCCGCTCGAGCATGTAGCCGGTGCCGAGGAAGACCTCGGCGCGGGGCGACTCCAGCACCTGGAAACGGCCCCCGCCGCCGAACAGGAGCCGCTGTTCGAGCCGGGTGAACTCGTTGAACTGGTGCTGGCCGAACACCTCGTACGAGAACCGGCCACTGTGTTCGCGGATGAACCGCAGGTGGCTCAGCGCGTTGTTGACGAAACGGCTCTCGTTCAGCCGGGTGAAGGAGTAGTTCGACATCAGGAAGATGACGTTGGTGGGACGTTTCGGGGCGTCCTCGCCGTCCGTCGATTCCTGGGCCCGGTCGGATACCCCGTTGGGGTGCATCCAGGCGTACTGGACGCGAGCGCCGGCGCCGAGAATGTCGCGCTCCGTGTTGCCTCGCTGGAGGGAGGAGCTGAGGTCGATCGTGCTGGCCCACCCCGGCGCCTCGGCGCCGACGCGCATGCTCTCCGTGTTGACCTGGGCCGCGGCGGGCAGCGTGAGTGAGGTCACCGTTGCCAGGGCGGCGAGCAGGCGCACGGCAAGGGCGCATCGGCGTGCTCGATTCATGCGGCGCAAACCCTACTGGGGCCCTGTCGCCCGGTCTGTTCCGCTCCGCGGAAACGCGGACGTGTCGGCGAGTCCGCAGAAGGCGCGGCTCGGATTCGTGTAAGTGCGCGAGGCGCCGGTGACCTTATCCGCCACCGTCAGCCGGTAGTCGATGTCCGTGAGGCCGGCGGCGAAGAGCCAGAAGGCGTTGTTGTGCTCCCTGCCATCCAGCACCTTCACCGCGAGTTCGATGTTGCCGGGCGAAAAGAAGGACATGTAGCCCGTGGCGTCAGTGCCCGGGAAGGGCGAGGCCGCGCCGGTCTCGCCGTCGGCCTTCGTCCAGACGGCCGTGATCTCGAACCGACCGTCGAGCAGACAGAGCGCACCAGGCGCGCAGTCGCCGCGCGTGTCGCTTGATCGGGCCGGGATGTGGGCGGCACTGTCCGCCAGCGCTGCACCGGTCGCGCCCGCGGGTTCGGCAAAGGCCATCGTGTCGCCTCGGCCGCACACCTCGCCGGGAGGGTTTCGGTAGACGACGACCCGGTTCTGCAGCGTGTCGGTCACGGTCAGCCAGTACTCGACGTCTGAAAGGGCGCCATAGAACACCCAGCGGTGTTCGTTGACGCCGCGGCCGTCGAGGATCTTCACGACGAGTTCCACGTTGTCGGGGGAGAAGAAGGTGGCGATACCGCTCTCGTCGCTCAGCCGCCTCAGGGAGCCTGTGCCGCGCTCGCCGTTGTGCTGGGACTCCCACTCGACTTCGACCCGGAAGCGACCTCCGGCGAGACAGAGCGCGCCGTCGTTCTCCGCGCAGCCCGCGGCTGCGGTCATGTCCTGGATGACGCCCACGGCGCGGGCCTCCGGCAGGTCGGCGCCGCCGCCGACGTCGCTCAAGGTGAAGTCGAAGAGCTCACTTCGCTCGACCTCGCCGTCCACCATGAGGGGCACCGTGACATCGCGCGGGCCCGATTCGCCGTGCCGCCAGGTCAGCCGGCCGGAGACGGCGGCGTAGTCCGTTTCTTCGGCCGAACGGGGCGCCGTGCGGTAGTCGACCGCGACGTCGCCTTCCGCGCCGCCCCGCCGCTCAACCGTCACCGTGGCCAGGCCGCCCTCCTGGCCGACGAAGGCGGGAGCGGAGAACTCGATCGAACCGGCGGGGTTCGTGGGCTCGCCGCCCGGATCGATCCAGATTCTCATGCGCCGGGGAGCGTCGATGCCGCCGCTCATCGCCTCGAACTCGAAGCGGAGGTCGCGCGGCTCGATACTGGTGACGTTCGGGAGCAGCGGTACCCGAACGGTGCGAGGCGATGCGTCGCCGTGCTCCCAGCGAAGTTCGCCTTCGCTACGGCGGAAGTCGCGGCCGGCGCGGGCGCTGCCGTTGCGGGCGCGGTAGGCGAGAGTCGCCGCTCCGTCGCTGCCGCCCTCCCGCCTGACCTCGATCGTGATCGCTCCCGGACCGCTGCCCTCGGTCGAGGCCGCGGCGGCGGCGGTCAACCGGCCCCGCCGTTCCGGCCTGATCGCGGCCCGGGCCAGGTTCTGCAGTTCCTCGAAGTAGCTGCGGAAGGTCTCCTGGGGCCGGGGCGAGCGCTCCGAGAGGGTGATCATCGTCATCACGACATCGGCCTCCGGATCGACGCCGATGTACTGGCCGTTGTAGCCGTGGGCGAGGTAGCGCCCTCGTGGCCTGATCCACCACTGGTAGCCGTAGCTCGGCGCGCCGGCGATGCCGCCGGTCTGGCTGCGTGTGGACTCCGCGATCCACTCGTGGGAGACGAGGCGCCGACCCTCCCAGAGGCCTTCCTGCAGGGCGAGCTGGCCGATCTTCGCCATGTCGCGGGGTCGGATGCGGAGGCCGGTGCCGCCCCAGTGGCGGCCGCTCAGGTCCTGGTCCCAGGTTGCGCTGTGGATGCCGAGCGGCCGGAACAGGTGCCTCCGGATGAAGGCGAGGTGGGTCTGCCCGGACGCGCGGCTGTTCGCTTCCGCGATCACGTGGGAGAGGCCGCTCGAGTAGAAGAACTCGGCGCCGGGCTGTGCCACGACGTCTCGGGTCAGCACGTAGTCGACGCTGTCGGGGTTGTTCCAGAACGCCTGGTCGGTGTCGTTCCATGCCAGGCCGGCGGTCATCGTCAGGGCGTGACGCAGCGTCAGGCGGTTCTTCGGCGCCTCCGAGAGGCGGTGAGCGTAGTGCGGAACCAGGTCGGCCAGCCTGGCGTCGACGGAGGGGATGAGACCGCGGTCGAGCGCGATTCCGGTCGCCAGCGAGGTGACGCTCTTGCTGACGGAGTGGACGTTCTTGAGCGTCGTGTTCGTGAAGCCGCCGAAGTAGGTCTCGGCGACCAGGGTTCCGTGGCGGACGATGACGATCCCGCGCACGGTCCGGAACTCGGGGCGGGAGCCGACACGGTCGAGGATGTCCTGGACGGCACCCTGGTCCAGACCCTGGTCCGTCGGGACGGAGCGAGCCCAGTTGTCGCCGATGTCCGGCGGCGGCTGGGCCAGACCGGGTTGGGATGCAACGGTGAGCAGGACGACGAAAGCCGCGACCGCTCCTCCACCTGGATCAAGGTTCGACATGGGGTTCGGAATGGACGTTATTCTTGGGCACTGAGCTTAGTCACAGGTGGAGCAACAGAGTCCGTGTCGCCGGCGTGCGCGGAACCGGCTGGAAGGAGTTCCATGATGAACCGAAGAGTGTCCCTGATCGCAGCCCTCCTCGGAGTCCCGATCGTCTGGTTGGCGGCAGCGGGTTGCGCCGTCAGCGTCGGTTCGGAGGCGGAAGCAGCGACCGACGTGTCCGACTTCGACGCCTCGGTCGACGTCGGCTCGATCGATTTCCCGACCTCGGCGGGCGAGGAGGCGCAGAAGCACTTCATCCGCGGCGTCGCGATCCTCCACAGCTTCGGCTACGAGCAGGCGCGGGAGCAGTTTCACGCCGCGCAGAAACTGGAGCCCGATTTCGCCCTCGCCTACTGGGGTGAGACCCTGACCTACAACCACCCGCTGTTGCCGGAGCGGGATCTGGAATCGCCCCGCGCCGCCCTGGAGCGACTGGGCGCCACGCGCGAGGAACGGGCGGCCAAGGCCGGCGATGAGCGCGAACTCGGCTTCCTGAACGCGGTGGAGGAACTGTTCGGCGAGGGCGAACTCGCCGAGCGCCGCATCGCCTACATGGAAGCAATGGAGCAGCTCCACGAGCAGCATCCGGACGACGACGAGGTGGCCGCGTTCTACGCCCTGTCCCTGCTGCAGGCGGTGGGTCCGCTCGGCGACGACTCCTTCCGTCTGAACGTCCTCGCCGGATCGATCGCGCTCGGCGTGTTCGAGCGCAACGCGTATCACCCCGGCGCGGCCCACTACATCATCCACGCCTTCGACGATCCGGTGCACGCGCCGCTGGCGCTCCCGGCGGCGTACCGCTTCGCCGACATCGCGGCTGCCGTCTCCCACGCCCGGCACATGCCGTCCCACATCTTCATCCAGCGCGGCATGTGGGACCGGGTGTCGAAGTCGAACGACTCCGCCTACGAGGCGGCGGTGGCTCTTTGGGATCCGGGCGAGCGGGTCGGCGACATGGTCCACTCCCTGGATTGGGGGCAGTACGGCGACCTGCAGCGCGGCGACTACGCCAAGGCCCGCGAGTGGATCGCGGAGCTCGACGACCTGGTGGAGCGCACCGGCGACGAGGGCCGGGGAAAGAGTACGGTGCCCCTGGTGCGGGCCCGCTACATCGTGGAGACGGAGGAGTGGGAGACGCGCGAGATCACGGACGACACCTCCAGTTCGGAGCTGCTGGCGACCGGGATCTCGGCGGTCCACACCGGCGAACTCGACCTGGCCCGTGAAGCCGCCGCGCGGCTCAGGAAGGCGGGCGAGCGGCAGAGCGGCGACAGCTCGACGTTCCAGCGCGGCCCCAAGCCCGCTCAGGTCATGCACCACGAGGTTGCCGGCCTGATCCGGCTCGCCGAGGGCGACGCCGACGGCGCCGTCGAGCTGTTCGACAAGGGGCTGGCGATTGCTTCGACGATGGGACCGCCGCGCGGGGCAGCGTCGCCGATCAAGCCGATCCGCGAGCTCTACGGCGAGGTGCTGCTGCAGATCGACCGCCCGGAGGACGCGATCGCGCAGTTCGAGGACCAGTTGCTCTACACCCCCAACCGGCCCCGTACCCTGCTGGGGCTGGCCCGCGCGCAGTTCGCCGCCGGCGACGAGGCGGCCGCCTCCGGGTCGTACGAGAAGCTGCTCGAGATGTGGTCAGGCGCGACCGAGCCGAAGGAGATTGCCGAGGCGCGGGAGTTCGTCGCCTCCGCCATGTAAGGCCTCTCGGGTGACCTTCGAGACCGAGTTCGAGACCAGACACAGCGACTGCTTCGCCGCGACCGGCTTCGTCCACGCCGGCGTGTTGCTGGCGCTGACCGAGATGGCCTACGCGCGGTTCGAGCAGCACCGCGGTATCGATGCCGGACTGAAGCCCGAGCACGTCTACGCGGTGCAGCGGTCGACGACGGCGACCTACTACTCGCCGCTCCGTTGGCAGGAAGGAGCGCGCATTCGCGTCAGCACGACGGAGGCGACGGAGCGCGGGTTCGACCAGGATTTCGAGGTCCTCTCCGCTGCCGACGGCCGCGAGGTCGCCCGGTTCACTCATCGCTGGGTGCTGCTCGACACGCGGGCCGGACGCCCGGTGTCTTTGTCCGAGGACCTTCGACAGCGGCTGCTGGTCGAGGATTGAGTACGTACCTGGAAGGGAGTTTTCCATGAACCGCACACCGCATTGTCGTTTCATGGCCGCGGTCGTCGTGGCCGCAGCCGCCTGTGGCGGGTCGGGACAGCCTGGGGCTGAGGCCCCGGATCTCGTCGTCAAGACTTCGTCAGGTCTGGTCGAGGGGGCGCCGGTCGACGACGGCCGCGGCCCAGCCGGCGACGTGCTCGCCTTCCGCGGCATTCCCTACGCCGCGCCGCCGGTGGGCGACCTGCGCTGGCGGCCGCCGCAGCCGCCGGCATCCTGGGACGGTGTGCGGCCGGCCCTGGAGTCCGGCGCGCCGTGCTGGCAACGGATCAGTCCCGACACCTCCATCTGGAGCCGCGGCGAACTCGACCGCAGCGAGGACTGCCTCTATCTCGATCTGTGGACGCCGGCCGCCGGCGATGCCGCTCCGCGGCCGGTCATGGTCTGGTTCCACGGCGGCAGCCACGAGGTGGGGCATGGGTCTTCGCTCATCTTCGACGGCGCGGCGCTTTCCCGCAAGGGCGTCGTCCTGGTGTCGATCAACTACCGGCTGGGCTCGTTCGGCTTCCTGGCCCACAAGGCGCTGACCGCCGAGTCGGAGCACGGGTCGTCCGGCAATTTCGGCCTGCTCGACAAGATCGCGGCGCTCGAGTGGGTGCGGGACAACGCGGCGGCGTTCGGCGGCGACCCGGAACGAGTGACCATCTTCGGCCAGTCGGCGGGCTCGATGAGCGTCTGCAGCCTGGTCGCGTCGCCGCTGGCGACAGGTCTGTTCCATCGCGCGATCGGTCAGTCCGCCGGTTGCTTCACTCCGCTAGAGGGCCTGGAGCAGGCGGAGCGGCGCGGCGTGCTGCTCGCCGACGGGCTGGGCGTGGCGGCGGATGCCGCTGCCGATGAGATCGCCTCCGCGATGCGCGCCGCTTCGGCCGAGGACGTGCTGGCCGGGGCCGGCAGTTCCGGCTGGTCTGACGGAGCGAAGACGGTGGTCGACGGTTGGTACCTGCCGGATCAGCCGGCGGCGATCTATGCGCGTGGCGAGCACAACCCGGTGCCGATGTTGGTTGGCTTCATGGGCGACGAGTCGCGCGCTCTCTTCGCGCCCGGACCGCCGCTCGAGCGCCCGGCGCTCGAACGGCAACTGGAGGAGCAGTACGGGGAGGCGGGCGCCCGGCTCCTGGCCGCCTACGCCGCTGAGGCGGAGATGGCGCCCGGCGCGGTGTCGAGCCTGATCTTCTCCGACACGATCTTCGGCTGGGGCAGCCGGACCTGGGTTCGCCACATCGCGGCCGCGGGCGGCGACGCCTACCTCTACTACATCCCGCACGCGCCGCCGGTGTTCCGGCTGTACCTGCCGGACCGGCCGGACCTGGGCGGCGAAGGCGGTCCGCGCCGGATGGGCGCCTACCATTCCGGCGATCTGGCCTACGTCTTCGGCAACACCGACCTCGTGGGAATCGACTGGGAGGACTGGGACCACGAGATCGCCGGCCTGTTGTCGAGCTACTGGACGAACTTCGCGAAGACCGGCGACCCGAACGGCGAGGGGCTGCCCGAGTGGCCGCGATACCTGCCTGAAACCGATCTGGCGCTGGTCGTCGGCGACACGGTTGGCGCCGAGTCGGGCGTGCTGAGAGAGAAGCTCGACGCGCTGGATGGGGCGCTGGGCGGAGGCGGATAGCCGGCGCCATGACCGCGATTGCCGAAGCGTTGCCGCCGGAAATCGAGGACTTCCGGCGGCACGTGGTGGACTTCGCCGAGCGCGAGGTGTTGCCGCGGCACGAGCGGCACGGCGCCCTGCTCGACGATCCGCGTGAGCGCTACGACGCGGGCGGGCGGCTCCAACCCGCCGTCGTCGACGTGATCAGGGAGGTGCGCACGGCGTCTGCCCGCGAGGGGATCTTCACCGCGTGCGTCCCCGAGGAACTGGGCGGCGGCGGCCACGACCACCTCGCCTACTACGCCGGCTGGCAGTCGCTCTTTCACCGCTTTGGGCCGCGGCCGTGGCTCCTGCTGCACGTCATGGCGCACTGGGCGTTCGGCCCCAGCCGGCTCCTGTCGCAGCTTTCCGAGCGGGCGCGCGAGCGCTTCCTGCCGGGGCTGATGGACGGCTCGAAGATCATGTGCTTCGGGCTCTCGGAGCCGGGTGCCGGTTCCGACCTGTCGGCGCTGGCGACGAGAGCGGAGCGGGACGGCGACGGCTGGCGGATCACAGGCCGCAAGATCTGGACCACGCACGGCCCGATCGCCGACTACTGCGTGCTCTTTGCGCGCACTGGCGAGCGGGGGATCACCGCGTTCATCGTGCCGACCGGGGCGGAGGGCTTCCGGAGGATCCGCGTCGTCGAACTCTTCGGCGACATCGGCGGCGACGAGGCCGAGATCGCACTCGAGGGTCTCTACGTGGAGCCGTGGCAGCTCATCGGCGAGGTCGACCGCGGTCTGGCCGCGGCGCTCTACGGCGTTTCGCTCGGCCGCGTCTACAACTCGGCGCGGGCGGTGGGGACCGGTCGTTGGGCGATCGAGACGGCGCTCGCCTACGCCCGGAAGCGTGAAGCCTTCGGCTCCCCGATCGCCGAGTACCAGGGCGTGAGCTTTCCGCTTGCCGAGTCGGCGACGGAACTCCATGCTGCCCACCTGATGGGGCGAAACGCCGCCCGGCTACTTGACGGCGGCAGCCGCGCGATCAAGGAGTTGAGCATGACGAAGGCCTACTCGGTCCAGGTGGGGCTGCGGGCCGTCGACCGGGCGATGCAGACCCACGGCGCCCTGGGCTTCACGAACCAACTCGGTCTCACCGAGGCCTGGAAGGCGTTGCGCGTCGTGAACGTCGCCGACGGCTCGAACGAGATCATGAACCGCATGATCGCCCGCCAGCTACTCCGAGGCGACACCGATCTCTGAGGCTTGCCCTCCTCAGTACTTGCCCATCTCCAGCGTCGCGGACGCCAGCTCGTCGGTCTCCTCTCCCGTGCGGTGGACCGCCTTGACGGTCAGGTAGTAGCTGTTGCCGCGGCCGCCGGAGCAAGGCGGCAAGTAGGCGCCGGCCTTGTCCCATGTCGGCGCCTTGTGCTCTTCGACGACGAAGAAGCCGGCCGGCAGGTCGGTGGTGTGACCGGGCACGGAACCGACGTCGATGCTCGCCGTCCCGGGCTCGATCTCGAAACCGAACTTGCCGTGGCCGCCGTTGTCCATCGGCGGGAAGTCGCGGTCGCTGAACTCGACGATCAGAGCGTTCGCCTGCTCGGGGATGCCGGCGACGTGAATGGCGGGAGACCCGGTCTCTCCTCCGAACTTCTGGCACTGGCTGCCCTCGGGTACGGTCTCGCCGTTCCACGCTTCGTCAAGGAAACGGAGCTTGAGGTCCTCCGCCGCGGAGACGGCGGCGCCGGTTGTGCCGATCGCGACGATGACGAATGCGGCGGCTGCGAGGTGTACGACGAACGATCGATGCGGCATAGACTGCTTGCTCCTGTTCCTACGTTGTGACTGAGCCCGATCCGGGAGTTGACATGAGCCTACCTGCCGAGGCGACGACGTTCGCCTCTTCCACGTCAGATCGCGATCACCTGTCCGTCCTCCATCCGACGACGGACCTGCCCGCTTTCCGCCGCGACGGTCCACTGGTCATCGAAAGGGGGCGCGGCATCCGGGTCTGGGACGAGGACGGCAACGAGTACATCGAGGGGCTGGCCGGTCTCTGGTGCACCGCTCTGGGCTATGGCGTCGAGGAGCTCGCGGAAGCCGCCGCCGAGCAGATTCGGAAGCTCTCCTTCGCTCATCTCTTCGCGGGTCGCAGTCACGAACCGGCGGTCGCGCTGGCCGAGAAGCTGCGCGAGATCGGCCCGATTCCGAACGCCAAAGCCTTCTTCGGCACGTCCGGTTCCGACGCGAACGACACCCAGGTCAAGCTCGTCTGGTACTACAACAACGCGCTCGGCCGGCCCGAGAAGAAGAAGATCATCAGCCGCCGGCGCGGCTACCACGGGGTCTCCGTGGCCGCCGGCAGCATGACCGGCCTGCCGCCGTTCCACAAGAGCTTCGACCTGCCGCTGCCGCAGTTCCGCCATGTGACCTGCCCGCACTACTACCGCGAGGGCGAGCCGGGCGAGGCTGAAGCGGAGTTCACGGCCCGGCTGGCGGCCGAACTCGACGAATTGATCCGCGCCGAGGGCCCCGAAACGGTCGCGGCGTTCATCGCCGAGCCCGTGCTGGGCGCCGGGGGCGTCGTCGTGCCTCCCGAGGGCTACTACCCGGCGATCCAGGCGGTCCTGGACGAGCACGATGTACTGCTGATCGACGACGAGGTGATCTGCGGTTTCGGCCGGCTTGGCACACCGTTCGGCGCCGAGGCGATGGAGATGAGGCCGGACACCGCCTCGGTCGCGAAGGCTCTGTCGTCCGCCTATCTCCCGATCAGCGCGGTGCTCGTGCCGGACGAGATGGTCGACGTCTTCGTCGAAGCGGGGGAGCGGTGGGGCCTCTTCGGCCACGGCTTCACCTACACGGGCCATCCGGTCTGTGCGGCCGTGGCGCTCAAGGCGCTGGAACTGATGGAGGAGCGGGACCTCTTCGCTCACGCCGCCCGCGTGGGGCACTACTTTCAGGCCGGGCTGCGGCGCTTTGCCGATCATCCTCTGGTGGGGGAAACAAGGGGCAAGGGACTGCTCGGCGCTTGCGAGCTCGTGGCGGACAAGCGGAGCCGCGAGGCCTTTCCGATCCAGCGCGGCGTGGGTGCGTACTGCATGCAACGCTGCCTGGACCACGGTCTGATCGTGCGGGCTCTGGGCGACACGGTGGCGTTCTGCCCACCGTTGATCGTCACCGAGTCGGATGTCGACGAGATCCTGGAGCGCTTCGGCCGCGGCCTGGACGAGACCCTTGCCTGGGTCGAGACCGGAGGCGCGGCGTCGTGACGGAACTGAGCACGTTGAGCCGATCGGTGGCTGGAAGGACCGCACTGATCACCGGCTGCGCTTCGGGCATGGGCAGGGCGACGGCACGGCTGTTCGCCGCGGAGGGCGCGCAGGTCGCGGCGACCGACATCAACGGTCCGGGCGTTGAAGCGGTGGTCGCCGAGATCCGCGCGGCGGGCCGGGAAGCCACTGCCTGGGCCCTCGACGTGGGCGACGGCGATGCGATCGAGCGCGTCGTGGGCGAGGTGGCCGACCGCTACGGCGGCCTGGACATCCTGGTGAACAACGCCGGCATCTCACGCGGCGGGCCGATCGACGCGGACGAGTACGAGCAGCGCTGGCAGGAGACCGTGAACGTGCTCTTGACCGCCCACCAGCGGACAATCCGAGCGGCGCTGCCCCATCTCCGCCAGTCGGACTCGCCGCGGATCGTCAACATCGCCTCGACCGAAGGGCTGGGAGCGACGGCCATGAACAGCGCCTACTCGGCGGCCAAGACCGGAGTCATCGGGCTGACCCGGGGTTTGGCGGTGGAGCTCGGCAAGGAGGGCATCACGGTGAACTGCATCTGCCCCGGGCCGATCCGCACGGCGATGACGGAGCGGATCCCCGAGGAGCACAAGCAGATCTACGCCCGCCGGCGTACCGCTTTGCGCCGCTACGGCGACCCCGAGGAGGTCGCCCACGGCACGCTGCACCTTTGCCTGCCGGCGTCGTCCTTCATCACCGGCGTGGCGCTGCCGGTCGACGGCGGGCTGACGGTTCGCCGCGCCTGACTGTGGCCGCGGGCTTTGACCCGCGGAGCACAACGCGCCGCGCGGCGGCGACAACTCAATCCAGGTAGCCGAGCGTCAGTCCAGGTAGCCGAGCGCTTCGAGCGCCCGGCGCTGCTCGGGCGGCATGTCCGGTTCCAGACCGGGTTCGAGTTGCTGTCGCGATCCACGGCGCATGAGTCTGCCGATCGCCCGGAGGTAGCCGGCCCAATGGGGCTCCCTCGCGCCCAGATTGCGCAGTTCGGCCGGGTCGCTGGTCGTGTCGAAGAGCTGGTGGGTCTCTCCGAACGAGGCGCTCCAGTAGTCGATCAGCTTGCGACGGGGCTCGTCGTCCTGCTCGAGCAGTAGCGCGTCGACGGCCTCTCCGTCGTTGCGGAGGTCGGACATGGCGATCCGGTGTTCTGCCCGGCTGCCTCGGGATCTCATCAGAGGCAGCAGCGACCGGCCATCGGCCTCGATCAGGTCGGGGCGGCCGATCGCTTCCAGAATCGTCGGCACGATGTCGATCTGTTGCACCTGTTCTTCGACCACCGAGCGTTCGACCTCCGCGCGGAGCCGGGCCGGGAGCTGGACGATCAGGGGCACGTGGATCTGCTCACGGTAGAGGTTCGAACCGTGGCCGTGGTTTCCGTGGTCCAGGAACTCCTCGCCGTGGTCGGAAACGAACACGACCAGGGTGTCGTCGAGGAATCCTCGCCTGTCGAGTTCTTCGAGCAGGCGGCCGAAGTGCTCGTCCACGGCGGCGATCTCGGCGTCGTAGACATCGCTCAGGTGAGGGATCTCGAAGGGTTGCAGCTTGCCCATGTTCTTCCCGAGGGCGCCGGCGGGAGCGTCAGGCGCAAAGCGCGACCGGTGCGGCTCCGGGGGGTAGTAAGGCGCGTGCGGATCCATCGCGTGCATGAACACGAAGAAGGAGTCTTCGGGACCTATCCGTTCAAGCCACTCCAGCGTCTCGTTTACGACCCGCCACACCGGAATGTGGATGCCGGGGCTCGAGAGGTTCTCCGGCAGTTGCTTGAAGTGGCTGAAGCCGCGGCGGAACCCGAAGGTCGGTCCGGCGATGCTGTTGCTGGAAACGCCGAGCGCCCGATAGCCGAACGAGCGGAGAACCTCGGGCAGGTAGGCGACGTCGCGGGCCAGAACGTGGTTTCTGCTGCGGGCGCCGTGGTTGTGCGGATAGAGGCCAGTGAGGATGCTGGCCGTCGACGGCCGAGTCCATGAGGACTGGGCCACCGCGTGCTCGAACCGAACGGCGCCGGCCGCGAACCGGTCGATGTTCGGCGAGGTCGGGCGGTCGTAGCCGTAGCAGCCGAGTCGATCCGCCCGGAGCGTATCGACGAGGAAGATGAGCACGTGGGGGGGCTTCGCGCCGGGCCCGCTGGCGGCGCTTTCCGGTTCGGGACCGGCTGCCGGTGCCGCGGCGGTTGGCAAGGCGGCGTGCGGCCACGGGTTGCCCGCGCTGTTCAGTACGCCGGAGAAGCGGAACCCGGCCTCTGCCTGGGGTAGTCGCGCGCCGGCGACCGGCTCGATGCGGACTCTGATCGGGAGGTGGTGCGGCCGCAGACGGACGCGCCCGCTCCCTTCCGTGATCGTTTCGCTCACCACGGCCGGCGCCGCCGGGTAGCGATGGACGGACACCAGAAGCGCGGGGGCGGGCTCGGCGTTCCGCCAGGCGCCCTGGGGACCGTAGAGCGCGATGTCGTCCAGTTCGAGGGAACCGCCGTCGGGCAGCATGACGTAGAAGTCGAGCGCCGTTCGGAAGGGCAGTTGCAGACTGCCATCGGTGCCCGTTGCCGGTTTGACGCCGACGCCGGCGCCCCTGACCCGGATGCGACGCCAGGCGACCTCCGGCGGTGTCGCGGAGGACGCGTCGACCGCGGAGTAGTTGAGGCCAATCGTGTTGACGCCGATCCGTTGCACGTCAGGCGGCACTTCCAGCCCGTGGTCCTGCACTCCGGCGCCCGCGGTCAGATGGAGGTCGCCGAGCGGTTCGCCGTTCCAGGAAACCGCTACCGTCGTCGGCGTACCGTTCGCGCCAGCCATGGAACGACCGGTGAGCACCAGTTCGAGCGGTCGGGTCCAGGCGAGACGCCAGGCGATCTCCGACCGCGGACCTTCGTTCGTGGCGAAGGCGCCCTCAGCATCCTGCTCGGGTGGGGACCAGCCGACCATCAGTTCCCGTCGCTGGTCGTAGTCGCCCGGAACCACCTCGCTCGACTCTGCCGTTACGTCGGCAAGATCCAGGTGGGAGGAGAGACTGGTAGCGAGCGGCGAGTCGTCGCCTCCGCAGGCGAGGAACGCCAGGGCGGCCGCGCCGAGCGCGCGGCGGCAGTTCGGTCTTTCCATCGTCACCGGCTGCCGCCGTCGATCCGCAGGATCGCTCCGGTCGTGTAGCTCGAAGCGTCGGAGGCGAGGTAGAGCGCCGCGCCCACGATCTCGTCCGGCTCTCCGCCGCGGCCGAGCGCGATGGAGGTCTTCGCCCGGCGGTTGAAGGCTTCCAGGTCCCAGGCTTTGGAGATGTCGGTCAGGAAGGGCCCGGGCATGATCGCGTTGACCCGAACCCTGGGGCCGTAGGCGTGAGCGAGCGACTCGGTCAGGGCGTTCAGTCCCGCCTTGGCCGCGCCATAGGGTTCGGCGTTGGCGCTCGGGTGGATCGCCGCCGTGCTGGTCACGTTGATGATGCTGCCGCCGTCGCCCTCCGCCATCCGCGAGCCGATCACCGCGGCGAGCCGAAAGGGCCCCTTCAGGTTGACGCCGACGACCTTGTCGAACAGCTCCTCGCTGACGTCGGAGAGGCTCGGGTAGAGCGGCGACATGCCGGCGTTGTTGACCAGAACGTCGACCTTGCCGAAGCGCTCGTAGGCGGCGTCGATCAGGGCGTCCACCTCGTTCCAGCGGCCGACGTGGCAGGCGTGGGCCAAGCCATGCCGGCCCAGCGACTCGACCTCCGAGACGACGGCTCGGCAGGACTCGATCTTCCGGCTGGTGACGACGACGTTCGCCCCGGCTGCGGCGAAGGCGAGGGACATCTCGCGGCCGAGACCGCGGCTGCCGCCGGTGACCAGGGCGGTGCGTCCGGACAGGTCGAAGATATGGCGGTCGTTTCGGATCGTCATGGCGGGGGAGATTACAACTCCAGGCGGGGCCGGGGTAGATTCCGCGGACGATGAGCGCCGGAGAACCGCGGCTGATCCAGATCCAGGCCGGACCGATGGCGAACTTCGTCTACGTCCTGGCCGACCCGTCGACCCGTCGCGCATGGGTTGTCGATCCTGCCTGGGAGCCGGTCGGCGTCGTCAGGATCGCGGAGGAGCAGGGCTACGAGGTGGTCGGCGTGCTGGCGACTCACTTCCACCAGGATCACATCGGCGGCGACATCTTCGGCCAGCACGTCCCTGGGGTGCGGGAACTGCGCGCCGAGTTCGACCTGCCGATGCTGATTCACGAGGCCGAGGCGGAGCGCGGCGCCGAGATCGCCGGTTGTCCGCTCCACCGCGTGGAGTCGTTCCGTGACGGCGACGTCCTTGAACTGGGCGACCTGGAGGTCGAGGTGCTGCACACCCCGGGCCACTCGCCGGGCAGTTGCTGCTTCCGCGCCGGCGGCCACGTACTGACCGCGGACACACTCTTCGTGCAGGGGATCGGCCGGATCGACCTGCCGCACAGCGATGTCGACGCCATGTATCGCTCCCTGCAGCGGCTGAAGGCCCTGCCGCCGGAACTCGCGATCTACCCGGGCCACGACTACGGCCCCGAGTCCAGTTCGACGATCGGCCGCGAGCTCATGTGGAACGCGTACCTCCGACCGGACAGTCTCGAGCAGTGGCGGGCGATGCTGGGCTACGTTTGAGTCCCGGGGATGTGACCGGGGCGGCGGCGCCCGCGTCGCAGGGGGCTCCGGCCCGCCTCGAGACGCGCGGACTGCGTCGCGAACTGCGTTCAGGGGAACGCACCCTGGTCGTGGTCGACGACGTCGATCTCGAAGTGGCGGCCGGCGAGTGCGTTTCCGTCCGGGGCCCTTCCGGGGCCGGCAAGTCGACGCTGCTTGCGCTGCTTGCCGGGCTCGACCGCCCTACCGCCGGTAGCGTTCTGATCGACGGCCAGCCGATCGAGCATCTGAGCGAGGACGAACTGGCCCTGCTGCGGCGGGAGAAGATCGGTTTCGTCTTCCAGGCGTTTCAGTTGCTTCCGAACCTGACCGCGCGCGAGAACGTCCAGTTCCCGCTCGACCTCCTGGGACGCAGGCGCTCCGGCCGGCGGGCGGAAGCACTGCTGGCGGAGGTCGGTCTGGCGGAACGCGTTCACCACTATCCGTCGCAGCTCTCGGGCGGAGAGCAGCAGCGCGTGGCTCTGGCCAGGGCGTTCGCCGCCGAGCCCCGGATCCTCCTGGGGGACGAGCCGACCGGCAACCTGGACTCGGTGACCGGCGCGGCGGTCCTCGACGTGATGATGGCGCTGCGGGATCGATTCGGATCGACCCTGGTGCTGGTGACCCATGATCCGGCGGTGGCCGCGCGCGCCGACCGCGAGCTGGTCATGGTTGACGGCCGCGTCGCGGAAACAAGTGGCCGGTGAGCCCGCGGGTCGCGCTCCGGTACTCGCTGCGGGAGCTCCGAGGCTCCCTGGGGCGAGTCTGGGTCTGGGTGGCGTGCCTCTCGGTCGGGGTCGGCGCCGTGGTCTCGGTGGCTGGACTCGCCTCAAGTGTCGACGGCGCGATCCGGGGGGAGGCCCGGAAGCTGCTGGCGGCGGATCTGGCGTTTCGCTCCCGGGGCCCGATTCCGGAGCATGTGCTGGAGACGATCGATCGCGTCCCCGGGGCCGTTCGCGCCGAAGTGCGCGAGATGGCGGCGATGGTGGGCCGGGCCTCGCTCCCGGCAGCGTCGCCTGGAGCAGCGTCGCCGGCAGAGGTGGGCGGCGAAGGGCCGTCGAGTCTGCTGGCCGAACTCAAGGCCGTGTCGGGCGGCTATCCGTTCTATGGCGAACTCGTGACGGAGCCACCGCTACCGGCGGGAGCGAGCCCGGCGGACGTCCTGGGGGACCACTCCGCGCTCGTGTCGCCGGAGGCGCTGTCCCGGCTCGGTCTGGAGGTCGGCGACGATCTGCGTGTCGGCGGGCGGACGCTGCGGATCATCGGTTCCCTTGAAGGGGAGCCGGACCGGCTGCCCACCGGTTTCGCATTCGGGCCGCGGGTCGTCGTGGGCGTCGCTGCGCAGGAGGCGGCTCGGATCTTCCCGTTCGCCGGCTTCGGCGGCTACCGGGTGCTGGTGCGGCTGCCGGGAGAGCATTCGCTTGAGGAGCTTGAGACACGGGCGAACGCCCTGCGCGGCGAGATCGACGACAACGCGGCGGTTCGGGTCGAGACCTACGCCGATGCCCAGCCCGGCATTCGCGAGGACCTCGAACGACTCTCGCGCTACCTGGGACTGGTCGCGCTGCTGTCGCTCCTGGTCGGCGGCGTCGGCGTGGCGCAGGGCATTCGCGCCTGGCTGACCCAGCGTCTCGACGCGCTGGCGGTGCTCAAGTGCCTGGGGGCACGGCCGCGCGACCTGATGCGCACGTATGTCGTTCAGGCGGTCCTGCTCGGCCTGGTGGCGGGCGTGATCGGCGGCGTTGCCGGGCTGCTTTCCATCCTCCTCGTGCCGGCGATCCTGGGCGGCGCGCTACCGGTCGAGGCGGTCTCGATCTGGCAGCCGTGGGCCTTCGTCCGGGGAGTGGCCCTCGGCATCGGCGTGTCGACCGCGTTCTCGGCTCCGGCGCTGCTCGTCGTGCTGCGCGCGCCGCCGGTGCGCGTGTTCCGCAGCGGCGCCGAACCGCTGCCGGGTTCACGGCTCGCGAGCGTCCTCTCCGTGTTCGCGGTAGGGGCCGGCGTGGCGGGCTCGACCGCGCTCCAGGCCGGGTCGCTGTGGCTGGCGCTCCGGTTCATGGGCGCGGTGGCGGCGGCTGTCGTCGCCCTGATCGTGGCGGCGCTGGCCTTGCGGAGGCTGGCCCGGTTCCTGGCGCCCAGGTGCAGCTCCTCCTGGCTTCGCTACGGCGTCGCGGCGCTCGCGCGACCTGAATCGGGCACGCTGGCGGCTTCGGTCGCGCTGGGAATGGGTCTGATGGTGTTGCTCGCCATGTTCGTTGTCCAGGGGCACCTTCACGACGAACTGGCCGCCGGGCTTCCGGACGAGGCGCCGAGCGCGTTCCTCCTGAACGTGCCGGCGACGGGCTGGGGGGACCTCGCCGAGCTTCTGGAGCGCCAGGGGGCCCGGAGGGTGCAGTCGGCGCCGGTGGTGATGGCCCGTGTCCGGGCAATCGACGGAGTCCCGGTGGCGGAGCGGCTGAACGAGCGCAACCGCTGGGCCCTGAGGCGGCAACTGCGGTTGACCTTTCTCGATGAGCTGCCCGCGGACAACGTGATCCTCGAGGCTGCCGGGCCGGCGGCGCCGCCGCGGCCCTGGGTTGATCCGGCGCTCGCCGAGGTCAGTGTCGAGCAGGACTTCGCGGAGACGATCGGAGTGAGCGTCGGCTCGACGATCGACCTTGAGGTCGGCGGCCGCGAGACCCGGATCACCGTGACCAGCCTGCGCCGGGTGGATTGGGAGGGTTTCGGCATCAACTTCTTCCTCGTGGTGGAGCCGGCCGTGCTGGACTGGGCGCCGCACACCCGGCTCGCGGCGGCCTGGTTGCCGCCGGAGCGGGAACAGCGGATCCAGGACGAGATCTACATGACCTATCCAGGTATCGCCGTGGTACGGATCCGGGAAGTGCTCGAGAAGGTGGTCGACCTGGTCGGCGACCTTCAGGTCGGCGTGCGGGTTCTCGGCAGCTTCACGGTGGCCGCGGCCCTGCTGACGCTGGCCGGTGCGGTCGCCGCGAGCTCGGCGCGACGCGGCCGTGAGGCGGCCCTGCTCAAGACGATCGGCTCGACTCGCCTCGACGTGCTGCGCGCCTTCGCGGCCGAGTACGTACTGGTCGGCCTGTCGGCGGCGGTCGTGGCGGCCGTGCTCGGCTCGGCCGCAGCCTGGTGGCTGGTCACCCGGGAGCTCGAGCTTGCCTGGTCGTTCAGGCCCTGGGCGGTGCTCGGGGCGCTCGCCGCGGGCAGCCTGCTGTCGCTCGGGACGGGGCTCCTGGCCAGCGTCGGCGCGCTGCAGAGGCCTCCGATCGACTCCCTGCGTGAGGCGCGTTGATGCCACGCATCTCCACCCGCTGGCAGATCGTCGGAGCGTTGTTCGCGATGATGATGTTCTCGTCCGGCCTCGGCTTCTACAACCAGTCGGTGCTGCTCGAGGCGCTGACGCGTGAACGCGGGCTGACCGTCTTCGCGGCCTCGCTTGCCCCGACGATCTTCTTCGCGGTGAGCGGTTTCTCAGGGCTCGCCGTAGCCAGCGTGATCGAACGGGTCGACGCCCGCTGGTCGGTCGCGGGTGGCGTCGCGATCTGCGCCGCGTCTCTTGTCCTGATCGGTCGTGTCGAGACGACCCTGCAGGTCTACTCGGCGTTCGCCCTCTTCGGTTTCGGCTTCTCCGCCACGAACATGCTGACCGCGAGCACGGTCGTCACGAGGTGGTTCGCGCGCCGCCGAGCACTTGCCCTGTCGGTGGTGTTCACAGGGCTCTCGGTCGGCGGCATCGCGGTCGCGCCCTTCGCCGCCTGGGCGATGAGTGAGTACGGTCTGCGGCGCGGCAGCGAGATCGTGGCCGCCGTGTATGTCCTGGGCATCCTGCCCGTGTCGCTGTGGCGGCTGATTCCCCGGCCGCGCGGAGACATGGATCGGATGGGGGAGTTCGAGGATGCCGAGGAGCCGGGTGTCGACGCCCGGGAGGCTTTCCGCTCGCGCTACTTCCTGGGTGTCGCCGGCACGTTCTTCTTCGGCCTGATGGCGCAGGTCGGCGCCATCGCCCACCAGTTTCGCCTGGTCAGCGTCCACGAACCCGCGGTGGCGGGCCTCGCGGTCTCGGTGCTGGCCGCCTCGAGCGTGGTGGGACGCTTGGCTTCCGGCACGTTGCTGGGGCGGATTCCCTATCGTGGGTTCGCGCTGGTCCTGCTGGTCTTCCAGGGTTTCACGCTGGTCGTCCTGGGATCGAGCACGAGCGTAGCGGGCCTGCTGATCGCGTCGAGCGCCTTCGGGCTCACCATCGGCAGCTTCCTCATGATGCAGCCGCTCCTGATCGCCGAGGCCTTCGGCACCAGGAGCTACGCGCGGATCTACTCGGTGAGCACGTTGCTCGCCTCGATCGGCGTCGCGTTGGGGCCCTTCCTGCTGGGATGGGCCCACGACTTGGCGGGCGGCTATCGGAACGCCTACGTTCTGGGAGCGGTCATGTCCTGGCTTGGCTGCGCGGCGCTCTGGGCGGCTGGGAGGGACTTCGTGCGCCGGACAGCGTGAAATCGGCGGTCGGTTGCACCAGGAAAGATGGAACAATGGTGGATCGACTGTAGACTCTGCACCGACTCCGGGCGGCCGTAGTTGCGGGCGAGGAGGTCCCTTGGCGGGTAGAAGAGAACAGAACATGCGCCGGCGCAAGCGGCGGATCCTGGAGGCGGCGACGAAGCTGATCTCCAATGGGGGCATCGAGGCATGCACGATGCGCGAGCTGGCCCGGCGGTCCCGGCTCGACGTGACGACGCTCTACAACTACTACGGCTCCAAGGAGGAGATCCTCGAGGCCCTGCGGCGATCGGGCGCCAGGAAGCTCGAACGCCGGATTGCGCAACTCGAGGAAACGGATCCCGTCGATCGCATTCGCGCGATCGTCGACCTGATGCTGGGAGTGCGGGAGTCCCCGGCCGGTTTGGCGAGGCCCATCAATCTTCCGGGGCCGCGACGCCGTCCGGGCACCGGCCCGATCGAACTGGTCGCGAAGACGCAGTTGGAAGACGAACTGCGGCGGGCCAGCGCGGAGGGCGACCTGGTCGCCTCTGTCGATCCGGAACAAATGGCGTTGGTGATCCTCGGCCACTCCGTCGTGTGGCTACCCTTGTGGGCGCGTCGGGTGATCGACGCCGAGGAGACGGCGGCTCGGGTCGGGCATCTCGTGAGCCTCTGCCTGCTGGCGGTCGCGACGGACCAGTCGAGACCGCGACTCGAGCAGGCGATGCTCGAAAGCCAGGGTCGGCTGTCCGCTCTAGACGCGGAGCTTGAAGCCGCGGCGGTCTGACGCGGCTCGAAGCAGACTTCTAGATCAGCCCCTGGTAGGCGCCGCCGTCGAGCAGGATGCTGGTACCCGTGATGAACCGCGCCGGCTCGGAGCACAGGAAGGCGACCGCCTTGCCGAAGTCCTCCGCGGTTCCGAGGGTGCCGGTGGGCACCCGCTGCGCCACGACATCGGTGTTGCCCAGGGACTTGATCCGGTCGGTTGCGTGAATGCCGGGTTGGGCCGAGTTCACCGTAACGCCGTCGCGGGCGACTTCCGCCGAGAGCGTCTTGAGAAAACTGCTGACGCCGGCGCGGGCGACCGAGGACGCGGCGAGGTTGCCGATCGGCTGACGGGCGCCGATCGACGTGATCGCCACGATCCGTCCCCAGCCACGCTCGCGCATGCCCGGGAGCGCGGTTTGGCACATGACGATGGTCGACAGCAGGTTCAGGTCGATCGCCTTGCGGTAGCCGTCGATCGACGTTGTCGCGGGCGAGCCGGGCGGCGGACCGCCGGCGTTCGCGACCAGGATGTCCACCTGACCAGCTTCTCGATCGCCTGTTCGACGAAGGAGCGGGCGCCGTCCTCCGTCGACATGTCGGCGACGATCGGCACCGCGCCGGCGCCCAGATCCGCGGCGGCTTCCATGATTCGCTCCTCGCTGCGGCTGCAGATCGCGACCTCGGCCCCGTCCTCGAGTAGCGCCTTCGCGCAGCCGAAACCGAGTCCGGTCGATGCCGCGGCGACGGCGGCCTTCTTTCCCAGGATTCCCAGATCCATCCTCGACTCTCCCCTTCGTTGTCGTTCCCTGTCGGGGTCAGGCGCCGGAGCCGGCGCGCTAACGCCTACGATCCTGTGCCAGTTCGGCCATGCGCGTGAACAGCTCCTGCACGTGGGTGCGGTCGCCGCCGCTCCCGCTGAACTCGCGGTACAGCGAGTCGACGTTGATCGCGATCCGCTCGCTGTCGCCCCAGGACGCGAAGTCGCCGAGAGCGATGTCGAGCGCCGCGTCGCGCGCGGAGAGTCCCGCGTCGTAGCGCTTCCTCGCCTCGTCGCGGATGTAGACGAGGTAGGCGCGCATGGCTTCGACACCACGGTTGTCGGTGATGGGACCGTGCCCCGGAACGATCGTCTCGAGATCCCAGCTCAGCAGCAGGTCGCAGGCGTCGATCCAGTTCTGGACGGGTCCTGCCCAGATGATCGGCGCACCTTCGATGAACAGGATGTCGCCGGTGAACACGGTCCGGTCGTCGGGGATGTGGACCATGATGTCGCCGCCGGTGTGGGCCGGGCCGACTTCGGTCAACTCGACGCGCTTGTCTCCGACCATGAGTGTCAACTGGCCGTCGAAGGTCCGGTTCGGCAGCGTGTGGGTGATCCCCTCGAAGTCGAAACTGCCGAAGCACTCGACGAGGAAGTCTCCGACCAGTCCGCCGTTCTCCCGGGCGCCGCGCATCAACGCGGCGAGCGCCTCCGGTGTCGTCGCCTCCATCTCGGCGGCCGCGGTTGCCGACGCGACGATCTCGGCGCCGGCGACGAGTTCGTTGCCGTGGGTGTGGTCCCCGTTCGAGTGGGTGTTGACCAGCCGGTCGATGTCGGCGGCGGCGGTGTGCGCCTTCTTCATCGTGTCGAGCATCTCGCGCGTGTTGGGGAGGTCGAACAGCGTGTCGACGAGCAGCGATTCGTCGCCGCTCACGATCAGGCCGGCATTGCTCCAGCCCCAGCCGCCGTCGGGTTGGAGCCAGGCGAACGAGTTGTTGCCGAGGTCGTGGAGACCGCGTTCGAAGGCGAAGCGCGGAACTCCGAGTCCGGTCCAGGGCGAGGCGTCAGGCATTGGCGCACTTTAGCCAAACGCCTCCGGCATGGATACGATTGCGCGATGACCGCACCGACCGCGGTCGAGCGATCCCGGGCCACGCTCGATCTCGACTCGTTCTGGAAGTGGCTCGTCCTCCATCCAAACTGCATCATCCGGGCCGGATCGGTCGACGCTCTGCTCTGCGACGACGAGGACTTCCACTGGCAGTTCGTGACTGAGGAGAACGGCTTCCTGATCGCGCAGCTCGTCTACGGCAAGCGCCTGGTGGGAGAACTCCTGATCGACCGCGAGCGGGTCGCCTACGTCCAGTCGCTCCAGGGCGAGCGGGAGCACGAGTATGTCTTCGAGTTGATCTCGGAGACGGAGCATGAGTGCACGGCGGCGTGGGTCTTCGTCATGTCCCACGGCCTGGACGACGATCCCCAGGAGCTGGCTCATGCCACTCCTTCGCTGGTTCACTGACGGCCGCGCGGGCTCAGCGGTGAGTGGCGCGGGCGGCCGGGAGCCCTGAGTTGACGCTGCGCATTCTCGGCGTCGTCGACATGCACTGGTCCGGCAAGAGGCCGCCACGCCTGCCGGACCCGTCCGGCTTCGATCTGGTCCTTCTGGCCGGAGACCTGACGAACTTCCTCGGTCCGGAACATGCCCGCCGCATCGTCGAGCCGCTTCAGGACTCCGGCGTTCCGCTGCTGGCGGTGTGCGGTAACTGCGACCAGCCGTCGGTGGATGACTACTTCCGCGAGATCGAGATCGACCTCGACCGGCGCGCTCGCATCATCGCCGGCGTCCGCTTCCTCGGCCTCTCCGGCGGTCTCCCCTTCGGTGACCTTCCCTACGAACGGACCGAGGAAGACTACGAGCGGGTGGCCGCCGAGACCTTCGAGCAGGCCGCCAGGGTTGAGGGAAAGCCCACCATCCTGGTCTCCCACCAGCCGCCCCACGGCACCGCCTGCGACCTGGCCCGCGGCCAGCACGTCGGCTCGATGTCGCTCCGTGCCGCCGTCGAACGCCACCAGCCCGACCTCGTCTTCTCCGGTCACATCCACGAAGCGATAGGCCAGGACACGATCGGCTCAACACGCCTCGTCAACCCCGGCCCCTGGTTCCAGGGCCGCTCCGTCGTCATCGAAGTCGACTCGGACACCGGCTCCGTCGACTTCGAGATCCGCGCGCCGGATTAGCGGTTCGGGCCGCCTGCCGTCGGAGCCGGAGGGGAGGTTCCCATCGGACGCTCACCCCTTCTTGGTGGGTGGGGGATGGGGGGTTCGCTTCGGTCGCCTGCGCTCCGTGAGGGCAGAGGTTCCTGTGAAGGCATCGGCAGTCGCTTGGCTCCAGCCCGCTGGGAACCTCCCCTCCGGCCCCGCCGGCAGGCTGGACGGCTCTGGGCCGCGTGGCGTCGTTCCTAGTTTCTTTGCGGTTGTGGAGGGCCGGTGCTCGGAAAGAGCGCTTAGCGGAACCAGTCGGGGTACCTATCCCTGAAGAGCTTCTTGCGCTCACTACGGTCACTGACTTCCGCGTGCCAATTCGGGTGGATATGGAGATGCTCGACGTGGGCGTCCCACCCGCTCCTGGTGCCTTTGAAGACCTTGTCGCAGCCCTCAATTGGGCACTCGTGTTCGTCCTTCCCGCTGGCAGGAGGTCGTCGGGGGTTGCCGCGTTGCAGCGTAGGCGAGTCTGGGATAGGTCTCCGCGAGGACGATCCCTCGTTCGAGAAGGTCAGAAAGCGGACCGTCGAAGGGCCAGATGCGAAAGTTCCGGTCTCCAGACAGGTGCGGGGCCAGCTCTCGCCAGAAGTCGCGTGTTCCAGAACCCACCGTTCCGGGAATGCCACGGACGATGAAGAGTGGATTCGCGCCAGTGTTGCGTTCGATCCGGCGGCAGAACCCGTCGTCGACCTTTTCGGTGAACGAGGTTCGGCTGCCAGGACCCCCTGGAACTTGGAACCAGGGGCGGTCGACACGCCAATGCTCGGAGTTTGGGACGGTGTTGGCAGGGTCGAAGAAGCCGCTATCGTCGGCGAGTTGCTCCAGCCAGTCGATGAACGTGGCGGGTTGACCGTAACGTGGCTCGGCGACTACCAGTTCCCAGTAGCTCTGTGGCAAGCCCAAAGCCAGGTCGACGCCCACTAGCACTGATCCCCGCTCGGAGAGCTGCCTCGCCAGAGCCATGAGGCTTGCCAACGCCCAGTCCGGTCGCGCTTGGCGGTAGATGCGGCGCTCGCTCAGATCGGCGACGTAGACCGAGCGCTTTCTTGGATCCTTGCTCCAGTCCGCGGAGGCGAAGAACCGGGGTTGACTCTTCACTGTGGGGTAGCTCAGTTCAATCGACAGTGCATGACACGGGACCGTTCACCGAAGATCATCGGAACCCATCGCGAGGAAACGGTTGGTGCTTCGAGACGGAGGTCGAGGGCGTTCTAGGCTACGGCTCGCCTGCCCGACGACGACCAGCCTGCCGGGGGTTCGAGGGGTCAGCCTCCAGGTGGCTCGGAACGAGCGACTCCCGAGGTCCTGGCGGTGTCCGAGATCGCACCGGAGCGAGTGGAGTGCAGTGAGCGCACCCCCTTGCATCATCTGAGAAAGCGCGAACGGCACCTGGAGGCTGACCCCTCGAACCCCCGGTAGGCGGCCATCACCGAACTCGTCGCAGCCGCGCCACCAACTCGTCGATCGCCGGCAGATCGACGTTGGCGAAGGCGAGGCGGAGGTAGCGGTCCTGGCCGGGGCCGAACATGGAGCCGGCCAGGCAGAGGATGCCGTGGTCGTGGGCGAGGCTGCGGCCGACTTCGACGGAGGAGCGGTCGGTGAAAGGGTGCCGGAGATAGACGAAGTAGCCGCCTGAGGAAACGACGTCGAAGCCGGTGTCGGCTTCGCGGAGGCGGCGGGCGGCGTAGGCGACGCGGTCGCGGACGGTGCAGCGGTACTCGCGTTTCCAGGCGTCGAGATGTTCGAGGCAGAAGGTGGCCGCCAACTGGCCGATGTGCGACGGGCAGAGGGCTACGCAGTCGGCGATCTTGAGCGTCTCCCGGAGCAGGGCGGGATTCGTGGCCATGCAGCCGATCCGGTAGCCCGCCATGCAGTAGGCCTTGGAGAAGCTGTACAGGTGGATCAGCGTGTCGCTCCAGTCGGGACGCGAGAAGAGCGTGTGCGGCGGGTCGGAGAGCTCGCGGAACTCGCGGTAGGTCTCGTCGATCACCAGGACCAGTCCGCGTTCGCGGGCGAGTTCGAAGAAGCTCTCGATGAGGGCCGGCGGGTAGACGGCGCCGGTCGGGTTGTTCGGTGTCACCAGGACGATCGCGCGTGTTCTGTCGGTGATGAACGCCGCCGCCTCTTGCGCGTCGGGGAGCATGTCCGGACCGGGCTCGAGGTAAACCGGCTCGACATCCTGGGAACGCAGCCACATGTCGTGGTTGAAGTAGGAGGGCAGGGGCAGCAGGACCTCGTCGCCTGGTTCGGTCAGTGCCATCATTGCCAGGCAGAAAGCCTGGTTGCAGCCGGCGGTGACGGCCACGTGTTCGACGGCGACCGGAGCGTCGTAGTCCGCGGTCAGAGCACGGGCCAACGCGACGCGCAGCTCCGCGACTCCCTGCTGGTCGGTGTAGGTCGCGGTGGCCGGACGCTGTGCCTGGGAGGCGATGTGGTCGCGCAACTCCTGGGCGGGCGGATAGGTCGGCGCCGCCTGGGAGACGTCGATGAGGGGTAGCTCCCGGGAAGCACTGTTCTTCCACCTTCCGACCTGTGTGATCGGTGAGTCGATCACCCGATGCACTACCTCCCTGATGCGCATTGAGGCGTAAGCTACCGGATCGATTCGGCGGCGGCTGCGCGATCGGCCGGGAAGGGGGAGGACGAACGATGAAGTACCTGCACACGATGGTCCGGGTCACCAGCCTGGAGGAGGCGCTCGACTTCTACTGCGGCAAGCTGGGAATGGTCGAACTGCGCCGGTTCGACAGTGAGCAGGGACGGTTCACGCTCGTCTTCCTGGCCGCTCCCTCGGACGTTGAACTCGCGCGCGAGCGGACCGCGCCGTTGCTCGAGCTGACGTACAACTGGGATCCGGAGGACTACACCGGGGGTCGCAACTTCGGGCATCTCGCCTTCGAAGTCGATGACATCTATGGCACCTGCCGCTCGCTGCAGGAGCAGGGGGTGACGATCAACCGGCCGCCGCGGGACGGCCGCATGGCGTTCATCCGCTCGCCGGACGGGATCTCGATCGAACTCCTGCAGGCGGGCGGCTCCCTGCCGGTCGAGGAGCCGTGGGTCTCGATGCCGAACGAGGGCACCTGGTAGGAGGCCCAATCCCGGGACTGGCCGATCAGTACTCGGCGTAATCCTTCTCTTCGACGAGTTCGGAGCCCAGCAGCTCGTTGATGCTCCGTTTGGCCGCCGCGCGCCGGTCGTTCGTGCGATAGACCGCTCGCGCGAGTTCGATGAAGCGCTCGCCGAAGTCGCCGTTCCGCTCGCAGTCGCGGATGTCGTCCTCGATCTCCCAGAGACGCTCGTTGATCCGGCGAAGCTCCGTTGTGAACTCGTCGAGTTCCGGCAAGGGTTCCAGCGCTTCCTCGCGGGTCGCGGTCAGGCTCCGCAGTTCCCGGTGGACGTTAGCCAGCTTGCCCGGGTCCACGATTCTCTCGGCCTTGATCTCCAGGATCGTTATCTTGTCGATCAGCTCGCCCGGCGACACCTCGACCTGCAGCACCGTCCCCACAACGGCGGAGACACTACAGGAGTTCGCGTGTCCGGTTGCCGCTCAGCTTCTCTCCCGTCTCACGAGGTCATTCCCGGCCTCGATGACTCGGGCGGCCACTTGACGCCAGTCGTAGCCGGCCGCGCGCTCCACGGCCGCGCGCGAGGCGGCGGCTACCGCCGCGGGTGCGTCGAGCAGCCGTTCGAGCAGGCCGGCCAACTCGCCCGCGTGTGGGTCGGCGGCCCATCCTTCCCGGCCGTCGCGGACGAGTTCCGACACCGCGCTGTTTGGCGACCGGCAGTGGACCACGGGCACGCCGGCGGCCATCGCTTCCAGCGGGAACAGTCCGAACCCCTCTCTGGCCGACGGTTGCACCGCGAGCGCGGCGTCCGCCACGGCGCGCCAGACGTCCTCGTTCTCGGGCAACCGACCGGCGAAGTCGACGACGCCGGAGAGGTTTTCCCGCTCGATCTGCGCGCGGATGTCGTCCTCCGCCGGGCCGCTGCCGATGATCCGGAGCAGGGCCCCGCGTTCGGTGGCGTGCCTGTGGCCCGTGTCAGTGGCCGCCAGTCTGGCCGTGGCGTCGAGCAGCAGGTCGATCCGTTTCTCCGGGATCAGCCGGCCGGCGTAGACCAGTGGCGGAGCGTTGGCGTCCGATTCCGCGGCCAGGCCGCGGATTCGCTCGAACGGAATGCCGTTCGGAATCACGTCGACGGTTTCGCCGCGGACCCTGGAGACACGGTCCGCGGTGAGGCGGCTGACGGCGACCGCCCGGGTGCCGAAGCGCGCTGACCAGTGTTCACAGAGGGCGTAGAAGCGCCACATTCCCGGGCTGAACCGCCCTGGAGGCCGGTGCTTCCGCCAGTAGCGGCCCCAGTGCTCGTGCCAGGTGACGAGCAGCGGAATGCGCCGCTTCCGGCAGCGCCGGGCGAGCAGGGGCAGGTGCAGGTAGGGGATGTTCGCGGTCTCGACGATGTCGATGCCGTCCAGCGGAATGCGGCGCACCTGGGAGGCGAGCGTCAGTGCTTCGATGCCCGATCGCCGGCCGCGGGCGAGATAGCGGCGGCTCGCCTTCGCTACCGGTTCGACGCGGACGTTCAAGTGGGGTGCGCCGGGACCCTTCGCCCAGCCCGACAGAACGACCTCGTGTCCGAGTCGGCCCAGTTCCCGGGCGAGTTCGTAGTTGCGGTGTTCGACACCTCCGACCGACTCCGGGTAGATGCAGTCGTAGAAGAACAGCCATCGCAGCGGGCGTTCGGTCATCGCGGAGAAGCGTAGCGGCCCGGAGCGTTCGCCGCAGGTCGCCCTGGACCAGGACAGCCGCCGGACGGGCACCGCCCACAGCAGCGCTGCTAGCGTCGCGGCATATGGGATGGCTGGTACGGGATCTTCCTCCCCGCGAGCGGGCTCTTCGCGTCGCCGGGCTTCTTGCTCTCGGCTGGGCCTTGGTCGCCACCATTCTCGCAGTGGGCCCCGACCGGGTGGCCGGCTGGTTGTCGGGACGGACGGCGTCGGCGCCGCCCGAGGCTGTGGCGATGGCCGTCTACGGTCCGCCGGTCGAGGTCGCTTCGCTGCCGGGCTGGACCGGTGACGACGTGTCGGAGGCCCTGCCGGCCCTGCTCAGGAGTTGCGATCGACTGCTGGCGCAGCCCGCCGACCGACCGTTGAAGCCGGTGGAGCTGGGCGGCACGCCTGCCGACTGGCGGCCCTTCTGTGGCGCCCTGGAAAGTCTGGCGCCGGCCGGCGGGGGCGGTGTGCGCGCGATCGTCGAACGCGAACTCGTGGCGGTGGCCGTGTCCCGAGCGGACGCGGGCGACGTCGGCGACCGGCCCGGGAATGCCTCCGGCTGGCTTCAGCGGATCGGCCTCTTCACGGGCTACTTCGAACCGCATCTCTACGGCAGCCGGCGACGCAGCGATCGCTACAACGTGCCGCTCTACACCCACCCCTCCGATCTCGTCATGGTCGACCTCGGCCGCTTTCGCGACGATTTGCGCGGCCGCCGCGTGGCCGGCCGCGTGCGCGGCGGAAGCCTCGACGTCTACGACGACCGCCAGGCCATCGCCACGGGTTCGCTGACGGGCCGGGGCCTGGAACTCGTCTGGGTCGACGACGCGATCGACGCGTTCTTTCTCCACATCCAGGGTTCGGGCCGGATCGAACTCGATGACGAAACCGTGGTGCGCGTCGGCTACGCCGCCCAGAACGGTCACCCCTATCACGCGATCGGCCGCACTCTGGTCGACCTGGGCGCGATGGAACTCGCCGAGGTCTCGCTTCAGTCGATCGACGCCTGGCTGCGGGCGAACCCGAACCGCGCCCGCGAGGTCATGGCGACGAACCCGTCCTACGTCTTCTTTCGCGAGATCCGCGGCGAGGGACCGGTAGGGGCGCAGGGCGTCGCTCTGACGACGGAGCGCTCGCTGGCGGTCGACCGCCAGCACGTCCCGCTCGGCGTTCCAGTCTGGCTCGACGCGATGATCCCGGCCGCCTCGCCCGAGGCGCCGGACGAGCGCCGGCAGTGGCTGCTCGTGGCCCAGGACACGGGCGGCGCGATCCGTGGCTCGGTGCGCGGCGACGTGTACTGGGGCTCGGGCGAACGCGCGAAGTCGATTGCCGGCCGCATGGCGCACCGGGGTCGCTACTGGGCGCTGGTGCCTCGCGGTCTGGCGTCGCCGCCGTAACCGTCTGGCTGGTCGCCTCTTACGCGCGCCGTCCGGTGGGTTAGTGTCGGCGCATGGAGACGGTTCGCAACCTGCAACGGACGGACGCCAGCGGCGGCATCGGCGTCGTCGAGACCCGGTTCGAGCACTTCGACGAACCGCTCGAACTCCGCTGCGGCGACGCGCTGTCCGGGTTCACCCTGGCCTGGGAGCAGTACGGCGAACTGAACGCCGAGCGCGACAACGTCGTTCTCCTGTTCCACGCCCTGACCGGCAGCCACCACGCGGCGGGTACGAACCACGGCGTGCCGGGCCTCGGCAACGCCTGGACCGACGAGATGGTGGTCGGCTGGTGGCACGAGTTCATCGGACCGGGGCGGGCGATCGACACGGACCACTTCTGCGTCATCTGCGTCAACTACATCGGCGGCTGCTACGGATCGACCGGCCCGCTGTCGATCGATCCGGCCACGGGCGAGCGCTGGGGCCCATCCTTCCCCCGGGTGCGCTTTTCGGACTCGGTGCGGGCGGCGATGCGTCTGGTCGACCGGCTGGGAATCGACGTGCTGCATGCGGGGATCGGACCCTCGACCGGCGGCATGGCGGTTCTCGACCTCGCGGTCATGTTCCCGGAACGGGTACGCAACGTCGTCGTGGTCGCCGCCGGCATGGAGGTGACGCCGCTCCAGCGGATCCACAACTTCGAGCAGATCCAGGCGATCGCCAACGATCCGCGGTTCGACGACGGCGACTACCCGCCGGGCACGGAACTCGAGGGGATGAAGATCGCGCGCCAGATCAACCACAAGACGTTCGTGTCGCTGCGCACCTTGCGGCGCCGGGCGCGGAACACGGTTGCCGAGGCGTCGGGCGTGCCGTGGTACGGAGTGAACCACCCGATCGAGTCCTACATGCGGTACCAGGGCCGGAAGTTCGCGGCCCGGTTCGACGCCAACTCCTACCTGCGGATTCTCGATGCCTGGAGCCAGTTCGATCTGGCCGCGGCCGCCGGTGTCGGCTCGCTCCGGGAAGCCTTCGAGCGCTGCCGGGACCAGCGCTTCCTCATCTTCTCGATCAACTCCGACGTCTGCTACTACCCCGAGGAGCAGGGCGACCTGATGGCGACGCTGGAGGAGGCCGGCGTGAGTTGCATGAGGATCATCGTCCACTCCGCCAAGGGGCACGACTCCTTCCTGCTGGAACCGGCTCTGTACCACCCGCACCTGACCTTCATGCTGGAGGGGCGGGGTTCCTGGCCGTAGACGTAGCTGCGGAACGACCGGGCCAGGGTCTGGCGCATTCGTGCCATGATCCGGCGTTCCGAAGCACCTGAAGGAGATTCGTCATGTGGTTGCGCCTGCGGCAGATCTGTCTGGTAGCCGAGAAACTCGCCCCGGTCGTCGACGACCTGGAGGCCGTGTTCGACATTGAGGTCTGCTTCAACGATCCCGGCATCGTTCGGTTCGGGCTCGAGAACGCCCTGTTGCCGATCGGCAACCAGTTGCTCGAGATCGTGGCCCCGATCGAGGAAAACACCGCGGGCGGACGCTACCTGGAGAAGCGCGGCGGCGACGGCGGCTACATGTTCATCACCCAGTGCGACAATCACGCCCCTCGCCGGCGCCGGGTCGCGGAGTTGGGGATTCGCCTGGTCAACGAGTTCGAGCGCCACGGCTTCCAGAACATGCAGCTCCATCCCAAGGACACCGGCGGGACGTTCTTCGAGATCGACTGCCAGACGAACGGACTGGAACCGGACGGGCCGTGGGAACCGGCGGGGGAGAACTGGCAGCGCTGTCGCCGGACCGACGTCGTCGACGCGATCGTGGCGGGGGAGATTCAGACCCCGGACCCGGACCGGCTCGCGGCCCGCTGGAGCGAGATCGCGGAGATCCCGCTGCGCGATGTCGACGGCGTGCCGACGATTCCCTTCGAGAACGCCGACTTGCGCTTCGTGCTGCCGACCGACGGCCGGCCCGAGGGGCTCGGCGGCATCGATCTGCGCGCGGTCGACGCGGACCGCGCCCGTTCCGCCGCGAGCGAGCGGGGCTGCCTCGGCGCCGACGGCGTGATCCACATCTGCGGCACCCGTATTCGACTCGTCGACTGACGATGAGAAACGGTACGGCGTCGGGCGGCCGCGCGTCGCTGGCGGTCGCTGCGGCTCTGGCGTTCTTCCTGGCTGTCGCCGGCGCGGGCTCCGCGACGGCCCAGGATCGCGGCGGGGCGGGCGGCGGGTCGGGCGCCTATGTCGGTGTGTTCGCCGGCTGGGGTGCTCTGGACGTCCGGCTCCTCGACGAGGACGGTTTCACGGCGGCGGACAGCCGCCCGGGCCGGACCTTCGACTACGACGACGCCGCATACCCGGTCGGCGTGGTCGCGGGTTGGGAGTTCGTGCCGCGACGCACGGCGATCCGCGTCGAGCTGGACGGCTTCGTCGGCGGCTTGCCGGGGGCGGCCCGCCAGGTGGATCCAGTGGGG
The DNA here is from genome assembly GCA_009843505.1 of Holophagales bacterium. Lineage (GTDB taxonomy): Bacteria > Acidobacteriota > Thermoanaerobaculia > Multivoradales > Multivoraceae > Multivorans > Multivorans azotirespirans. The sequence continues at coordinate 56,056 of VYDI01000040.1, read as the reverse complement.
CTGGACGAAACGGCGGCCTCGGAGTTGCGGTGGGCGGCGACGGCGCGGGTCGGGGCGCGGCGGTCCCTCGGACGCGCGGCCGCCTTCCTCAGTGGCGGTGTGGCGGTGGCCGGGATCTCCGCTTCGTTCACGGACCTCGACCTGGGCCCGGACGGGCGCATGGCCGTGGATCGGGACGATTCCTTCGCCGGCCGATCGACGCGGGTCGGCTGGGTCGCCGGCGCCGGTTTGGAGATGCCGCTCGGCGATGTCTGGATGCTCCGGTTCGAAGCGATGCGGATGGACTTCGGCGAGGCGGTCGACGAGGCTCCGAACGTGACGGGCGTCAACGCCGGCGTCTGCGGGCCGAGCGGGCTACCGAGTCCCTGCGAGTACCGGATCGATCATCGGTTCGACCTTGCCCGGCTGGTCGTGGTCCGGCGTCTCGGTCGCTGATCCGCTCCCGGCGCCGTTGCCGGCGTCGAGGCTGGTTGACTTGTCCAGAAAGGCGGACCTCCGCCGGCTGCCGTCCCAACGGATGTCGGGGAGCAGCACGTCGCGTTTGGCCGCGATCCGGTCGTGGTGCGGCAGGAGGTCCTCGAGCATCGCCCGGAGTTCCGAGTCCATGTCCCGGGTCGGCTGGTAGCCCAGGGCCGGCAGGTGGTCGTGGTCCGGGTTGTAGTGGTGCTCTTCGAGCTCCTTGCGCGGGTTCTCGATCCGCCGGATTCGCGGTTCGAGACCCATGTCGGAGGCAACGGCAGCGACCTTCGCGGCGAGCTCCGAGATCGTGTAGGTCTCCTCGAACTGATTGAAGACCCGGTAGTCGCCAGCTTCGGGCGGGTTGTCGACGGCCAACGTCAGGCACTGCATCGAGTCGCAGATCGGCAGGAAGCCGCGGCGCTGGTTGCCGAGTCCGAACAGGGTCAGCGGCTCGCCGATCACGGACTGGCAGCAGAAGCGGTTGAGGGCCGTGCCGAAGGCCTGGTCGAAGTCAAGCCGGGTATGGAGCGCGGGATCGGCCGGGTGGTCGGAGGCGCTGCCGAAGAAGCGGGTGCCGTAGACAACGCCCTGCATCACATCGGTGGCCCTGAGTCCGAAGATGCGGCAGGCGAACATCACGTTGTTGCTGTCGTGGACCTTGCTCCAGTGGTACCAGGAGCCGGCTTGCCGCGGGAAGGGCAGGCGGTCCCGGCGGCCGCGGTACTCGACCTCGAAGAAGCCCTCGGGGATGTCCAGGTTCGGCGTGCCGTACTCGCCCATCGTGCCGAGCTTGACCAGGTGCGCCTCGGGCGCCTGATCGCGCATCGCGTAGAGCACGTTCATCGTGCCCTCGATGTTGTTGCGCTGCACCCAGATCGCGTGATCCGCGTCCATCATGGAGTAGGGCGCCGAAGGGCATTCGCCCAGGTGGACGATCACCTCGGGCCGGACGTCTTCGAACAGCCGATAGACGACGTTCCTGTCGGTCAGGTCGCCCTGAACCAGGTGCGGACGCCGGCCGTAGGCGGCCTCGAAAGCGTCGAGCCGGGCCTCGACGGACGCGACCGGGAGAGCCGACCGGCCGCCCATCTCGGCGACCCACTCGCGGCGGAAGCCGGCATCGATGCCGGAAACCTCGTGACCGCGGGCAGTCAGATACTGCGCCAACGGCCAGCCGAGGTAGCCGTCGATGCCTGCTATGAGAACGCGCGTGATGTCACCCCCTGTTGCACTGTGCGGGGATCAGACCGCGTTCTCGGGTGCGAACCGGGAAGATTCCGTGAGGCAGTCGATTCTACCAGCGAGAGCGCGGGAGGCTGGCTGTTGCGGCTTCGACTGGGCGGGTGCTACCTTCCGTTCGCGTGCTCTGGTCCGGATCAAGACCGTCCGCGGCTCCGGCATGAGGATTCTCTACGGAGTTCAGGGCACGGGTCACGGTCACCTGGTGCGCTCGGCGGCGATGGTGGCCGGCCTCCGGAGCCGGGGCCACGATGTCCACTGCCTGCTGACCGGTCGGTCTTCGGCCGCGTTCGCCGACCCTGAGATCCGGGCCAGCCACACGCTGCTCGAGGGGTTCACCGGCCAGGCCGCCGGCGGGCGAGTGCGGCTGTTCCAGACCATGCGGCAGTTGCGCGTGGTTCGCTTTCTGCGCGACGTAGGCAGCTTCGATGCGTCAGGCTTCGATCTCGTGCTGACGGACTACGAGCCGGTTTCCGCCTGGATCGCTCGCCGCTGCCGCCGGCCCAGCATCGGCGTCGGTCACCTTTACGCATTCCACCGGCGTCTGCGACTGCCCGGGCGGACCGGGCCGGCCCGCTGGATGCTGCGCCTGTTCGCTCCGGTCTACACGCCGGTTCGGACCGCCGTGGGTCTGCACTGGCATCGATTCGGCGGCACGAATCTGCCGCCGACGATCAGTCCTGACCTCGTCGCGGCGGCCGCGGACGGTTCCGCGCGTGGCGATGGCCGGCGGTTCCTCGTCTACCTGCCCGCGGAGAGCGAAGAGAGCATCGTGGATCTTCTGGGGCGATTGCCGCAGCGGCGGTTCGTCGCCTACCGGCCTGTGCCCGAGCCGGTCGAGCGCGGCAACGTCTCGATTCGCCCCTACGACCGCAAGGCCTTCGTCGCCGATCTGGTCGACTGCGCGGGAGTGATCACGAATGCGGGTTTCTCGCTCGCCAGTGAGGCGCTGCACCTGGGCCGCCGTCTGCTGGTGCAACCCATTCGCCGCCATCCGGAGCAGTTCCTCAATGGCCGGGCGCTCAAGGCTCTGGGTCTCGGCACCGTCGTCGACCGCCTGACGGTGGAGCGGATCCAGTCCTGGATCGATAGTCCGGAGCCGGCGCCCATGAACTATCCGGACGTGACCCGCCATCTGGTCGACTGGATCGACGGGGGCGCCGAGCGTCCGCTCGGCGACCTGGCAGCCGACGCGTGGGATGAAGTCTCGTGGCGGCCGGCATGAGCAGATCGCGAGCGGCACGTCCGGCCGATCCGGACCTCGACTTCACCCTCGCTCACTACCGGGAGATCCTGGCCCGGATCACCTCGACTCACCGGACCTTCTCGTTCGGTGAGGCGGCGCCCCTGGGTGAGGCGCTGCTCGAAGTGGAGCGCTTCGTCCTGATGCGGCACGACGTCGAGTTCAGTCTCGACGCCGCGCTGACGATGGCGCGGGCCGACCGCGACGCCGGCGTTCGCTCGACCTTCTTCGTCCAGATCGGTTCCGACTACAACCTGTTCGAGGCCGACGGCGCCGGGGCGGTCGAAGAGGTTCTCGACCTCGGGCACGACCTCGGCTTCCACTACGACCTGGGACTGCTGGAGCGTTCGGGCGGCGACCCGGTGGTGCTGGCCAGCCGGGCGATCGATCTGATCGAGGGCTTCTTCGACACGCGCATCCGGGCCGCCAGCCCCCACATGCCGATGCGCTCGGGCCGGACGCTACGGATTCCCGGCGTCGTCGACGCCTACGACCCGTTCTACTTCGAGCGGATCAAGTACCTCTCCGATAGCACCCAGGTCTGGCGCGAGGGCGTGGTGACGTCGCTGCTCGACCGGTACGACCAGATCCAGCTCCTCACCCACGAGTACCACTGGACGGAGGAGGGTCTCGGCTGGGACGAGCTGCTGTTGCTCGAGGCCGAATTCAAGTACCACCGGCTCAGGCGACGCGCCGAGGCGAACATCGAGCGCTTCCGGGAGGGGCTGCGCCTGCGGGCGGAGCGGGACGAGGCGTTTCGGGCAGGGCGCGGCGGATCGAAGTAGCCTTCGGGCCGATGGATCGGGTGCGTACGGTTCGGGACGTCCTTCTGCGCCCGACTGCCGAGAGCGAACTCCCTCGTCTCTCCGAATTGACCGAGGTCGTCTACGGTGTCCGGCGCGAGCCGGAGGTTCTGCGCTGGCTTCTCTTCCATCCCGGTCCGGGGCCGGAGGTCGAGTCTTCCGTCGCCGAACGGCATGGCCGAATCGTCGGCCACGTGGCTTCGTTGCACTGCCGCTACCGGGTCCATGGCGGAACGGTGACGGGTGCTCACCGGATGCTGTGGATGGTTGAACACGCTGCGAGGGGCAGAGCCGGCGTCCCCCTTGCCGGCCGCACGCCCGACACGGACTTCGAGGTCGTGCTCGGCGGCACCGCCGCAACCAAGGCCATGCTGGTCATGCGCGGCTTTCACGAGGTCGGTGAGGCGCTCGAAGTGCGTCTGAGCACCGCGGCGGCAGGTGTCGCCGCGGCCAGGCAGACCGGCCTGATGCTGGCCGACTTCGATCCCGCCGCTGCCGGTCCTGCGGCTCCTCGAGACACGCTGGTCAATCTCGCGGAGCCGGACCACCTGGCATGGCTGGCAGCCTGTCCGGAGCACGACGGGCTGCTGTTCACCCTGGAACGGTCGGGAGAGCCGCTCGGTCCGGTCCTGCTCTACGTCAACCGGGCGAACGATCCGCCCACCGGTCGGATCGTCCACATGCCATGCCTGGAAGAGGATGCGGATCTGGCGCTACTCGCCATCCTCGACCGGCTGGGCCGGGAGGGCTGCGCCGAGGCGACCGTCCTGACCACGGAAGAGGGCCTGTTGCGGGCCACGGAGTCGCTGGGAGGCGAGGTCTTCTACCGGCGTCCACTCTGGTTCCGCAACCCGAACGGGGAGATCGAGCCGGCCCGCTTCTATCTCACCTACATGGAGGGGGATCTCGCCTATCGGCGGGTGTAGAACGCAGACACGTCGACTCTCACACTGGGTGCGCCGGCGTCCTCGCCGGCTGCCGCCGGAGGCGGCCAGGAGACGCGCCGCGAAGCGGCGACCGTCTTGCGGCGCTACCCGTGCGGCGTCACGAGGAACTTCTCTCCGGTCGCCTGCTTGGCGTAGACCGCGATGGACGCCGGGTCGAGGGCTTGGCGCAGGGTGACCGTCCTGGCGTAGCTCGACGCGAAGGTCGTCCTGATCTCCGCGGCGACTCGCTGCCGGAGGCGTTCCGAGGCCTCGTAACCGACGCGGCGCAGGAAGTGAGGCAACAGCCAGCCGCCCAGGCCCCAGGCCATGCCGAAGTTGCGGGTCAGGACGGTCTGGCTGCGGTCGAGCCCGCCGTAGATGTAGACCTGCTTGAGGGTCGCCGAGCCGTAGCGGCTGTACTCGGGGGCGCTGGCGGAGAGTGCCGCCTCCATCGCGGTCAGGATCTGGCCGGCCAGCTTGCCGCCGCCAGTGGCGTCGAAGCCGAGCGTCGCGCCGGTGTCGGTGATCGCGGCGACGAGGTCGGCCATGAAGGTCTCGGTACTCAGGTTGACGACGTGGGTAGCGCCGATGCCGCGCAGGAGTTCCTCGTGTTCCGGCCGGCGGACGACGTTGACCAGCGGTACGCCGTCCTTGGTGCAGATCTTCTGGAGCATTTGGCCGAGGTTGGAGGCGGCGGCCGTGTGGACCAGGGCCGTGTGGCCCTCGAGCCGCATCGTCTCGACCATGCCCAGGGCGGTCAGGGGATTGACGAAGCAGGAGGCGCCTTCCGCGGGCGTCGTGCCTTCGTGCAGCGCCAGGCACTGCCGGGCCTCGGCCAGCCGGTACTCCGCGTACATCGAGCCGCCGAGGACGGCGACCGTGCGGCCGATCAGGGCCTGGGCGGCCGGCGACGAACCGGCGGCGACGACCACGCCGGCGCCCTCGTTGCCGGTCGGTATCGCTTGACCGAGGCGACCGGCGACCAGCCGCGCGAGCCCCTTGGGAATGTCGGCCACGGCTACCGGACCGTGCTCGCCGTCCGAAGCGCGAACGGAGGAGACATCGGCCGGCCCGAACAGCACGCCCAGGTCGGACGGGTTGATCGGCGACGCCTCGACCCGGATGACGACCTGGTCGGCGCCGGGTTCCGGCACCGGGACCCTGACCAGCGCCAGTTCGACGGTGCCTCCGCCAGTGTCATCGGCGCGGATCGTGGAGCGGATTGCGAGGCCGTCGGCGGGGAGTTTGGTCATGGTCGGTTTCCGGTTGGTTGAGGTGTGAGCGGCGGCGAGGCTATCGCGGCTCAAGCGCGTCGGACGACTATGCTCCTGCTCCGGATGCCGCACGTCGTCTGCTCGCTCGAAGCGCCCTGCCGGCGGCCGTTCGACGTCCGGGGCCTGCTCGAGTTCTTCGCGGCCCGCGCGTTGCCCGGCGTCGAGGTCGTCGACACGGAGCGCCTGCTCTACTGCCGGACGATCGACCTCGCACGACTGTCGCCGGATGCGCCGGAAAGCGGTCCATGCCCCGGCGTCCTGCGGGTCGACTTCGGCGGCTCCCGCATGTGTGCGGAAGTACATGCCACTGCGGGTGGAGGGCTCGAATCATGCCGCGAGGAAGAGGTCGAACGGCGAGTGCGGCGACTGTTCGACCTCGACGCGAACCCGGACGCCATTCGTTCGGGCCTGAGCGACCACCCCGACCTGGCCTCGGGCGGCCAGAGCTCGGCAGGCGTGCGGATTCCGGGCGCCTGGTGCCGCTTCGAGACCGCGGTCCGGGCCGTGCTGGGTCAGCAGATCTCGGTGGCCGGCGCTCGCACACTGGCGGGCCGTCTGGTCGCGGCCGCGGGCCGGGAACTTCCCTCGGGGCTGACAGAGCCCGGCCTCGAGCGGACGTTCCCGGGCCCGGATCAGGTCGCGTCCCTCGACCTTCGCACGATCGGTTTGCCCACGTCCCGCGCCCGGGCACTTGGACACCTGGCGTCGGAGGTCGCGACTGGCGCGTTGAGGCTGGACGCCGACCCGCGGGAGGTCCGCCGCCGACTGCTCGATATCAAGGGCATCGGCCCCTGGACGGTTGACTACATCGCGATGCGGGCATTGGGCGACTGCGATGCGTTTCCCGCCAGCGACCTGGGGTTGCGGAAGGCGATCGACCCTGACCGGCCGCCCAGCGCGGCCGAGCTGGAGGCGATGGCGGACGCCTGGCGTCCGGTGCGCGCGTATGCCGCGATCCTGTTGTGGCGCGGGGGCGGTGGCGGGTAGGCTGAACCCGAACGGACCCCGACCGATGACCACGATCTACCACGCCTTCGACACACCGATCGGAGCCCTCCGGCTGGTGGGCGACGAGGCCGCGATCAACCGCATCGAGTTGCCGAACCGGGCAGTGGAACCACCGGATCCGGCCTGGACGCCTTCCGCCGACAGACTGCCCGCGGCGCTGGCGGAGGCCAAGAGGCAGATCGAGGAGTACTTCGCGGGCGCGCGGCAGGACTTCGACCTGCCGCTTTCTCCGCAAGGCACGCCGTTCCAGTGCCGGGTCTGGACCGAACTGCGGCGCATCCCGTTCGGCGAAACGATCTCCTACGGGGAACTCGCGGCGCGGATCGGCAAGCCGTCGGCCTCGAGGGCCGTTGGCGCCGCGAATGGCCGCAACCCGCTGCCGGTCGTCGTGCCCTGCCACCGCGTGATCGGCAGCGACGGCCGGCTGACCGGTTTCGGCGGCGGCCTGCCGACGAAGCAGGCCCTGCTCGACCTGGAACGGCGGGTGGGCGAGAGGCAGCTCCGGCTTCGCGGGTGCTAAGCTCGCGCACGTTTTCGCAGGCAGTTTCCTAGTCAGAATGACCCCCACCGGGAGATTCCGGATGCGCACACCTCGACTCGTGTTCACCGCGGCCACGGCCGTCCTTCTACTCGCGGGTACCGCACTCGCCGCGCCGCCGGCCACGGAGAACTGGCCGGCTTTCCGAGGCCCGGATGCGATGAGCGTCGCTGACGACGACCCGCGCCTGCCGGAGACCTGGAGCACGACGGAGAACGTGGCCTGGGTCGTCGATGTGCCGGGCCTGGGGTGGTCCTCGCCCATCGTGCAGGGCGATCGCGTCTACCTGACCACGGTGTGGAGCGAGGGCGAGGTCGAGGAGCCGAAGAAGGGGCTCTACCTCGGTGGAAACCGGATGCAGCCGTCCGCCGACCAGCACCACTGGTCGGTCTACTGCTTGGAGGTGGAGACCGGCGAGAAGTGCTGGGAGCGTGAGGTACTGGTCGGGGCGCCGGACTTCCCGCGCCACCTGAAGAACACCTACGCCTCGGAGACTCCCGTCACGGACGGCGAGCGGATCTACGCCTACTTCGGCAACGTCGGCGTCTTTGCCTTCACGCTGGACGGCGAGCCGCTCTGGGAGCAGCGCTTCGAGGTGGTGCGGACGCGCTTCGGCTGGGGTACGGCGGCGTCGCCGGTCGTACACAACGGGCGGCTCTACGTCGTGAACGACAACGAGGACCAGTCCTTCCTGATGGCCCTCGACGCGGCGACCGGCGAGGAGCTGTGGCGCGACGCCCGCGAGGAGGGGAGCAACTGGGCGACCCCCTTCGTGTGGGAGAACGAGCTCCGCACGGAGGTGATCACGCCGGGCACCGACCAGGTGCGCTCGTACGACGAGCAGGGAAACCTCCTGTGGCATTTCGGCGGCATGTCATCCATCGCGATTCCGCAGCCGTTCTCGAAGTACGGCCTGCTCTACGTGTCGTCGGGTTACATTGGCGACCCGGTCCGCCCGGTGTACGCGATCAGGCCGGGCGCCGAAGGCGACATCACGCTGGAGGAAGACCAGCAGAGCAACCGCTGGGTCGTCTGGTACCAGCCCCAGGCCGGCGCCTACAACCCGACGCCGCTGATCTACCGCGACCGCTTCTACACCCTCCTCGACCGGGGCTTCTTCTCCGCGCACGATCCGAAGACCGGCGCCGTGGTCTACTCCAAGACCAGGATCGAGCGCGGCTCGGGCGCCTTCACGGCGTCTCCCTGGGCCTACAACGGCAAGGTCTTCGTTCTCAGCGAGGACGGCGACACGTTCGTGATCGAGGCCGGCGACGAGTTCAAGGTCGTCGGCAAGAACTCGCTCGACGAGATGGCCATGTCGACGCCGGCGATCGCCGACGGCAGTCTCTACATCCGTACCCGCAGCAAGCTGTACCGGATCACGAATCAGGCGGGCGGCGCGAGCGGACCCTGAAGGCCGGGTCTGGCGCGGCCGCGCTCTGGTTCGGCCTGACGGCGCTCGCCCAGCCGGCGGCCGCGGTCGACTTCGACGCGGTAGCGGAGGTGTTCCGGAGTCGCTGCGCCGGTTGTCACACGGAGGGCGGCCCGGCGCCGTTCGCGCTGCGGACGTTCGAACAGGCGCGCGCCTGGTCGTCCTCGATCCGCCGGGCGGTCGCCTCGGGGGCGATGCCTCCATGGCAGGCCGACCCGCGCTACGGCGAGTTCGCGAATGACCGGCGTCTGCCGGCGTCGGAGCGAGCGAAGCTGCTGGCCTGGATCGATGGCGGCAGGTTGCCCGGGTCGGCATCGCGGGAGGCGGTGGCCCTGGAACGGCCCGCCTCTCCCGGAGGAATCGACTGGAGTATCGGCACTCCCGACCTCGTCTTTGAGCTGCCGGAAGAGGTGACGGTGCCCGCGGCCGGTGACGTTCCGTACCACGGCTACCGCGTGGAAACGGGTCTGACCGAGGACGTGTGGATCCAGGCGGCGGAGACGCGGCCCGGCAACCCGGCCGTGGTCCATCACGTCATCGTGCAGGCGTTCCCCGGTGCGGGCGCCGTCCGCGAAAGCCCCGGCGACGATCCGCGCACGGCGGGAGATCTCGGCGGCTACGCGCCGGGCATCGGGCCCCTCGTCATGCCGCCGGGGGTCGGCCGCCGGCTGCCGGCCGGTGCCGTGCTCGACTTCCAGATGCACTACACGCCGACGGGAAGGGAAGAGACGGACCGGAGCCGGATCGGCCTGATCCTGGCCGCCGAGCCGCCCCGCCACGAGTCCCTCACGGCGCTCTGCTCGACGCCCTTCCTGTGGATTCCGGCGGGCGAACGGGACGTCAGGTTCGAGGCCGAGCTGAACTTCCCGCGCGCCACCCGACTGCTGTCGCTCAGGCCGCACATGCACCTGCGGGGCGACACGTTCGAGTTCCGGGCGGAGTACCCGGACGGACGTTCCGAGATTCTGCTCCTGGTCACCGGCTACGACTTCAACTGGCAGACGACCTACCGGTTCGTCGAGCCCAGGCTGCTTCCTGCCGGGACCCGGCTTCGCTGCACGGCGACCTACGACAACAGCGGCGCCAATCCGCTGAACCCCGATCCAACCCGGGACGTCTCCTGGGGACGCGAGACGACGGACGAGATGATGATCGGCTTCGTCGACTACTACGAAGTCGACGAGTAGCCGGGGCGGCAGAAACTGGGTGCGCCGGCGCCCTCGCCGGCATCCGGCGCGTAGCGCCGGCTTCTGGACTTTGCCGTGCTAGCCCGCGCCGGTCAGGCTGGGTTCCACTCGCCGCGGGCGACGGCGGGCACGAACTCGTCGAGGTCGTCGGGCGGGTAGTCGACGGCCCGGCCGAGTTCGGCGCTCATGTAGGCGGCCATCAGCAGGCGGGTGACCTCAAGGCCGTCCTCGAAGGTCTCCCGCGGCCTTTCGCCGCGCCGGAAGCTCTCCACCATGTGCCGGTTCTCGGCGTCGTAACCGTAGGCAGCCGGCTCGTTCGGGAGCACCGGCATGAGGCCCATCTCGGCGTTCTGCTTCTCGACCAGGTCCTCGCCGGTGTGCTGCTCGAGGTCACGGCTGAAGAAGAGTTCGAGTTCCGTGTCGAGGCTGTTGGCCCGCATGGAGTACTCCGGTCCCAGCAGCTCCATCGACAGACGCAGGCCGGCTCCCACATAGCTCCACGAGGTCGTCGCCTCGACTACCAGAGGCGTGCCGCTCTCGTCTTCGTACTCGACCATCGCCCGGGCGAAGTCCTCGGCCGGCCGCCGCGCGTAGTCGACGGCGTCTCCGAACTGGTCGCGCAGCTTGCGGGCGTACTCGGGACGCTGCCACTTCAGGCAGTGGATCTGGGCGTGGACACGCTTCGGGGTCAGGCTGTGGCGCGGCTTGCCGGGTTCGGTGAGCAGGAAGCGCGCGGCCTCGACCGAGTGGCACATCATGTCGTTCAGCACGCCGCCGCCCTGGAGTTCGCCTTGCCAGAACCAGGCGTTGTGCGGGCCGGAGTGTTCCTCGGCGGCACGCGCCAGAAAGGGGCGTCCCGCTGCCCGGGCGCCGCGCTCCCACGCCAGTTCGCGGCCTCTGACGACCGCGGGGCTGAACACCTGGTTCTCGAGGTAGCCGTCGAGGACGCCGATCTCGCTCGCGAGCTCGACCATCCGCAGAGCTTCGCCGGCGGTGCGTGCGAGCGGCTTCTCGCAGGCGATCCCGACCAGGCGTCCTCGTCCACCGCCGACGGCTCCGGCGATCTCCTCCATGTTGGCGATCCGGCGGTCGTTGCGCCCGCAGATCCAGATTGCGTCGATGGCCTCGTCCGCGACCATCGCCGCGATCGACTCGTAGGCCCTTGCGTCCCCGACGTCGAGTTTCGTGGCTAGCGCCGCGGCGGACTCGGCGCTCTCGCGGTTCGGGCTCCAGACGCCCCGGACGTCGGCGCCCCGGACGGCGGTCCAGGAACGGATGTGGAAGCGGGTGATGAAGCCGCTGCCGACGAAACCGATGCCGAGAAGTCGCTGAGCGGGCACCGAGTGCACGGCCTCAGCGGGCCGCCTCCTTCAGCTCTTTCGCCTTCGCGATCCAGCGTTCGACCATCGACGCCGACGGCGCGCGGCGGCTCAGCTTCTTCTCCGCGTTGACGGCGCTCACCTTGAGCGCGAGGTTCAGAGGCCGGCGTCGGCTCAACTCGCGCACGGTGCGGACGCCCGAGGCGACGAGCAGTTCCGCGAAGTCCCCGCCGACGCCGCGAATGCGCATGAGGTCGGCCCGGTTGACGAACCTCTGGATCTGGCGCTCGGGCAGTCCGGTTCGTTCCGAAAGGAGCCGGCGTTCGCGACGGTCGCGGCAGGCAGCGAGGAGACCGTCCGTGGTCCGGATTCCGGCCTTCGCCAGTTTGGCGGCAACTGCGGGACCGACGCCTCCGATCTTCCGGACGCCGTAGGGCATCAACCTACGGAGCGGAAGGGCGCCTTCACCTACTCGACGCCTTCGAAGGTGAGGTTCAGGCCCTCGACGTCGGCGGTGACTTCGACTTCAACGGTCTGTTCGCCGAGCTTCTCGTGCCAGAACACGAGTTCGTAGGAGCCGGCGGGAAGCGCGTCGATCCGGTACTCGCCGTCGCTGCCGGTCGTGGAATGGAAGGAGTGTTCCATGACGAAGACATAGGCGGACATCCAGGGATGGACATCACACTTCACCTGAATCGGCTTCTCGGGCGCACGGAAGAACTTCGTCCTCGTGCCGCGCACGGGCTGGCCGATGTTGAACGGGCGGTTCGCCTTGGCCAGGGCGCGGACGTTGTGGAGAGTGGGATCGTCGTTGACGATTTCGATGTTCTGCTCCACGCGAACGCCGATGATCCTGGGCGTGTAGAGGCAGCCCCGCTGTTCCAGCCGGACGGCCTCTTCGGGCTTGTCGCCGGAGGCGCCTTCGGGGGCCTCCCGGAGATAGACGAAGACGTTCTCAACCGCGCCGTCGTCGCCGACCAGGCTGTCGCGCGAGAGAACGCGTTTCCCGTCGTACATCGCGGCGCAGTTCGGGTCGGCGTCCATCCGTAGCGGGTAGCGCTTGAGCGGTTCGCCTTCGTAGGTCACCGTGCCACTGATGCTGAACTCCGCGGCGGCCCCGGGGGCGCTGGCGGAGAGCAGGATGGCGCCGGTCAGCGCCCAGGCGGCGATAACCGGGCCGGAGATGAAAGGGCCCGAGCGGCGGGCGCGCAGGTGGAGCATCGATCGTCGTTCCGCGGCCGTCAGCGCGAGTAGAACTCGATCACCAGCGGCACTTCGCAGACGATCGGGACTTCATCCCGAACCGGTGTGCTGCGCAGGGTCGCCTGATAGCCGGTCTCGTCCGTTTCCACGTACGTGGGGACCGTCACGCCGCGCGGTTCGTTGAAGCAGCGGAGTTTCCGGCTCTTCTCGCGCACCTCGACGACGTCGCCCTCCTTCACCCCGTAGGACGGGATGTTGACACGCCGGCCGTTGACCAGGATGTGGCCGTGGCCGACGAACTGGCGCGCGGCGAACACACTGGGCGCGAAGGCCCGGTGGACGACCGAGTCGAGACGGGTCTCGAGCAGGCCGACAAGATTGTCGCCGGTGACGCCCCTCATTCGCGTCGCCCGCTTGTAGTAGTTGCGGAGCTGGCGCTCACTGACGTTGTACTGGTAGCGCAGCCGCTGCTTTTCGAGCAACTGCCGCCCGTAGTTGCTCTGCCGCCGCCGCCGCTTGAGGCCATGCATCCCCGGGGGATGGCCCTTCTTTTCCATGTACCGCGCGGCCTTGGGCGTCAGAGGTATGCCCAGCTTGCGCGAGAGCTTGACCTTGGGCCCGTTGAACTTCACGTCGTGTATCTCCGAATGTCCTGTGCCGAGTGTTCTGGGGTTCTGCGCCGTTCGATCCGCGCGCGGGCACCGGGCCGATCTCTTGTCCCGATAGGTCGGTTCGACCGGCGTCGTGGCCCCTGGTCGCCTGGCCGGGGCTGGCTGGCGCCTGCAGCGGAGCGCGGATTGTAGCAGCGAGTCGCCGCCGGCCCAAGCCCGCATCCGGTCCGGTTTGGTTTCAGGGGTGCGCCACCGGGCCGGCCGCTTCGTCGAACAGACTCCGCTGGTCCGTGCGGCGCCGGAACGCCGCCGTCGACGGGCTGCCGGTGCGCCCGTTTCCACCGCCGCCGAGCCCGACGCGGCGGCGAACCGTCTCGAACAGTCTGCCGATCTGTTCCGCGTACTCCCCGCCGCCCTTCATGCGGTGGTGGAAACGCGGATCGTTCAGCTCGCCGTCGCGCGCTTCCCGCAGACGGTTCAGCACCCGGTCGCGGCGATCCGGAAAGTGGGTCGCAAGCCAGTCGGAGAAGAGCTCCCGAAGGCCATGGGGCAGGCGCACCAGAATGTAGCCGGCCCGGCTCGCCCCGGCTTCGGCTGCGGCTTCCAGGATGGCGGGGATCTGCTCGTCATTCAGACCGGGGATGATCGGCGCCGCCATCACGCCGCAGGGGATGCCGGCGGCGCTCAGCACGCGCAGCGCCTCGAACCGCCGCCGCGGCGTCGAGGCGCGTGGTTCCATTCGCGCCGACAGCGAGGCGGAGACCGAGGTGATCGAGAGGTAGACGCCGCAGGCCTCGAATCGGTTGAGTTCCAGGAGCAGGTCGAGATCGCGGGTGACGAGGTGGTTCTTCGTGATGATCGCCACCGGGTTGCGAAACTCGGCGAGGACTTCCAGACAGCGCCTGGTGATCCGGAGCTTCCGTTCGATCGGCTGGTACGGGTCGGTGACGCCGGAGAGCACGATGACCCGGGGCTTCCAGCGCGGGCTCAGAAGCGCCTTCCGCAGCAGTTCCGGCGCACGTTCCTTGACGAGTATCCGGCTCTCGAAGTCCAGCCCGGCGGAGAAGCCGAGGTACTCGTGTGTGGGACGGGCGTAGCAGTAGATGCAGCCGTGCTCGCATCCGCGGTACGGGTTCAGGCTGTACTCGAAGCCGAGGTCCGGCGAGTCGTTGCGGGACAGGATCGTCTTCGACTGGTCACGGAACAACTCGGTCGGCGGCGCGTCGCCGCGTTCGGCCACGCTCTCGCCCGGCTCGAAGTCGATTTCGATTCGTTCGAAGCGGTTGCGGGGGTTGGCGGCCGCGCCGCGGCCGCGCACTGCTCCGGAGGGCGTCTTAGGGGGCTTCTCCCGGCGGTCGGAGGAACGGTCGGAAACGTTCACGAGGAAGGCAGCCTACCACGACTTACGCCCTGTTTGCGGTCCGTGCGGCCGAAGGCGGCCAGGAAACGTCGGGCGAAGCCCGTCGACTCTGCGCCGTCAGGCCAGGATCAGCACCGGGTTCCTGGAACGGGCCGCTCGAGCGCGGGCGATGATCGAGGCTGCCTGGAGGCCGTTGTTCTGGAGGTCGCGGACCAGACTATCGGCGCGCTTCGGAGGGACCGCCGCCACCAGTCCGCCGGCCGTCTGGGGATCGAAGACCAGCTCCAGCCGTGGTCCCGGGGCGGCCAGGCGCTCGACCTCGACCGGCAGCCGGGTGTTCTGATCGTGGCTCGTGCTGCGCTCGCCGCGGCCCAGCACTTCGAGCGCGCCGGGAAGCGCAGGCAGGGCGTCGACATAGACCTCGAGGTTCACGCCGCTCGCCTGCGCCATCTCGCCCAGGTGACCGGCCAGGCCGAAACCGCTCACGTCGGTCGCGGCGGTCACGCCGGCTCGCCTTGCAGCCTCCATCGCGCACCGGTTGCTCGTCTGCATCGAGGCGAAGCAGGCCCGCAGCCAGCGACCGGGACAGAGCCCCATCCGGTCGGCGGCGAGCAGTACGCCGGAGCCCAGTGGCTTGGTCAGGACAAGGGCGTCGCCAGGCCGGACCCGGCTCTTGAGCAGCAGGTCATGGCCGTCTTCCGACGCGCCCTCGACGTGGAAGCCGACGACCAGTTCAGGCCCGGTGTTCGTGTGGCCGCCCAGGAGCAGGACGCCTTCCGGGTCGAGTGCCGCACGGGCACCCGCCAGGACCTGGATCAGGAGTTCCTCGGCGGTCTCGCCGTCGGCCTCGTGGGGCAGCGTGACAATGGCCTGGGCAAACCGGGGCGTCACCCCGGTGGCATGGAGATCGGAGCAGGCGTTGACGGCGGCTACCCGGCCCACGAGCCAGGGATCGTCCGTGAAGGCGGAAAAGGCGTCCAGCGAAGCGACGATGCGATCTCCGGCCGGCGTCCGGTAGGCCACCGCGTCGTCCGGCGTCCCAATGTCCAGAATGATCTGGTCGCCTTCTGCCTTCGGCCGAGCGTCCAGACCTGCCCGCGCCAGAGCCCTGCTCAGCCGGTCGGGTCCTACTTTCGCCGCGCAACCGCCGCAGAACATCCGTGTCGACTGGGGCTCGCCGTTCGCCCCGTGCGCATCGGGGCCCGCCCTCATGGCGCCGAAGGCGGGCAGCGCCGCGCCTTCCGGGTCGAGGGCCTGGAAGCGCTCCATGAAGCGGCGGTCGATCCGGTCCTTGAGTCGCATGACCCAACGACCTTCGAAGGCGGCGCCCCACTTGGCACCGGCGGCGCGCCCGTCCCCGAGGTTGAGCAGAGCCAGGAAGTCGTCCTGCGGTCGGTACCGGCGGAGTCGCTGCCCCGTCTTCAGGCGTTCCAGGTTCTCGATCAGGTAAGGCCCCATGCGCACCGCGTAGACGCCGGCACGAGGACGGTTCGGCTGGTCGATCAGGGTCGCGCAGTCGCCGACGGCGAAAATGTGGTCGTGGCCTTCCACCTGCAGGGTGGGCCGCGTGCGGGCGAAGCCGCGATCGCAGAGGGGCAGGTCGGAGCCCCGAAAGATCGGCAACGCGGCGGCGCCGGTCACCCAGAAGGTCAGGTCGGAGTCGAGCCTCCTGCCGTCTTCGATCCGCACGCAGTCCTCGTCGACGGCCGCGACGGTCGTGTCGACCAGAGTCCGGAGGTCGCGCTCGCGTGCCGCCGCCCCGATTCGTCGGGCGAGCGCCGGGTGGTAGCCGGGCAGGATCCGGTTGCCCGCCTCGACGATCGTGATGCGAGGTTCCAGGCCCAGACCGCGCAGCCGGGCGTCGATGCAGAACGCGAGTTCGATGCCCCCCGCGCCGCTGCCGACGACGACCACGTTCGGCTGCAGTCTGGTCACGGCTTCGATGCGGCCGGAGATCGCCGCCGCCAGCCGGTTGATCGGCCGGGTGGGGACGGCGTGCTCGCGGACACCGGGCAGCTCGAGGCCGGCGACGGTCGATCCGACGTCGAAGGAGGCGACGTCGAATGGGAGTGGCTCGCGGCCCTCGACCAGAACGCGCCGGTTCGTCGCTTCGATGCCGGTGCAGGGCGCGAGAACCACGCGGACGCCTGCCCGCCGCGCCAGCGGCACCGCGTCGATCTCCAGTTCATGCCGTTCATACTGTCCGGCGACCAGTCCGGGCGCCATGCCGGAGTAGACGGCGATGGGGGTGTCGACGACGAGGGTCGCTTCGACCGCGGGGTCCGGGTGCATCATCCAGTGGCGGAGGACCTGGATGTGAGTGTGCCCGGCGCCGACCAGGACAACTTGCGGCATCAGAGCCCGTCTGCTGTGTCCGCTGCCCGCACCGCGCCGGACGCTTCGAGACCGGCAATCCGCTCCGCGCCGTAGCCCAGCTCGGCGAGCACTTC
Organism: Holophagales bacterium; assembly: GCA_009843505.1. GTDB lineage: Bacteria > Acidobacteriota > Thermoanaerobaculia > Multivoradales > Multivoraceae > Multivorans > Multivorans azotirespirans. Next base: position 39,004 of record VYDI01000040.1, on the reverse strand, counting down.
GCTCGTGTGCTCCCCGAGACGCGGGGCGGGCCTTCGGATGGTTCCGGGCGTTTGCGAGAAGCGCCAGGGCACGCCGGCCATGCGCAGGTTGCCGAGTTGCGGGTGCCTGACGACCTGGCTCATCGCCATCGCCTCGACCTGGGGATCGTCGAAGAACTCCTCGGCCGAGCGGACGGCGGCGCAGGGAACGCCGACCGCGACCAGCTCCGCTTCCAGTTCGCGTGCCGGCCTTCGTGCCACGATCGGATCGATCTCGTCGCTCAACGCGGCGGCGTTGCTGACCCGCTGGGGGTTCGTCTCGTAGCGCGGGTCGTCGGCCAGGTCGTCGCGGCCGATCGCCTGGCAGAACAACCGCCAGAACTTGTCCGTGCCGGCGGCGATGAAGATCGGTCCGTCGGCGGCAGCGAACATCCGGTAAGGGAAGATGCCGGGTGGTCCGGTGATCTCGGCCTCGAGCGGCTGCAGGTAGGACTGCGCCTGGGCGCTCATGATCGCCTGCAGCAGCGAGGTCTCGATCTGCTGGCCAACGCCTGTGCGCTCGCGGTGGAGGAGGGCGGCGTTGATCGAGCAGACCGTGAGCACGGCGGCCATGTAGTCGGAGACCGCCACTGGGCAGATGGCGGCGATACCGTTCATCAACTGCTGCAGGTGGGCGGCGCCGGCCATCGACTGGAGCACCGGGTCGTAGCCGGGCCGCTGGGCGTACGGCCCGCTGCCGCCAAAGGCGCTGGACGAGGCGTAGACCAGGCCCGGGTTGTGGCGGCTCAGCGTGTCGTAGTCGATACCGAGCCTGGCCGCGACGCCCGGACGGAAGTTCTCCATCGCCACGTCGGCGTTCCGGGTGAGGTCGTAGACCACCTGCCGGCCCTGCTCCGTCTTCAGGTTGACGGCGATGCCGCGCTTGTTCCGGTTCCAGGCCTGGAACATCCGGCTCTCACCCTCGATGAAGGGTCCCCAGTGGCGGGCGTTATCGCCGCCGGGCGATTCGATCTTCAGGACATCGGCGCCCATGTCGCCGAGCAGCATGGCGCCGTAGGAACCGGCGATGAAGCTCGTGAAGTCGAGGACCAGGATGCCGTTGAGGGGGCCGCCCGGACCGGACTCGGAGGAAGGCGTCTCAGACATTCGGCGATTGTAGCCCCGCCGAACCTGGCCGTGCCTACTCCACCAGCTCGACGTTGTCGATTTCGATCCAGAAGACGCCGCGACTGGTAGGTCCGCCGATGAAGAACGCCCAGGCGCCCGAGGGGTCAAGACCGCTGAACGAGGCCAGCGGGATCTCGATCCGGCCCCATTCCTCTCCGGCCTCGAAGGAAGCGGCGGCCGGCTGCATTCCCAGGCTCTCGGCGAACGCCATCGCCTGGTAGGCCGAGCCCTCGCCGCGGGCGTCGAAGGCCAGGGCGCGGATACCGCTGGCGTCGACCGGGTCGTTGAACTGGGAACCGAGCAGGATCATGATGCCGGACCACGGGAAGGCGAAACCCTCCTTGATCTCGCCTTCGATCCGCAGGGCGTTGCCGCCGTCGTCGCGGCGCGCCGCGCCGGTGGTCACCGTCGACTTGCCACCGGCAAAGGCATCGGTCGAGTGCGACCATTTGGGGGGCAGGGTAGCGCCGCCCAGGTCCTCGAAGTCGGTGAGCAGCGAGGGTTCAAGGCGGCGCCGACCGGTCGTGGGTTCGGCGCTCCGGCGCTCGAAGCGGCTTCCGTCCTTCCAGATCGCCGCGATGTCGCGAGTGGCTCGCACGTCGGCAGTGGCGTCGCCGCGAACCAGGATCAGGTCGGCCTTGAGGCCGGCCGCGATCCGGCCGCGGTCGTCCAGGTCGAATGCGTCGACGGCTCCGGCAGTAGCGGCCCGCAGGGCCTCGACCGGAGTCAGGCCGGCGCGGACCAGCAGCTCGAGTTCCCGATGGATGCTCGCGCCATGGGTCGTTCCGGGATTCGGTGCGTCCGACCCGGCCAGAATCGGCACCCCGGCGGCGTGCAGAGCGCCGACGTCGGCCAGGATGCTCGCCATCAACTCGGGGTCCGGCGCCCGGCCGAAGTCCCGACCCAGCCCGCCTCGCTGCTCGGGCGTCAGGAAGGGAGCGATCAGCGGATCCGCGGCCAGCTCCCTGCCGCCGCCGGTCGCGGCGATCGTTTCGAGCACGGCGAGCGTGGGGACGACGAAGATCCCCGCCTCGCGGGCTGCTTCGATGAACTCCGGGCCTCCCGCGTCGTCGAAGTACATGTGGACCAGGCCGTCAGCGCCCGCGGCGATGACCTCCCCAGCCGCTTCCGCCGTGCTGATGTGGAAGACGGCCAGCAGATCGTGCCGGTGTGCGGCGGCCACGATCCGGGGCAGGGTCGTGGCTGCGAAGGTGGGAAGCGGTCGCCCGGCGGTTCCGGCTTCGTAGATCACCTTGATGAAGTCGGCGCCCGCCGCCACCCGGTCGGCGATGAAGGTGTCGGTCTGCTCCGGATCGTCCAGGGTGGGCAGCGCGACGCCGAACTGTGTGCCGTGTCCTCGCGCGACGGTGACGGGGCCGCCGGCGAAGACGTCGGCCCGGTCCGGAACCGCTCCCGCCGCCTGCTGCCGTCTCCACTGCGCTGCCAAGGCCTCGGCGGTGAGCATGTCCAGAACGGTCGTGACGCCGAAGTTCAGCGCCTGCTCAAGCGCCGGTCCGAAGTTGTGCGTATGGCTGTCGATCAGGCCCGGCAGCAGGGTCATGCCGGTGCCGTCGACCACCTCTGCTTCGGTGCCGGCGGCCGCTGGAATGTCGATGCCTGGCGTTAACGACTCGACCGTGCGGCCGCGGATCACGACGGTGGCCGTCGGGAGCACTTCGTCGCCCGTGAAGACGCGCGCACCCTGGATCACCGTGGGCTGCGCGAGGGCGACGCCCGAGAAAGCGGTCAAACCGCAGACCCCGACGGCTGCGACGCGGAGAAGGCGGAACGACTCGCGGCGAGAGGCCCCCATGCGGCGTATGCTAGCGGCGCTCAAGAGAAGGTCAGACCAAGGGAGAACCCGTGAAGATCAAGCTCGATATCGACTGCACTCCCGAAGAGGCGCGCGCCTTTCTCGGCCTTCCCGATGTCGCCGGGGTTCAGAACGAGATGCTCGAGAAGGTCCGCGACCGCATGGTCGCCAATCTGAAGTACGCCGACCCGCAGGAGATGTTCCGGTTCTGGTTCCCGGGTACCGCGGCGCGCATCGCGGCGCGGAGTGGCTCCGGAACCGAGGCCGAGGACGGCGAGTAGGGCGCCGGCTAGGCTCCCGCCCCTGCCTCCAGCCCCGTCACGTCGTACGACATGAGGATCAGGTCGTGCGTGGCGTCGTTCGGGTCGATGACCCAGTCGGCCAGCAGGGCCTCCACCGAGAAGCCCAGGTTCTGGAACATCTGACGGGCTCCGCGCTGCTCGCGGGCCATCTGGGCGACGATCTTGGTCAGTCCGATCTGCTGGGCCAGATGGAACACGTCGTGCGCCAGTTGGCCACCGAGGCCCGCCTGACGGACCTCGGGCAGGACCATGATCCGGATCTCGCCGAGGTGCCTCATCCAGGACGACTCGCGCCGGTTCAGGCTGCCGTAGCCGACGAGACGATCGCCGAGATGGGCCAGCACGGCGACGCGGGTTCCGGCCGCGGCGCCTTCTACCCAGTCGTCGACGACCTTCGGATCCGTCATATCGACCCGGAGGAACCGGAGGTCCTCTTCCGGCAGCGCCCGCGCGAAGGCGAGCACGTCGTCGCGGTCTTCCTGCCTCAGAAGGCTGAACTGGAAGGACTGGTTCTTGAGGCGGACCGTCCGCGGGTACTGGGTCGCCATGTCGTTCACTCGGCTGTCTCCTCTTGGGCTTGGGGCTTGGGTGGGGCTTGCTCGGTTGCCTCGTCGCCGGCATTGCCGTCGGCGAGCCGGTCGAGGTAGGAAGTGACGGCATCGAACGATCCGTCGATCGTGTTCTTGAACTGGCGCTGACCTTCCTGGGCGGCGCCCCGCCAGGTCTGGATCAGATCACGCGCCTCGTCGGGGAGGTTCGGGACCTGGTTCATCATCCGGTCGGCGAGTTCGAGCTGGCGGTCCTGGAGGGCGACGATCGCGTCGTAGCCGTTCTCGAACGCGGCTCTCTGGAACTCGAGGACCTGCCTCTGGAAGGCAAGCACCTGTCGGGGGATGTTGCTCGGGATGCTGGGTCGACTCATGGTTTCTCCAGGGTCTATGGAACTGCCGCGGTTCGGATGGGGACGGAAACGCTACGCATCCGACGGCCGGGGAGCGCGGTCTGCCGCTTCGAGGAGTTCGTCGAACGACTCCGCAAGCAGGTCGGGCAGCACGTCGGCGTCGGGACAGGCCTTTTCGTCCACCGTGACGCCGACGTGCAGCGCCTGGTTGTAGGCGAAGAAAGCGCAGGAAACGCCCTGGCCGTAGCCGAGGGGCCACGAGGGCGTGTAGCCGGCAAGCGGTCGGCCGGCCAGGAACTGAGGGATCTGGGGGCCGTTCGCGTTGGCGACGGTCAGGTGGAACGGCGGCCGCACCGAGGACGTCATCGCGGTCGCGGCCGCCGCCAGCGGGCCGGCGGCGCTCTGCACGCCGGCGAAACGCGACAGCACGTCGGCCACCCGGGCTGTTCGCATCAGGCGCGCGAGCTGGTGAACGGTGCGCAGCCGGTCTCCGGCGCCGATGCTCAAGGGAACTTCGATGGGCAGGAGGCTTCGCCGTTTCCGGTCGCGTTCGGGAAGGTCGGTTGCCAGCGCCACGCGCAGACTTCGGCCCCGGGTCGAGACGCCTCTCAGGTCCAGATAGCGCTCGAGAGCGCCGCCGGCCAGGGCGACGACCACATCGGAGAGCGCGCCGCCCAGCCGCGCGCGGATCATCCGAATGTCCCTGTAGGAGAAGGCGCACCGGATCAGGCGCCGCCGTCCGCCCAGACTTCGGTTGAACGGCAGGGGCACCGGAGGCAGCGCGAGATCGGGCATCGTCTCATTCAGCGTCAGGAGGGCGGTCCGGGTGTCTTCCGAGGAGAGTTCCTGGAGGGCCGCCGCCAGATCCTGGCCGATTCGCGTCCAGTTCTGGAGCCACTCCGCCCCTCGTGCGCCGCAGCGGGCGCCGTTCGACGTCGGTTCGCCGGCCTGCTTCTCCTCGACTGTCGTGCCGCTGGCAAACAGTGCGTGGAAGAGGTCGCCGGTGGCCAGCCCGTCGACGGCGACCAGGTGGGATTTGACCAGCAGGGCGTCGCCGCCCTCGTGGTAACCGGGCGCCAGGTGGAACTCCCACAGCGGCCGGCGGGGATCGAGCGGCTTGCCGAGGGCTTCGTCGAACGCGGAATCAGCGCTTCCGTTCGAGACGACGTGGAGGTGCTCCTCGAGTTTGAAGGGCGCCGAGCGCCAGCGCGGCGGTCCATAGGGCGGCCTGTCAACACGGAGGCTGAACCGCGGAAGCCTCCGCAGCCGACCCATCCAGTGGAGGAGTTCCTGCCGGTCGATCTCGCCGTCGACGAGCGCGAGACCCGCGACGTGCAGCCCGGGGCTGCGGCGCTCGAGGTTCCACAGGACCGCCTGGTCGGGCGCCAGGAGGGTGTTGGGTGCGGTCATGTCGCGGTCCCCTCCGTGAGCGGGTGGCTCGGGTAGCGCTTCAGGAACCGGGCGAGGTGGTAGTAAGCGAGGGCGTTGGCAGCCAGGCCGGAATGGGTGCCGAGGACCTCCCGATTCCGCGACGGATCGTGGAGCCGCGTGTAGCGCCACGCGACGACGCCGTCCCGCCGGGTGAAGATGGCGAGTTGGGGCACTTCTTGCGGGAACGGGCTCTGCACCGAGCGCACCAGGTCGCAGCGGCAGTCACCCGAGAAGCACGCTGGTTCCCGGGCGTCGTCCCGTTCGACGACGCGGCGGCGTACCGCCTCCGCCAGCCGCATCACCATGGGATGGGAGCGGACGCCCCGGATGGGTGAACCCATCGTGGTGACGGACGCGACCAGATCGGGGCGCAGGGTCGTCACACCGCGCGACAGCATGCCGCCCAGGCTGTGGCCGACAAGGTGAACGCGCCGGCCGGTCTCGTCCGCCGCCTTCTGGAGCGTTCCGATCAGCCGGCTGCCCAGCCGGTCGAGACAGTCGGCGTTCTGCCCGATGGCCGAACGGTAGGGGCGGTATCCGATGCGGCCGAGCCAGCCGCGCATCGGCCCCAGGTAGCCGTCGGTGCCGGTGAAGCCCGGAACGACGATCACCGCGGCGCCGTCGCCGCGCGGCACGCCGATGCCGTGGTAGATCGGCGTGAACGGCAGGAAGGCGAACTCGGCGGCCGCGAACGGTTCGCGCCACAGCGGCAGCGCGGCCGGTACGGAATCCCGCAGGAGACGCGGGTTCGCGCTCCAGATCGGGTTGGCCTGGCGCCGCCGGGCCGCCGCGGTCACTAGGCGACTCCTCGCAGGGACGAGTCGGAGTCGGTCGTGGCGGTGGCCTCTTCGGCCTCCGGGACCTCGACCTGCGGTGCCGCTGCCGCAAAGCAGAGTGCGCCGGTCGGCTCCTCGCCCTCTACTCCGGCTGCCTCCCGCAGTTCGGCGTAGGACTCTTCCAGGCACTGGGCGAGGAACCACGGGTCGGGGATCAGCTTGGCATCCACCGTCATTCCCAGGGTGATGCGCTGGTTGTAGCTCAGGATGGCGACGAACAGGCCGATGTTGTTCGAAACGATGCCGAGTGGCAGCCAGTCGACCAGCTTGTGAGGTCCGAAGTAGAGCGGGATCATGGGACCGGGTACGTTGGTCGAGACCGTGTTGAACAGGGTCTGGGAGAAGGGCATCGTCGCGGCGACCGCGGCCATGAGCGGCGGCACCCGATCGCCGAACTGGGTCATCTGGTAGAAGGCCTTCGCCTGCCCAGCCTCCTTCAGCTTGTTCATCGCGTCCCGTTCCCTGCCGAGGCGCTTGACCGGGTCGTCGACTCCCACGAAGAGCGGAGCGATCATGTTCGAGACCAGATTCCCGAGCTGGCCCCGTTCGTCCTGCTGGCGCATGCTGACGGGGCACATGGCGCGCAGCTCGAGGCCCTTCGTGTCCTGGCCGCGCTCGCGCAGGTAGCGACCGATGCCGCCCGCAAGCGTCGTGAGCACGACGTCGTTCACGGTGCCGCCCAGGGCGGACTTGACGGCGCGCAGCTCGGGGAAGGAGAACTGCGCCCATGCGAAACCCCGCTCCTTGCTGACCGGTCGATTGAAGACGGTGCGCGGCGCCGGAGCGGCGGAGACCGGCAGGGTGGCGGAGCTGGCCGCCACCATCTCACGCACGCGGTCAGCCATCAGGCGGGGACGCGCGGCGTCGAAGGCGGCGTTCGTCCAGGACTCGTTGAGCTGGCCGAGGCGGTGCTGCATCGCTTCCTGGAGGAGGCTCAGGGAGTCCGGCAGCGGCTTCGGCGTCCAGGATTCGGCGGGTGCCTCCGGCAACTCTTCCGTGGGTGAGAAGTCGCTCAGCACCATCGACAGATCGACGCCGGAGACGCCGTCGACCATCGCGTGATGAATCTTCCAAACGACCGCGGTGTGTCCGGGGATGCCGCGGAGCAGAATCCCCTTCCAGAGCGGCCGGTTACGGTCGAGCATGCCGCCGTACGCTTCGGCGGCAGCGCGGGCGAGTACCTGGTGGTCGCTGTCCTCCGGGATCCAGACCTCCTCGACGTGCTTCTCCAGGTTGAAGGCCGGATCGTCAACCCACACCGGGTGGGAGACGAAGAAGGGCGGGAACAGCACGCGCTGGCGGTAGCGCGGTAGCAGATGCATGCGGGCGGCAAGCTGCTCGACCATGTACTCGCGGGAAAACTCGCCTTCGTAGACCATGCAGCCGCCGATGTGCATCGTCTCGTTGGGACGTTCGACGTAGAGGAAGGCGGCATCGAGAGGGGTCAGGAATCGGTTCAGTTCCGTGGCCATTTTGGGGGTCTCCAGAACGGGCGGATCGCATGTGGGGAGGGGCTTTGCTGCGCTGCTTGCTGCAACGCAGCAGAAGCCTCGCATAGAAACCTGCGATTGGCAAGGGCTGGCCCCTAGGCAGGCCGCCGCCATTGGAACACGGTGACGTCGATGACCTCGCGCGCCGGTTCGACCAGGATCCGAATCGGCGACAGCGGTGCTTCGAAACGCGGAGTCAGACAGCGGCGCCGTTCCCTGCCTCTCTGGGTGTGCCGGCAGGGCAGGGGATTGCCGTCGACTTCGATGGAGATCCCCACCACGTCGCGCGACGGAGTGCGTACCGCGATCTCCAGCGATACGAGGATTCCGGCCGCCTCGACTGCGTTGGCTTCGGGGCGGAGCGCCGCCGGGTCGACGTTGTAGAGTCCCTCGCCTGCTTGAGAGAAGGCGGTGGGTGCGGGTGGTCCCAGGGCCGCGAAGGGCCGGCGAACGAGGACTACGGGATCTCCTCGCAGCCGGAAGAGAGTCGGTTCGAAGCGTTGGACGGTGGCGCCGGCCTGATCCGCGATCAGTTGCTGGTAGGCAGAATCCTGGCCGGGAGCGAGGCGTGACGCCGGGAACAGCAGGACATCCGCGGTTTCCCGTTCCGACCCGGACTCGGCCGCGATGCTGTCCGTGCGGATCAGTGTGGAGACGTAGTTCCCGTTCCAGATCCGGGGGTCGAAGTCCTGGATCCCGAGCGGCAGTTCGGTGATGAAGGTCCGTCCCCTGAGTGGCTTCGGCCTTCCGGCCGTTCGAGCGGCCTCCGCCGAAGTCAGGGGGACGTTCTCTTCGTACACCGAGGCGTGGACGAAGCCAGCCTTGTCGAGTCCGGCGAGTCCGGCGACGACAGCCAGGATGGCGAGGGCGACGACCGTCAGCCGCCGTTCGGGGAGGGCGCGGGCGACGCGCACCAGCTTGCAGAGGAACCAGGCGCCGGCCAGGGCGACGACCGGCGCGACGATCAACCAGTTGGGCGGTTTGGGATACCGCGTGACGACCCACAGGGAGACGACGTAACCGCCGAAGAAGACGGCCAGGATGAATGCGTCCGCCACCGTTGCGCCGAGCCGCTCGCCCGGCAGCGGTCCCTGGATCTCGCGCCGGGCGCGCAGGGCGAGAACGAGCATCCAGCCCAGGCCGAGGAGCCCGCACGCGCCCAGCACGGGGCTGAAGTAGACGCCGCCCGCGAGGCTGGTCACCGCGTTCAGCGGCTGATCGAAGAGCCCGGCGCCTGCCTCGGCGAGCCGCTCCCGGTAGTGGTTGACGGTCGACCCCAGATGGCGGCGGTACATCTCGGGCGCCAGCACCAGCCAAGGATTGAGCAGAAGCAGCACGCCGGCGCCGCCGGCGGCTGCGGCCGCGGTACGGCGGACCAGCAGGCCGAGGTCGCGGACGCCGCCCAGGGCGATCGCGACGAGCAGCGGCAATGCCAGCGCCGCGCCGTTCCACTTGGCGGCGGCGGTTGCGCCGACCATGGCGCCGGCGATCGCGTACCCTCGGAGACTCTCGCTTCGCCGCGCGGCGAGGATCGCGTAGAGGGTCAGCACGGCGGTCAGGACCAGCATGATGTCGGGCTTGAACACGCCCGACTGGCGCATGTGCCAGGGAGCGACGGCGAGCAGGAAGGCGGCGCCCAGACCGACCCAGGGACCGAACAGTCGCCGGCCGATCAGGAACACGACGAACAGGGAGGCGGTGCCCAGCAGGGTCTGGATGATCCGGGAGACGCGCACGGCGACCCGGGTGAGATAGGGCCGTGTATCCGGCGCGATGCCGAACGTCGTCGGCAGCGAGGAGAGCCATGGCAGCGAGCGCGCCGTCTCGTACACCTTGAGAGTCACTGCGTGGGGCAGGTAGGAGAGCGTCGGGTAGTGCGTGCGCACCGGCCGCCACTGGTCGTGAGCCAGGATGGCGGCGACGTTGCCAGCGTTGTAGCGCTCGTCCCAGAGCCGGTTCATCGTCGGATCCGGCCAACTGAAGAGCACACGGACGGCGAGCGCCCAGAGGAGCAGTATCCCGAGCAGCCACTTCTGCAGGCTCGTCGTCCGGGGCGGCGTCCCTTCCGGGTCCAGGTGACTCGCCGGCTCTACCGCGCTCATCACTGGCCCTTAGCTCAGGATGGGGAAACCGCTGACGGCGGTCAGCTCGCGAAACAGGTCCTGCAGCCGCTCGAGCACCGGCCGGTCGTTGCCGCCGATCGGACGGCCGTCCACCTCCGCGACGGCCACGAGTTCGCCCATCGTTCCGGTGCAGAAGGCCTCGTCGGCACGGTAGAGCTCGGCCTGCGTGAAGTCGGCGACTTCATGGGGGATGCCGTTGTTCCGGCAGAGCTCGAGCACGGTCGAGCGGGTCACGCCCTCCGGGCAGGCGTGGCAATGGCTGGTCACGACGACCCCGTCACGCGCCAGGAAGACGTGGGTCGCGTTCGTTTCCGCCACGAAGCCCTGGCGGTCCAGCATCAGGGCGTCGTCGGCGCCGGCGGCGTTCGCCTCGATCTTGGCCAGGATGGACTGGATCAGGTTGTTGTGGTGGATCTTTGGATCCATGCAATCGGGCGGAAAGCGCCGGATCGAGGAGGTCATCAGCCGGATGGGTTGGGAGCCGTAGACGGGCGCCTTGTGCTCGGCGAGGACGATCAGGGTGGGACCGGCGGTGTTGAGGCGCGGATCCATGCCGGACGTGATCTTGACGCCCCGGGTCAGGGTCAGGCGGATGTGGACGTCGTCCCGCATCCCGTTGGCCTCCAGGGTGCGGCGGATCTCGTCGATGATCTCCTCCTGCTGTGGGATCTCCGCGAAGGCCAGAGCCAGCGCCGAGTGGCGGAGGCGGTCCAGGTGCTGCTCGAGCTTGAAGATGCGTCCGTCGTACAGGCGCAGCCCCTCCCAGACGGCGTCGCCACCCTGGACGGCGGAATCGAAGGGGCTGATTCCCGCCTGGTCGCGGTGGATCAGGTCGCCGTTGATGTTGATCAGCAGGTCCCGGTTCCTGGGGTCGGCCTTCTGGAGCATGACGGGTTCGCTGGCGGTCTGGGGCGGATCGGAAACGCGGCTCAGAAGGGGAGACGATGCGCGGCGAGGTGATCGTAGTGCTCCTGGCACTCCTCGAGCACGTCGGCAAGGAACTCCGGAACCGGCTCGTTCTTGGGTCGGTACGGCGCGAAGCCGGTGCTCTGCTCGACCGCACCGTACCAGTGCGGCGCCCAGATGCCGTCCGTCTCGCGGCGGCCGGGCGGCCAGTTCAGCATCGCTTCGTCGAAGTCGGCGCCGACCGCGCGGCAGAGACTCTCGAGGCCCGCGCGGGGGTTCCGCAACATGTCGGCCGAGTCGATGACCGCCGGGGCCCGGCCGAGCCGCTCACATTCCAGGTCGAAGAGCTCCCGCTGCTGGGGCAGGCCGGTATCGGACAGCTTCGGTTCCGGGAGGACGTGGATCAGCGACGTCAGCATCTCCGCCGGATCGCGGATCAGGAAGACGTTGATGAGCTTCGCCACCCAGGACCGGTCCGTTTCCGGCAGCAGGTGGTGCGCCATGTGCTTCTGGTAGAAGACCGCCCGACCAAAGGAGGTGTCCTCCGTCAACCAGTGGACGACCCGCTCCAGGTCGCTGTCGTGGTGGGCGAGGATCTCGTCCCGGCCGGGATGGTCGAGCCCGTGTTCGAGCAGGTAGTTCGCGTAGAGGGGCTCGTCGCACACGAAGGTGTCATCACGGTTCCCCCAGGCACGCAGCATCGCGGTCGAGATGTTCCGGGGGCCGGACCACATCGCGATCCTCAGCACCTGTCCTTCGCTGGGCACTTCGTCGTTACGAAGGGGCTGTCGCGGTCTCTTCGCCGGCCGTTCCGTATCCGGCCCTCATCCGGGCGAACAGGGCGGCCATGTCGTCGTGGGTGGCCTCGGTCAGGAAGCGCTGGGTCCACATGATCCTTGGTGCTGCCGACACGTTCGGAGCGGGCGCGTGCAGCAGGCGCATGTCGATCAGGTAGACGTCGCCGCGCCGGCCCGTCAGCTCGACGACCTGGAGGTTGGCGTCGCCGCAGCGCACGCTGCCGCGCAGGAAACGGCCGCGGTCCCTCTCCTGCTTCGACATGAGTTCCCGGAAGTAGCCCTCCCGGCGAAGGCGGTAGTTGATCTGCTTCGAACCGAGCCAGGGAATGTCGTAGAGCAGCCGGTGACCGCCCTGGACGACGACCGTGCCGCCGCCGCCCGGCTCGACCGTGTCGAGCATGGCGAACACCTGGACGCCGGGAACGGTCCGCCGGTTGGGCAGCTTCGGCAGGTCGACGTGCCAGACGGTCTCGGGCAGGGACCAGGCGCCCGGTTGCGGAAACGAGAAGAGGAGTTGCGGCCACTTCATCATCGGCCTGACCGGCCCGCCCGCGGCCCCCTCGACCGCCGCCTCGAGTTCCGGGGTCACCAGGTCGGCCAGCACCCGGGCGTGTCGTATTCCCTCGAGCAGGCGCTTGTTGTGGCGCTGGACAGGCTCGTCGGTCAGTTGGTCCAGGAGCCAGACGCCGTTCCGGCGAACTCCCGCCTGCTCCGACTTCTCGTAGACGAGGTGCCGCGCGCGACTGGTCAACTCGTCCGGGAGCAGCCCGGGCAACTTGACCAGTCCGGTGGCCTCGAATCGTTCGCGATCGGTCCGGTTCATGGCGTCCTCAGGACAAGCATACGGCGTTCGCCCCGGTGATAGCTTGCGCCGATGAGCCGGCGGGCCGAGTTCGAGGCTGAGCACCCGGAAGTTCACGTCCTGTCGGCCGACCAGGCGGGTCGGGTGGACTTGGTGATGGGCGCGGTCGGCTGGTTGGGCGACGAGGAGCAGGTCACGACCTGTGCCTCCCTGGGCGGCGAGTCGAGCACCGTGATGCGGGTCGAACTCCAGGAACTGCGCGGGGGCTGGCGCACCGCGGTTCTGAAGCAGTCGCTTCCCTGGCTGCGGCGGGACGAGTCCGTCGCGATGCCGGCCGATCGCTGGCACGGCGAGCGCGCGTTCTACGCGGAGGTAGCTCGTGTTCCCGAGGCCGCGGCTCACATGCCACGCCTGATGGCCGCCAACGAAGCTAGGTCCCTGTTGCTGCTCGAGGACTTCCGCGGCGCCTCGAATCTCGCGTCTCTCTACCGGGGCGGCTCGCTTGCCGATGAGGCGGCGCAGGCCCTGGGTGCGTTCCTTCGGGCTCTTCGCCTCGGGACGCGCGGCAGGGAGGAGCCGGACCTTGCGAGCACGGGCATGAAGGCCCTGAACCACCGCATGCTGTTCGAGGCGCCGTTCGTTGCGGCGATGGCGGGCGACGATGGCTTCGGGCCTGACGGTCCGGCGCCGGGCGATGCCGCCCTCGACGCGACCGAACCGGGACTTGGCGAGGAGGCGGCGACCCTGCGGTCGGATAGCGCGTTCAGGCAGGCCGTGTCGGGGTTGGGCAGCCGCTTCCTCGGCGCCGGCGCCTGCCTGGCTCACGGCGCGTTCCATCCCGCCAGCTGGTTGCTCGTGCCGGGCGGCGGCGTTCGCGTGGTGGACCCGCAGTACGGTGGCTGGGGCGATGCGGAGTTCGACATCGGCACCGGGCTTGCCCACCTGCTGCTCGCGCGGCAGCCGGAGGAGGTTGTCGCGGTGTTCCTGTCGGCGGCCTTCGGCTCGGAGGATGCCGAAGAAGTCGAGTCCGGCGTCGACCGGCCACTCGTGGCCCGCTACGCCGGAGTCGAGATCGTCCGCCGACTGATCGGCGGCGGACAACTGCCGCTCGAGGCGGAGGCCGGCTTTCGTTGCGGTCTGCTGGAGACGGCCCGGAGGGCAGTCCTCTCGGGCTACCTGGAGGTACTGGAAACATGAAGCGATCTCACGTGTGCCGGCTGATCGCGGCGCTCGGTCTGGTCACACTCACCGCAGTGGCTGCGGTTGCGCAAGGTACGGACTTCGAGCAGGGCCGCGTGCTCCATGGACCCGGCCACGTGCTTCCGCACCGGGACCGGGTGGAGCCCTTCAATCGCATGCTCGAGGAGCGGCTGAAGGAGCTCCTGCCGCGGCTCATGCGCGAGACCGGGATCGACATGTGGCTCGTCATCAACCGGGAGTACAACGAGGACCCGGCGTTCTTCAGCCTCGTGCCGCGACCCGTCTTCGCCGCCCGGCGGACGACGATGCTCGTGTTCTTCGACCGCGGGCCGGAGAGTGGCGGCGTGGAACTCCTGACGGTGAACCGCTACCCGTACGACGCGCTTTACGAGTCGGCCTGGGAGGGCGGCGATCTGGAGGAGCAGTGGCAGGGACTGGGCGAGGTGATTGCCGCCCGAGATCCGAAGCGAATCGGCGTCAACGTCTCGCGCCACTGGCCGGTCGCGGACGGGTTGTCGGCGGCGCTCCACGAGCGGCTCCTCGAAGTGCTGACGCCCGAGCTCAAGGAGCGGGTGACCAGCGCCGAGGAGCTGGTCGTGCGCTGGATCGAGACCCGCAGCCCGCTGCAGATGGAGGCCTATCCGCAAATCGTCTCCCTGGCGCGCGGCGTGATCGCGGAGGCGTTCTCGGAACGGGTGATCACCGCGGGCGCTACGACCACAAACGATGTCGTCTGGTACATCGCCCAGCGCTTCCGGGACCTGGGCCTCGACATCTGGTTCTTGCCCTCCGTCAACGCCCAGCGCCAGGCCTCGGACGATGACGACGCCTGCGGCCGGGGCGAGCCCTTCTGCGGCGGCAGCGGCGACTTCGTCATCCAGCGCGGCGACGTCCTGCACACGGACGTCGGCATCTGCTACGTCGGTCTCTGTACGGACACCCAGGAGATGGGCTACGTGTTGCGTCTGGGCGAGAGTGAAGCCCCGGCGGAGCTACAGGAAGCTCTCGCCGCCGGCAACCGCTGGCAGGACATCCTCACGGGCGAGTTCCGGACCGGCCGCACCGGCAACGAGATCCTGGCGGGGACGATCTCGGTCGCCACCGACGAGGGCCTGCGTTCCAGCACCTACACGCATCCCCTCGGCGTGTTCGGCCACGCTCCCGGGCCGACGATCGGCATGTGGGACAACCAGGGGCCGACGCCGATCCGGGGCGACTGGCCGCTGTACCCGGACACCGCCTACGCGATCGAGGGCAACGTCAAGGTCGAGCTCGAGATGTGGGGCGGCCAGGACGTCCAGATCAAGCTGGAACAGAGCGCCGTCTACGACGGCGAGCAGGTGCTCTACCTGGCGGGCCGCCAGACGGCGTGGCACCTGGTCCGCTGACGCCTAGAAGATCGCGCTCAGCAGGCCGAATCCGGCGCAGACGACGGCCACCAGCCCGCCGACGACCAGCAGCACGACGCCGACGGCGAGGGTCACCGGCAGGGCGACGATCGCGATCGGAATCAGGATCGCGGCCAGCAGGGTCGCGGCGATGAAACCGATGATCTTGAACGGCAGCAGAACCAGCTTGAAGGCGATCTTCGCGACGAATGCGACGACGGCGAAGACGGCGAGCAGCCCGAGGGCGATCACCCCCAGGGTCAGGATGGTCAGGACTTCCATATCGAGTTGCACTCCTCCTGCCTCAGGACTACGGAGATCAGACGTAGAGGTTTCGCGGCGCGCTACACTGCCCCGATGAAGATCGACCGCAGACGTTTTCTGCAAACCGGCGCCGTGCTGGGCGCCGCTGCCGCTGCCGGCTGCATGGAGGACGCAGCGCCCGAGGAGGAGCCGGCTGCCCTGGCCGCCGCCGAGCCTCTCTACAGCATCTCCCTGGCCGAGTGGTCCTACTTCCGAGAGCTGTTCGGGCCGGGCCTGAGCGCGTTGGGCGACGGGTCCTTCCGGGACGACCCGAGCGTGCTCTACCAGGGTGAACTCGATCACCTGGACTTTCCGGCGCGTGCGCGCAGCCACGGGATCGAGGCGGTCGAGTACGTCAACACGTTCTTCTTCGACCGCGCCCGTGACGAGGAGTACCTGGCGGATCTCAAGTCCCGCTGCGACGGTGAGGGCGTGACCAGCCTGCTGATCATGTGCGACGCGGAGGGCGATATCGGAGCTCCGGACGCGGCGGCGCGCGCGCTGTCGGTGGAGAATCACCACAAGTGGGTCGAGGCGGCGGCCTTTCTGGGCTGCCACTCGGTACGCGTCAACGCGGCGAGCGCCGGGTCCTTCGACGAGCAGCAGAAGCTGGCCGCGGACGGCCTGCGCCAGTTGTGCGAGTACGCCGACGGTTACGACGTCGACGTCCTGGTGGAGAACCACGGCTACCTCTCCAGCAACGGAGAGTGGCTCGCCGGCACGATCGCGATGGTCGAGCATCCACGGGTCGGCACCCTGCCCGACTTCGGCAACTTCCGAACCTCGTACGAACCGGAAGAGTGGTACGACCGCTACGAGGGCGTGACCGAGCTGATGCCCTACGCCCGCGCCGTCAGCGCGAAGAGCTACGAATTCGACGAGGCCGGCAACGAGACGACGATCGACTACGAGCAGATGATGCGGATCGTCCTCGACGCGGGCTACCGCGGCTGGGTAGGGATCGAGTTCGAGGGCCGAATGGCGGCCGACGCAGGCATCGTGAAGACGAAGGAGCTGCTGGAGCGCCTGCGCGACGATCTGGCGCCCGAGTACGGCTGAGCTCCTACGCCGGCAGCCGCACGCTGGCGTCGGCGTGCGAGCCCGTAGGTGGGGCGCCTTCGGTCTCGAACACGCGCCCGGGGTTGAGGATGCCCCTCGGGTCGAGGGTCCGTTTGAGAGTCTTCATGAGGGCGACCTCCTCGGGGGTGCGGCTGCGGCCCAGGTGTGCGCGCTTCTCGAAGCCAATGCCGTGTTCGGCCGACACCGAACCGCCGATCGGCTCGAGGTGCCCGTAGACGACTTCCTCGACTGCATTACGTGCTTCCTCCGACCGGTCGCCGACGCTGACGACCACATGGAGGTTGCCGTCGCCGAGGTGGCCGAAGACGACGCACTGGCTCTCCGGCCAGCGGTCCGTCAACGCCGCCTTGATGTCGGCGACGTAGCTTTCCATGTCGGCGATCCGGAGGCTTACGTCGAAGGTGAAGATCGGCGCCAGGTGGTTGAGCTGTTCGACGTCGTCGCGCAGCGCCCAGATCTCGTCGCGCTCCGTCCTGGACCGGCCGAGCACCGCGTCGCCGATCAGGCCGGCCTCCATGCACTCGCCGAGCGTCTCCTCGAACTGCGCCGCGTCCTGCTCGGGTCGCGAACCGAGCGACTCGACCAGCACGTAGTAAGGATCGCCGTGCGGAATCGGCGGCGCCGTCCTCGCCTGCGGTCCCGTCACCAGCTCGTAGAACTCGCGCCACATGACCTCGAAGGCGCTCATCGAACCGCCGATCTCCTCTTCCAGCCGGCGCAGCAGCTCGACCACCTCGGTGAAGCCCGGGACCGCCAGCAGGGCGCAGTCGTGGCTACGGGGCCGGCGCTCCAGGCGCAGGACGACGCGGGTGACGATTCCCAGAGTGCCCTCGGAACCGACGAAGAGGTGCTTCAGGTCATAGCCCGCGTTGTTCTTGACCATCTTGTTCAGGCTCGAGAGCACCGTGCCGTCGGCCAGCACAGCCTCCAGGCCGAGCACCGAATCGCGGGTCATGCCGTAGCGGATCGTCCGGTTGCCCCCGGCGTTCGTGGCGACGTTGCCACCGATCGTGCACGAGCCCCGGGCGCCGAGGTCGAGCGGGAAGAGCAACCCTTCGGCTTCGGCCGCCTCCTGGATGCTCTGCAGCGCGGCGCCCGCCTGGACCGTCATCGTCCGGCCCACGGGATCGATCTCTTCGATCGCCGTCATCCGCTCCAGGGTGATGGCGACCTCGAGATCACCGGCGACGCCGCCGCCGACGAGACCGGTCAGCCCGCCCTGGGGCACCACCGGCTGGTTTGCGTCATGGCAGGCCGCTAGAGCCGCCGAGAGCTGCTGCGTGGTGCGTGGCCGAAGCACCGCCCGGGCCACGCATGGGACCGTGCCCGAGCCATCGCCGGCCCTCGCCGTCACCTCGTCGCCGGCGAGGACGCCGTCATCCCCGAGAGCGTCGCGTAGTTCGGCGAGAAGGGCGTCGCTGGAGCGACTGGGGTGATCGGTCATGTCAGTCCAAGGGAGCGCGTGGAGCGCGGATCATAGCGAGCCGGGAAGTGCCGCTTCACCCCGCGACGCTGTGCTCCCGCTCCCGCAACCGGATCAGGCACTCCTGGCTTGCCGAGGCGACGAGTTCGCCGTCGCGGTTGAACACGTGGCCGCGGACGAAGCCGCGGGCGCGGGCGGCGGTCGGGCTCTCCTTGCTGAACAGGAGCCACTCGTCGGCGCGGAAAGGGCGGTGGAACCAGAGAGCGTGGTCGAGGCTGGCTCCCTGGATCCGGTAGCCCTTCATCGACGGGCCGTGCGGCTGCATCGAGACGGCCATGAAGTCCAGGTCCGACATGTAGGCGAGGAAGGAGAGGTGGACGGTGCGGTCGTCGGGCAGCCGTTCCCGGCAGCGGAGCCAGGTGTTCTTTCGCGGTTCCCTTGCCTCACGGCCCTCGCGCGGCAGCATCTGGATGCCCTCGACCTGGCGGCTGTCGATCACTTCGAAGCGGTGGGCGAAGCGCCTGTAGGACGGGTCGTCCTTCGCCATCTTCCGGTAGATGTCCCCGTCGGAGGGGAGATCGTCGGGCGGCGGCACCTCCGGCATGTCGGACTGGTGCTCCAGTCCGCCTTCCTCGACCTGGAAGGACGAGGACATGTTGAAGATGGCGCGGCCGTGCTGGATGCCGACGACGCGGCGCGTGGTGAAGCTCCTCCCGTCGCGGATGCGGTCAACGTCGAAGAGGATCGGCCGCTCCGGGTCGCCGCGACGCAGGAAGTAGGCGTGGATGGAATGCAGGTGACGGTTCTCGACCGTCCTCGAGGCGGCGACGATGGCCTGGCCCAGCACCTGGCCGCCGAAGACGTGGTTGCCCGGACCGTTCTGCGCCCGGAACAGGTTCTCCTCGATCTGCTCCATCTGCAGCAGGTCGATCATCTCCTGGACCGCGCCGTTCATCGAGGCG
Source organism: Holophagales bacterium (assembly GCA_009843505.1). GTDB lineage: Bacteria > Acidobacteriota > Thermoanaerobaculia > Multivoradales > Multivoraceae > Multivorans > Multivorans azotirespirans. Next base: position 20,101 of record VYDI01000040.1, on the reverse strand, counting down.
GGATGGTAACGGTGCGGCGAAGCCAGTCGACGAGCTGGTCGAGGTCGGTGAACACGCGCGCGCCGGCCGCGGCCGCGGCGGCCGACTGGTCGCTGTGGCCCGGCGGCCGGTCGAAGACCGCCAACGGCCGTTCGTAGCGGAGCGACAGCTCGATCTCGCTCCAGGTGCCGGCGCTGCCCGGCAGGGCGACCACGGCGTCGGCGGAGAGGACGTTGATGTGGTTGCGCGAGAAGGGACCGGTGCCGGACGCGCCGGACAGTGGCAGGTGAGTGCGGATCACGACCTCCACCCACGGGTTGGGGTAGCCGTCGGGCGAGCCGTCGCCGTCCTGCTGGCTCGGAACGACTCCCAGGCACAGCCCCTCCCGGTCCTCGGTCTCCGCGAAGGCGCGGCTCGTGGCCGTCATCGTGCCGCGGCCGGCGCCGGTCAGCAGATGCCAGCCGTTCCCGGCGATCTCCCGGCCCAGGGGCGCGGCCAGGTCCTCGTGGCTCTCGGCGCCCGAACCCATCACGCCGACGATGGGACGCCGCTCGACTACTGGGACTTGCCCCGGGCGCTGATCGGCCACAGTTCCTCCACCCGGCCGTCCCGTACCGGGTAGTACACGTCGTAGAGGTTGACCGTCGGGTCGCAGTGGGGGGTGATGCAGCGGAGCCGGTCGCCGAGTTGCACGGGCCTGGACGCCTCGGCGATCCGGAGGATGCCGTGCTCGTCGCCGCCCCAGCCGTAGACCACGCCGCCGACATCGGCGAGCTGGGGGCGGTCGGCGTCCGAGGCGAACGCCTTGTAGCCGCCGTCCGTCGTGATCAGTTCGGGCACAGGCTGGCTGATCGCGGTCACCTGCACGAAGAGCGAGGTCTCGAAGTCGTCGAAGACCTCCCCGTTGCGACTGCCGATCCGCAGGTACTGCTCGTCCATGAACAGGTAGGAACCGACCTGGAGATCGGTCATGCCATCGACCTCCGAGTCGATGTCCCAGGTGCCCGTGCCGCCGCCGCTCAACACGCTGACGGAGATGCCGTCGGCTTCGATCAGCCGTCTCGTCTCGACCGCGGCCTCGAGTGCCTCGAGGGACCGGGCCTGTCGCTCGGCATGGCCGTGGACGTGCATCAGGTGGCCGGCGTAGGCCTGAAGGCCGCGCAGGTCGAGATTGGGCAGACCGTCGATCGTCCGCGCCAGTTCGAGCGCCGGTTCACCGGTGGCGACGCCGGTGCGCCGGGTGCCGACATCGAGGTCGACCAGGACGCGCTGGGTGACGCTCTCGGCGACCGCCGCCTCGTGGAGCCGTTCGGCCGCGGCCCGGTTGTCGACCACCAGGGTGACCTCCGGGCTCTGCTTCGAGAGGGCGACAACGCGCCCGATCTTGTCGTCGGTGACGACCGGCGACGTGATCAGGACCTCGCCGATGCCTGCCTCGACCATGACCTCCGCCTCGCTGACCTTGGCGCAGCACACGCCGACCGCGCCGAGTTCCATCTGGCGTTGCGCAAGGAGCGGGCACTTGTGGGTCTTGGTGTGGGGTCGCAGGGAGATGCCCCGTTCCTCGGCGTGGGCGGCCATCTTCGCCAGGTTCAGCTCCATCCTGGAGACGTCGATCAGCAGGGCCGGCGTCGGCACGTCCTCGACCGGGAGTGGCGTGTCGAGGGGAATCGGTTCGTGGCTCAGCGCGGCCTCCGTGGAACGGACGGCTACACCGGAACTGCAGGCGACGGTCGCGCCGCCGGCCGCTCCGACCGCCCCCAGGAACGCGCGTCGCGTGGTGTGGTGCGCCATTCGAAGTTGCGACTATAGCCGCGCTCCTGGTTGCCGCGCTCCTGGGTTGCTCTCGGTATTCTGGCCCGGCCCATGAAGATCTTCGCCGGTTCCCTGGTCCTGTTCACCGCGGCTCTGGCTGCCCAGCCGCCGCCGGACCGGACGTTCACCGACGCGGTCGAGGTGGCGGAATCGTCGGTCGTCATCGAGCTGCCGCGGCTGCGCGGGGTGAGGCCGTCCGACTTCGAGCCGGGCGACTTCGTGGTGGAGGTCGCCGGCGAGCGGCGCCGCGCGACCGGGGTGTCCGCGCTCGATCTGAAGGCGAACCCGCGGCCGGTGCTCGTCTATGTGGACGCCGTGCTGGCCAAGGCGGAGACCGTCCGTCTCGGTGCGGAGGCGCTGGCGCGGCAGGCGCGGCGGCTGGTGGCGCTCGGGCCGGTCGAGGTCGCGCTGGACGACGGTGCGCTTGGAGGCGCGGAACAGCGGCTCGCCGCGACGACGGAGCCGGGAGCCGTTGAGGCGGCGCTGGAGCAGATCGCCGGGGAAGGCCTGGGCCGCGATGCCTACTTCGAGGCCGGGAACCGCCCGGTGGACCTGCCGACGTACGCCGAGGTCGTGCGTGAATCGGCGGCGCGCCTGCTGGAAGAGACCACTTCGCGCTGCGGCGATCCACCGTGTTTCCTGTTCTGGCTGAGCGACGGGTTTCCCGCCCTGGACGATGCGGGCATACGAGCCGCCGGCGAGCTGGAGGCGGGACTCGCCGCGGGCGGCTGGATCGTCATTGCCATGGCGCTTCACGTACCAACACCGGATCCCGACATCGGCGAACCGGGGCCGGTCAGCTACGAACAGTGGAAGGCGATGACGCCGGGAGTCAAGATGGCGCCATCGCCAGGCGAGATCAGCCGTCTGCAGGGGCTTTCCGCGAGTAGCTTCGACTTCTACGTCGAGCCGCGGTACGACCCGCTACGGCGCGCGGCGATCGCCTCCTGTGGTGCGGCGCTGCGAGTCGAGCACCAGCTCGAGGCGGAGTTCGAGCGGCTGGAGCGGAGGCTCCTGCTGCGCTTCGCCTCCGGGGCCGGGGGGGCGGACCTGGCGGTGCTGGCGGCGCTGCGCTTCCTGCCGGTGGAAGTCCGTCTGGCCGAGGTATCGCGGTTTGCGGACCGGCGAAGGTTCAAACGCTGGCTGGGACTCGTGCCAGCGGAGGAGCGGCTGCGCCATGGGCAGTGGGTGCAGGCTCGCCGCTTCGCGGCATCGCGCTAGGTGCCGGCCAGAAGGCCGGCGCACCGACCCTCGGTCGTCGCTTGGCTAGAAGCTCAGCAACGAGGTCAGGTCGCCCGCTACGAAGAACAGCGCCAGCGACAGCAGCGCCGTCAGCACCAGCGATGCGACACAGAGAAACGGCGCTTCGGCGATCGGCTTCCGGTCGCCGCCGCCGCTGCCGCTGGGGCCGGCGGTGGGCGAACTCGCGAAGAAACCGCGAACGACCACGGGCATCAGGTAGAAGACGGCGAGCAGGGAGCTCACCATCAGGACTCCCAGAAACGCGGCTTGCCAGGCGAATCCGGTCTCGAGTGCGCCGACCATCAGGTACCACTTGGCCCAGGACCCGCCCAGCGGCGGGATGCCGATGATCGAGAGCGAGGCGAGGAAGAACGCCGCGAAGGTCCAGGGCATGGTGCGGCCGAGCCCGTCGAGTTCGCTCACCTTCTTCTTGTGGGTGGCGACCAGAATGGCGCCGGCGCAGAAGAAGAGGGTGATCTTGCCGGCCGCGTGCATAGCGATCTGCAGACCTCCGGCGAGGACGCCCGTGGCCGTGGCCATCGCCGCGCCGAGGACGATGTAGGCGAGCTGGCTGATCGTCGAGTAGGCGAGCCGCGCCTTCAGGTTGTCCTGGCGGATGGCGATGACGGCAGCCATCAGCATCGTGAACGAGGCGATCGTCATCAGCGCGAGCGACGCGTTGCTGCCGGCGAGCAGGTCGAGGCCGAAGACGTAGACGACGACCTTGAGGATCGCGAACACGCCCGCCTTGACCACGGCGACCGCGTGCAGCAGGGCGCTTACCGGGGTCGGCGCCACCATCGCGTTCGGCAGCCAGCGGTGGAAGGGCATGAGCGCCGCCTTGCCGGCGCCGAAGGCGTAGAGCAGCAGCAGCACCGTGACCATCCCGGAACTCGGTTCGGAACCCAGGATGCCGCCCGGAGTGAACTCGATCGTGCCGGTCAGCCGCCAGGTGAAGAGGATGGCGAACAGCAGGAAGGAGATCGAGGTGAAGAGCAGGATGCCGAGGTAGATGCGCCCAGCGCGCCTCGCTTCGTCCGTGCCGTGGTGGGTGACGAGCGGGAAGGTGAGAAGGGTCAGCGCCTCGTAGAAGAGGAACAGCGTGAACAGGTTGCGGGCGAAGGCGATGCCGAGCGCGGCGAAGATGGAGAGGGCGAAGAAGGTGAAGAACCGCGTCTGGTTGTGCTCGTGGTGACCGCGCATGTAGCCGACGGCGTAGATCGAGGTCACGATCCACAGGCCGCTCGCCACCAGGCCGTAGACCAGCCCGAGAGGCTCGACCTGGAACGCGAGCTCCACCCCCGGCAGCACCTCGAACAGGACGAGTTCCGGCCGGCCGCCGGCCAGCACGTCGCCGCCGAGCCGCCAGACCGCGGCGAAGGTGCAGGCGCCGATCAGGGGCGTGGCCACGTCGCGCAGGTTCGGATGCCCGACGCGGCCGAAGATCTGGCAGGAGACAGCCGCCAGGACGGGCAGCAGCAGAGCGACCAGAATCGTCGTTCCGGAACTCATCGTCGACTCAGATCCCACCCGCGAGCAGGAGTTCGGCGGCCTCCCTTGCGACGCCGTAGGTCCAGTTCGTCGTGAGCCCGAAGAAGATCGCCGCCACCGCGAGCACCCAGGCCGGTGCCAGCATCCCGAGCGGGGCTTCCCGCACGTGGTCGATGGGTTGGGTTTCTGCCGGCTTGCGGAAGTAGACGACCTCGACCACCTTTCCGACATAGACCAGGGCCAGCAGCGAGCTCAGCAGGATGAGCACCGCGGCGGCGGTCCAGCCGCGCTCGAGGACTCCGGAGACCAGGTACCACTTGCTGACGAAGCCCACCGTGCCCGGTACGCCGATCAGGCTCAGACCCCCGATGACCAGCGCGGCCGCGGTCAGCGGCATGCGGCGGCCGATGCCGGCGAGGGCGTCGATGTGGACCGAGCCGACCCGGTAGAGCAGGCAGGCGACGACCAGGAACAGCCCGCCCTTCATCACCGCGTGATTGAACAGGTGGACCAGGCCGCCGGCCAGACCGGTCACGTTCGCGGTCGAAAGGCCGAGGGTCATGTAGCCGATCTGGGCGACGCTCGAGTAGGCCAGCAGCCGGCGCAGGTCGGTCTGGAAGATCGCGGCGCCGGAGGCCAGGAACATGGCCAGAATCGACAGCGGCAGCAGCACGGCCTGGAGGCGCAGTTCCTCGAACACGAAGGCCGCGCCGAAGATCGTGAACAGGATCATCGCCAACAGGTAGAAGGAGACCTTCGTCGCCGTCGCCGCCAGGAAGGCGCTGACCTTGGGCGGCGCGAACGAGTAGGCGTCGGGCAGCCAGTGGTGCAGCGGAAAGACCGCCAGCTTGATCGAGATGCCGACGACCAGCAGCGCCAGGGCGAGCACGGTGCCTCGATCGTCGAGCGACGGCTCGAGGCGCGCCGCGATGTCGCGCAGGTTCAGCGTGCCCGTCGCCTGGTAGAGCAGGCCGACGCCCAGCATGAAGAAGACGCCGCCGATCGTGCCCATGACCAGGTAGTAGAAGGCGGACAGAACGGCGCGCCGGTGACCGCCCAGGCTGACCAGGATGTAGGACGAGAGCGACGAGATCTCGAGGAACACGAAGATGTTGAAGGCGTCGCCGGTGATCGCGATGCCTAGCAGGCCGGAGATGCAGAGCAGGAACACCGCGTAGTAGAGGTGCCGGCGCTGCTCCGGCACGCGCGGCGGTCCGCCCCGGGAGTCGAAGCTGAAGACCACCAGGGCCATCGCGGTGACCAGGGCTAGCAGGTAGGCGTTGACGGTCGAAACCCGGTACTCGATCCCCAGCGGCGGCAGCCAGCCGCCGAGCTGGTAGGAGATGACGCCGCCGCCCCGTACCTCGAGCAGCGCGGCGGCCGCGATCGCGAAGCAGATCGCGACGACGCCGAGACTGAGCAGGCGACAGAGCCGCGGGTTGCGCACCAGCACGCAGACCGGAGCGGCGAGCAGCGGCAGGACGACTTCGAGGACGACGATCTTCTCGATCACGACGACTCTCTCGACCCCGGGAAGCGACTCAAGTGTGCTCCATGTCGTAGATCACGGCCTCGTCCTCTTCGGCGGTGCCGTAGTCGCCGTGAATGCGCACGGCCAGAGCAAGCGCGAGGGCGGTGGTGGCGACGCCGACCACGATCGCAGTCAGCATCAGCACGTGCGGCAGCGGGTTCGAGTAGAGGATCTCGTGTTCTCCATGGCCGCCGGGATGGGCGGGGTCGTGCGGCACGATCGGCGCGGTGCCCCCGGTCACCTTGGCCATCGTCACGTAGAAGAGGATGGCAGCCGCCTGGAAGATGTTGAGCCCCATCACCTTCTTGATCAGGTTGTCGCGGGCGATGACGATGTAGAGCCCGACCATCATCAGCGCGATGATCAGCCAGTAGGCCCAGAGCCCGGAGAGTGACTGGATCGAACTCACGGCGTCCCTTCGCCCGGTTCGGCGCCCAGGGCTGGTTCACGAGTTTCGCCGTCTCCATCCGGGCGCCGTTTCACGAAGGCGTAGTAGACGCGCATGATGGTCGCGGCGACGGCGATGCCGACGCCCAGTTCGATGGCGATGATGCCGAGGTGCTGGCCGTGATGGCCGGTCGTCAGCGGATCGAGCGCGGTGTAGTTCAGGAACTCCCCGCCCAGGAACATCGCCAGCACGCCGACCGCGCCGTAGAGCAGCACCCCCGCGGCCATCAGGCGCTCGGTCAGGACCACGGGGACGACCTGCCGCAGCGCCTCCACCCCGAAGGTCAGGGCGAAGATGATGAGCCCGGCGGCGAAGATGACGCCGGCCTGGAAGCCTCCGCCGGGGCCGAAGTCGCCGTGGAACTGCACGTAGAGACCGAACAGCAGGATGACCGGCACCAGAGCCCGGGCGACGACCCGGAGAATCGGCATCTCGCGGACTCTGGACGGCGGCCTCACGACTCCTCCTCGGTGCCGGAACCGCGGCGTCGCAGACCGAGTCCGCCCAGGAGCAGCGCGACCCCGACGCCGGCCGTGAAGATGACCACGACTTCACCGAACGTGTCGTAGCCGCGAAAGCTGGCAAGGATCGCGGTGACGATGTTCGGGATGTGGATCTTGTTCTCCGTCTCGGCGATCAGGTCCGGCGCCAGGTGGTGGTGGATGACGGCGTCGGGATCGCCATAGGCCGGCATGTCCCAGGTGCCGTAGATCAGCGCGGCGCCCGTGGCGACGACGATCACGATCGGCAGGATCCGCAGGATCCGCGTCCGTTCCTGCTGCTTCTCACGCCGCGAGGTCAGACTGAGCGCCCCGAGGAAGAGCACCGTGCTGACGCCGGCGCCGACCGCGGCCTCGGTGAAGGCGACGTCGACGGCGTCCATCAGGACGAACAGTCCGGCCGCGAGCAGGCTCGCGATCCCGGTCAGCATGGCGGCGGCGAACAGGTCCTTGAGTCTCGCCACGACGATGACGGTGGCGAGTAGCAGCAGCATGAGGAGGAGTTCAACCGGCGGCATCGCCGTCCCTCCCGGGCTCGCCGTTCTTCTCGGGGTTGTCAGGGATCTCCAGCTCGAGCGCCAGTCCGTGGCCGTGAGCCGCCTTGACCAGCGCGTGCGCGATCGCCGGGCTGCTGAAGAGGAGAAAGGCGAGCACCAGGACCAGCTTCAGCGTGACCATGGAGATGCCGCCCTGGAACATCAGGCCCACGAGCATCAGTCCGGCCCCGGCGGTGTCGGTGACGCTCGCCGCATGGGTGCGCTGGTAGAACTCGGAGAAGCGGTGCAGACCGATGCCCCCCACCACGCAGAAGAGCCCGCCGGCGACCAGCAGCACTGCGGTGACGATGTCGAGCGCGCCGGTCATGGCCGGTCCGCTTTCCGGTCGTCCCTCGCCAGGTTCCCGAAGCGCGCGAAGCGCAGCACCGCCAGGGTGCCGGTGAAGTTGACGAGGGTGTAGACGATGGCAAGATCGAGCCACTCGGGCCGCCCGGTGAGAAAGCCGGCGACCGCGATCAGCAGCACCGTCTTCGTCCCGAACATGTTGACGGCCAGGATGCGGTCGAACACGGTGGGTCCGATCGCCGCCCGAGCAAGCGCCAGGAACATCGTCACCACGATCGCCGCCATCCCTGCGACGTACATCAATCCGAGCCTCCTTCGAGCCGCAGCACGTCACGGTCCATCGAGCCATCCATGACGTCCGCCTCGCTCTCCGCGTCGAGGGCGTAGACGAGCAGTTCGTCGTCCCGGAGGTCCAGGGTGATCGTCCCGGGGGTGAGGGTAATGAAGTTCGCGTAGAGGACCTGGCCGAAGGACGTCTTCTGGCTCGCGGGCACGCGCCGGAGACGGGGGTGGAGTTCGATCTTCGGCGCCAGGATGAGCTTCGTCGTGTGGAGGTTGGCGGCCGCCACCTTGAGCGCGAAGGCGACCAGGAACCTCGGCAGCCGCAGCCAGGAGGAGGCGCGGAAGAACTCGGAATCGCCGCCCGCCGCCCGGTCGAGGGCGAGGTAGAGGCGCCAGACGAACGCTACGGAGACGACGCCGAAGGCGAAGATCAGCCACTCGTGCACGGTGTACGGCCCGGACAGCGACAGCCACACCGCCGCCAGCAGCGCGAGGACTCCCAGTCTCACGGCGGCGTCAGCTCCGACCGCTCGGGCCAGCTAGCCGTCCGCATACGACTGCTTCCCCTTCAGGATGGTCAGGCTCCACTTTCCGGTGGCGCGGATTCTGAGCGTGTGGACGCCCGCTTCCGGTACGAAGAAGGTGGTGATCCCCGACCACTCCTCCGCGTTCTGCGAGATGTCGACGGGCGGCCCCACGGAGAACACACCGCGGTTGTCTTCAACGGAGGCGGTGGCGGTGTGGTCGCCGCCGGCCATCTGGAACCGTACCGTGGCGTTGCCTTCGCCCTCGATGCAGCCGACACCGCAGGGCTTCGGCGGCGGCGCCGGTGCCGGCGGCTTCCACGTCGGGCGTTCGACGACGGGGGGAGCGGGTTCGACGGCGTCCTCCGCGCATCCGGCGACGCCCAGCGCCAGGACGCCGGCGAGCACGCGGACGCCCGCCCCGGCAAGCGGGGAGACTCGCTTCACTCTCCGCCGCCCGTCGACTCGGCGTCCGGCGTGGGCGCTTCTTCGCCGGCGTCGTCGCCGCTCTCGGCCCAGGGCAGGTAGTCGGCGTAGTCGATCTCGTGCGGCGGCGGCTCGCCACCGGGACCCTTGAGGTAGTGCTCCATCCAGCGCAGGGTGCGGAGCATGTAGTCGAGGCGGGCCGCCGAGCGCCGGTTGCCGTGGCCCTCGCCGGGGTAGAGGACCAGCCGCACGGGCGCCTGGCCGAGGGTCTTCAGGTGCCGGTGCAGCTCGAGCGACTGGCTGGGATGGACCCGGGGGTCCTCCTTGCCGTGCAGGATCAGGGTCGGCGTGCGGTTGCGCTTGACGTAGTAGATGGGGCTGCTCTTCTCGAAGTAGTCCCAGTCGTCCCAGAGCGTCGTGCGGTGATGGACCAGCTCCATCTCCAGCGGAATGTCCGTCGTCCCCAGCTTGGAGATGTTGTTCGAGATGCCGACGAAGGGAATCGCCGCGGCGAAGCGGTCGGAGTAGTAGGTCGCGCCCCAGGCCGACGCGTAGCCGCCGTATGAGCCGCCGGTGATGCCGACCCGGTCGCGGTCGACGAGGCCGATCTCGATCAGGTGGTCGACCGCGACGATCAGGTCGTCGAACTCGGGACCGGCGGCGGCGTGTTGGCCGAGCTTCGAGAACTCGACGCCGCGGCCCGTGCTGCCGCGGTAGTTCGGGTAGAAGGAGGCGAAGCCGCGGGCGGCGGCGAGCTGTGCGAAGTTCGAGTAGCTGGTCAGCCATCCGTTGCTGTGGTGGCTCTCAGGGCCGCCGTGGACGAACAGGATCAGCGGATAGCGCCGGCCCTCCTCGTAGCCGAGCGGGTAGATCAGCAACCCCTCGAGCTCGAGTCCGTCCGGCGCTACGTGCCGGACGACCTCCTGGCGGGCGAGGTCGACGTCGTCGAGCCAGGGGTTCGAGTTCGTCATCCGCACCGGCGGCGCCCGCGGCTCCGCCGGGTCGTATCGGTAGATCTCCCTCGGATGATCGGGGTTGTCCGCCACCAGCGCCGCTGCGCCGCCGCCGCGCGGCAGTCTGAAGCTGAGGCCGATCGGGCCGCCCGGTTCGATCAGGGTCTCCGCTTCGCCGGCGGTGGAAACCCTGCCCAGGGTGCTCCAGACGCCGACGGAGGCGGCGTACAGGAGGTGCTCGTCGTCCTCCCAGGCGAACGAGGCGACGTGACCCTCGAGCTCCGGAAGCAGATCCCGGAAGCTGTCGGCGCCGCCTACGAGCATCAGCCTGCCGGCAGCCGGGTCGTGCTGATCGACGGCCGATACGGCGGCAACCTGTTCGCCGTTCGGGCTGAACTCGACCTGGCCGAGCTTGCCGAGTGCCTCGACCTTCGAGACCACGGGGAAGTCGTCCATCGACGCGTCTACGATCACGACGGACTTGCTCGTGTAGGAGTCGTCGATCAGGGCGGTCGGCGTGGTCACCGCGGCGAGGCGTTCGCCGCCCGGGCTCCAGACGGCGGAAATGACGTGCCCGTCGACCGACTCGACCAGGACGGGCTTCGACTCGTCGTTGCTACGGTCCGCTTCGAGCGCGGGAACGTCCGCGATCCACAGCCGCGTCAGGGGCCGGTCCTCTTCGTAGATCTCCTGGTTGAACCCCTTGTCGCGGAGTGTCTTCAGTTCCTTCGCGGTTTCCTGGCGGGCCAGGAACGCGACCCGGCTGCCGTCCGGCGACAGGACGTAAGAGCCGACGCCGTTCGGGTGTTCGACCAGCTTGCGGCTCTCTCCACCCCCGACCGGGATGCCGTAGAGGGCGGACGCCTTGTCCGAGCCGCGGCGGGAGGTGAAGAGAATCTCGTCGTTGCCGCGGAAGCTGGGCCGACCGACGTTCACCGAGCCGGCGATGAAGGGCCGGGAGGATCCGGGCTCGGCCATGTCGAGCACGTGCAGCTCGGTCCACGAGCCGCCGCTGTCCTCGTCCAGCGGCCGCCGCGGGACGCTCAACAGGTAGGCCGCGAGACGGCCGTCGGGCGACACCTCGACGGTGCCGACGCTGCGCAGTGTGGCGATGTGATGCGGTTCGATCGGGTTCGTCTCCTGGGCCGTGACCGCGGCCGGCAGGACCAGCGCGACGATGATGCAAGCGATGCTCCGGTTCATGGCTTCTCTCCTGTCAGTGGACCGCCGTGGCCTGCCGCTGTTCGATCGCCGTCAGCCGTGCCCGGATGTCGGGCGACAGCTTGACGCCCAGGTGCGTGATCGTATCCGCCGCCATGGCGATTCCGATCTCGCAACAGGTGCGGATCGGCAGACCCCGCAGCAGGCCGTAGAGGAAACCGGCGGCGAAGCAGTCGCCGGCGCCGGTCGTGTCGACGACCTCGACCTGGTGCGCTGGAACGCGGTGGACTTCGTCGCCGCGGCGCACCCAGGCGCCCCGCACGCCGTCCTTGACCGCGACCACCTCGATCGTCTTCGCCAGCTCGCTGGCCGCGGCTTGCGGCCCGAGACCGGTCATCATCCGCGCCTCCTCGGCATTAGCGAACAGGATGTCGAATCCGTGCTCCTTGTGCCGCATGAGGTGGTCGCGCGAGCGGCGGACCGCGAACGGATCGGCGACGTCGATTGCCAGTTTGGCCCCGGCGGCGCGGGCGACTTCGATGGCGTGTTCGATCGCGTCGATCTGGTTCGGGGTGTCCCAGATGTAGCCAGTCGTGAAGAAGATCCGGGACCTCCGGATGTCGTCCTCGGGCACGTGTTCCGGGCGGTACTTCCGGCAGACGCCCAGGTGCGTGTTCATCGTCCGCTCGCCGTCGGGCGTCACCAGGACGACCGACGTGCCGGTGACGCCGTCGATCCGCGCCAGCCGATTCCGGACCCGGCTGGCATTGAGGCCGCGTTCGAACAGGCGGCCGGTGTCGTCGCCGGCGACCGCCGAGCTGTAGCTCGCGTCGACACCCAGCAGGGACGCGGCGCGCAGCACGTTGGCGCAGGAGCCGCCGGCCTCGATCTCGGGTTGCAGGATCTCGCCGTCGCGGTTCAGCACGTGATCGAGGATCGCCTCCTGCTCCTCCGCGGTGACGAGCTTCATGATCCCCTTGTCGAGGCCCATCTCGTCGAGGTGACGGTCCTCTACGCGGACCAGCAGGTCGAGGATCGCGTTCTCGATCCCGACCAGTTCCGGGTCAGTGTCCCGCGGCGGTCCCGCCACGGCGGCTACTGATCTCCCCAGCGGTCCTTGACCGCCGCGCGGTCGACGTGGTCGCCGCTTCGCGGCAACTCGCTGGTGAAGATGACGTCGCGGGGCCGCTTGAAGCGCGCGATCCGGGAGCCGACGTGCTCGCAGACCGACTCCTGGTCGAGACCGGCTTCGGACTCGGCCTCCACGACGGCGCGGATCGCCTCGCCCCAGCGGTCGTCGCTGACGCCGAAGACGCAGACCGCGCGCACGGCGTCGAGTTCCAGGATCGCGGCCTCGACCTCGGCGGGATACACGTTCTCGCCGCCGGGCTTGATGAGTTCCTTCTCCGGCTTGCGGGCGACGTAGAACAGGTTGCCTTCCTCGTCGAAGCGGCCGATGTCACCGGTGTGGTGCCAGCCGCCCCGGAAGGTGTGCGCCGTGACATCGGGCTGGCCGTCGTAGCCCATGAAGACCAGCGGCCCGCGGACCACGATCTCGCCGTCCTCGCCGGCAGGCACCTCGCGTTCGTCGTCGTCGACCAGGCGGACGCTGCAGAGTTCGGCCGCCTTGCCGGCGCAGCCGAGCCGCTCGCGGGCGTTCTGGATCGTGACGAAACCGCTCGTCTCGCACTGCCCGAAGCCGGCCCAGAAGGTGGCGTCCGTCTCGTCGTGCAGCCGCTGCATCGTGTCGGGCGAGTCCAGGCCGGTGACGTGCCGGAGGCTGGGCAGGCGGCTCCCGGCGTCGGCTGCCGCGTCGAGCAGGGTCGTGAGCACCGGCGGGAAGTCGCTGATCATCGTGATCGCATGGCGGTCGATCAGTTCGACGGCCTGGGCCGGGTCGTACTTCGCGGTGACGACGTTGGCGCCGCCGGCGTGGAAGACGCTCAGCAGGTGGCCGAGCGCCGCGATGTGGAAGAGCGGCAGCGCGACCAGGTTGCGGTCGGTGCCGTCCAGCCCGAGCGACGCGATCTCCTGCAGGTTGGCCCAGACCAGGTTCGAGTGGCTGAGCAGGGCGCCGCGCGGGATGACGTCGACGGCCGCGGTCGCGATGACGGCGAAGGGGTCGCCGGCGGAGACGTCTGGCCGTGGCAGGTCCGCCGCCGCGCCGGCGTAGAGCGAGTCGAGCGAGGCGTAGCCGTCCGGCGCATCGTCGCCGAACTGGAACCAGTGGGGGATCGCCTCGTCGCCGGGGCCGCCCGGTACCGCGCCGAGGAAGTCCGCGCCGACGACGAACGCCCGCGGCTTCGCCCGCTCGCGGACGAGCATCTCGATCTCACCGGGCTGCAGCCGCCAGTTGATCGGGTAGACGACGATGCCCTGGCGGGCGCAGGCGAGGTAGAGCTCGACGTAAGCGGCCGAGTTCTGGGCCAGCACGGCGAGCCGGTCGGAGACCGCGAGCCCCAGACCGTCGAGCCCTGCCGCCAGCGCGTCGACGCGTTCGCGGAGTTCCGCGAAGCTCCGTTCCTCGCCGTTCTCCGTGACGAGCGCGAGCCGATCGCCGAACGCCGTCGCGTTGCGGACGAGAACGTCGTAGAGCGTGAAGTTCTGAACGCTGGACACGGTAGACGGGGCTTCTACGGAGGCGAACCGGCGCGCACTTTATCAACGGCAAACACTGGGTGCGCCGGCGTGTCATCCGTGCGCCCGATGACGGGCGCACGGACTGTGACGCGTGTGGCGCGGACGCGCGCCACACGGGTTCCCGCCGGCATCAAGCGCGATCCGGCGAAGCCGGGAGCGCGAAACGTATCCGTCGCTACACTTCACCCATGTCCACACGACGATGGATTCCGATCGCCTCCGTCGCGCTGCTTCTTCTGCCCCTGGCTACGCCAAGCCATGCCTGGAACGATTTCGGCCACGAGGTGGTGGCCCGGATCGCGTGGCAGGAACTGGAGCCGGAAGTCCGGAGTCGGGTCCTGGCGCTGTTCCGGGAGGCGCCCAGGGACAGCCGGATGCACTGCTTGGACCTCAACCAGGATCGCCGTCGTGGTTGCGGGCGGTTCGCCTACCGCCTTCGGGATGCCGAGAGCAGCGAAGATGCCGACCGCATCCTGTTCGAGCGGGCCGCCTACTGGCCCGATCTCGCGCGGCAACTCGAGAAGTACAACCGTCCGACCTGGCACTACATCGGCTGGACCTGGCGCCAGGGAGCCGACGGGACCGCCCACGACACGGATCTGCCGGTGGCGGAACCGAATGCCGTGAGCCAGTTGGTCGAACTCGCGCGCTCGGTCGCCGACACTTCCGGCCGGCCGGGCAAGCGCGCCATCCATCTGGCCTGGATCTTCCACCTCGTTGGCGACGTCCACCAGCCCCTTCACGCCGCGTCCCGGGTCACGGAGCGGCGCGACGAACGGGAAGGCGATCGTGGCGGCAACGGTTTCGGTCTTGACCAGTGGAACCGCAACCTCCACGCCTTCTGGGACGGCGCCCTCGACGGCCGGTTCAGGGCTCAGTACAGGGATCGGGCACTGGCTCGACTCGACGCACCCTTCGACGGGCCGCCGCCCGAGCAGTTCTGGAGGTTCTTCGGAGAGGCCCGCGACCGCGAGTACGAGGCTCACAAGGACCGGGTCGCAGCCGAGGCTCGCGCGCGTCACCCGCTCGACGACGCCGTCCGGGCCAGCCTCAAGTCAGGCGATTTCGAAGCCTGGGCAGCGGAGTCCAACCGGATCGTCCGGAACGCCCTCTATCCTCCCGACCTCGAACGGGGCCAGGCGCCGTCCGGCGCCTATGCCGACCGGGCCTACGACATCTCTCTACAGCGCGCCGCCCTCGCCGGTTATCGCCTGGCTGACCTGCTCACCAACCTCCTGGCGCCGTAGGCGCATCTCACGATCGCTGCCGTGCGCTGCCGCGCCACTACGGGCTGCGGGGAGTAACCCCGCGTTGGCCCGGCTGTTCGTTGCCCTCGATCTGCCTCCGGAGTTGAAGGCGGCTGTCCGAAGCCTGCAGTTCGGCCTTCGCAACGCCCGCTGGCTGGACGAGGCGGGTCTGCATCTCACGCTCGCGTTCATCGGCGAGGTCGACGGCCCTGCCGCGGAGCGGGTCGAAGATGCTCTGGCCGAGGTCGAGGCCCACTCGATCCGTCTCGAACTTCACGGCCTCGGTTGCTTTCCCGGGCGCGGCGCCCCGCGGGTGCTCTGGACGGGCGCGGCGCCGAAGGCCGAGCTTGCAGAGCTTGCCAGTACCGTCACGCGGGGCCTACGGCGGGCCGGCGTGGCCCTGAAGCGCCGGAGATTCACTCCCCACGTCAGCCTGGTTCGATTCCGCCGGCCGCCGCCGCGCGTTGACCTGGAGAGGTACCTGGCGGCCCACTCCCTGTTCCGGAGCCCGGTCTGCGAAGTCGCGTCGTTTCATCTCTACTCCAGCATCCTGCACCCGTCGGGAGCGCGCCACACGATCGAGGCGACCTACCCGCTCGAGCGAAACGACCGGTGAAAGGCGCTACGCCGCCGGCAGCCGGTCCAGGAACCGGCGGATCGTGGCGACGAGCCGGTCCGGGGCGTCGTAGTGGACCATGTGGCCGGCGCCTTCGATCTCTTCGTGCCGGCCGCGGCGAAAGAGGGCGACGCGGCGGGCGATCTCTTCGGGTTCAGGGGTGGCGTGCTGTTCGTCGACGCCGCGGCGGCTGCTCCAGAACTCGTTGGCGAGGGCCGCGGTGAGGATGAGGGTGGGGCAGGTGACCCAGCTCCAGCGTTCTTCGGAAGCCTCCGGCACGTTCGACATCCAGGTCGTGACCACCTGGGGATCCCACTTCCACTCCAGGCCGCCGCCGGGCAGGGTTCGGGTGCCCAGGTCGACGAACTCGCGCGCGCGGTCCGGGTCGAGACGGGGATGGACGCGTTTCAGCAGGTCCCAGGCGTGGTTCCTGGACGCGACCGTCCGGTGCTTGCGCGGGTGGGTCAGCGACTCGACCCCCATCCTGGCCCGTTTCTGCTTGACCTCCTCGGGGAAGCGGTTCAGGGCGTAGGGCGGGCCGAGACCCTCGATCAGCACGATGGCCCGTGGCAACTCGGCGAAGATGCCCGCCCACTGGGCCACGACCTGGCCTCCGAGGCTGTGGCCGATGACGATCGGTCGCTCGAGTTCGCAGTCGAGGAATACGGCGTGCAGGTCGGCGATGTGGTGGGCCATCGTGTAGATGCCGGGATGCGCGCTCTCGCCGTGGCCGCGCAGGTCGTAGGCGATGACCCGGTGCTCGGCGGCGAACGCCTCGGCGACCGGCGCGAGCGTCAGCGCGAAGTCCTGGATGCCGTGCGCCAGCAGGATCGCGGGGCCAGAGGCTCGGCCCCATTCGTAGACCTCGAGTTCGGTGCCGCTGGCCTCGATGCGTCGCTGCCTGTAGGTGCTCGGGGCGAAGCGGAGCGGGGCCTGGGATGCGGTCAGGGTCAAGGAGGGTTCACCAGCAGGAAGCCGCTGTCGGCGAGCGTCCGGTTCAGGTCCGTCAGCGGGCCGGCAAGAGTAGCGTTGAAACGGTCTTCCTGCTCGGCGAGTTCGTCGCCGAGCATCCGCCAGACCGCGGCCTGCTGATCCGTGGGCCGGACGTCGGCCTGGCCGACCGAGCGCGCCAGGTAGGTGAGTCGAGCGTAGAGCCGGCGCGGCCAGCGCAGGGAGTCCTGGCCGGTGCCTGTCAGGCGCAGGTCGAAGAACTCTCCCTCGATTGCGCGAAGTTCCTCGCGTAGCGTGCCGGCCTGGTTGGTGGCTCTGAAGACGTCGATGTCGCCCCCGCTCTCCGACAGGCGATCCTCGAGCTGCCGCAGGTCGCGGCGGAGACGCTCGGCTTCGTTGATGAGGTCGGCGGCTCGTTCGATGCCGTCGCGGATCTGGACGAGCAGGGCTTGCTGCGCCGCCAGCTCGCTGGCCGACGCGGTGGAGTCCGGGTCGAGCAGGAGATCCATCTCGACCGTTGACGCCGGCTCGCCCTCGTCCGGCTCGTCGCCGCCGGTCGGGAGGACCAGTTCGAGCAGGTAGCTGCCCGGAGCGGCCAGCATCGAGAAGCGGCCGCCGTCGGGCAGCGGACGCCAGCCCCGCTCGGGCATCTCCCAGTCAGGCCGCTCGTCGGGCCTGGTGCGTAGCCGCACCTCGCTCGTGGACTCATGACGCAGGTCCCAGGTCACGCGATGGAGGCCCGCCGCCGAGGGGAGATCGTCGAGCGTGCGGACGAGGTTGCCCTCGGCGTCGTGAATACGGATCGTGGCTCCGCTCTCGTTGCCGTCCCCGGCGGCCGCGTCGTCCCCGGCGGCCGATTCCGGGATCCAGTAGTGGAGCAGGGCGCCGTAGGGCGGGTTCGTCCCGGTCGCCGGCACGTCGGGTTGGGCCATCGGCGCGCCGCGGGTGCGGAAACGGTAGGTGACCCGGGGTGCCAGCAGCGTCGGACCCCGGCTCGTCAGGCCGCGCGCGATCTCGCGCAGGGGCGTCAGGTCGTCGAGGACCCAGATGCCGCGGCCGTAGGTGGCGACCACCAGGTCGTCGAAGTGCTCCTGGACCTCGATCCAGTGCACCGGCGCCGGCGGCAGGTTCGCGGCGCCATCACTCCGCCGGGAGAGGCTTCGCCAGTTCGCGCCGTCGTCGAAGGAGACGTGGAGCGCGTTCTCGGTGCCCAGGAACAGGAGCCCGGGTTGCTCCGGATCCTCGCGGACGGCGTGGACGTTCGCGAGCGGTCCGCGCGGCAGGGCGGCCGCGAGGTCGGTCCAGGTTTCGCCGTAGTCGTTCGTCCGGAACAGGTAAGGCGTCGTGTCGCCCTCCTGGTGACGGTCGACGGCCACGTAGGCCGCGCCGGCGTCGACGTCCGACGGGTCGATGTTCCTCACGGTTCCGAGAGGCGGCAGGCCAGGGAGGTTCGCGGTCACGTTCGTCCAGGTCTCGCCGCCGTCCCGGGTCAACTGGACCTGGCCGTCGTTCGTGCCGGCCCAGATCAGCCCGGACTGGAGCGGGCTCTCGGCGATCGCGAAGACGACCGGCGCGATCGTCGGTCCGGCGTCGTCGAGGGTCAGGCCGCCGGTGCGGCGCATGAGCGCCGGGTCGGCGGTGGTGAGATCGGGCGAGATCCGCTCCCAGCTCTGGCCGCGGTCCCTGCTCCGGTGGACGTACTGGCTGCCGGCGTAGACGGCCTCTGGATCGTGCGGCGAGGTGGCGAACGGGGCGGTCCACTGGAAGCGGTACTCGAGTGCCGACGCCGGCGAACTCTCGATCGCCAACGGCCAGACGCTGACGTCGCGGGACTGGCCCGAGCGCAGGTCGTAGAGCTCGAGCTGTCCGTCGTAGCAGCCGGTCCAGACCAGGCTCGGGTCGGCGCGGTGGACCATCGAGAAGCCGACCTCGCAGCCGCCGACCGAGTGCCATTCGCCGACCGGGATGCCCTGGGTGCGTCCTCCGTAGAGGACGCGGCTCGGCCCGCGCATCGAGGGTCCGTCCTGGCGGTTGCTGTAGACGTAGTACGGCACCCGGTCGTCGGTCGATACGTGGTACATCTGCGCGATCGGCAACTGGGGCCGGTACCAGGATCGTCCTCGGTCGGTCGTGATGCTGACGCCGCCGTCGTGGCCGACGATGCGCCGGTCGGCGTCGAGCGGATCGATCCAGATGTCGTGGTGGTCCCAGCCCGGCTGCTCGTAACCCTCGGTCTCGACGGTGCGGCCGCCGTCGAGCGAGACCGACTGGCGGGTCGCGGCGAAGGTGACCTCGTCCGCGCGGTCGGGAGCCGCGGCCATCCGCGTGTAGTAGAGCGGCCGGGTGATCAGGTTCAGGTCACGGCTGATGAGTCGCCACGAGTCGCCCCGGTCGTCCGAGCGCCAGAGGACGCCGGCGAAGGGATCGGAGGCGGCGAAGTCGCGGTTCGAGCTGGTCTCGATCAGGGCGTAGACGCGATCCGGATCGTCGACCGACAGGGCGAGGCCGATCTTGCCGAGCGGCGGCTCGGGCAGGCCCGCGCCCTCGAGACGCACCCAGGTGTCGCCGCCGTCCCTGGAGCGGTAGATGCCGCTGCCCGGACCGCCGCTGGTGCGGCCGGAGGTCCGGATCTCGATCTGCCAGGCCGCGGCGTAGACGAACCGCGGGTTGTCGGGCGCGAAGGCGAGATCGACGACGCCGGTGTCCGCGTCGATGAACAGGACGTGCTCCCAGGTGACGCCGCCGTCGGTGGTGCGGAAGACGCCCCGGGCCGCTTCGGACCGCTCCTGCGGCCCGTAGGCGTGGCCGAGCGCGGCGACGAGGGCGCTATCCGGGTCTTCCGGGTGGACCAGGATGCGGCCGATCCGGCCGCTGGCTTCGAGTCCCAGGTGTTCGAAGCTGTCGCCGCGGTCGGTGGAGCGGTAGACGCCGTTACCGATCGAGATGTTGCTGCGGATGAAGCTCTCGCCGGTGCCGACCCAGACCACGTTCGGGTCGGACGGAGCGACCGCGATCGAGCCGATCGAAGCCGCCTCCTGCCGGTCGAAGATCGGCTGCCAGCCGACACCGCCGTCATTGCTGCGCCAGATGCCGCCCGAAGCGGCGCCGGCGTAGTAGGTCCGTGGATCGCCGGGGACGCCGGCGACGGCGGAGACCCGGTTGCCGATCGGTCCGATGTGGCGGAACGCGAACGCGTCGAGAAGCTCCGGCGGTGCCTCCGCGGCCGGTTGGGCGGCCGTGGCGGCGGCGCAGAGCAGGAGGGCGAGGACGCCTCGGCCAGGACCGAAGGGAAGGGGGCCCAGCGGCCGCGAGCGCTTGATCGGTGGGTGGAGAGTCAGCGCTCGCTTCGGTCGGCTGCGCTGCGCCAAGTCATCGCTCAAGGTGACGATCTCGGGAGACGCTTGTCCCTTACATTCGCCACTAGCCTTCGGGCTCTGGGGATGTGGGGAAGCC
>VYDI01000003.1 GCA_009843505.1 Holophagales bacterium | reverse complement strand
GCCGCACGGTGGGCGCCGGCACTGTCACCGACATCGCCGAGTGAGACGGTACCGGCTCGAGTTGAGAGGTTCAGGCCAGTAGCTCAATTGGTAGAGCATCGGTCTCCAAAACCGAAGGTTGGGGGTTCGAGACCCTCCTGGCCTGCCAGACCTTCCTTCGGAGGACGTAGACGGCAAGGCAGTTCGGGCGTCCGGATGAGGCGGAGGCGGATTTCAGGGAACAGGTGGGGAGTCGGAGGAACGTAGATGGCCAGTGTCCGCAGGCTCGGTGTCTTCCTGGGCGAAGTGCGCACCGAGATGAAGAAGGTGACCTTCCCCTCGCGGGAGGAGGTCGTGGGTACCACCGGTGTGGTGCTGATCACGAGCGTCATCTTCGCCATCTTCCTGTGGGTAGCCGACATCGTCATCCTGCGCCTCTACAACGGTCTCAACAACCTGCTCCTGGGACAGTGACCCGAGTTCGGCCGACGGTGGGGAGTACGCGATGAGCGAAGTCGAAACGGCAGCCATGGGCAGCGCAGAGGCCGCAGAGGATGTCGCTGGGGAGGCCTCCGAGCCGCGGCGGCAGTGGTACATCGTGCACACCTATTCGGGATACGAAGAGCGGGTCCGGGAGACGCTGCGGCAGCGTGCCGAGGCTCATGGCATGGGCCATGCGTTCGGCGAGGTGCGTATCCCCACGGAGACGATCGTCGAACTGAAGGGCGGCAAGAAGCGGGAGACCCAGCGCAAGTTCTTTCCCGGCTACATCCTGGTCGAGATCGAGTGCGAACCGCGCGGCGACGGGCGGCTGAAGATCTCCGACAAGGCGTGGCATGTGGTCAAGAACACGCCCAAGGTGACCGGCTTCGTCGGAACCGGCAAAGAGCCGACGCCGCTCGGTCAGGACGAGGTCGACGCGATCATCGAGAAGGTGGTTACCGCCAAGGAGAAGCCGAAGCCGAAGTACCTGTTCGAGAAGGGTGAGCTGGTCAAGATCGTCGACGGTCCGTTCAACAACTTCACGGGCACGGTGGAGGAGATCAACCTCGAACGGAGCACCCTCAAGGTGATGGTCACGATCTTCGGACGCCAGACGCCGGTGGAGCTCGAGTTCCTGCAGGTCCAGAAGACCTGAGGGCCAGAAGATCTGAGGGAGCGCGTCTGGAGTGGACGGGAAGCCTTGAACAGGTTCGGGTGACAAACAGGTAGGTACGTAGAGATGGCGCAAAGAACGACAGGCAAGCGAGTGGTGGGGCAGATCAAGCTGCAGATCCCCGCCGGCGGAGCGACGCCGGCGCCTCCGGTCGGACCCGCGCTGGGTCAGGCGGGCCTCAACATCATGGACTTCTGCAAGGCCTTCAACGCCAGGACGCAGGGCGAAGCCGGTCTGATCATCCCGGTCGTGATCACCGTCTACGCGGACCGCTCCTACTCGTTCATCACGAAGACGCCGCCGGCCGCTGTTCTGCTGCTCAAGGCGGCTGCGACGGACAAGGGGTCGTCCGAGCCGAACCGGGACAAGGTCGGCACGGTGACCCAGGCTCAGCTCGAGGAGATCGCTCGCACGAAGATGCCCGATCTGAACGCGGTGGACCTTGAGGGCGCCTGCCGGATCATCGCCGGCACTGCCCGTTCGATGGGCCTGGAGGTCGTCGCCTGAGCGGCGCGGAAGGGTCGAGAGCAGAGGGCTAAGGGAGAACGCGCGTGGCCATTCGAGGCAGGAAGTACAGGGAAGCAAGGACGGCGGTGGAAGACCGGTCGCACGGGCTGGAGGAAGCGCTGCAGCGGATCAAGGACGGCAGCTTCGCGAAGTTCGACGAGACCGTCGAGATCGCGATCCGGCTGGGGGTCAATCCCAGGCACGCTGACCAGATGGTGCGCGGCACCGTGGTCCTTCCGCATGGCACCGGTCGCACCGTGCGGGTGCTCGTCTTCGCATCGGGCGAGAAGTTGCAGGAGGCCGAAGCGGCGGGCGCTGATCACGTGGGCGGCGAGGAGCTGGCGAGCCGGATCCAGGACGGCTGGCTGGACTTCGACGCCGTGGTGGCGACCCCGGACATGATGCGGGTCGTTGGTCGACTCGGCCGCGTACTCGGGCCGCGCGGCCTGATGCCGAATCCGAAGACCGGCACCGTCACTCCCGACGTGACGAGGGCGATCGAGGACATCAAGGCGGGAAAGGTCAACTTCCGTGTGGACAAGGCGGGCATCGTTCACGCGCCGCTCGGCAAGGTCTCGTTCGACACGGAGAGGCTGGTGGAGAACGCAACGGCGCTGCTCTCCGAGATCATGCGCGCGCGTCCGAGCGCCGCCAAGGGCACGTACCTGCGCTCGGTCAATCTGAGTTCGACGATGGGGCCGGGCGTGCGGGTGGACTCGTCCGAAGCCGCCGCGGTCGAGGCCACCTAGCCTGCCGGTCCGGTCACGAGGAGGTCTAGAGAGATGGCACTGACACGGGAGACGAAGGCCGAGCTGCTGGCCAGCTACCAGGGCGACATGGCGGCCGCGCCGCACGCGTTTCTGGTGGGCTTTTCCGGCATCACGGTCGGCCAGGTCGACGATCTGAGGCGCCGCGTGCGAACGGCGGGCGGCAGGTACTCGGTGGTCAAGAACCGGATCGCCAAGCTCGCGTTCGAGGACAGCAGTCTCGGGGCACTGTCGGATCACCTGGTCGGGCCGACCGCGATCGCTTACAGCGACGACGATCCGGTGGGGCTGGCCAAGACGCTGACCGAGTTCGCGGACGACGTGCCGGTGCTCGAATTCAAGGCCGGCCTGGTGGATGGCCAGCAGGTTTCGGCGGAGGCGATCAAGGAGATCGCCAATCTGCCCAGCCGGGAAGCGTTGGTGGCGAAGCTCCTGTTCCTGCTCCAGTCGCCGATCGCGCGGCTGGTCCGGGGCCTCGGAGACATCACGCCGCAGTTCCTCCGGGCGCTGAACCAGGTTGCAAGTCAGAAGGAAGAAAGTCAGGAGAGTGGGGGCTGATTCGGGCCCTGTCGAAGAGGTTGGAAACGCGGCGCCGAGCCGGCGCCGGTGAACCATAAGGGGAGCCAAGAAGATGGCAGTAGCAGCAGCGGATCTGATCAAACAGATCGACGAGATGACCGTCCTGGAGCTCAACACTCTGGTCAAGGAGCTCGAAGAGCACTACGGCGTTTCGGCGGCGGCCGCCGCGGTCCCGATGGCGGGCATGGCGGGTGCCGGCGAGGCCCAGGAAGCCGAAGAGCAGACGGAGTTCGACGTTCAGTTGACTTCCTTCGGCGACAAGAAGATCGCCGTGATCAAGGTCGTGCGCGAGGTCACCAGCCTGGGACTCAAGGAGGCCAAGGACCTGGTCGAGTCGGCGCCGGTCGCGGTCAAGGAGGGCGTCTCGAAGGAAGAGGCCGAAGAGGTCAAGGGCAAACTGGAGGAGGCCGGCGGTCAGGCCGAGGTCAAGTAACCATTTCGGCTGGCGATCTTCCCCGGGGTCGGCGTAGAATCGGGCCGGCCAATCTCGACCCGGCGCCCAGGTTTCTTCCTGAAGCGAGCGCCGGGGCGGCACTCGTGCGTTTCTACCTCCTGCAGAGGATCTGACGTAGAGGACATCGAAGCATGACGGACATTTCAGTAGCGCAGAACGGTCACCGCAACGGCAACGGCAACGGGCGGATCGACTTCTCGACCATCGAGACGACACTCGCTATTCCCGACCTGATCGGGGTTCAGCGTCGCTCGTACGACCGGTTCCTGCAGATGAGCCTGCTCCCGGAGGAGCGGGCGAACCACGGCCTGCAGGCCGTCTTCACGGGGATCTTCCCGTTCTGGGACTTCCGGGAGACGTGTTCGCTCGACTTCGTGAGCTACTCGATCGGCGACTGGCAGTGTCGCTGCGGCGACCTGAAGGGGCTCGAGTATCTGCGCATGTCGTGCACCAACTGCGGCTCGAAGATCATGACCGACCATCCGCTCGAGGACAGCGTCAGCTGTCCGAGCTGCGGTGCGGTCAACGCCAACCGGGTGACCAAGTGCGACACCTGCGGCGGGCCGGTCGAACTGCAGCTCAAGTACTCGATGCCGGAGTGCCGGGAACGGGGCATGACCTACGCCGTGCCGCTCAAGGTCACGTTCAGGCTCTTCGTCTATGACAAGGACCCCGAAACCGGCCAGAAGATGATGCGGGACGCGAAGGAGGAAGAGGTCTACTTCGGCGAGATCCCGCTGATGACCGACACCGGCACCTTCATCATCAACGGCACCGAGCGGGTGATCGTGAGCCAGTTGCACCGCAGCCCCGGTGTCTTCTTCACCCGCGACAAGCGCGTCTACCTGGCGAAGATCATCCCCTACCGCGGCTCCTGGGTCGAGTTCGAGTACGACCAGAAGGACATCCTCTCGGTCCGGATCGATCGCAAGCGGAAGTTCTACGGCACCGTCTTCCTGCGCGCCCTGGGCCTGGAGACGAACGAGCAGATCCTCCGTCAGTTCTACACGGCGCTGCCACTGAGTATCGAGGGCGACGGCGTGTACCGCCTCGGCATCGGTCCCGAGGTGCTGGAGCGCGAACGCCTGCGCGAACGCTCGAGCCGGGGCGTGCGTCACCGCTACAGCGTCTTCGCCGGTCTGACGCTGGACGAGACGGCGATCGAGCGGCTGGACGCCGGCGACAACATCGAGGCGGAGGTCGGACCGCAGGAACTCGAGCCGGCTTTCCTGATCGCCGATGTGATCGACCAGGACACCGGCGAGGTGCTGCTCGAAGCGAACGAGCCGATTCCCGAGGATCTCGACGAGCGGCTCGACGGGCGCAACCACAGTGAGCTCGAGGTGTTCTTCCCCGACTGGGAGCTGTGCGGCGCCACGATTTCGAACACCTTGGCCAAGGACACGACCAAGGACACCAAGGAAGCGCAGATCGAGATCTACCGGCGCATGCGTCCCGGCGATCCGCCGACCCACGAGAGCGCCCGCTCGCTGTTCTACGGGATGTTCTTCGACGCCAAGCGCTACGACTTCTCCCGGGTGGGCCGCTTCAAGTTCAACATCAAGCTCGAGAAGGAAGTGCCGGTCGACCAGAAGACTCTCTCCGCGGAGGACTTCTACCGAGTGATCGAGTACCTCCTGCAGCTGCAGAAAGACGTTGGTCGCGTCGACGACATCGACAACCTGGGCAATCGCCGCGTGCGCGCAGTCGGCGAGCTGCTCGAGAACCAGTTCCGGGTCGGCCTGGTGCGGATGGAGCGAGCGATCAAGGAGAAGATGTCGGTGCACCAGGACATCGACTCGGCGATGCCGCACGACCTGATCAACTCCAAGCCGGTCATCGCGGCGATCAAGGAGTTCTTCGGTTCGTCCCAGCTCTCGCAGTTCATGGATCAGACGAATCCGCTGTCCGAGGTCACCCACAAGCGGCGGCTGTCCGCCCTTGGCCCCGGCGGACTGTCGCGCGAGCGCGCGGGCTTCGAGGTCCGCGACGTGCATGCCTCCCACTACGGCCGCATCTGTCCGATCGAGACTCCCGAGGGGCCGAACATCGGCCTCATCTCCTCGCTGGCGACCTACGCCCAGATCAACGACTACGGCTTCATCCAGAGCCCGTACAAGAAGGTGGAGGGCGGGCGCGTCATTGACCACTTCAAGGTGATCAAGCCCGGCGACGGCACGTTCGCCCTGGGTCAGATCGTGTCGGCCGACGAACTTGTGGGGGAGAACAACCGCCTCAAGCGGAACAAGAAGCGGCAGGTGGAAGCCGAGCCGCAGGCCTTCTACCTCACGGCCTGGGAGGAGGAGAAGTACATCATCGCCCAGGCCAACGCCAAGATCGACGACAGGGGCTTTCTCGAGAACGAGCGGCCGGTGGCGAGGGCCCGCGGCGACTTCGTGACGGTCGATCGGGAGCGCGTCGACTACATGGACATCAGTCCGAAGCAGCTCGTGAGCGTGGCGGCGGCACTGATTCCCTTTCTCGAGAACGACGACGCGAACCGCGCCCTGATGGGTTCGAACATGCAGCGCCAGGCGGTACCCCTGTTGCGCTCGGACTCGCCGATCGTCGGCACCGGGCTCGAGGGCATCGTCGCTCGCAACTCGGGTGCGGTGGTGCTGTGCCAGCGGGCCGGCGTCGTGGATTCCGTGGACGCCGACCGGGTGATCGTCCGGGTCGAGGGTGCGGATCCGGAGACCGGCGAGCCGCGTGAGTTCGGCGCCGACATCTACCAGTTGACCAAGTTCCGTCGATCGAACCAGAACACCTGCGTACACCAGAAGCCGATCGTCGACGAGGGTCAGCGAGTGGCCCGGGGAGACGTGCTGGCCGACGGCGCCTCGACGGAAGAAGGCGAACTCGCCCTGGGGCGCAATGTTCTGGTCGCCTTCATGCCCTGGCGTGGCTACAACTTCGAGGACGCGATCCTGGTTTCCGAGCGCCTGGTGCGGGACGACGCCTACACGTCGATCCACATCGAGGAGTTCGAGATCGAGGCGCGCGACACGAAGCTCGGTCCCGAGGAGATCACCCGCGACATTCCCAACGTCTCAGAGGCGGCGCTCGCCGATCTCGACGAGAGCGGCGTCATCCGGATCGGCGCTTCGGTCAAGGCCGGCGACATCCTGGTCGGCAAGGTCACGCCGAAGGGCGAGACCCAGCTCACGCCGGAGGAGAAGCTGCTGCGCGCGATCTTCGGCGAGAAGGCCGGCGACGTGCGGGACGCCAGCCTGAAGGCG
Organism: Holophagales bacterium; assembly: GCA_009843505.1. GTDB lineage: Bacteria > Acidobacteriota > Thermoanaerobaculia > Multivoradales > Multivoraceae > Multivorans > Multivorans azotirespirans. The sequence goes on along the minus strand of VYDI01000003.1, from coordinate 8,954 downwards.
CCTCCGGGCATCGAGGGCACCGTGGTCGAAGTCAAGATCTTCGCTCGCAAGGGCGTCGAGAAGGACGAGCGGGCGCTCGAGATCGAGGAGCAGGAGGTCGGACGGCTGGAGAAGAACATCCGCGACCAGACGCGCATCATGCACGAGGAGCGGAACAAGAAGATCGCCGATCTTCTGGTCGGTCTCAAGCCCACCGCCGGAGTCAAGGACCGGGAGGGCGAGAGCCTCCTGAAGAAGAACGAGAAGATCGAGTACGAGCACCTCGAGCGCCTGACCCGGCGCGAGATCCTGGCCCTGCCCCTGAGGCAGAAAGCCCTGCTGAAAGAGGTGTCGGAGATCTACGAGCACACCGACTCCTACATCGAGGTCATGCATCGGGTGAACGAGGAGAAGATCAAGCTCCTCCAGAAGGGCGACGAACTTCCCCCCGGCGTCATCAAGCTGGTCAAGGTGTTCGTGGCCATGAAGCGCAAGCTCCAGGTCGGCGACAAGATGGCCGGCCGTCACGGCAACAAGGGCGTCATCTCGCGCATCTTGCCGGAAGAGGACATGCCGTACCTGCCGGACGGCACACCGGTCGAGATCGTGCTGAATCCGCTCGGTGTGCCCAGCCGGATGAACGTCGGACAGATTCTGGAGACGCATCTGGGCTGGGCCGGCAAGTCCCTGGGCGTCAAGTTCGCGACTCCGGTATTCGACGGAATCCAGGAGTCCCGGCTCAAGGAACTGCTGGACGAGGCGGAGCTGCCGTCTTCGGGCAAGACGACGCTCTACGACGGCGTGACCGGGGACGCCTTCGAGCAGAAGGTCACGGTGGGCTACATCTACATGCTGAAGCTGTCCCACCTGGTGGACGACAAGATCCATGCGCGGTCGATCGGTCCCTACTCGCTGATCACCCAGCAGCCCCTCGGCGGCAAGGCCCAGTTCGGCGGGCAGCGCTTCGGCGAAATGGAGGTGTGGGCGCTGCAGGCGTACGGCGCGGCCTACACCCTGCAGGAGTTGCTGACGGTCAAGAGCGACGACGTCGAGGGACGCAGCCGCGCCTACGAGGCGCTGGTCAAGGGCGACGTGCCGGAAGACCCGGGGCTGCCGGAGTCGTTCAACGTACTAGTGCGCGAGCTGCAGAGTCTGTGTCTTGACGTCGAGTTGATGAAGGTCTAGGAGGTCGCGGGTGCAACCACTGTCAAGTTTCGAGAAGACGCAGTCGGCCAAGGACTTCAACGCGATCAAGATCGCGCTGGCCTCCCCGGAGAAGATCCGCTCCTGGAGCTTCGGAGAGGTCACGAAGGCCGAGACGATCAACTACCGCACGTTCAAGCCGGAGCGGGACGGCCTCTTCTGCGCGAAGATCTTCGGGCCGATGACGGACTGGGAGTGTCTGTGCGGCAAGTACAAGCGGATGAAGCACCGCGGCGTCGTCTGCGACAAGTGCGGCGTCGAGGTCACGCGCTCGCGGGTGCGGCGCGAGCGGATGGGGCACATCGAGCTGGCCAGCCCGGCCAGCCACGTCTGGTTCTTCAAGGGCCTGCCCAGCCGCATCGGTCACCTGCTCGATCTGAGCCTGCGCAACCTCGAGCGCATCCTGTACTTCGAGAGCTACGTGGTCATCGATCCCGGCGACGCGGACCTCGAAGAGAACGAGCTCGTCTCCGAGGAGCGCTACCGGGAGCTGCGCGAGGAGTTCGGCCCGGACGGTTTCGACGCCAGAATGGGCGCCGAGGCGATCAAGGAACTCCTGGCCCGCATCGACATCGATGAGCTGGCGGAGGAGCTGCGGATCGTCATGCGCTCCGACACCAGCCAGATCCGCCGCCTGAAGGCGGCGAAGCGGCTCAAGGTCGTCAACGCCTTCCGGCGCAGCGGCCACCGTCCGGAGTGGATGATCCTGGACGTGATTCCGGTCATCCCGCCCGAACTGCGGCCGCTGGTGCCGCTCGACGGCGGACGCTTCGCGACGAGCGATCTGAACGACCTCTACCGGCGCGTCATCAACCGGAACAACCGGCTCAAGAAGCTGCTCGAGCTGCGCGCTCCGGAGGTCATCGTCCGCAACGAGAAGCGGATGCTGCAGGAGGCCGTCGATGCGCTGTTTGACAACGGCCGCCGCGGCCGGGTGCTCAAGGGCTCCAACAACCGTCCGCTCAAGTCGCTGTCCGACACCCTGAAGGGCAAGCAGGGCCGCTTCCGCCAGAACCTGCTCGGCAAGCGCGTCGACTACTCCGGGCGTTCGGTGATCGTGGTCGGTCCGGACCTGAAGCTGAACGAGTGCGGACTCCCCAAGAAGATGGCGCTCGAACTGTTCAAGCCGTTCATCTACAGCTGGCTCGAAGAGCGCGAGTACGTCGGCACGATCAAGGCCGCCAAGGAGATGGTCGAGCGAGAGGAGGAAGTCGTCTGGGACGCTCTGGACGAGGTCATCCGCGACCATCCCGTGCTCCTGAACCGCGCGCCCACCCTGCACCGTCTTGGCATCCAGGCGTTTCAGCCGGTCCTGATCGAGGGCAAGGCGATCCAGATCCATCCCCTCGTCTGCGCCGCGTTCAACGCGGACTTCGACGGCGACCAGATGGCGGTTCACGTGCCGCTGTCGCCCAAGGCCCAGATCGAGAGTCATGTGCTGATGCAGGCTTCGAACAACATCCTGAGTCCGGCCCACGGCCGGCCGCTGGCGGTTCCGAGTCAGGACCTGGTGCTGGGCGGCTACTACCTGACGATGCCGCGGTCGGGAGCGCGCGGCGAGGGGCGGACCTTCGCCAGCGTCGACGAGGTCCTGTTCGCGCTCGAGGACGCGGTGGTCGAGACGCAGACGCCGATCCGTCTGCGCCTGAGCGGCCCGTACGTCGATCTCGGCGCGCAGCACGACACGCAGGACATCGTCCACGCCGAACTGCAGCAGCTCGACGACGAGGTGGTCGAGACCACGGTCGGCCGGGTCATCCTGAACGACCACCTGCCGGACGAGCTGCCGTTCATCAACGGTCTGCTGCGCAAGCGCGGCCTCCAGGATCTGGTTGGCTACTGCTTCATCCGCCATGGCGCCGACCTGGCGGTCCGGATGCTCGACGAGATCAAGGAGATCACCTTCCAGTACGCGACCCGGGCCGGCATCTCCTTCGGCGTCGACGACATGGTCGTGCCGTCGACGAAGGAGAAGCTGATCGAGGAGGCGCGCGGCGAGGTGCTCGAGATCGAGAAGCAGCGCAGCGCGGGCGTCATCACCGCCGGTGAGCGCAAGAACAAGATCATCGACATCTGGCATCGGGTCACCGAGAACGTCTCGAGCGAGATGTTCCGCGAGATGAAGGACGTCGAGGCGGAACGGGGCGAGTTCAACCCGATCAACCTGATGGCCGACTCGGGCGCCCGAGGCTCCCGTGAACAGGTCCGGCAGTTGGCGGGCATGCGCGGTCTGATGTCCAAGCCGTCGGGCGAGGTGATCGAGACCCCGATTCACGCGAACTTCCGCGAGGGCCTGTCCGTCCTTCAGTACTTCATCTCGACCCACGGCGCCCGCAAGGGTCTGGCCGACACGGCGCTCAAGACCGCCGATTCGGGCTATCTCACGCGCCGCCTGGTCGATGTCGCCCAGGACGTGATCGTCACGGAGGAGGACTGCGGCACGATCGACGGGATCGTCGTCGGCGCGATCATGGAGGGCGGAGACACCCTCGAACCGCTGCGCGACCGCCTGGTCGGACGCGTCAGCCAGGAGGACATCTTCGATCCGATGACCGGCGACCAGCTCCTCTCGGTCGGCGACGCGATCACCGAGAAGATGGCGAACAACCTCCAGGCGGCGGGAATCGAGCGGGCGAAGATCCGTTCCGTGCTGACCTGCGAGACCCGTCGGGGCGTCTGCGCCGCGTGCTATGGCCGCAACCTGGCGACGGGCCGCAGCGTCGACCTCGGCGAAGCCGTGGGCGTCATCGCCGCCCAGTCGATCGGCGAACCCGGCACGCAGTTGACGATGCGCACGTTCCACTTCGGCGGCACCGCCAGCCGCGTCTCGGAGCAGTCACGCCACGCGGCCCGGAACGAGGGCTGGGTCAAACTGATCAACGTGGCCACCGTCGACAGCCGCGAAGGCGCGCTGGTCGTGGTCAACCGGAACGGCAAGCTGGTTCTGGTCGACGAGGCGGGCCGCGAACTCGAGCGGCACCCGCTGACCTACGGCTCCCACCTGCTGGTGCATGAGAACCAGGAAGTCAAGCCCGGGACCGACCTCGTCGAGTGGGATCCGTTCACATCCGCCATCCTCTCCGAGGTCGGCGGACACGTGGAGTTCCACGACATCGTGGAGGGCGAGAACGTCCGCGAAGAGACGGACAAGGTGACGGGACTGACCGAGCGGATCATCGTCGAGGCCTCGCAGAGCGAGAGGCGGGCGCCGGCGTTGGTCGTTGCTTCGAGTGCTGTTCAACGACCCGAGACGGGCGTGGATCCGGGCGAGAGCAGGCGGTACTCGCTGCCGGTTGGCGCGCACCTCGTGGTCAACGACGGCGCCGAGGTTCATCCCGGCGACACGCTGGCGAAGATCCCACGGGAGACGACGAAGACCAAGGACATCACCGGCGGTCTTCCGCGGGTCCAGGAGCTCTTCGAGGCTCGCAAGCCGCGGGGTGAGGCGGCCGTCGTCGCCGACATCGACGGCGTCGTCCGTCTGGGCAAGGAGTTCGTCAAGGGGAACCGGGTGATAACCGTCGAGAACGAGGCAGGCGAGGCCCAGGACTACACGGTCGCGCGCAACGTCCACGTCAACGTGCAGGACGGCGAGTTCGTCAATGCCGGGGACGTCCTCGTCGGCGAGACGATGAACATCGATCCCCGCGACATTCTCAGAGTCAAGGGCGAGAGGGAGCTTCAGCGCTACCTGGTCGACAAGATCCAGGAGGTCTACCGTTCCCAGAGCGTGGCGATCAACGACAAGCACATCGAGGTGATCGTCCGCCAGATGATGCGCTCGGTCGAGATCGAGGAGGTCGGCGACACGGACTTCCTGATCGACGAGCAGGTCGACCGCTGGCGCTTCAAGGAGGAGAACGAGCGGGTGACCGCGGCCGGGGGCACCCCGGCGATCGGCCGGCCGCTGTTGCTCGGGATCACCAAGGCTTCGCTTTCCACCGAGAGCTTCATCTCGGCGGCCAGCTTCCAGGAAACCACGCGGGTGCTGACCGAGGCCGCGATCAGCGGCAGGGTCGATCATCTGCGCGGGCTGAAGGAGAACGTGATCGTCGGGCGGGTGATCCCGGCCGGTACCGGCATGGACCACTACCACGACTTCCACATCGAGGATGTGGTGTATCCGACACCGGAACTCGTGGCCGACGACCTGTACAACTACGACTACCCGGAGGAGTTCATCCGCACGATGCCGCAGGTTCTGAGCGAAGGCGAGAACTGAGGCCGGGGAGTTGCCCCGGTTCCCTGGTTTCTGCTAACGTTCGCGCCCTTGTGCGGCTCGCGCGGGGCGAGCCAAAAGATAGTCCCAACTTCACTCAGCGAGTCAGGCTCTGAACCGGGTGTCCGCCCGGTGCCGCGCGCTTCTGGCGCCTAACGCGGTCGGCTGGCCTGCTCGTTTTCGGTCGCCTCGGGTAGCCCCGGGTCGGCTCAGGCTGGCCCGCGCCGCGCGTGGCGACGAGAGAGTCTGCTGGAGCAAGAGCACCCATGCCAACCATCCGTCAACTGGTCCGAAAGGGCCGCCAACGCCAGGTCGCGAAGACCAAGAGCCCGGCGCTCCAGGCTTCGCCGCAGAGGCGGGGCGTGTGCGTTCGCGTGTACACGCAGACGCCGAAGAAGCCGAACTCGGCGTTGCGCAAGGTGGCGCGGGTGCGCCTCACGAACGGCATCGAGGTCACGACCTACATTCCGGGAGTCGGGCACAACCTCCAGGAGCACTCCATCGTTCTCATTCGCGGGGGCCGGGTGAAGGACCTGCCCGGCGTCCGTTACCACGTCATTCGCGGCACCCTGGACGCGGTCGGCGTCGACGATCGTCGTCGAGGACGCTCCAAGTACGGCGCCAAGCGCCCCAAGGCCTGATTCATCGGAGTCTCCTCATGCCTCGACGCCGCGAAGTCCCCAAGCGCCAGATACTGCCCGACCCGCTGTACCACTCGCAGTTGGTCAGCAAGTTCGTCAACGTCCTGATGAAGGACGGCAAGAAGTCGGTCGCCGAGCGCATCCTCTACGACGCCCTGACGACGATCAAGGAACGGACGGGTGAAGAGGATCCGGTCACCGTCTTCCAGAAGGCGATCGACAACGTGAAACCCGCGGTCGAGGTCAAGTCGCGCCGTGTCGGCGGTTCGACGTACCAGGTGCCGATGGAAGTGCGGCCCGCGCGCAAGCTCGCGTTGGCCATGCGGTGGCTGATTCAGGCGGCGAAGGGTCGGGGAGAGAAGACGATGAGACTGCGGTTGGCCGGCGAACTGCTCGACGCCGCCGAGAATCGCGGAGTTGCGATCAAGAGGAAAGAGGACACCCACCGGATGGCAGAAGCGAACAGGGCTTTTTCCCACTACCGCTGGTAGCGAACGGCGCGGGATCCGCCTGACGCGGATCGCGTTTACGTTCCACGGCCGCCGGTTGTCCACGGCCCGTCCCGTTGCGTCGCCGCCTTCCCGCAAGGCGGCGACTCCCGCGTTGAACCCAGAAGACCCGTCACGAATCCGCCCGTCAAACGTCGCGAATCCACCCAGCACACCTGATTCATCGCCAACCGTTCGATCCCCCGCACCAATGTCCACCGCCACCGCCAAAGCCACGGCCAGAAACGTTCCGCTGGAGAAGACCCGGAACATCGGGATCATGGCGCACATCGACGCGGGCAAGACGACCACGACCGAGCGCGTCCTTTACTACACCGGCGTGAACTACAAGATCGGTGAAGTGCACGAAGGCACAGCGACGATGGACTGGATGGAGCAGGAGCAGGAGCGCGGGATCACGATCACGTCGGCCGCCACGAGCTGCACCTGGCAGGACCACCGGATCAACATCATCGACACGCCGGGCCACGTCGACTTCACCGCCGAGGTCGAGCGTTCGCTGCGCGTGCTCGACGGCGCCGTGGCGGTGTTCGACGCGGTCGCCGGCGTCGAGCCGCAGAGCGAGACGGTCTGGCGCCAGGCGGACCGCTACGGCGTGCCGCGGATCGCGTTCGTCAACAAGATGGATCGGGTCGGCGCGGACTTCGACCGCTGCGTCCGGATGATGCGCGAACGGCTCGGCGCCTCGCCCGTCGTTCTCCAGCTGCCCCTCGGCCGCGAGGACGCCTTTGCCGGAGTTATCGATCTGGTCGAGATGTCGTCCTACATCTACGAGGACGAGAGCCTGGGAGCGCAGTTCACGATCACCGAGATTCCCGAGGAGTACGCCGACCTGGCGCTGGCGGCTCGCGAGGCGATGGTCGAGGCCGTCGCGGAGACCGACGAGGAACTGCTCGAGAAGTACCTCTCCGGCGCCGAAGTCACGAGCGATGAGCTGCGGGCAGCCCTGCGCCGGGCGACGGTGGCCAACAGCCTGCAGCCGGTGTTCTGCGGTTCGGCGTTTCGTAACAAGGGCGTGCAGCCCCTGCTTGACGCCGTCCTCGACTACCTGCCCTCGCCGCTCGACGTGTCGATGATCGAGGGGGTCGTCGAGGGCGACGGGAGCGCCGTTCGCGAGCCGTCGGACGACGCGCCGTTCAGCGCCCTTGTGTTCAAGATCATGACCGACCCGTTCGTCGGCCAGCTCGCCTACCTGCGCGTCTACTCAGGCCGGATCGAGACGGGACAGTCCGTGCTGAACGCGAACCGCGGCGGCAAGGAGCGCGTGGGCCGGTTGCTCAAGATGCACGCGAACAAGCGCGAGGAAGTCAAGCGCGTCTGGTGCGGCGACATCGTTGCCGCGGTCGGTCTCCGCAACGTGACCACCGGCGACACGATCTGCGAGCCCTCGGCTCCCATCATCCTCGAGTCGATGGACTTTCCCGAGCCGGTCCTGTCCGTCTCGATCGAGCCGAAGACGAAGGCGGACCAGGAGAAGCTGGGGCTCGCACTCGAGAAGCTGATGCGCGAGGACCCGACGTTCCGGGTCCACACGGATCCGGACACCGCCCAGACGCTGATCTCAGGGATGGGCGAACTCCATCTGGACATCATCACGGACCGGCTGATCCGGGAGTTTCGCGTCGGCGCGAACGTCGGCCGGCCGCAGGTGGCCTATCGCGAGACGATCACCCTGGAGGCCGCCGGCGAAGGGCGTTTCGTGCGCCAGTCCGGCGGTCGGGGTCAATATGGTCACTGCCTGTTGCGGGTACGCCCGTTCGAAGGCGACGGGATGGAGTTCGAGGACTCGACCAAGGGCGGCGTGATTCCCAGGGAGTTCATCCGGTCGATCGAGCGGGGCATCGCCGAGGCGCTCGAATCGGGTCCTCTGGCGGGTTATCCGGTCACGGGCGTCGCCGCCGAGGTCTACGACGGTAGCGCCCACGAGGTCGATTCGTCCGAGATCGCGTTCAAGATCGCCGGTTCGATGGCCTGGCGCGACGCCGCCAGGGACGCCGGTCCGGTGCTGCTGGAGCCGGTCATGGCGGTCGAGATCACGACGCCCGAGGAGTACATGGGCGACGTGATGGGGGACATCAGTTCGCGCCGGGGCAAGGTGCTCGGCATGGAGATGCACGGCAAGACGCAGATCGTCAACGCCCGCGTCCCTCTTGCGGAGATGTTCGGCTACGCGACCGACCTGCGTTCGGCGACCCAGGGTCGGGCGAACTACTCGATGCAGTTCGAGGCCTACGAACCGACGCCGCGCACCGTGAGCGAGGAGGTCGTGGCCAGGGCGACCGGCTGAAACGACGACACAGAGAGAATGCTGAAACCAGCGGACAGAGTGAGATAGCGAGGAGCTGAGGCATGGCGAAGGAGAAGTTCGAGCGTACGAAGCCGCACGTGAACGTGGGGACGATC
>VYDI01000015.1 GCA_009843505.1 Holophagales bacterium | reverse complement strand
CTACGCCACCCTCACCACCGCCCTGGCCGCGGCCAACGCCAATGCAACCGGCACCAACCGAACAGCCATCCTCATAGCCGCCGGCACCTACCCAACCCACAACCTCACCCTGCCCCCCAACACCGACCTCTACGGCGGCTTCAACCCCACCTCCACCGACTGGACCAGCACCCGCGACATCCAGGCCCACCCAACCATCCTCGACGCCCAGAGCGAACACCGCGTCCTCACCATCTCCGCCACCTCCGGCACCGACGCCACCCCCAACAACCGCGTAGACGGCCTCCGCATCCAGGGCGGCCTCGTCCAAGCCCCCGGCGGCGGCATCCTCATCGACGGCGCCTCACCCGTCCTCTCCAACAACGTCGTCACCGGCAACGCCACGCGCCGCCCCGAAGGCTGGGCCCCCAAGTACCTCCACGCAACCGCCCACGACGGCGGCGCCATCTACTGCCGCAACGGCGGCGCGCCGGAGATCCGCAACAACCTGATCGCCGAGAACGGCACCGAGACCGGCCGCGGCGGCGGAATCGCCTTCGACCACGGCTGCGACGGCGTGATCGCGGACAACGCCATCATCTACAACGTCGCCGGTCCCGCCGACACCATGCGCAGCAGCGACGGCGGCGGCATCTCCATCTTCAACTGGTCGTCCCCCGAGATCACCGGCAACGTGGTCATCGGCAACTGGGCCCTCAACAACAACGACGGCGGCGGCATCTTCGTCGCCTACTGGTCCTCGGCCAGGGTCCGAGACAACGTCATCGTCGCCAACCAGGGCGGAGACGACGGCGGCGGCCTGTTCGTGGGCGGCCAGGAGCACCGCTACGACCGGCCGTTCGACCCGATGCCTACGCCTGAGGACTTCTTCGTCGAAGTGACCGGCAACCGCTTCTTCGGCAACTCGAACCCCTCCGGCAACTCCGGCGCCCTGCGCATCACGATGGAGAGCCGCGGCCGGGTCGAGGGCAACGTCGCCGCGCTCAACGGCGGCTTCTACCTGCAGCGGAGCGAGCTGGAGGTCGTGGACAACACGATCCTCGAAGACACCCTGCTCATCGAGACCAAGGAAGGGCTCGAGCACACGCGCTTCAACAACAACATCGTCACCGGGTCGCTTCAGAGCGACGGCACCGCCGTCGGCACGGGGTCGCTGGCCCGCGACGGCTTCCACGACGAAGGGAACGAGGCGGGACTGCCCGAGTTCCTCGACGACGGCCGGGAACTCCAGGTGCTCGGAGCCTCCTTCTCCGCGGCCAGCCAGCAGACCCACGTCATCGTCGCGGCGCCGCTTCCCGCCGCTGACCTCGCCAACCGCGTCGCCGTCAGCGGCGGCGACTGGGGCGTCGTCCACTCCGCCTCCGGCCGCCACCTGACCCTCTGGGGCGACCTCCGTTCCGCCACCGAGCTGCGTCTGCTGCCGACCTACCGCCAGACCTCCTCGTCACCCGGCTTCGGCAAGGGCTTCGATGCCGCCCGCGCCGTCTCCGACTACGAGCCGCAACGCGTCAACAAGTCCATCGAACTCCTCGAGCGCGGCCAACCCATCTACTACGACGCCTCCACCGGCGGCTACGAGGAAGGCGTGCAGATGGCCGGCACCTGGGGCGACTACATCATCTACAACGTCGAGCACGTGGCGCTCGACTTCGCGGCGCTCCGCGAGTTCATGCGCGGCCTCGTCGACGCCGGCCCCACCCCGAGCGGCCACCGGACGCCCACCGTCATCGTCTCCCTGCCCCTGCTGGGCCTCGACGAACCGACCGTCACCGCCGGCGGCTGGATGGTCCAGCAGGCCCTCGCCCAGGGCGTCCACGGCGTCCACCTCGCCCGCGCCCGCGACCCCGAGGGCGCCAAGCGCTTCGTGCAGGCCGCCCGCTATCCGATCCACAAGCAGGCCATCGACATCGTCGGTGAAGGCCTCCGCGGCTGGGGCAGCCACACCTTCGCCGCCTGGGTCTGGGGCCTCAGCGTCCCGGAGTACCTCCAGAAGGCCGACGTCTGGCCTCTCAACCCCGAAGGCGAGATCATGCTCGGCGTCAAGCTGGAAGACCAGCAGGCGCTGGACCGGGCCGCCGAGACGCTCTCCGTCCCCGGCCTGGCCTTCGCCGAGCATGGGCCGCGGGACCTGGGCCTGTCGTACGGCCACCTGGAAGGCCGGGCCGACCCGCCGTTGCCGCCGGAAGTCGTCGCCGCCGGCGACATGGTGCTGGAGCTGACGAAGGAGCGGGGGATGTTCTTCCTGGACAATGTGCTGCCGGGGAATGTGGCGGCGCAGATTGATCGCGGCGTGATGATTGGGGCGGGGAGGCGGGAGGATTCGGCGGAGGTCGGGAGGGAGTACAGCGGGCGGACTATGCCTTGGTAGGGGCGTGCATCGTAGTAGCCCCGACAGGGAATCGCACGCTATCCCTTGCCTCGTGGAGGACGCCTAGGTAACGTGCCGGGCGGCCTTCGGGCTGCGTGGACATCTGCGGCGCCTGGAATCTCCTCCAGTGGTTCCACCGAAGGGAATACCGGGAATTGAGGAAGTGTCAAGCCAACCGATCCTCAGAGCCATTGACTATCCAAGATCATGGAGGAATCAAGAACGTGAGAGAGTACAATCTCTTCATTAGCCACTCCTGGACGTACGGCAGCCAGTACGACAACTTGGTGAAGCTACTAAGGCAACGACCCTACTTCCGATTCAAGAACTACTCTGTCCCAAAGGACGATCCGATCCACCATGCTCCAACTCAGGCCCATCTCCGTGAAGCTATACGAAGAAAGATGGCGCCTTGTCATGTTGTGATCATCCTGGCCGGCGTGTACGGCACGTACAGCAAGTGGATCAACGAGGAGATCTACTTGGCAAAGCAGCGGTTCAACCCGTCTAAGCCCATCCTGGCTGTCGCTCCCTTCGGGAGTCACCGGACATCAACGACCGTGCAGAGGGCAGCCGACCGTGTCGTCAGGTGGAGCACGGAGAGCGTGGTGGCCGCAATCCGAACACTTGCGCCGTGACTGACCTTCAGGCAGAGAGACTGGAACTTTACAAGGTCCACGCGGAGCTTGCCGACAGGGTTGGCCAGAGACGAGCAGAGGCGAACAAGCTTCATGTGAGCCTGATCTCAGGACTCGCTGCGCTCTTCGCTGTTCTGATGAGACTAGAGGGACCCGGACCAGATCAGATCGTCATCGTTACGTTCGTGTGCATGGGGATCCTCCTGTCAGTATCCTGGCTTATTGTGATCCGCTCTTACCGACGACTGAATGGACACAAGTTTGCCGCACTCCACGAAATGGAGAGAGAATTGGCGTACCCGTTCTTTACTCGAGAGTGGGAACTGAGAGGCGAATCGAAGTTCATGGAGAGATACTGGAGACTTACGGTGGTCGAGACTATCCTGCCGTGGTCATTCCTTGGTCTGGCATTGCTCTTACTCGCTTGGTCGATCTTCTTTAGGTCGACGCCGCCCTAGGGGGAAACGGCGATTCACGAGCCGATGGCCGGTACGGAGCTACGCCCGACGACGAATGTCCAAGGACACACCGATCTTTGGGACGTAGTGCCTGCCCGTGAGCTCGTTGACGAAAGGGGGAGATGCCAGAGGCCCCGCCGGTGGCACGCCGGTCACGGCCCTACTCGGGGGTGTTGGACGGCGGGCTTGCGGAAGTAAGCCAGGAGGTTCTTCCGGTCGCTTGACCGCTTCCAGATACCGACCAGCACTTCTGCCGCAGGGGGGAGTTCAGGCAGCGTCAGGCTCCAAGGGTTTGGGCGTGGTTGGGTTCCCAGTCTCGGGTTGTCAGTGTTCGCCAAGTGCGCCGCGATTGCGAGGCGGAGGCTATCGTTCTTGAGGACCTCTTCTCGGAGATTCTCGTATCGGCGTTCGAGTTCCCCGGGTTGCTCGTCGCCACGGTTGAGGCGGTTGCACGCGTGGCCGATATCACTGTCGATGTTGACTCGGATACGCTGCATCACGGTCGGGAAGGTCACCGGCTTGTCGTCGAGGCAGGACCTTAGCCGGGAGATCGCGGCGTTGGCGATCTCTAAGAGCGAGCCAATGTGGTTGGGCGGGATCCCCTCCGCTCCGTCTAAGAGCATGTACCGCCATTGGGTGTAGCCACGACCGACGGAGTCCAAGAACTCGCCTATTGTTCGAACGGTAATGTAGTCGTGAAGACCAACGAAGGACTCGAAGGCGTGCGAGAGATCCCGCTTGTCTCCGCTATCCAACCTGCCGAACAGTTTGGCCAGATGGTGGCCCTTCTCCACTTCCGTGAGTGGTGTGCCTTGGCGAGCGGCTATCAGGGCCTTCAGGGATTGTTCGACGAGTTGATAGCCAGAGGGAATCCAAGGCCATGCCTGAATCGCCACGTAGTCGCTGACGCAATCTGGTTGAATGTCGGGAGCGTTCTGCCAAAGCCGGTTGACCATCTCGTGCGCGAAGTGAAGCTTGACCGCGGCATCTTCATGGTCACTGTTCCCTTGTGACGGCCGAGCCGGCCGTTCTGCCACACATCGAGTAGCGCTTGGCTGCGACATCGGGCTCCTAACCTCACTTGATGTAGGACCTCCGTCGAGCCGCCGACCACAAGCGACCCTGACACCCATGGCCCCGAGTTGTGGGCCGCGACTGTAGCTGCGATGCGCGTCGGGATCAACGGCCTCAGCGCGGTGCGTCGCGCAATGGCCCCTGACCGCAGGTCGTCCTATTCATGCGGGAACGCCGGAGCGGGCCCGCCGGCGGAAGAGTGTCGCGGTGCTTGCGCCGTGGGCTAGGCCAGTTACACTCGGTTGCGGTCGGACCATCGGCCAGGTGTCACTTCACGCCGTCGGAAGGAGGAGAGAGCATAGGTGACTTGGCGTCGCCGTGTAGCTAGACCCAGATGAGTGCCTTGAAACTGAAGCGGGACACGAGCAGAGGCTTGATCTGGAGCCATGTACGTCGAAGATGGTTGGTCGAGACTCCCGAGGAGACCGTACGCCAGCAGTACCTACTGACGCTCTGCAATGAGTACGGATTCGCCCTTGATCAAATCGCGGAGGAGATGAACCTGACCGGACGAGGTTCGGCATCCGCCCGGGCGGACCTAGTGATCTGGCGAACGGCTGCCGACAAGGTTGAGGAGAACGCGGCGTTCATCATCGTCGAGTGTAAGTCTGACAACGTGACGATCAAGCAGGAGGACTACGACCAGGGCGAGAACTACGCCCGCCTTTGCGACGCACCCTTCTTCGTGACCCACAACAGCCGGGAGACGAAGTACTGGCGCGTGGAGAAGGGCAGGATACCGGGGTACATCGACGAGATCGAGAACATACCGCACGGCGGGGCATCGGACCAGGATGTCGAAGAGCTGGTCTCTAAACTCCGGGTCTTCCGGGAAAAGGAGTTCGCGGATCTGCTGCACAAGTGTCACAACGTCATCCGCAACCGGGAGAAGAAGGACCCGGCGGCCGCTTTTGACGAGATCGCGAAGATACTCTTCGTCAAGGTCTACGCCGAGCGGCAACTGATCCGTCTCAGGAGGAAGAACGTGTTCAGCGTCGATGTGTTGCGCGAGCAGATCGACGACGACCCGCTCGATGGTCTGTTTCAGTCGACCAAGAGGGCGTACGCGGCAGACAGGATCTTCGACGACGAGGACCGAATCAACCTGAAGCCCGCAACGGGCGAGGAGATTGTGAGCCTCCTGGAGGCGTACAACCTCTCGGATACCAGCGAGGACATCAAGGGGGTCGCTTTTGAACGGTTCTTGGGCCGGACCTTCCGCGGAGAGATCGGCCAGTTCTTCACGCCACGCTGCATCGTAGAGTTCATGGTGCATATGGTGAATCCGCAAGAGGGCGAGATCGTCTGCGATCCGGCGAGTGGCTCTGGCGGTTTCTTGATCCGCACCTTTGAGATAGTGCGCCAGCAGATCTTGGCCGACGCCGACCGCGAGTACGGCGAGTTTCGATCTCAGGTGGAATCAGATAGGTCATGCACTGAGACGGAGAAAGCGAGGAAGCTCCGGGAGAAGTACAGCCAGATACAGAAACGCATTGACCACACGGAGAGGGGATCCCGGCTGTGGACTCTCTCCAACCGATGTCTCTACGGCACCGACGCCAACGACCGGATGGCTCGGACGAGCAAGATGAACATGATCATGCACGGCGATGGCCACGGTGGCGTACATCACCACGACGGTTTCCTGAACGTGAACGGCATCTTTGAAGGACGCTTCGACATCGTCCTCACCAATCCGCCATTCGGGGCCAATGTGGAGCCGACGGACAAGGTGCTCCACTCGGACGTTGCAGAGGACTGGGAGATGCGGGATCGGTACGTCGAGGAGTACGGCGACTGCTACCGTAAGGCACAGGATCGGTTACGAGCCGCCGTGAACCGACCGATCACTACACTGTTTGATCTCCCTAGAAGCCCGAAGTCCAAGATCAAGACCGAGGTGCTCTTCGTAGAGCGCTGCCTCGACCTACTTAAGCCCGGCGGTCGCTTGGGAATCGTCCTGCCTGAAGGTGTCTTCAACAACCCATCGCTGGCCTACGTGCGCGCGTTCGTGGAAGCACGTGCTTTCCTGCGGGCCGTGGTCAGCTTGCCACAAGAGACGTTCGTGAGTTCAGGCGCGAGTGTGAAGTGTTCACTGCTGTTCCTGCAGAAGTTCACCGAGGAGGAGAAGGCCTGTCTCGAGACACTACGCGAGGAGGTCCAGGCGGAGGGTGAGAGTGGCGCTAAGGCCCGCCGGCTCGTGAGGGAACGCTTCGACTACCCGATCTTCATGTACGAGGCCAAGAAGGTCGGCATCTCCGCAACGGGCGAAGAGGACGACAACGAGCTCTACCCGAACGGCAGGCAGCCGGATGACTGCGCAACGACCTGTCTGGATCTTTATCGCGAGTTTCTCGCCGGGTTGGAGAACTCAGGTTCGTGAGTAAGGCCGCGCGCGGTCAGCCACGGGCCCTCACGGCCCGCTTCGGCAGCCTCGATGTATGGAGCGTTGCGGCCCAGTTCGTGCCGGAATGGGGCTGGCCGTCGAGCGCACTCAGACCGCTGCACGAAGCGCTCGTTCGTCGGCGTGACGCCGCATCCGACACGCTGGCACCTAGTACCGAAGTAACGATGCTGACGATCCGTCTCGACGGCTCGGTTGAGCCACGTCCGCCTGTGCGACTGAAGGACGTGAAGGGGCGGCTCTTTCGCGCCTATCCAGGTGACGTCGTGTTCTCAAAGATCGACGTCCGCAATGGCGCGGTCGGTCTCGCCCCGGTCGGCGTCAAGCCCATCTGCGTCACCTCCGAGTTCCCGGTCTACGCCGTCAAGGAGTGCGTGGCGGTGCCGGAGTACGTTCAGCTTCTGTTTCGGACTGCGACCTTTAGGCGAATCCTCAACTCCATGATCAGCGGTGCGTCTGGCCGTAAGCGCATTCAGCCAACACAGCTTGAGAAGGTGCGGGTTCCGATTCCGTCGACACCCGTCCAACGGCACATCGCTTCGCTCTGGCTGGATGCAAACCGGCAGTTAGCCGCGGCAGAGGCTGACTTCGTTGAGCTAGTGGCTGAACTGGACGGCTACCTGCGCGAGCGGACGCGGGACTTCGAGAGCAGCACCCAGGCCCGCACGTTCGTCGCGCGGTTCAAGGACACCCGGCAGTGGGACCTGAAAGGTGGCCGCGCGGCTGCCTTTATCGCGGCCAACACGGATTTCGTGCGGCTTGGGGACTGCAGTGAGGAATGCACTCACCCGGTCCGGCCTTGGAAGAAACCAGACAAGAGCTGGCCCGTCTATGGAGTCAACAACCGGGACGGTGTCTTCCTTAGTGCAACAAAGGAAGGTAAGCACTTCAAGGCTCCGTACAAGCGCATCGAGAAGAACTGGTTCTTTCACAATCCGACCCGCGCCAACGTTGGCTCGCTCGGCATCGTAGATGATGTGCCGCATGATGCGATTACTAGTCCAGAGTACGAGGTTTGGCGACTCACTGGCGGTTTCCTTACCGGGTTCATGGCGCTCTTGCTTTGGACCGACTACTTTCTCGCGTTGGTCTCGATCAACCGGGTCGGTGCCGTGAAGCAGCGCATGTACTACAGGAACCTCGCGGAGATTCGACTCCCGAACGTGCCAATGTCGATGCAGCAGTCCTTCGCCGACCGTCGTGCGAGGATGCTGCGCGAGATCAATACGAGCCGCAGGATGGTGTCTGAGCGAACGACTGAGGTTGAAGAGATGATCATCGGCAGTCGCAGCCCCGAGCTTCATTGAGAGTGCCAAAGCCGGACATTAAGCTGGAGGGTCTGTTCACGGAGGGCCTGCTGGGGGTCTTTCGTGTTATCCGGGGATACGCGGACCTGCGCGAGCTTGCGATGATCTCGGTCCCCTACACGATGGACGCCACCGAGACCGAGCATGGAGTCGTGACAGGACACCAGCGGGCGGTGTCGCCTAGACACGCAGAAGACATCAAGCGTTACCTGGAAAGTAGCGACTACCGGTTCCTTCCAGAGGTGATTCTGTCGGTGCGCGTGCCGGTCAACCTAGTCGTGGCGCGGGGGGAGATCGGCCCCAATGACAGGTTGGGGTTCGGGGAAGTCGTCTACGGAGTAGAGAGTATCGATGACGCTCCGGTGCGGATCAGGCGTCGCTATCGTCTCAGGTCATCGCGGATGCTGGAGCTGCGCATTCGGTACGAGGATCTGGCATGGTTGCAGAAGGACAAGGTGATCCGTCGCATCGACGGCAACCACCGCCTTCACCTCGCCGAGAGCCTGGTCGACGACCCGAACGTCGAGTCGAAGTATCTCGCCCCGTTCTGCATGGTGCTCCTCGGCCCGCCCGACGATCCGGGTGATGACTACGCAGAGTCACTGATCTTTCACACGATCAACAGTAAGGCCATGCCGCTAGAGACGGAGCACGGCCTGACCTTGCTGCTTCGTCAGCCTTCGGACCTCTCCATGACCCCGGACAACGAGTTCTCGTACAGCCCGGAACTCCACCTGACTCGGCTGCTAGCCAACCACATGCGAGGGCTACCGGAGGCGGCAAAGTCGCGGTTCGGAGCGCAACCCCTAACCGGGCTGTGGGAGTCAGGCCGTAACTTGATCGCGATGAATCCGCGGATCGCCACGAATCGGCGAACGCTAAGCGACTTCGCCAGTGAGCTTTTCGATGCGCTGTCGGACATTCTCACTATGCTCGCTCACAGCCAGCCGCTGCTCCCTAGGACTCACGGCTTTCTCGAACTGTCGGCCCGGGCATGGCGTCAGACGGAGGGAGCGGATCACGACCAACGCATACGTCTGACGGTGGACTACCTCGACGGACTCGGACGCTGGCTCGGGACTAGCGGCATGACGCATTTGCTTAGTCCGCAATCGCCGGTGGAGGTCCTGCTCGCCACTTACGAGGCAGCCCGGTGGAAGATCCCGCAACGAGTGTTCTTAGCGCGATGGTACCCACCAGAGGATGCGCCGGATGGTGCTCACTACAAAGCGAAGCTACGACTGGAGCAAATCCAGCGGACGTTGGACGACATCCGGCAGCGCCACGATCTAGACCTTGAGCTGATCGATCTGGGCACAGAACAAGGTGGCACGTTTGCCATCCACTCTCGGATGTACGAGGCGATTCAGGCTTCGGACATAGTTGTCTGCGATCTGACCGGCGAACGTCCGAACGTCTACGTCGAGGCCGGGTACGCTCTCGGCCGCCACGACATGGACCGTCTAGTGTTCCTTTTTCAACCGACGTCCAAACACACCGAGGTCCCATTCGACCTCGCGACCTTCAAGCAAGTACGCATCGGTGACGCCGCCGAGATACCGGCTAAACTGGGTGCCGAGATCGAAGCGATTCTGGTTGGTTCCGGCGCGGACCTTCACGCTTAGGGGGCATCCGCCTCCAAGCATCGGTAGATATTCCCTGTTCTTTGGGGGATTATCAAGTCTGGCTGACGGCCCCGTCGGCTCCATTGGCTAGCCAGGGGAAGTTGACGCGAGTGTAGTAAGCGGCCGCGTAGTTCAGCTTCACCTGTCTAGGTACATTAGCGACCACGTAGCCATCCTCCCTGCGACGGAGTACGAACGACCCGCCGACGACCAGTGTTGCGGCTCGTTCCGAGTGCGCCCCAATGTAGGCGACACCGGTCGAAATGCCGGCTCGCGCTTGGTACTGAGTTCTCCCTGCGCCTCGGTCGGTGTCTAGGACTTTGGACATGACCGCCGTGTAGGCCCCCACAGGAAGGACACAGTGGCTGGCACCGGCCACGCTTGACCTGAAGTCGGCAAGGCTCCATCCCTCAGCGTCGCCGCATGTCGCTTCGTCGATGCGCTCGTCTCTGGAAAGTTGCTCCACGAACCACGATTCCAGGTCGTTTCGGAGTGTTGGCAGACCGGAGTCCGCCCCGTCTAGAAGCATCGTCCTTCCGTTTCCGAAGTCGAGACGTTCTGGCCGAACCAAGTCAAGCACAATCGGCTTTCTGGCCTCAACCGGGTTGTCGGGAACGTATCCGCATTCGGGTGTGCCGAGTCCAGACTTGAATGTCCAGCCTTCCACCAATGGCCCTGAAGCCAACTTCACTTCCCGTGCCCTGCCCCGAATGAGCGCGGAGAATCCTTGTTCAATGGTTCTTTTGTCGGTCATTGGTTTCCTTTATTGGCGGGCTTCGCCACGTTCCGCCTGAGCTTGAGCGCGACTTCTTCGGCGGTGGCGTTCCCGTAGATGGGGTGAGGCTGCGGCCGCTGCGATTTCGGCCGGTTGGCTAACTTCTGTTGCCGGCGTTCGTCGTGCTGAGGCATTGTGGGCCGCCTAGAACGGGATGTCGTCGTCCTCAGTCTGGCTCGGCCTGTTCGCACTCAGCCAGCGTGTACTCGCGGAGGTCAGACGGTACTGCACGTAGATGTATCCGTCCGGGTGTTCGGACTCGAGTCGTTCCAGCATGCCTCTTTCGGACAACGAAGCGAGAGCCAAAGTCGCGTCTGTACCGGAAAAGCGCCAGTGCGCCATCCTCCGCTGGAACTCGTGAGGTGTGATGCCCTCACCGGGTTCATCGACATGTTCTGCAACGACCCGTAGGGCCGCTGCCTCGTGGTCGTCCAGTTCGTCCTCCTCCTCGGTGGCGAGAGGCAACTCCTCCCGGTCCGCTTGAGACCGGCGCCACGGCCGCGACCGAACGAGGTTGGCAGCGCGCCTGTACCAAGTAGGGATCGGTTCGAACCTCTCTCGCGCAAGGACCCAGATGCCGACCAGGAAGAGCAGCAGCGGGAAGACTAGGTTCAGGCCTATCGGCAGATCGCTCATCCATCTCCACGCCGTCGGCAACCACCTCGTGCCCCACGTCTCGAGGTCGTCGGGCACTCCCGCGAGACCTATGGCGAGGGAGACGGCCTGGATGACGCCCCAGGCAGTCAAGCCCCACCCCAACAGCCGTCTCCAGAGCTGGCCTGCGCCCATGGGCCGGCATGCTACTGGCCTCGCAAACCTCTGTCACGGCGTTAGCCCGGACGAGCTGCGACGAGATCGAATACAGTTCGAGGCCTTCCGAGGCCATGGGGGGCGGTTGGCAGCCAGGCCCTCGCCACCGTCCAGGCGGCGGAGGAGTTCCGCCCCCGGTCCTTCGCCGGGGCTTACACCGGTACAGGGATACCTCCTCCTGGGTCGCGGGGTCTTCGAGAAGCCGCCGCGCTTGGCGGCTCTCTGCACCCCCGCTTGTGCCTCCGAGCGCATCGTAGTAAGGCGAGTCGATCTAGGCTCTGGGGCGCAGAGCGAGCCGCTGTTCTAAGCTACGCCCATGGCAGCAGCGGTCGAACTGACGTTCAAGATAGGCGCCCACACGCCGGAGACGATGCCGATGGACCGGCTCGTGCGGTACCTCGGGAATCTCTCCAAGGTTCTTGGGCATCGTGAACACGTGCACTTTCTGGAGGTGCGCGGCGGCAGCACGATGCCGGTCCTGCGAGTCGACGAGAAGGCCTACCCCCAGGTGGTCAAGCGGGTTGAGCTCGTCCGGCGTGGGGAGGGGCCCGCCGACGCTGTCGTTGCTCTGGACGCGATCGAACAGGACCTCGAGGTTGACTCTGCGACGGACAGTGAACTGTCAGGCCAGCTGGGCCGGCTTCTTTGGTTTCCGAAGACACCTGTCGAAGGGCGCCGTTACGGACCGTTCAGGCAGCCTGGCACGTTGGACGGCGTACCGGTCGTTGTCGGTGGACAGCAAGACCTGGTTCCAGTTCATCTTCTAGCTTCAGGACGTGTGCACGTCTGTCGTGCGAAACGCGAACTGGCCAAGAAGATCAGCGGCTACCTGTTCGACACGACCTTGCGGGTATCTGGCGTGGGTAACTGGGAGAGAAGCCTGCGCGGCCAGTGGATCATGCGCCGGTTTCGGATTGAGGACTACGAGGTGCTTTCGCCGAAGACACTCGGCGACATCACGGAGGACTTGCAGTCGATCAATGGGGCCTGGAAACAGAGGCCAGACCCTCTGGGCGACCTAGCGAGAATGCGGGAGCCGGAAGACTCCACGTGAAGGTTGCCTTCGACTCGGTCGTTCTCGGGGCATGGCTACACCCCGACGCGAAGTACCCAGCAACGGCGCATCGGATACCGGAGCGCCTTGCATACTTGGTCAAGACCCTCGAGGAGAAGCGTTCCACACTCCTTGTCCCGACTCCGGCATTGGCCGAGTTTCTGGTTCTGGCCGAGAACGATGCGCCGGCGTACCTGAAGCGCTTGGCCCGAAACAGGGCCATCGAGATTGTCCCGTTCGACGAGAGAGCCGCTGTCGAAGCCGCAGAAGCGGAGATTCTGGCCGTTCAGGCGGGCGACAGCAAAGCCGGTGCGGCGGGTCCACGCCAGAAGATCAAAGTGGACCGTCAGATCGTCGCCATCGCGAAGGTGCGCCAGGTGGATTGTCTCTACTCCGAGGACAGCGATGTCGCCAAGATCGCTATACCGATGGGTGTCACAGTCCAAGGCTTGTCGTAAATCCCGCTTCCGCCAGAAGACGCCCAGCAGCCCCTGTTTCCTGGAGAATCGTCGGACTGATCTCTCGAGCTGCCCGAGAACGCCGGCTCGACTCGACGACATCGAGTGAGAGTTGGCTAGGCGTTCTGAGTTCGCGCACCTAGGCATTCCGAAGCGCCGACCTCCAACGCTCCAGTTCCTTCCTCCGGAACGCGACGTCCTTCAGGCTCCAGAGAGTGAGCGCCGGCTTGTCCGCGAAGGCAGCGCGGTCCTGCCAGATCGAGCGCAGCCAAGTGCTCGCGCCCACGATGTAGCCCGGCAGCGCGGCGCTCGCGGCCCGTGCCGCGGGCGACGGCCGGTCAGCGCCCCTGGAACTTCGCCTTGCGACGCTCGACGAACGAAGCGATCCCCTCCGCGAAGTCCGCCGAGTTCGCAGTCCTTGCCCGCATGGCGGGGATCTCCCGGTACGCGGCCTGCTCGCCCTCTTCGAGATAGACCTGCGCCGCCCGCTTGATCTCCCGAACGGCGAGCGGGGCGCACTCGCACATCTCCTCCGCAAGCTCCAGGGCCCGGTCGATCTGGTCGCCGGCGGGCACGACCTCCTGCACGAAGCCGAGTGCGAGTGCGCGCTGGGCGTCGAACTCGTCGGCGCGCAGCAGGTGGTACATCGCGTTTCCCCATCCGGCCCGCTGCACGTAGCGGACGTGGGCGCCTCCGAACACCGCGAGGCCGCGCCGGGGCTCCAGTTGCGCGAAGCGCGCGTCCTCGGCCGCCACCACGATGTCCGCGGCCACCGCACGGCCGTCGGACCCGTCGAATCCCCGGTCCTATCCGTGTTGCTCGTCTTACGGCGATTCGTGCCGAGGCCATGCGGAGGCTTCGGAATCCCCCTTAACGTCCTTCACTGTTCCGCCCACTTCGCCCCCAATCTCCGCTCCCGTCCTCGCCGCAACCGGCCGAAGTCGCCGTCCAGGGCATCGTCGCATCCGGTCCCTGTGGTCCAACCGCTTCTAGCTCAACTAGGTCGTCCGGGGCCTGGTGGTAGTTCCGCCGGGCGAGGCGGACATTGTCCCTTGCCTCGTCCAGGGCGTCGAGGTACCGTCCTTCGTCGCGGCTGCGGATTCGGTATCGTGGTCGCATAGAGTTGTTCTCCGGTAGTGATACCAAAGGGCTACCGGAGGAATAGAGGAAGAGTCGAATCAACGGGCGGTTGCGTCGCCGCGATACAAGCGTCAACAACGGGAGAATCGAATGGCAAGACGGAAGGATACGTACGTCCACAGTGTGTTCACTGCCGTCGTGTTGGAGGAGGCAATCGAGACCGTCAGAAGACTCGCACCGACGCTCGAGGAGGACGACAGCCACTACATTACTCGCACAGTCACCATAGACCGGAGCCAGTGGACCTACGATTCCGACGCCGAGTTCTTTGCCGCATGTCGGCGATCTATGCATGACGTGTCCTACGCGGAGGAGTTCTCACTCTACCGAGGGCGAGACGAGGACGACTTGGATTTCAGGTTCTATTCTCTTGTAAACAACGCTGGTGTCCACATTGCCACCGTGGAAGTGAAATCGCTGAAGCGCGATGTCATAGCTGCCGTGGCGGGCGTTTTCGAGAACCACGCGGATGCTGCCCGTGTCCCAGAGCCGGACCCTGAGGACCAAGAGGATGGCAATGAACCAACCGTCTTCGTCGGTCATGGTCACAACCCTGCGTGGCGGGACCTAAAGGATCATCTGACTGACAAGCACGGAATCACGATTGAGGCATACGAAATCGGTGCTCGTGCGGGCCACGCAGTGCGCGACATCTTGCAGTCCATGCTAAAGAGCTGCAGCATGGCACTCCTAGTGATGACCGGTGATGACGAAGTAGGGGAACACGCTCGTACCCGCCAGAACGTCGTTCATGAAGCTGGACTGTTCCAGGGTAAACTCGGATTCGAACGCGCCATCGTGCTGATTGAGGAGGGTGTAGAGTCGTTCTCCAACATCGACGGTATCGAGACGATCCGGTTCGAGAAAGGGAGCATTCAGTCCACGTTTGGCGATGTAGTAGCCACGATAAGGCGGGAGTTCCCGTCCGCGTAGCGGCCTCTCTATAGTCCTTCCTGAGGGAGAACAAAGAGAACCGCCACTCAGGAATGGTTACTATCGAGTATAGTCCCCTTTCCGCTTCGTATCGAGACGGGAAGGTCCGCGCGATCCTGGTCAGCGGCGTCGAACTGGCGTTTTCTTCGCCTCGCCCGAGGTGGTCGAGCGCGACGCAGCTCGAGGCCGCGCTCGCCGACTGCGGGGCGGCACGGCCCGACGCGGGCTCGAACTGGTTCACGCCTGGTGCGAGGTCGCTTCGGTGGGGGCCATGAGGTCGATACCCGGGAACCGCGTGAAGTCCCGGTCGGTGGTGGCGATCGAGGCGCCGTGCTCGAGCGCCAGTGCGGCGAGGTGCGCGTCCATCACCATCGGGCCCCTGGCCTGGCCGCTGCCGCAGTCTTCGCGCCGACGCCTTCTGGAACGGAGTCTCGGAGTCGTAGGCGTGGAGCAGCACATTGGCGTCGATGAGTGTCACCGGCGGGTTGGACCGTCCAGAGCGTCGAGCAGACCGCCGATGTCGTCCAGGTCGAACCCCGGCCGGAGCCCCATGGGACGTGCCTCTACCGAGAGCCCCATGAACCCCCGCAGCGCCGCCACCAACCTCCCCGGCGCCTCCTCCGCCACAAAGTGCCCGCAATCCTTGAACTCGTGGACCTCGACATCCCGAAGCGCGGACTTCCACCGCTCCAGTTCCTTCCTCCGGAACGCGATGTCCTTCAGGCCCCAGAGAATGAGCGCCGGCTTGTCCGCGAAGGCGGCGCGGTCCTGCCAGATCGAGCGCAGCCAGTCGCTCGCGCCCACGATGTAGCCCGGTAGCGCGGCGCTCGCGGCCCGTGCCGCGGACGACGGTTGTGCGCGGCGGTAGTGAGCCATGATCTTCGGCGTCAGGACGCTTCGGTCGCCGACCGCTCTCGGCATCACCCGGTTCACGAAGATGTTGTGGCGCCGCAGCAGGTACTGGCCGATCCAGCTCGACATCAGGAAGCTGAACGACCTGAAGTGGAAGTCGTCCCCGACCGGCCAGCACCAGGTGTTCGCGATGACGAGGCGCTTGACGCGCTCCGGGTGCCTGCGCGCGAAGTCGAGGCCGATCGGCCCGCCCCAGTCGTTCATGAACAGGGTGATCCCGCGCAGGTCGAGATGGTCGAGCAGGGCGGCCAGGCGGCGCGCGTGACTCTCGGGACGATGGTCCTCGCGCCGTGCGCTCCGTGACGAGAGGCCGAAGCCGATGTGGTCGAGCGCTATGCAGCGGAACTCCGATCGCAGTTCCCGGACCGGATATCGGAACAGGAACGACCATGCGGGGTTGCCGTGGACGAACACGATCGGCTCGCCCTCGCCTTCGTCGATGTAGTGCATCCGGTGATCGGGCGGGAGGTCGAGAAAGCGGCTCTCGAAGGGGAACAGGTCGTCCGAAACCCAGTCGGGACGGGCGGTCGACGCGGTCCCGTTCACGCGGCGCACAGCCTGCTGAGCTTCTCGAGACAGTCCGCCCAGCTCCGCTCGTGCTCGTCGCGGGCCTCGTCCTGGGTGAACCGGGCATGAGTGAGCGTGAGGCGCGTCCTGTCGGCCGATTCGGGTTCGAACTCGATGGTGACCAGCGTTTCGGTGTCGCTGCCTTCCCAGCGCCAGGTGTGCACCAGGCGACGTAGCGGCGCGACTTCCCGGTACACGCCGCGGGCGAGCCAGCGCTGCCCGTCGGTCCCGCGCATCTCGATGAGGAACGTCCCGCCGACCGCGACGTCGGCGACCGCGCGCGAGGCCACGGCACTGCCCGGCGCCAGCCACTGCCTCAGCAACTCCGGGTCGGTCCAGGCCGCGTAGACCCGCTTTACCGGCGCGTCGATCACGCGTTGAAGCGTCAGGTCCGTCATCGCCGTTCGCCCTCCTCGTCGGCGCCGGTCTCGACCAGGGCGCCAAGCGCATCGAGGCGCTCCGTCCAGAAGCGCGTGTGGAACTCGAGCCAGTCCTGGGCGTCCCGGAGCGCGGCCGGGTTGAGCCGGCACACCCGTTCCCGGCCCCGCGCTTCGCGGGTCACGAGGCCGGCGCGTTCGAGTACGCCGAGGTGTTTCGAGACGCCGGCGAAGGAGAGGGGGAGGGGGCGGGAGAGGTCGCCTACGGTGGTTTTG
>VYDI01000035.1 GCA_009843505.1 Holophagales bacterium | reverse complement strand
GAACCCACCGCGAAACCCCGCTTGACAAGATGGATACTTGCCTCCAGCCCGCTGGTCCCCCTTCCCTTCGGTCCTGGCCGAGCCTGGCGCCGTTGCACCGCGAAACTCGACCCAACTGTGAAGACGCCGCTTGACAAGGAGTTAGTAGCCGACCTGCTTGTCGACCACGTTGCGCAGCGGCCTGCCGGTCGCGAAGCGCGTGATGTTGTCGCGCAGGAGGCGCGTTCGCCGCTCCTCGAGCCGGTCGGAGATCGTCGCCAGGTGAGGCGTGATCGTCACGTTCGACATGGTCCACAGCGGGTGGCCGGTCGGCAGCGGTTCGGGGTCGGTGACGTCGAGGCCGGCGGCGCGTACCTTGCCACTCTCGAGCGCCGCGACCAGGGCGTCCGTGTCGACGATCTTCCCGCGCGAGATGTTGATGAAGTAGACATCCTGTTTCATCAACTCGAACTGGCGGGAGCCGATCAGGCCCTCCGTTGCCGGCGTGTGCGGCACGGACGAGAAGACGACGTCGGCCCGGGGGAGCAGGTCGTCAAGCTCGTCCGGCTTGCCGACGTAGGCGACGTCGCGGTGGATCGGGATGTCCTTCGGGTCGACGCCGAGCACGGTCATGCCGAACGCCGCGGCCCGCTGCGCGATCTGGGTGCCGATCCCTCCGAGGCCGATGACCAGCGCCGTCTTGCCGCGGAGCTCGATCATCGGCAGCGCGCGGTCCGTGTTCCAGCCTTCCGGCATCTGGGCGTTGAACGCCTTGATGTTGCGGGTGAAGTTCAGGAGCAGGGCGAAGGCGTGGTCGGCGATCTCCGGGCCCTGGATGATCTTCGCGTTGGTCAGGGTGATGTCGCTGTCGCGCAGGTCGGGAATCTCGAGGAAGCCCTCGACACCGGCGGAGTTGCTCTGGATCCAGCGCAGCTTGCTGTCGGCCGTCAGGAAGTTCTCGATGCCGCGGTAGCCCGCGATCAGGCCGTTGCAGACGTTCGGGTCGAGGCCCTCTTCCAGGGCGACCAGGTCGAGGTTGTCGTGCTCGTCCTCCAGGTCTCCGAGCGCATCGGTAAAGAACGCCGGCATGCACACCGTGACGGTCTGCCCGAACGCGCCGGAGGCCGCGAACAGGAGGAGAAGAACGGTGAGCAGAACCGGTCTGAGATCCAGCGCTGGACGGTGGAGCATGGGCGTGTCTCCTGAGCGATAGGCGGTTGTAAACGGGCGAAGTGTGGAGCGTAGCAGTGCCTGCCGCGGGCGGTTCCTCAGGTGTTACCATGCCGCCGCTCTCGGCCCCGAGAACCGACGCCCCAAACCGACAGGAAGCGAGCCAGATGACCACCGACGCCCTCCGCGAACGCGGCGATTCACTGGAGGATGCCTTCTTCCGGAACATGGACAGGAAGCTGATCGACGACCTCCGCACGAAGAAGGAGCGTGAGGAGCAACTCGACGAACTGGCCGCGGCTTCGGGCATCGCGCACCGTGAGGTTCTCGGCGCCCTGCTCGATGCGGGCATGCACGGCGAGGCGCTGGTGGCGGCGGGTCTGGTGCCGTTGATCGAGGTTGCGTGGTCGGACCACGCAATGGACGCCTCGGAGCGTGACGCGATCATGCAAGCCGCGAGGGATGCCGGGGTGACCCGTGGATCGACCGCGGCCGAACTGCTCTCCGCCTGGCTGGAACGGCGTCCGGGAGCGGAACTGCTCGAGGCCTGGAAGGGCTATGCGGCCGCGCTGGTCGCGGAGCTCGACGAAGCGGACGCCACGGCGGTGCGTGACGACATCATGAGCAGGGCGCAGGCCGTCGCTGAGGCCGCCGGCGGTTTCCTCGGCATCGGCAGCGTGTCGCGCGAGGAGCGGCGGATGCTCGCTGAGCTGTCCGCGGCGCTCGGCGGCTGAAGCGCTACCAGCTCGCCTTGATCACGCCGGGGAGCTCGCCCCGCAGCGCGAGGTCCCGAAGGGCGATCCGCGAGAGACCGAACTTTCGGTAGTAGCCGCGGGGCCGGCCGCTGACGGCGCAGCGGTTGCGGACGCGGGCCGGGCTGGAGTCGCGAGGGAGCTTGTTCAGCAGGCGTTGGGCCTCGAAGCGCTGGTCGGGCGGCAGACGCTCGTCCTTCGCCAGCGCGCGCAACTCGTCGCGGCGCTCCTTGTATCTCTCGACGATCTTCTTGCGGCGGTCGTTCTTGGCGACTGATGCCTTGGTGGCCATCTGTTCCGTGTTCCCCTGGGCTGATTCCGGTGCCGACGTGGGCTGTCCGGCGCGTCCGCAGTCGCGGCGCGCAGGAAGCGCGTACCTTAGCAGGTTTCCCCGGGGGTGTCCCCTGTGGCGAAACGGACGCGGGCTCATCACGTCCGCGCAAACATTCGCTCAGGTTCGCTAACAAAAGCCCCTTGACCCTCAGGGCGGACTCCGACAACGTGGCCTGGAGAGTCTACAAGCCTGCGGCAATGGCGACGGGAGGTGTAAGTCATGGGTGAAGCACGCGGATCGGGATGTCTCGCAGCGACGGGGACACCGGCTCCAGCGACCATCAGATGGGCGGCGGTGATGCTCGTTCTCGGCGCGCTGACCATCGCTTCAATTGCTCATGGCTCCGACTGGCCGCAGTGGCGCGGTCCGAATCGCGACAGCCGGGCCGTTGGCGGCGAACTTCCCGCGGAGCTACCCGCGGTACTCGACCAACTCTGGAAAGTCCGTGTCGGCGGCGGGCAGTCATCGCCGATCGTGGTCGGCGACCGTGTCTTCATCCACGCGCGGCAGGCCGAGGAGGAGGTCGTTCTCGCCCTTTCGGCGTCGACCGGCGAGGAACTCTGGCGGCACAGCTACGCCGTCTCCTACACGCCCAGAAACGCGGCAATCCAGTACGGCCCGGGTCCGAAGTCGACGATGCTCGCTGAAGGCGACTCGGTCTACAGCTTCGGCATTCGGGAGCGCCTTCTGGCCCTGGACGCCGGTTCGGGGAAGGTGCGCTGGGAGAAGACCTTCGAGGACCTCTACGAGGAGCCGTACCCGGTTTGGGGGACCGCCTCGTCGCCTCTGATCGAGGGCGACCTGTTGATCGTCCCCATCGGAACCACGGGCAACGAGGAGCAGGGAGACGAGGGCGCGCTGGTCGCCTATGACAAGACGACCGGCGAGGAAGTGTGGCGCGTCGACGGGCCGCCGGCGTATGCGTCGCCCATGGCGTTCGACCACGGCGGTGTGCGACAGATCGTGACCCTGGACGACGTGTCGTTCTTCGGGGTGGGCGCCACGGACGGCGACCCGCTGTGGTCGCTCCCCTTCACGACGGCTTTCCAGCAGAACACGCCCACCGCGCTTCGTTACGACGGCAACTTCATCCTCTCGGGCTACCAGTGGGGGACCGCGGCGATCAAGGTCGAGCCGCCGGCCAAGCCCGGCGAGGCCTGGACCGTCGGCGAGGTCTGGAAGACGAGCGACGCGGAGCTCTACATGGACTCTCCGGTGCTGGTCGGCGACCATCTGTACTTCCGCTCGAACAAGAGAGCCGGCACCTTCGTCTGTCTCGATCCCGCTACCGGCGAGATCGTCTGGCAGGGGCCCGGTCGCTGGGCAGCGTACGCGTCGGTGATCGCGGTGGACGACCGGCTGCTCGTGCTGACGGACGAGGCGGAACTCAAGGTGATCGCCGCGGACCCGTCGGGCTACCGGGAACTGGCCTCCTGGGAGGTGGCCGACAGCACGACCTGGGCGCATGTGGCGCTCTCCGGCTCCCGGGTCTACGTCAAGGACGAGGAGCACCTGGCGGCTTTCGATCTGGCTTCTACGCGGGTCACGGAGGCAGGAGATCTGTCGGCCGGGACGACCACCGCATCTGCTGACGTCGCGGCCGGTTCCAAGGAGGACACGGAGGCCGTCAAGGTCGCCGTGCGGGCGATGCTGAAGGCCATGGCGGCGGGCGACATGGACCTGATGTGGACCTACCTGGGCGAGGACTTCAGGTCCTACAGCGGCGCCGACAAGGATGTCTTCCGTGACTACCTCGGGTCGACCGCGGGCAGCGAGACGCCGAGCGATGAGATCGTGGTCGAGTGGGACAACGGCACGGCCAAGGTCACAGGCACGCGGTGGATCACTTCCACCGGACTGGACTTCGGACTGGAGATGCTGGTGAACAGGCGCGACGGCAAGTGGCTCGTCACCTGGATGGACTTCGATTCCAGGCGCATCCACGGTCAGGAGTAGCGATGGGCGGACCTCGTCGCCCACGGTCCGCTGGTCGCCTACGGGCGTCGACGCACGACCATCGCCACTTCGGCAAGCGCGTCGAGAGTGACTCCCTCATCGCAGAGGTCCCGCAGCGCTATCGCGATGCTGTCACCGTGTTGCCCGGCGAGAACGTCCGGGAGCCGATCGCGCAGGTCGGGATCGCACCAGCTGGAGGCGATCTTGAACCCATGATTCTCGTAGACCGTGGCCGGGTGGCCGCCCATCAGCACGCCCAGGGGACGGAAGGGTGGCAGAGCCTTCGCGACGGTCGCCTCGACGCGGGTGGCATCGGCCCAGCGCACGAACTGCTCGAGAAGCGCCACGCCGATTCCGCGCCCCTGGTACCGAGGATCGCGGGCGTTGCCGCTTTTCAACTGGCCCACGTGGTAGCAGAACAGGTTCAGCGTTCCCGGTGGCAGGGACGGGGCGTTCGCCCTGCCGAAGTCGCCCCAGTACGTCGGATCCATGATGCCGGCGGGGGAACGTAGTGCCCGGTCGTAGCGGCGAAACTGAAGTTGGCCTACGTGCTGGTCGCCGTCGAAGGCGAGAATCGCGCTCGCGCCAAGGTCTGCGATTCGGGTACGGACTGTGGCCTCCGTCCCTTGGCAGTCGATGGGGACGTTGCCGACATCGGACACCGTCATCGGGCGATAGTGGATCACCTCAACTCGAAGTTATCGCGTCGGCAGATTGCGCGCAGTCGCCGGCATCCACCATTGAGACCTGACTACCAGGGAAGGGAGTGCAGCGATGGACATCATGCAGGCAACCGAGGCCCACGCCGGGAAGTGGGCGGACGAAGTCGCCGACCTGGTCTACGAAACCGGTCCGTCGACCTACGAGTACCAGTTCGGCGGGCGGGAGTACTACGACGAGATCGTCAAGGCTTCGTGGTCTCAGGCCGGTACGCTGTTCGGTTATGACTGCACGACGATCGCGGTCGAAGGCGACGAACTGCTAGCGATCGAGATCGGTTTCCGCGGTCCGGAGTTCGCCGCGCGCAAGAAGACGCTGGGCCCTCTTTGGGCGCCGCTGATCGAGTCGGGTCGGGTGACGAGCGAGAGACTCGCCGAGATCGGTCGGGCGGCATATCTGTGCAGCTACCTGAATGTCGCGATTCCGTCGGCCGTCTACTACGTCCACGCGCTCGCCGTCGTGGAGTCGCGCCGCGGTGAGGGGATCGGCAAGCAGTTGATGCACCGTGCGGTCGACGACGCCAAGAGTGCCGGGCTGCGCGGTCTGCACCTCGATGTGCTCTCGGGTACGCCCGCGGTCGGCTTCTACAACTCCCTGGGAATGGAGTGCCTGACCGAAACGGTGGCGCCCATACCGCACCAGAACGGCATCCCGATGGAGATGCGGATGTCGCTCGACTTCTAGGACCTCGCGCCGTAGAACGCCGCGCAGCAAGTTCTCAGGTGCGAGGTCCTAGTGAGGTGGGGGCTGGGGCCAAACACGGAGTCGGCGACGGGTTTGGCGGCTCTAACGCGGGAAGAAGAGAGTCCCCAGGCCCTTCTCCAGCTCCGCGCAAGCCGCGGCTTCGCCCAGGTTGCAGGCCGTGGAGAGGAGGTCCTGGGCCAGGGGAATGTCCTTCGGCACCCCGTGCCCATGAACGTGGGCGTAGCCGAGCAGGAAGCAACTCATGCTCTCGTCGTCTTCGCAGCCGGCCGGGAGCTGTTCGATCGCGTCCGACACACCGGCGGAGTTCATCGACACGTTGCCGTCGAAGACCGCCTGGATGACGATGTTCTGGCAGCCCTTGTGAAAACCGCCGCGACAGGCCTGGTCGAAGTAGGAGACGCCTTCCAGCGGGTCGAGCGGCACCACTTCTCCCCGATTGAACAGCACGCCGAGCATGTTGCACTCTTCGGCGCCGCCGTTGTCGCACGTGAGTTCGAGCTTCGTGACCAGGTTCTCGCACGCGAACCGCTTGCCCTCGTCGCACGCTTGCTGCCAGTACCTGAAGTCGTCGCCCTCATGCGTGCGGCCGACGAAGTTCGAGGTCAGCATCCAGCCGAAGAGGCCGATCCAGGCGGCCATGAAGGCGTAGTTCACCCGGCGCGGCTTCGTTGCCTGGAGCAGAACCGAGAGGCGAAAGCCCTCCACCCGGCGGGATTTCCCGAGCCGGTCGAGCAACGGAACGCAGAGATTGAGCACGGGTACGAACAGCAGCTTGTCGTAGAACAGGGGGACATCGACCTGGCGGAGGAACTCGAAGAGGCCGAAGACGCTCAGGCCGTATAGGGCCCCGAAGACCGCGCTTCCCAGGCGGCTGCGAGGAGAAGTCGACGGATCCGTGACCAGGAGGTGCAGTCCCAGGAAGACCGCGATCGGGATGCTGGCGTCGACGAAGAAGTGGACGCCGGTCACGCTGGAGTAGACGAGATTCGCCGCCACCAAAGCGGCCGCCGCGAACAGCGTCACGATCGTCACGGAGAAGAAGAACTGAACGACCAGGCCGGCCATGAAGATCGCGACATACATGTGCGGCGCGTTCGCCAGCGTCGTCGCGATCTCGGCGCCCCAGGTGAGGTCCGTCGTTCCGGAGAGAATCAGTCCAAGCGAGAAGACGGACAGTGCGAATCCCGACGGGTTGAAGATGTGCCGCTTGCGGCCGTCCCGGTTCCAGCGGAAGAACTCCTTGCCGAGGATGCCGACGGCGATCATCGTGAACTGCAGGTAGAACCACTCTTCCTTGAAGCACAGGAAGAAGTTCGTGCTCAGAATGATCGGAAACTGCCCGAAGCCCAGATGCCAGGTCTTTCGCCTGGACCAGCCAACGAGCATGTCGAAGGCGTAGGCGAAGATGATCTGCGCGAGGATGAGCGCCGCCTGGTGGCGCATCTGCTCCCAGTAGAGGCCCCAGTAAACGTAGATGCAGGTCTGAACGAAGGCCTGCACGTAGTGCGAGGGGATGAGCGAGACCCGCAGTTTCAGCTCGCGGCCGTCCTGGCTGGAGTTGGCCAGCAGGCGCCCCTGCAGGAGCGCGAGCACGGCACAGGCGCCCCATAGCGACCAGGTCAGCTCCGCACTGGCACGGAACTGCGGAAGCAGCGAAAAGGCAAACAGCAGGACAATGAAGGACGCGGGCAGCCACCAGGCGGGCGGCAGCCGCTGGACTTCCCTGACGTAGGCCATTCGGGACTCTTCCTCCTGGACACTATAGTCACTGCCAGACCGTCAACCGGGGTAGTCCGAAGGAGAACGATGCGAGCGAGGGCGAGTTCGGGCCGGCGTCGTCTCCGGGCCCGAAACGTCATGCTGGTCCTGTTGGTGCTCGTGGCCGGTGGCTTGCTGACGAGCCGCCTGGTCCGCGACAGCTCCGCGGAGGCAGCTCTCAACGACGCCTTGGTGACAAGCCGCATCCCTGGCCGAACCGAGGAAACGAGGCGACGCTTCGAACGCCTGATCGAGGATTATGGTGGCAGCCGAGCCGCGTGGGCCGCGCACGGCCACCTGGCCGCGCTGGAGGCCGCGAACCACAGAGTCGCGGAGGCCCGTGCTCTTTGGGAGAGGCTGGCCGAGGACGGCCCGGCGGTCTTGGCGGCGGACGCTGAGATGAGCCTGATCCACCTGGATCGCGAGGAGGGTCGGCTCGATGAGTTGGCGGACAGACTGGAGGACCTGATCGAGGGCGGAGACAGCAGCCTGCCAGAGGACGTCCTCCTGTTCGAACTTGCCGAGACCCTCGAGCAGCTTGGGCGCTACGACGAGGCTCGCCGGATCAAGCGCTTCGAAGAGGTTGTCCCTGACCGACCTCGAGTTCAGCGCTGATGCCGATGAAGCTTCGCCGGGAACTACGCGACCGCGCCGGGTGTCGCGACCCTGGGATCGTTGACGCCCATGCCATTGAGAAGCTCATGGAAGCGCATCTCTGAGCGCAGCTCGTCGAACGCGGGATGGACCTTCGCCCACATGGCCACGCCGCGCTTGACCCTGATCGCTTCTTCCAGCCAATGCAGGGCCGTGTCCCTTTCGCCAAGCCAGGCGTGCAGTATGGCCAGTGAGTCGTAGTGAGCATCCTGGTTGCCTGCCCGCTTCAGTAGCCGGGCCGCGCTCCACCGGAGCACTCCCTGCTCGCCCTCCGTCTCGAGGATTCTCTCGATCGTGTCGGCGTCATCCGGACGACCGGCGTTTCGCAGGTAGACCTGCCGCTCGCGGACCGCCTCGTCCGGGCGGTCCATGGCGCTGTAGCAGGCAGCCGCGAGTGATCGCGTGGCCGGGTAGGTGCTATCGATAGCGAGCGTCCGGCGAGCCTCAGCAAGCGCCTCCTCGTAGCGACGGGCCAGGTAGTAGACGAAGCACAGGCTTCGGCCCAGCATCGGCGCGAGGGGATCCAGGTGCGTGGCGGTCTTCAGCTCCTGTTCCGCTTCCTCCAGCCGACCGACGGGCGCCAGGAAGTAGTGCCCGTAGGAGAACCGGGCGTTGGGATTCCCGGGATCGAGTCGGAGCGCACGCAGGTAGGCGCGCTGGGCCGCGGGCCAGTCCCATTGCAGCGCGGCCCGCAGCAGGCCGCAGGCCCGGTACGCGGTGGCGCTGGTATCGCTCAGTTCCAGCGCCGTCTGCACCGCTTCCTCCGCCTTCGACGCCGCTTCCCCGACGCGCAGGAAGCCGTCGACCGCGAGCGTCCCGTAGCACAGGGCGAGGACGGCATGACCCTGCGCGAAGTCGGGCTGCATGTCGAGCGCCCGGTCCAGCAGCGTGATGGCCTGCTTGACCCGGTCACCCATCTGTGTGCCAAGGTGGTACCGCGCCTCGAGGTAGAGCTGGTAGACCTCCTGGCTCTGCGTCGGACGCTTGACGATAGGGCCGGGGTGCGGCGCCAGCAGCTTCCTTCGCAGACGGTTGACGATCGCCCGCGCGATGTCCTCCTGGATTTCGAAGACATGGCCGAGTTCCCGATCGTAGTGCTCGGACCAGAGCTGGGTGCCGTCCGACGTACGGATCAGGTGCGCGGAGATCCGGAGGCGTTCGCCCGCCTTTCGCACGCTGCCCTCCAGGATGGCCGAGACGCGTAGCTTCTCTCCGACCTCCGGGCTGCTGAGGTCCCTCAACCGGCGGTCGAAGGACGACGTCCTGCCGACGACCCGCAATCCGTCGACGCTCGCCAGCGCGTCGATGAGTTCTTCCGCTACTCCGGCGCAGAAGAAGTCCTGTTCCGGGTCGGGACTCAGGTTGGAGAAAGGCCGAACCGCGACGGACCCCTCCAGAGGAGCTTCTACGGGTGCGATGAAGCGGTAGCCCCGACCCGGAAGGGTAACGATGTACTGGGCCTTGTCGTTCTGTCCGAGACTCTTGCGCAGTACGGAGAGGTTGTGGGTGAGGTTGCTCTCATCGACCGCGGTGTCCGGCCACACCATCGCCATCAGCTCGTCCTTGTGGAGAAGGCGGCCGTGGTTTTCGACCAGTGCTCTCAGAGTGTCGAAGATCTTCGGCCGGAGAGGAACCAGCTTTCCCGCGCGAGTTAGCCGGCGCTGCCCGAGATCGAGCAGGTACGGGCCGAAGAGGTACGTGCGGCGATCGGGAGGAAGAGACACGGCCGGACAGCCTCGAAGAGGCAGAGCCTAGCAGCAGAGACGGCAGTTATGGCCGCTGGCGACGTCCCGGCGAGCCCGCCGCCTGGATGGCCTCAGTCGTTCTGAGGCGGCCGGGGAAGATCGGCGACGATGCGCCGGCGCACTTCGGTCGGGTTGGTGACCGGCTGACGGCGCAGCCGTCCCACTTCGGCTGCTTCGTAGGGCTTCAGGTCCTTCGCGTTGTCGGGATCGAAGTTCCTGACGATCCAATTCATCAATCGCGCCAGCGCCTCGTCGTCGATCAGAGCCTGGGAGGCGCCAGGCACCTGGACGAGATAGTCCCGCCACTCAGGGCTGTAGATGTACTTGCCCACCTCCCCAGGTAGCGGAGGAACCGTGCCCTCCACGCCCGAGCCGTCGGCCATGTGGCAGCCCTGGCAGTGCAGCATGTAGTCGAGGCGCGCCAGACGTTCGGTCTCGGCCTGCTCGGCCGCCGCCGGCCCGGTCCACAGAAGACCGGCCGCGACCAGCGTCGCCGCCCTCGGCACTTTCGGTCGCTTGAGCATGGAGGTGCTACTCGGCGACGGCGAGAATCCGGGACATCGTGCAGTGGTAGCCGAACGGAGCGCCGCCGTTGCCGCACCACAGGACGGAGTTCGAACGCTGGGGGTGATAGCGCATGGTGTCGCCCTCGTTCGTGTTGCAGTAGCAGCGCTGGCAGGGGAAGGCGCCGCAACAGTCGTGGTAGGCGACGACGTAGCTCTTGCCGTCGGCCGGATTCTGGCATGTGCCGGTCCAGGTGATGGGCGCCGCCTTGGACCCCGGCGGGCAGGAGTTCGTCGAACCGCCGCAGCAGCCGCACAACCAGCCGTCGACCGAGCAGTATGCCCAGTAGTCGCACTGCATGGGATCCTGCATGGGTTCGGCCGCGTCGTCCGCGGCTTCCTGCGCGAAGGTCCGGTCCACCGGCAGCAGCGGCAGCAGAACGCCGCCGGCGATGGCGCTGCCGATGGAACCCAGCACCGATCGCCGGGAGGTCCTGTCGGCCAGACGGGTCGCCGCGCGAATCGAAATGTTGTCGAACCAGTTCATGGCAAACCTCACGATGGTTGTTGTGAACCCCCTGCGATGAGCACCCGGCCTTCTTCCTGGTGCTCGAGAAACTCCTGTATCGAACTGACGCCCAGCCTCTTCGCCTCGAACAGGCTCTCCACGTGCTCCCGGCTGTTCGTGAGCCCCTGCGCCGCGACGAACCCGTTCTCGTCAAGCAGCACGCCGTACGGGAGCTTGCCGATCTCGTAGGTCATGCCGAGTTCCGGCGAGAGCACATAGGCGAAGTCGTCGAGCCGGCTCCTGTTGCGAAACTCCGCGTGCTGCGCCGGATCGCCGTCGCTCGCGAAGACGAGTCGGAGCCACTTCGACTCCTCCCGCGCGATGGATCGGAGCGCCGGAAGGAGCTGGGCGCACACGGGGCACTTGGGCGTCAGGAACGTGATCAGCGTACTTCTCCCATCCGGATCGGGAGCGCCCAGGACGACCGCTTCGCCGTCCAGTGTGTCGAGTTGGAACTCTGGCGACTTCTCGCCGACGCGCACCGTCTTGCTCAGGGCCAGCGCGCCGACCGGGCCGATCCGCTGGTGGATCACGCCGACCTGGCGGGCGAGCGCGAAGGTCACCACGGCCAGACAGAGGATCGCGAAACCCATGATCGCGAACAGGATGCCGACGGAGGCCGTCAAGACGTTCCCTCCCGGAGCAGGCCGTGATTGGCGATGAGTACGTCCGCCGTAGCGTACATGGCGATAGCGAACAGACCGAGCGAGAAGGCGCCGACATGGTCGGCGACCTCGAGCGGCCGCGTCGCTGCCTGGGGCGCCAGCAGCAGGCCGACGGCGATCAGCACGATGTTCCTCAGCACCAGAGCCCATCCCGCCGGCTGTCCGGTTGTCCCGGCCCACGAGCAGCCGCAGTCCTCGGGCGCGATGCCGCGAGCGATGCTCACGGACATGCCGAGCGCGTACACGCCCAGCAGCCCGACAACCAGGCCCGCCGCAGCTGCTCCCGAGGGATAGAACGCGCAGAGTCCGGCGGCGGCCAGCTCCGCGGCAACCAGTCCCGCCGTGACGACGGCGGCGAGCACGGGCGAACCCGGTAGACCGAAGCTCCGCAGGTAGCGTGACGTGATCGTCGCGGTCGTCCGCAGGTCGCGCATCTTGTGCACGGCGGTGCCGAGGAACAGCAGCGTGAGCAGAACTCGCGCGGCGATCTGGACGACCGGGTCGATGCCTAGACTCATGGACGAGTCAGTCCCAGGGTTGCATCAGGACGAGGACGCCCCTGACTTCCACATCGGGGTTCAGGGTGCGCGTCAGCTCGCCTGTGTTCGCGTCGTAGATGTCGACGTGGCTGTAGGTCGAGACATAGAGGAGCGGCGCGTCGTCCTGGCTCACCGCGACCGCGGCGGCGGCCTTGTCCATCTTGTAGCGCGCCAGCCGTTCACGGCTATCGATGTCGAACACCCAGGTCTCGAAGCCGAAGCCGCGGTGGAAGTCGTAACCGCCCGGCTTGCGCTCGAGATCCGGCACGGAGGACATCAGCAGGAAGAGACGGCCGGACGCTTCGTGGATCGCCATGTGCTGGTTCGGCGCGGCGGGCACCCAGACCCCCGCGTCGTCCTCATCACGGAACGTCCAGGGCTCCTGGAAGCTGATCCCGCCGCCGCTCGCGTCGACGGCGTGCATCACGCCGCGCACCGAGGCGAAGTACCACACGTCCCCCGACCTGGCGCCCGTGGGGTGGAGGGGGTCCCCCTCGGCGTCGAAGAAGCCCGGGTGGGTTTCTCTTCCGCTCTCGGCGCCGTTCTCATCCAGGTCGACGGTCAGCACGGATCCGTCGCCGCACAGCGACAGGAACCGGCGGGATCCGGCCGCCATCGTGTGCGCGCAGCCGCCGGTCTCGATCTCGCCGACGTACTTCCGTTCCTGGAGGTCGACGACGCCGAAGCTCAGGGCGGGCGTGAAGAACGACTGTATGAGGAAGCGGTCGTTGTCGGTCAGGGTGGTGAGGTTGCTGCTCGCCAGCCCCCGCATCGCCTTCGGCGGGTCGATCGGGATCTCTCCCTTGATCTCGAGCGTCTTCGCATCGAAGATCTCGACCACCTCGACGAGATCGCCGTGGTAGCCGCGCGTCATGTAGACGGCGTGGTTGTAGAACTCGTCGGCCGAGTTGGGGAGCTGGGGCAGGAGGCCCTGGTAGCCGAGTTCGATCGAGCCGAGAAGCGTGCCGGAGTCGGCATCGATGAGGTCTGCGTGCGCGTAGTTCGCGAAGGACGCGATCCAGACCCAGTGCGCGCCATCCGGTTTGTCCGGCAGGGTCGCGGTGATCAGCGGCTCCGGCAGCGAGGCCGGATCGATCTGTGCGGAAGCGGGCACTCCGGCGAACCCCATCGAGGCGACGAGCGCCAGCGCGAAGAACGTCCTCTTCATACCTATTCCTTTCGGGTCCAGAACAGTTCGTACTCGGTTTCCCAGGTTTCCCCGCCGTCGGTTGAGAGCACGGAGAGTTCGCGCAGCCGGCCGTCGGGCAGCGTGAAGAAGCTGAAGCGGCCGATCGTCCCTTCGTCCAGGTCGGCCGTCTCGAACCGGAACTCGTTCTCCACCATGTTCCCGTTCTCGAAGCGCATCCGCTGGCCGCCGGGCTTCGCCGAGGCCGAGAGATAGCTCCAGTTGTCCCGTGTGTCGCTGTAGACGAGAACGCAGAAGAAGTCCCGGATGCCCTCCATGCGAGTCATCCACTCTTCGACGAGGTAACAGCCCTCGGGTCCCAGTTCCCACACGACTTCGGCCATCAGCGTGCCGTCGCCCGTGTGGACCTCCCATTCGCCGACCAGGTGGTGCGCGGCCTTGCAGGCGGCGTTGGCCGGCTCGCCGGAGTCGGCTGTGACCGCTACCGGGGCAAGGAGCGTGACCGTTACGGATCCGCAGGCGAGAAGTCGTGCCAAACCCATGTCGTCCTCCTTCGGAAGGCGGCTCGCGACCACGAGGCAATGCCTTCGCGACTCTGTCTTTGTCGATTCACTGTGCCGGACGAAAGCGGGGAAAGTCAAGGTAGATGGGGGCCTTTTCAGGTTCGCTCAGATTCACTAAGAAAAGTTCCTTGACTACGGATGGGGCCGGCGCAAAGCTGACGGTGCCACGTGCCAGAGCAAGGAGGTTCAGATGGTGCCTTCCCCTAGTTTCGCTCCGAGAATCTTCGTCGCCCTCGGTGTCCTTCTGCTCTTCGCGTCGACGGCGATGTACGCCCAGAACGTCGGCAGCGTGCGCGGTACGGTCCGCTCGGCCGACGGTGAGCCGCTGCCCGGAGTCCTGGTGCAGGCCACGGGCGACATCGTGCGAGGCGAGCGCACATCCGTGTCGGGTGTCAACGGTGATTGGCTGATCCCCGGGCTTCCGCCTGGCCTGGTGACGTTGACCGCGACGCTCGATGGACTGGAGACCGAAACGGTGGAGGGCGTCCGCGTCTCGATCTCCGGCGTTGCGGTCATCGACTTCACGATGCGAGTCGCTGGTGTCGAGGAAGCGATCACGGTGACCTCCGAGGCGCCGATCCTCGACGTGACGAGTTCCTCGGCCAGTAGCAGCTTCCAGGCCGACCTGATCGACGCCAAGCCGACGACCCAGCGCAACTTCCAGGAACTCGCCCTGATGGCACCAGGCGTGTCGGCGAACGGCAACGTCGGGTCGGTCGGCGTCTACTCGGGGTTCGTTTCCGCCTACGGCCGGGACGAGGGGTCCGTGGCCTGGAACGTCGACGGCCTGGACATCAGCTTCCCGGATACCGGCAACATCTTTGGAGCCTGGGCGGACCCGGACACGATCGCCGAGGTGCAGGTGCTCGGCGTCGGAGCGCCCGCCGAGTACGGGAACATGACCGGCGCCGCGGTCAACGTGGTTACGAAGTCGGGGACCAACACGTTCCAGGGGCGCGTGGCCTACACCGGCGAGTTCGATGAGCTGACCTCCTCGGGGCCCCAGGTGGAGGACGCAGCGGGAGTCGAACGCGGCTTCGTCAGAGACACATACAACAGTTGGACTCTGTCGGCGGGCGGCCCGATCAAGAAGGACAAGCTGTTCTTCTTTGCCGCGGTCGGACTCAAGGAGGAGCTGTTGCTCGAGCCGGGAGCCACGCCGAGCATCGACATCCCGGTCAGCACCTTCGACCACTACAACCTGAAGCTCGACTGGTCGGTCAATCCTTCGCATACGCTGACGGGGGCCTTCCAGTTCGAGGACTACGCGCGATCGTACGGCAGCAGCAGCCGCGTGATCACGAATCCGGCCGCGGTGGGCACGGAGTACCTCCTGGTCCCCTACACCCGCCTCGGTTACCAGGGGATTCTCGGCAGCAACACGATCCTCGAAGTGAACTGGAACGACATCCACAACAAGGACCGCAACGTCTCGGCGACCGGCAGCCTGGAGTCGCCCTTCATCGACTTCAACACGAGTCCGCAGACCCTGAGCGGCGGCAAGACGTATCCCTACATGTACCCCGTGTGGTGGAACCGCGGCCATGCCAAGGTGACCCACTTCGCCGAGGATCTCGCAGGCAGCCACGAGTTCAAGTTCGGATTCCAGTACAGCAGCAGCGGCGAGAAGGCGGCGGCCGTCTATCCCGGCTTCGGTGGCAAGTACTACTACAAGTACGGAGCGAACTACTACGTGTACTCGCGCAAGGAGCACTACTACGGCGCGGACACGGAGGCGTTGGGGTTCTACGTGGACGACTCCTGGCGCGTCAACGATCGCCTGACCCTGAACCTCGGCGTCCGGACCGACTCGGACAAAGGCGAGATTCCGCCCTATCCGATCCTGGAGTCCTACCTCTGCGACAAGCTGAACTGCGGCGTGACGACAGGGGAGTTCTCGCCGAAGTACTCGGACGTCGTCGACTACTCGAGCGTGGACCCGCGGTTGGGACTGGCCTACCGGATCGGCGACGGTGACCGGCAGGCCGTACTTCGGCTGTCCGCCGGCCGCTACCACGAGATGAACGTCGTCTCGAACTGGCAACAGCCCCATCCGGACCGGCCCGTCGCGCGGTTCGGCTACAGCGCGAACCGGCATGGTCCCTTCGTCTACTTCTCTGAGGTAGGCAATGGCACTTTCAGGCTGCCGAGGAAGGACCTGAAACGGCCCCAGACCGATCAGTACGCGGTGGGGTACGAGAAGCAGCTCGGCGAGTACGTCGTCGGTCTCCAGCTCATCGCGCACGAGACGACGGACATGATCGGCTGGCAGATCGGGGACGACGGCGAGTACGAGGACATGCCCTACGTCAACCCGCTGACGGGGGAGACGATCATGCTGAAGAACATGATCGTTCAGCCGACACTTCAGAAGGGCAACCGCCCCGGGAACGCGGCGAACGCCCCGCCGGGGACCAAGTACCACCAGAAGTACAAGGGCGCCTTCCTCACCTTCGCCAAGCGGCACACCGGCCGCTGGTCGCTGGACGGGTCGCTCGGCTGGGCGGAATCGAAGGGGTTCCAGCCCGACGCGCTCCAGGAGAGCCAGAACAACGCCTTCTACATCGGCAACCAGGGATCGGACCCGAACCATCACCTGTTCGGAGGCGAGTTGGGTCAGAGCGATCGGCCGTGGACGTTCCGGACCCAGGCGACCTTCGATCTCCCCTGGGACCTGCGGCTGGTCACGATCCTGAACTACGAGGACGGCCGCCCGTACCGCCACATGGCGCGCGTGCGCCTGAACCAGGGGAACGTCACGGTTCCGCTGGAAGCGATGACCGGCGACCGCCGGATGCCTGCTCGCAAGCAGATCGACATCGGTCTGGCGCGCCGGTTCACGCTCGGCAACGACGTTGGCCTGAAGGTCGACCTGCAGGCGCTGAACCTCCTGGACGACGACGGCCACTACTACTGGGGCAGCTACGGTCGCTATCCGGCTGAACTCGTGCCGTCGAGGTACTTCCTGCCGCGACGGGTGGCGATACGCGTGGGCGTCGACTTCTAGGAGGTTCTGACATGAAGATCAAGGCTGAAACGCCGTTCCCTTTGGATCGCCGCGCTCTTCTGGCCGCGGCCCCGCTCGGAATCCTCGCGGCGGCCTGCGCTCCGGCGGAGGAAGCCGGGGCTGTAGAGGAAGAGGCGGCTGCAGCGGCGGATCCAACCGCTCCCGCGGGTGACGACGGTCTGACGGAGGCGGAAACCGCGCACCGGCAGACGGCCCGTGATTTCGTGAAGGCGCTGGAGACGATGGATTGGGAGCGTTTCTCGGCTCTGGTGGCCGATGACGCCCGTTTCATCACCCACGCCGCCGAAGGGGCGTGGGCTCGATCAATGACCGAGGGCGGCGAGGCGATCCTGGCCAGCATGCAGCAACTGATGCCCGGCTTGACCGATCCGAAGCTCATGATCACCCGGGAACGGGTGCTGGGACACCTCGTCATCCATGAGCGGGAAGAGAGCTTCACGACCGACGAGGGTCCCAGGACCTCGAACATCACGGCCATGTACCTCGTCCACGACGGCAAGGTGCAGGTCTGGTTCGAGCTGGTGGGCGACCTGCCGGCCTAGCGCCGCCAGGCCTGTCTCCGACTAGCCGCGGGCCTGTAGGCGCCGCCCGTTCTCTACCGCTTCCCTCGCTTCGGGCAGGCGTCCCTTCCGGTTGAGGATGTCGGCGAGCACGAAGTAGCCGAACGGTCCGAAG
This sequence comes from Holophagales bacterium, assembly GCA_009843505.1. Lineage (GTDB taxonomy): Bacteria > Acidobacteriota > Thermoanaerobaculia > Multivoradales > Multivoraceae > Multivorans > Multivorans azotirespirans. The sequence continues at coordinate 59,703 of VYDI01000035.1, read as the reverse complement.
CCGCCGTCCGGATCGCGGCGCAACCCCTCCCGGACCAGCAGTTCGGCGCGATCCAGGTCGTCGCCGCGATCCATGTGGAGCTTGGCCAGGTGGTAGTAGCCGAGAACGAACTCCGGGTTCGAGCGGATTGCCGCGCGCCACATCTCCAGTTGATCCTCCGGCCGGCCGAGCCGGCCGAACAGGTGTCCGAGGTTGAACTGGGCGCGGAAGTGGTAGGGCGCGTGTTCGAGCGCCTGCTCGTAGGCCGCGACCGCTTGTTCCGGGCGGCCGGCCTCCTCGTGAGTCAGCGCGAGGTTGAACCAGGGCTGGCCGATCTCCGGGTTCTTGGCGATCGCTCTCTCGAAGTGAGCGGCCGATTCCCGGCTCCGCCCCAGGAGCGCCAGGAGTTCGCCGTGCTGATTGTGGATCCACGCCGGCGCCACTTCTTCTGCCGCTGCCGCCTCAACGACGCGCAGCGCCTCGGGAAGGCGGTCCAGGTCGGCGTAGATGTCGCTCATCGCGATCGCCGCGTTCGACTCGTAGGGCGCGAGTTCCACCAGCCGGTGAAAGCCCACGAGAGCCTCCTCGAGCCGGCCGAGTCGCCAATAGCTCGTGGCGAGTCCGAGCAGGGAAGCCTGGTGCTCCGGGTTCAGCGCGAGCGCCCGCTGGTAGAGCTCCAGCGCCTGGCCGTTGAGTTCCGCTGAAGCTGCTGCGTCGCCTCGACGCGAGGCCTCGTCGGCGCGGCGTCCGACGAGGCCGCCAAGCATCTGGTTCGCGTCGACGATGCTGGCGTCCAGATCCAGGGCGGCACGCAGGTACTCTTCGGCCCCCTCTTCATCGCCCTGCCCGATAAAGCTCTGCGCCTCCATGATCGCCCTGTGGACCGCGATCCTCTCCTTCGGATCCGTTCGCTCGACGCCGTCGTCCTCGTCGACGCCGCCGCTTGCCCGGCCCGCGAGGTAGCCCAGGGCGCGCAGTTGGGCCAACGTCTCGGTATCGAGGTCAGGGCGTCCGCCCGGCCGCTCGCCTGACGACTTGAGGTAGTCGGAGTAGGCGAGCAGGCGGTCGCGCAGGGACCGCGCCAGATCCCGTTCCTGGAGCAGGGCGTTGTTCGTTTCGCCGGCATCTTCCCGCAGCAGGTAGAGCTCCGGGTTCGTCGTCTCGATGAACTTCTCGGACTCGGTGCGGATCGAGCGCAGGGGCGCCCAGTTGTAGTGGTAGAGGGAGTAGTACGACTCCGTGTAGACCTCCCTCGGCGACGCCGGTTCCCGGCCCAGGATCAGCGGCAGCAGGTCGACGCCCTGCACCTCCGGAGGCGCCTCCTGGCCGACGATCGAGAGGACGGTCGGCAGGATGTCGACGTGGCTGACCGCTTCGTCGACAACCCGCCCTTCGAAGTCTCCGAAGGGGAGGCGCAGGATGAGGGGGACGTGGACGGTCGAGTCGTAGATGAAGTAGCCGTGGAATCCCTCGCCGTGCTGCCCCAGTCCCTCGCCGTGGTCGGAGGTGAGAACGAACACCGAGTCGTCGAGCACGCCGCGGCTCTCCAGACCTCCGCGCCGCTGGCCGAGGAGCGAGGCGGGGTAGGCGACCTCCGCGTCGTTGGGTCGGGCGGTATACAGGGACCGGTAGGGCTCGGGTGGGGTGTAGGGGTCGTGGGGCTCGAACAGATGGACCCAAAGGAAGAAGGGGTCGTCCCTGGGCTCGTCGAGCCAGGCCAGGGCATGCTCGATCGTGTCCGGCCCTTCGTGCTGTACCTGGCCGACGTTTACGGAGGGCTTGTTCGGGTCGAGTTGGAAGTCGTCACGGTACCTGTCGAAGCCGCGGCCGATTCCCCAGCGCGAATCGAGGACGAAGGCGCTGATGAACCCGGCCGTGTCCCATCCGCCCGCGGAAAGCACCTCGGCGAGAGTAGGGAGTGTCTCGTCCAGGGAGTAGCCGACGTTCTCCCGGACGCCGTGGAAGGGCGGGTAGGTCCCGGTCATTATCGAGCAGTGGGCCGGCAGCGTGAACGGCACCGCGGTGGCGGCGTTCGAGAAGCGCACTCCTTCCCGGGCGAGCCGGTCCATGTGGGGGGTGGAAACCAGTTCCGACCCGTAGCTGGAGAGACGATCGGCACGCAGCGTGTCGATCGTGACCAGAATGACGTTCAGCCGGTCGGCGGCGACCTCTCCGGCCAGTTCCGTCCAGGTCGGCAGAGGTTCCCGTTCGATCTCCGGGACGGGCTCCCGAGCCTTCCGGGGGTCGCCTCCGGGGCCGCAGCCGATCGCCACACCCAGGGTGAGGACGAGGAAGCGCGCGCCGACCGCCCAGCGACGTGAGCGCGAGTCCGGGAGCCTCCCGTTCGAGATGAACATCTGGGGATACCTGCCGGTCACCATCGTACTAAGCTGCCGTGGTGGGGGCCCGCAGGGTTGGCCTTCCGGGGAAGGAGATGAAGCGATGAAGATCCTTCAGGCAACGGAGGAACATCTGGACCGGTACGCGGATCAGTTCACCGACCTGGTGTGGGAAACAGGCCCGGCGTCCTACGCCTACCAGTTCGACGGCCGGGAACTGTTCGACCTGATGATCAAGGCCGCGTGGCGGGTGCCGGGCACGCTGTACTCGTACGACCGCACGACGCTGGCGCTGGACGGCGACGAACTGCTGGGGATCGAACTCGGCTACAACGGTCCCGAGTTCGCGCCGCGCAAGAAGGCGCTGGGCGGCCTCTGGGACCCGATGATCGACTCAGGCGAGGTCACGATGGACAGGTTGAACCTGCTCGCCGAGCGCGCCTACCAGTGCAAGTACCTGAACGCGGTCATCCCGTCGAGCGTCTACTACATCTGCGCCCTGGCCGTGGAGGAACCGTTACGGGGGAAGGGCATCGGTAAGCAGCTCGTCGACCATGCGATCGAGCGGAGCAAGGGCGCCGGAATGCGAGGCCTCCATCTCGATGTCCTGTCGGACGCGGATGCGGTCGGCTTCTACGGTTACCTGGGGATGCACTGTCTCGCCCAGGTCGTCGCGCCGATTCCGCACCAGCACGGCGTGCCGATGGAAATGCGGATGGCGCTGAACTTCAGCTAGGAGCTTTGCGGCGCCGGACTCTGGCGGTCACGGGCTGATCAGATCCTCCAGCTCCCGGACACCGCCGTCGAAGCGGTCGAAGGCTCGCTGCGCGCGAGCCCGGTCGGCCAGGTCGCCGCTACGGTCGAGTTCCGCGGCACTCTGCATCACGCGTCCGATCGCCTGGCGCGCCTGTCCCCGCTCGCGCGCGCTCAGCCCGTCCAGCCGGTCGAGCAGCGCTTCGGCCAGGTCCCTCGCGTCGAAGGCGGGCACGTAGAGCGTGAGCCACTCGCCGTTCTCGATCTGGCTGCGGACACGGTCCCGCTTCAGCGCCATCAGGGCGGTGATCGCGACCGGATACTCGGGGATCGTCATCGGCGGCCGCTCGTGGCTGTGCGGCCCGGCGCGGATCGCGCCGCCGCCGCGGGAGGCGCCGCCGGCCGGCTCGACCGTGGTCTCCTCGAAGTAGAAGTCGTAGCGCTGCTGTTCGCCGGCGAGCCAGACGTGGGCGAAGAACTCGGCGGGAAGTTCGCCGGGGATCTCCGAGATGAGGTAGTCGCTGCCGATCGCCGGCGCCATCGGGTAGCGGGTCTCATCCCAGTTCTCCGTCTCCTCGTTCCAGGCCTCGAACACGACGTCGCCGCCGAAGTTCCGCGGATCGACCGGCTGCTTGAAGTCGTCGTAGATGTAGAGGCGGAACTCGCCGTTGTTCGGCAGCGCTCCTTCCAGGTGGTGGTAGTTGTTGGCCGCCATGAAGAACTGCCCGCCGTGGAGCGGGTTGTGGTCCATGTGGGCGGCGGCGTTCGGGTCGGCCGGGTTGGGCGCGAAGCCGGGCGCCGCGCCGCCCTCGCCGGCCGGCAGGTCGGTGCCGCCGAGGCCGGCGGCCAGCATGCCGCCGCGGGACTGGGGCTCGTCGCGCGGCACGAAGATCTCCGGCAGGACGAGGTGGTCGTCGAGCTCGTAGTCGACCTGGAGCGCGAAGGGCTGGACGATCGTCTCCTTCGCCCTGCCGACGTCGAACGACCCGATCAGCTCGACCCGCGTGCCCGGCAGTGCGTGGATCGCCTCCTCGAACAGGTAGCTGGCCGGAAACTCGGGGTCGTACTCGGGGACGTAGAGCACGGTCTGCACCCGTTGGTCGGGGAAGTGGACGCGAACCTCCATGCTGGTGAGCCGATCGCCGACGTGCGGGTGGAGGCCGATCAGCCGGGCGCGTTCGGTGAGCGTGAGGCTGGCTGTCTGCGGCCGGCCCGCGCGCCGCCCCTTCAGGGCGACGTCGCCGCCGGCCCGCGCGCTCTCGATCCAGAGTTCGACCTCGTCCTCGGTCTGGGCCAGGAAAAGACCCAGACTCGAACGGTCGCGGACCTCGATCCGCGAGTCGTCGTTCGGACGTCGCCGGTACTCGACGACGAGTTCGACCCTCGAACCGGCTCGGAGCCGCTTGCCGGCGCCGTCCGGGAGCAGCACCGGGTCGTCGCCGCGCAGCCACTGGCCGAGGAAATGCGGGCCGGGCCGGCCGGTGCGCATCCGGGTCGGCTCGGGTTCGTCCTCGTCGCGGAACGGATCGTAGGGAACCTGGACCTCGACCTCGAGTTGCTCCGGCTCGACGTCCCCGGGCTGGTGGACCCAGGCCGCCATCCGGTAGACGACGCCAGGGTTCTGCGGCCGGAACTCGTAGCCCGTGATCCAGGCGTCCTCCTCGAGCTCGACGGCGAGCACCTCGCGGTGCGAGGCGGTCTGCTCCCCGGACGCGACGACCGTCCCAGCCGAAGGCTCGAGCACCACGTCGGGGTAGCCGAGCACCCACTCCTCCTCCGTGAACTCCAGCGGCGGCGGCAAGTTGCGCCGGGGTCCCTGGGGCCCGCCGCCCTGGACCCAGGCGACGACGATGTCGATCTCCTGCTGGCTCATCCGCCGGGAGTTCCGGAAGTGGTCGTAGCGGGCGTCCGCGGTCCACGGCGGCATGCGCCCGGTCATCAGCTCTTCTTCGATCGCCACCGCCCAGGCGCGGGCGCCGGGCTTCGCGTCGTTGCCGTAGGTGGTCAGGTCGATGTAGTCCGGCGCCGAACCCTTCGGGTTGTGGCAGGGCATGCAGTAGCGGCGGAGGATCGGGCGCACATCCTCCGCGAAGTTGATGTCCGTCGTGATCCGGACGTGGGCCGGGGCCGGGTCGGTGGCGAGGCCGGTCAGGGCCAGCGCGGCCAGCGCGATCGTGGCCGCCGCCGCGGCCACGCGCTTGCCGGCGGCGACCGACCGCCCGTGTCTCATCGTCCGTCTCCGGAGTAGAGCGTCAGGTCGCCTTCACTGTCGGCGACGAACAGCGGCCGGAAGTCGTAGCCGAGGCTGCGCAGGCGCTGGCCGCCGCCCTCCTGCCGGTCGACGACCGCCGATACCGCGGCGACTTCGCAGCCCTCGGCCTCCACTGCTTCGATCGCGCGCAGGATCGAGCCGGCGGACGTCACGACGTCGTCGACCACGGCCACCCGGCGGCCTGCGACGATCAGCTTGCGGCCGTCCGGGTGGTACGAGGCGTCGATCCGGGCGCTGGTGCCGTGGCCCTTCGCCTTGTTCCGCACCAGGAAACCGAAGAGCGGCCGCCCGTCAAGGTCACTCGCGACGGACGCCGCCGTTGCCAGGTAGGCGCCGCCGACCTCGGGCCCGCCCACTGCGTCGACCTCGAAGGGCCGGAGCTGCTCGCACAGGGCTTCGCCGATGAGCCGCGAGCCCCGCGGCGACAGCACCGTCGCCTTCGTGTCGCAGTAGTAGTGGGAGCGCGCACCGGAGGTCAGGACGAAGTCCCCCTTGGCGATGCTCCGCTCCTGGAGCAGTGCCTTCAGTTCGTGCAATCGCGCGTCGTTCTTCGGGCCTGGCACGGCCGGAGAGGGTATCAACGACGGGCGGGCGCTTGGCCCTTGCGGAACCGGGCCGGTGGTACTCTCGAGACCCTTGCCCCGGTCACCTTGGGCACCCCTTGCCGGAAACATGCAAGGGGCGGAACATGGCCAGCAGAATAGACACACTCGCCACTCACAGGACCTTCAAGGAAGCAGGCATCGAGCCGGCGGATGCGGAGGTGATCATCGAAGCGATCAACCGCGCCGACGATCGCCTGGCGACGAAGGACGATCTGGCGCTCGTGCGCTCCGAACTCGGAGGCGAGATCCGAGCGTTGAACTCGCAGTTGACGGCGATGAAGTGGTTCATGGGAATCAACATGGCCATGACCACGGGGCTCGTGGTCCGTCTCTTCAGCATCTTGTGACGTGACGGGCGCTTTGGGCGCTGCCGCTCGTATCGGCATTGTGACCGTCTCGGACCGGGCGTCCCGAGGGGTGTACGAGGATCGCGGCGGCCCCGCGATCCGCGACTACCTGGGGGAGGTGTTGACTTCGCCCTGGGAAGCCTGTGCGCGGGTCGTGGAGGACGAGGTCGAGCAGATCGCGGCGGCGTTGCGGGAGCTCTGTGACGACGAGGACTGTTGCCTGGTCGTGACCACGGGCGGCACCGGGCCAGCGCTCCGCGACGTGACGCCGGAGGCCACCCTGGCGGTGTGCGAGAAGGAAATGCCGGGCTTCGGCGAACTGATGCGCCAGGTATCGCTCCAGGCCGTGCCGACGGCGATCCTGTCGCGGCAGACGGCGGGGATCCGCGGCTCGTCGCTGATCGTCAATCTTCCGGGGCAGCCGAAGGCGATCGGCGAGTGTCTCGACGCCGTGTTCCCGGCGATTCCGTACTGCGTCGACCTGATCGGCGGGCCGTACCTGACGACGGACGAGGAGCGGATCAAGGCGTTCCGGCCGAAGTCGGCGAAGAAGCCGGCTAGCTGAGGAGGATCGGCATGACGGACAAGGCGTGGCCGCGGCTGGTTTGGCGGGCAGCTTTCGCAGTAGCGCTGCTGGCGCTCGTCGCGGCCTGCGCGCCGCCCGGCGGAGGCGGCGAGGAGGCGATCGTCTACCGGGACACCTGGGGTGTCCCTCACATCTACGCCGAGTCCGCGGAGGCCGGTCTCTACGCCTCCGGCTGGGCGATGGCGGAGGACCGCCTTTCGCAACTGCTCGAGAACTACCTCTTCGGCCTCGGGGAGTACGCCACCGCCTTCGGGCCCGGCAACAACGACGCCTGGGTGCGGTCGGATCTCGAGTCGCGGATGTGGGACCACTACGGCACGGCCAAGCTCCACTACGAAGCCAAGCTGAACCCGGAACTCCGCCGGCACCTGGCGGCGTTCATCGCGGGCATCAACGACTACCTGACGCAGCACCCGGAGGAAGTGCCGGACTGGTGGGGCGACCGTCCGGTCGACGTCTACATGCCGGTCGCCTTCAGCCGGCAGTTCATCTGGAGCTGGCCGGCGGGGCAGGCGCGCTCCGACCTGCGGTCGGTCGGCATTGAGCCGAACTTCGACGTTGACCTGCGGGCGTCCAACGAGATCGCGCTGGCGCCCGACCAGACGACCTTCGGCGCGGCGGCGCTGATCATCGACCCGCACCTCTCCTGGCTTGGCCGCCACCGCTACTGGGAGCTGCGGCTCCACGCCGGCGACATCCACATCAGCGGTTTCGCCACTTCCGGTTTCCCCTACGTCAACCTGGGCCACAACGAGCACGTCGCCTGGGCCCACACGACCGGCGGACCGGACACCGCCGACGTCTACGAACTGACCCTCGATCCGGAGGATCCGAGCCGCTATCTCTACGACGGCGAGTGGCGGCAACTGGAGAGCCGCACGGTCGAAGTTGCGGTCGCCGGCGAGGCGAAGCCGCGAGAGGCGACGTTCTGGTACGCCCACCACGGGCCGATCGTGGCGCGTCGCGGCGACCGCGCCTACGCCGCGGCCCTCGCCTACGAGGAGGAGATCGGCTACCTGGAGTCCAAGTACTGGTTCATGGTCGCCGAGGACTACGAGGGTGCGGCCGCGGCGCTGGACGTCCGGCAGATCATGCCGCAGAACGTGATGATCGCGGACACCGGCGGCAACATCTACTACCAGCGCACCGGCCGGGTCCCGATCCGACCGGACGGCTATGACTGGCGCCGTCCCGTTGACGGATCGACCTCCGCAACCGAATGGCTGGGCATCCACCCGGCGTCCGACCTGATGTTCCTGCTCAACCCCGAGCGCGGCTACATGCAGAACAACAACATCGGCCCGGACACGATGCTGGTTGGGTCTCCGCTCGTGCCGGAGCGCTATCCCGCCTACCTCTACAACCAGCCCGCCCTCTACACCCACCAGCGGGGCGCAGCCGCCGTCTCACTGCTGGAAGCTAGACGGGAAGCCGGTGGCAAGTGGAGCGAGGAGGAGATCGTCGAGCTCGCGCTCAACCGTTCGGTCTACCAGTTCGAACGCTGGGTCGAGGAGCTAAGGCGCGCCGAGGCCGCTGTCCCCGACAAGCGCTCGAAGGAGCACGCCGAGGTCGTCCGCCGGATCGAGGAGTGGAACGGCGTCGCCGAGCCGGACTCCCAGGGCGCGCTCGCCTACTTCCGCTGGCGCGAGGCGCTGCGGGAGCTGGTCGGTCGCGACGGGATGAACCAGATGACGGCGCGGGTCAACGACTACCTGGAACTGATCCGCGAGGCGCCGAAGCCGCCCGGTCTCTGCGACGACGATCTGCCGGCCCTGGTCGAGGCGATCGACGCCGCGGCGGATGCACTGCGCTCGGGCCCGGGCGGCTTCGATGCGACCTTCGGCGACGTGTTCCGCGTCGGCCGCCAGGACTCGAACGACGAAGTGTCCTGGCCCGTCGGCGGCGGTTCGCTCAACGACGCCGGGATGGCGACCATGCGTGCGGTCGGGTTCAGCCCGCCGCGCGCCGACGGCCGCCGCTGGGGCAACCGCGGCCAGACCTCGACTGAGGTCGTCATCCTCAGCAACCCGATCCGCAGCTACACCCAGCCCCCGATCGGCCAGAGCGACCGCCCCGACTCGCCGCACTACCGCGACCAGGCCGAGAAGCTGTTTTCGGTCGGCGCCATGAAGCCGAGCTGGTTCTCCCGGGAAGAACTGCTTGCCGACGGCCGCAAGAACGTCGTCTCCGAGATGCGACTGGTCTACCGGCCGGAGTAGAGGAGTCCCGATGCGCCACTTTCGAAGTCTCTGCCTCACAGCCGGATTCGTGGTTGCGGCCCTCTTGACCCCTGTAGCCGCTTCCGCCCAGTCAGGCCACAACCTGGAGCGTCCCGAACACTGGAAGGTCCGCTACGACGGCTCCGACGAAGCAGCCGAGAGGAACTTCGTTGTCATGCGACCCGGCTGGCACGTCTACGCCGGCCTCGGCAGCCTGCTCTGGGACCCGGGCCGCTTCGCCTCGGGCAACTACGCCGTCAAGAGCACGATCTACCTGTTCCCGAAAGGCGACCCCGAACGCTCCGGGTCAACCCGCATCGACACGCCCTTCGGTCTCTTCCTCGGCGGCCGCGACCTCGAAGGGGACACGCCAACCTACGTCTCCTTCCAGATCGACAATGCGGGCCGGTTCCGCGTAGCCCGACACACCGGCGACGAGATCCAGGAACTTGTGCCGTGGACAGCTCATGACGGCGTATCCGTCCTCGACGCCCCGGCCACCTCGCCCGCCGAGAACATCCTCGAAGTCGATATCCGAGGCGAAGAGACGATCTTCTATGTCAATGACGTGGCGGTGGCCGATCTCCCAGTCGAAGACCTCGGCCTGGATGGCCTGATCGGCCTAGTCGCCGGAGAAGGCCTCAGCCTCCACGTAACCGAAATCGCGATCGGCCCGAACCGCCGAGACCAATAGCCCGACGCGTAAGGCGATGCACGCCCAACCACTCATCAAGCCCTAGCGTTCGTCGAGGCTTCTGACCGCGCCCGGTGAGGGAGGGAGATGAAGAAGAACCCGAGGCCCATGAGGCCAATGCCAGCCAGGCCCACCGAAGGTCGGGCGCCAAAGAAGCCGCCAACGTGCAGAACCACCGCACCCGAGAGTACGCCCACAACAAACCACTTCGGAAGCAGGTGCAGGCGGGCCAGAAGTGACGAGGGCTGGCCGCCAGTAGCGTCCCGGACACGCCACACCACCGCCGCCAAGACACCCGAGGTCAGAGTCAGCACGGCGGCAGGCAAGATCGGACGCGGCTGCCATCCCAGCGTGAACACCACGTCGCCAGCCGATAGCACCCATACCGCACCGAACATGCTCAAGGAGGCCCACGGAAGGACGGGCAGGAATCGTGCGAACACCGGCGAGCCTTGGTACGTACTCTTCAGGAGCCTCGTCACGTTGGCCAGCTAGCCGCCGCGGCGACCGAAACGAAGCCTGGGTTTGCAGATCAACACGAGGGCCGTAAGGGCAAGGCCCAACTGAAGAGCAACGCTCCGCAGTTCTTCGATCGCCACGGCCCACGGTGTGCTCGCGATGAAGGAGACAGTCAGCAAGACGAGAGCAGTCAACTGCGCCGACTGGAGCGGCCGGTCTGAGAGGCGCTCCGTCCACGCCAAGAAGCCGACACCCTCACACCGCGCATGCCAGGCAGCCACCGCGAGTCCGCCGGCAGCGAAGGTCAGCGCCGAAAAGGCCGCAACCGAGAATCCCAGCCCCTCGCTCGAGCGCCGGAAACCCACGATGACCTCAAGTGCCGACATTCCGTAGAGCGCCCAGAACAGCCAGAACATGACCCACCTCATGTCCGGCGGAAGGTCGTCACTAGCGTATGCGGCTTTCAGTTGCTGAAGGACTTTCATCGAACAGGGTATGTCTTCCCAACCCAACCTTAGGACACTGCCCGACCGGCCCTACGAGGCTATCAGGCACATCCCGGTGACCGCGTACGCTGGCGGCCTTTGGTCGCGGCGTCCGGTCCGTCGTCCGAGCCTTCCCGCAGGGATCATCTCTGTCGGGAGCGACCCCACCGAACGTGTTACTGAGAGTGTTGTTAGCCGGCCCTTTCAACCAACCTACTTGACTGGTTTGGGCACTCTCAGGGCAAGTGAAAGCCGGCGACGAAGCGCTCGATCGTCGCCTTATGCTCGGTGTAGAGGTTTCTCGTAGTCCAGCCTAGGATCTGAATCGTGCCGCGCTCGCTGCTGAAGACATGGGCGAGGTAGATGAACGGTACCCCCTCGACTGTGGCGAGGGTTTCTGAGTACCCGAGTTCAATCCCGCCTACGAGGCGCTTGCCGCTTCGAATGCCCTCCACGTCCTGAGCTCCCGCAACGACCATGTTCTGTCGGATCAGGCGCACCATTGCCTCTACCGGAATCTCCCCTCGTTCGGTTATCAGAGATATCCAGACTTCCTTCGACGAGTGCTCCAATTGCAGGAGCACGTCGTCGTTCAACGGAGGGATCTCCGACCACTCGCCCGGATCGTAGCGCACTGCGTGGTCCAGGAGATCCACCGATGCCGTCCGTGCAGCAGGTGCCTCCGTCAGCGCAGGGGCCATGGTGCTTGAGCCGGAGGTCTCGGGGGCGTTCATCATCCCGGCGACATCATCAGCCGCCTCGCCGACGGAATAGGCGCCAATGATGAGAGAGTACTTGTCGGTCGTGCGGAGCTCAAGCTCGAGCATGGTTCCCAACGAACCATCAGAGTCTGCTACGAGCTTGGCGAAGTTCCAGTTGAAGCTGAGCTGGAGCAGAGAGACGAGCTGTCTGGACGTCCAAGGCGATTCTGGGCTTGGAAGCTGCTGACTCTGAAGCACTACCATGGCTCGATCGAAACCGTCTTCCAGGAGCTCCACATAACCAAGAATCTCTGGAACATGGTCTCCATCCTTGTAGAAGAACAGCCACAGGCCATCGCCGGCGTCTCGAAACTCCACGAATTCGTGTAGGTCCTCGTCGGCTGAGATCGCCTGCATGAGGTCGTTGAACCGGTCGGCGTCCGCAGAACTGATACCAGTAGAGGAGGATGTCGACTCTGCAACACGGGAACTCGCCGAGGTGGTCAACCGCTCGGTCAAGTCGGAGAGGGTCATCGTCGGCTCCGTGGAGAGCAGACCGCGAGCGTAGTTGAAGGGGACGGCGAAATTCAGGTTCTGGCCCTGGCGTGCTTGAGATGTGACGATGCCGATAAGCTCCGCATAGGCGTTGAACATGCCGCCACCGCTGCTGCCAGGGGAGGCGGGGGCGCTTGTCTGGATGACGCTGTAGCCAGCTCCGGTGTCGCGCATGGCGCTGATGACGCCTTCGCTGACGGTGGAGTCGAAGCCCTCTGGTGAACCCACAAGGACGACGCTGTCGCCGACCCGAATGTCGTCTGAGTCCCCCATGGCTGCCGGCACGAGGTTGTAGGCCTTGAGCTTGAGCACGACCAGGTCTCGCCGCTCATCAAGGTCCACGACGGCGATGTCGTCGTAGATGTCGCCGTTCGCCAGGACGACTTCCAGATCCGTCTCGTTCTCGATGACATGGAGGTTGGTGACAACGATGCCGGTCGGATCGACGATCACGCCGGAACCGTGACCGCTTGCGGTGTGGATGGTGACGACACTGTCAGTGACACGGCGCGCGATCTCTGCGGTGGAGAGCGGTTGGTCAGGGCGCACGTTCTGGGCGGCGCTCGGGCTTGTAGCGGCTGACAGGAGGAGCGAGAGAGCGGCGGCGCCGACAAGCGCGGTTCCACTCAGATGTTTGCGAGGAGATTCGTGTGGCATGGTTCCGTTGGCGAGGCGGTCAAACGCCCTCCGGCTGACTCGGCTTACTCTTGAAGTGGAGCATCCCCTGAAGGTTCCGGCTCCGCGAACTCGATGATCTGTCGACCGTCGCGGGCGAGGGTGACCCCCTCGTCGTCGACGTGGAATCTCCCACCCTCCGGACGACATTGGAGGACGAGGCAGACGATCACCTCCAGTGAAGGGAATAGGCCACCTACGTGGTATCTCTCGTGGGGCGGTGTCGGACCGAACACCTTGCCTGGCCATACCTCACGTCGCTGGTTGCAACTGAACGTCGCAGGCCAATCCCACTTGTCGCTCAACCTGAGGCTCTTCAGGACTGTGATGTCCTCGGGCGTGAGGAGGATCTTCACCGCGTGAGTGTACTTCCGTGCGCGCAGGTCAGCACGAGGAGAGGAGCGGGGAACTCGACGCTTGCTGAGGCGCGGCCATGGACCTCCGCTGTTCCGACGCGTCTAGCCGAGCAGCCATCTCGCCAAGAGGAGGAGGAGTGACAGCGCCGAGGCCACGGCGAGCACTACCGCGACAACCCAGAGCTTGTTCGATCTTCGCTCAAGCTCTGCGACTGCCCCGCCAAGGTCTGCTAGCTGCTCTTGCACGAGCTGTGCCGCTGTAGCCGATTGCTCCTGAAGCTTGTGGACCTTAGCGTGCAGGCGCGCTAGCTGCGCCTCCACATCGTCGAGTAGCTTGGTTTCGGCCGGATCATCCGGAGCCGCCGGCTCGCGCCCGCGCCGTTTCAGCGCCGAAACCAGTTCTTTCAGTCAGTGGGGCGGCTTGATTGAGCTGTTTCAGTAGAGGGACCGCTTGCTTGAGCAAGTCAGCGATCTTCGGCTCCAAGGCGTCTCCCTGTGTCTCCGTCCAGGTTTCTTGGAGAGCCCGGAACGCCGGGGTCTCCTCGGTCATCAAGGCACCGGATCATAGACCACTGATGTGACCGTCTGCGCGACCAGCAACCGCGCGCCGCGTGTTCCATTTGAGGCCGAGTGGCAAGCTCGGGTACTCGACGCTGCCCCTGAGTGCCCCATCGTCTTTCGAGGTCCTTAGCCGTCGACGGTTTCGCGAGACGGCCAACGCTGCCGCTACGGGAGTCGGCTCCGGCGACTCCTCGCTCCTGCTGTTTGACGAACGGGACTTCGTTGGGGGACAGTCCATGACCGCCGATCCCCGCAAGTGCCTGCGTTCTCTGCTAGCTCGCCAGACTCCGGGCGGGAAGGAGCGAGCGCCGGCCCCCCACCCTCCCCTTGAGCGCGAGCGGCTGCTGGGACCCATCCCCGCGGGCCCCGGACCGGCGGGTGCTCGCCAGCTACCGCCGCCTACTCGCCGCCGGTGCTGGCCGCCTTGCCGGCGCGCCAGTCGTCCTCGAGGATGCGCGCGCCGCGTAGCGTGCCGCCCATCGAATAGTTGCCTTCGTGGCAGGCGTACTCGTAGACGCGTTCCTGGTCGCGCTTCCAGATGTACTCGCCGGACCAGGGGGCTTCCCAGGTGGCCGGGTCGTTCATCGTGAAGTGGTAGAGGATGTTGCCGTCCGGCTGGAGCGTCAGGCGCTCCGTGACGTGGAGGTCCTTCGTCGCGCCGCGCAGGAAACCGTCGGGCCGGAAGTGGACCGAGTCGATGACCAGGGTGTCGCCTTCCCACCAGCCGACCGAGTCGCCCAGCCAACGCCGTTCCTCGGGGCTCGGGTGCTCGTCGTTCAGGCGGATGATCCGGGCGTCATGGACCATCTCGATCAGGATCATGATGTGGTCTTCGGTCTGCACGACCCGCTTGTAGTTGTTGTAGCCGCTCGGGAAGGTCGGCGTGGCGCCGGTGAAGCCGAGGATGCAGCGCTCGCTGATCGGCAGCGACTCGGGGCCGTCGTAGGGGCCGGCGATGTCGAGTTCGAGCCACCATGCGGTGCCGGTGTTCGGACGCCGTAGCTTGGCGCGCTCGGCGAATCTCGCCTTCGCTGCCTCCGTCGTTTCCGGCATGCGGCCGTTCGGCGGGTCGATGATGATCGAGGTCCGGAACTTGCCGTCCACCGCGAACGTGTCCGTGCCGCGGTCAAGCCAGAAGCTGTTGTAGCCGCCGACGTTGCCAGCGGCCCCGGGTGAGCCGTCTCCGCCTTCCGGCGGCGCTTCCCGGTTTGGATCGGAGACCTGGTGGCGGTCGGCGCGACCCTTGGCCGCGTCGGCCGCGATCTTCTCGGCCTCTTCCGGGGTCAGGTAGAGGTTCTCGCCGTACTCCTCCGGCCGCTGCAGCGGCGTCAGCGTGGCAGCGTCATAGGTGCCGGTCAGGTCGGGCTTGCCGTTCGCGGCACGCTTGATCTCGCCTTCGGCTGCCAGGGCGGGCGCCGCGAGTAGCAGCGCGAGGATGGCGGCCACCGCCGCCGGGAACTGGACTCTCATTCTGCGTCCTCCTGTTTCGACTGGATGCCGAAGTGTAGCGGAGGACGCCCCCTGCGGTGCAGCCTTCTAGTCGTTGCCGCCGCCGGTGCTCCCGGCCTTCGCGGCCGCCGCGTCGGCCTCGAGGACCCGCGCTCCGCGCAGCGTGTTGCCCATGGCGTAGTTGCCCTCGTGGCAGGCGTACTCGTAAACGAGTTCCGGGCGGTTCCGCCAGATGTACTCGCCGGACCAGGGCGTCTCCCAGGTGGCCGGATCGTCCATCGTGAACTGGTAGAGGATGTCGCCGTTCGGCTGCAGGGTCAGGCGTTCGGTGACGTGGAGTTCTTGGGTCGATCCGCGCAGGAACGTCCTGGGGTGGAAGTTGACCGAGTCGATGACGAGGGTGTCTCCCTCCCACCAGCCGACCGAGTCGCCGAGCCATTTGCGCTCTTCGGGGCTGGGGTGCTCGTCGTTCAGGCGCACGATGCGGGCGTCGTGGTTCATCTCGATCAGGATCATGATGTGGTCTTCGGTCTGCACCACCCGCTTGTAGTTGTTGTAGGCGCTCGGAAGCGTCGGCGTGGCGCCGGTGAAGCCGACGATGCAGCGTTCGGTGATCGGCAGCGACTCGGGGCCGTCATAGGGGCCGGGGCCGTCGATGTCGAGCCACCAGGCGGAGCCGTCGTTCGGCTTGCGGAGCTTGTCGCGGGCGGCCCTCCTCGCCTTGGCCGCGGGTGTCGTCTCCGGCATGCGGCCGTTCGGGGGGTCGACGATGATCGACGTGCGGAACTTGCCGTCGACCGAGAAGGCTTCGGTGCCGATGTCGAGCCAGAAGAAGTTGTAGCCGCCGACGTTGCCGGCGCCGCCTCCTGAGCCGTCGCCGCCGACCGGCGGGGGCTCGCGGTCCGGGTCGCTGACCTGGTGGCGGTCGGCCCGGCGCTTGGCCGCGTCGACTTCGATCTGCTCCGCCTCTTCCCTGCTCAGGAAGAGGTTGTCACCGTACTTCTCGGGCCGCTGCAGCGGCGTCAGCGTGGCCGCGTCGTAGTTGCCGTGCAGGTCGGGCCGGCCGTTGGGCATGCGCTTGATGTCGTCCTGGGCTCCGGCGACGGGCGCCGTGATCAGCAGCAGGACCATGGCGGTCAGGGCCGCGGGGAATCTCATTCTCTTTCCTCCAGGGTTCGATCAGTCGCCGCTGCCGGCGCCGGTGCTAGCGGCCTTGGCGGCCAGAGCGTCGGCTTCGAGCACCCGCGCTCCGCGCAGCGTGCCTCCCATCGAGTAGTTGCCTTCGTGGCAGGCGTACTCGTAGACGTCCACGGGGCTGCGCTTCCAGATGTACTCGCCGGACCAGGGGACGTCCCAGGTTGCCGGGTCCTCGATCGTGAACCGGTAGAGGATGTTGCCGTCCGGCTGCAGCGTGAGGCGCTCCGTGACGTGGGATTCCTGGGTGGCGCCGCGCAGGACCGCCTTCGGGTGGAAGTTCCGCGAGTCGATGACCAGGGTGTCGCCTTCCCACCAGCCGATCGAGTGGCCGAGCCACTTCCGCTCCTCGGGGCTCGGGTGCTCGGCGTTCAGGCGCACGATGCGGGCGTCGTGGACCATCTCGATCAGGATCATGATGTGGTCCTCG
The DNA here is from genome assembly GCA_009843505.1 of Holophagales bacterium. Classification (GTDB taxonomy): domain Bacteria; phylum Acidobacteriota; class Thermoanaerobaculia; order Multivoradales; family Multivoraceae; genus Multivorans; species Multivorans azotirespirans. Next base: position 43,044 of record VYDI01000035.1, on the reverse strand, counting down.
GTCTGGACCACGCGCTTGAAGTTGTTGTAGAGGCTCGGGAAGGTCGGCGTGGCGCCGGTGAAGCCGACGATGCAGCGCTCGGTCACCGGCAGCGTCTCCGGACCGTCGTACGGGCCGTGACCCTCGATGTCGAGCCACCAGGCGGAGCCATCGTTGGGCCGGCGCAGCCGGCGGCGCTCGGCGGATCTCGCCTTGCCGGCCTCGGTCATCTCCGGCATGCGGCCGTTCGGCGGATCGAAGATGATCGAGGTGCGGAACTTGCCGTCGACCGCGAACGCCTCGGTGCCGGTCTCGACCCAGAACCTGTTGTAGCCGCCGACGTTGCCGGCGCCGCCCGTCGTGCCGTCGCCGCCGACGGGCGGCGGCTTGCGGTTCGGATCGGAGACCTGGTGCCGGTCGGCCGCGTACTTGGCCGCGTCCGCCTCGATCTTCGCCGCGTCCTCGGGGCTCAGGAAGAGGTTGTCGCCGTACTTTTCGGGCCGCTGAAGCGGCGTCAGGGTGCCGGCGTCGAAGGTGCCGGTCAGGTCGGGCTTGCCGTTGGCGGCGCGCTTGACATCGCCCTGGGCGGTCAACGCAGGGGCCGCGATCAGCAGCGCGAGGATGGCGATCAGCGCGGCGGGGACTCGGACTCTCATGTTGGGTCCTCCGGATGACGGTGGGGTAGGCGGAGTGTAGCGGAGTCAGGAGCCTTCGATCCGCCGCCGCGGCAAGGGCCGCTCCGGCACGTCCTCCAGCAGGCCGCCGTGGCCGAGCGAGGTGATGTCGCGCCGTGTCAACCGATCGCCGACGAGCAGGCGGGGCAGCACCAGGTCCACGATGTTCCGCTTCGGACTGCGGGCGCAGCCGGGGGCGCCGAGGACCGGTGTGCCGCCGAGGTCGGCGAGCAGCAGCAGGTTGCCGGGGTCGACCGGGGCGCCGTAGCAGATGACGGAGCCGCCGGCGGCTTCGATGGCGGTCGGGGCCAGGTCGTGGCGGTCCTGGATCGCCGTTTCGCCGGCGAAGATCACGAGATCGACATCCGGGGCGAGTTCGGCCGCTGCCGACGCGAGCTCCCCGGTTTCCAGTTCACGGTCGATCATCACGAATAGCACCTGGGTGCGTCCGGCGCCGAGGGCGCCGAGCCGCTGCCGGAAGGCCTTCTCGAATCCGGCGACCAACCGTTCGCGGCCGGTGGAACGGCCGGCGGCGACGGTCCCGGAGACGATCAATCCCGCGGTGCTGGGCCGCAGCGCATCGAGCCGGATCAGGGGGCTCGCGGCCACGCTCTCTGCCGCGGCCACCGTCGCTTCGGAAAGGGCATAGGGGAGGATCTTCGTCGTCCCGACCATCTTGCCCTCCCTCGCCACGCTGTGGTTGGGCAGGGTGGCGAGGGTGACGCCGTCGCAGTCGTTGATGCGGTCGAGAGCCGCGGCGTCGACGCGCAGCACGCCCAGCGTCTGGGCGTGCAGGTTGACGCGCCCGGTCGTCGGCCCCCGCAGGTCGAGACCCGTTCCGGCGACGGCTTCGCTGACCCTCCGGGCGGCCTCGTTCTCGTCGACGTCGCCGGGTTCCAGCCGCGCCGCGAAGACGCGGTCGCGGCCGAGGCCGGCCAGCACTTCCAGCTCCTCGTCGCCGAGCGCGCGGCCCTTCCGGAGCACGCGGCGGCCGTCGTCGTCGTAGACGTTGTGGCCGAGGATCGCGCCGTGTGCCTCGGTGAGCGGAGTCGCTTCGAACTTCATCGCTGGGCGTGAAACTACACCGCAAACACTGGGTGCGCCGGCGTCCCCGCCGGCTGCCGCCGCAGGCGGCCAGGTAGACGCGCCGCGAAGCGGCGACCGCTACTCCGGCGATAGACTCCCGTCCGCCATGGCCTCGGACAACTACGGCCGGATCGACGGCTGGCGCGACCAGCTGACCGAATGGCGGCGCGACTTCCACCGGCACCCGGAGCTCGCCTTCGAGGAGGAGCGGACATCGCAGATCGTGACCGAACGATTGCGGTCCTTCGGCATCGAGGAGGTCCATCACGGCATCGCAAGAACCGGAGTCGTCGCGACGATCCGTGCCGGCAAGTCGGATCGCGCCGTGGCGCTGCGAGCCGACATGGACGCGCTGCCGATCCATGAGCAGAACCAGTTCGGGCACTGTTCCACCGCGCCCGGGAAGATGCATGCCTGCGGCCACGACGGCCACACCGCGATGCTGCTGGGGGCGGCCCGCTACCTCGCGGAGACCCGCAACTTCGACGGCAGGGTGCAGCTCATCTTCCAGCCGGCCGAGGAGAAGGACGGCGGCGCCGGGGTCATGGTGCGGGAAGGGCTGTTCGAGCGTTTCCCCGCGGACAAGGTCTTCGGCCTGCACAACTTTCCGGGCGTGCCGACCGGCGCCTTCGCGACGAACAGCGGTCCCTTCATGGCCGCGATCGACCAGTTCGAGATCGAGATCCGGGGCCGCGGAACGCACGGCGCCTGGCCGCACAGCGGCATCGACCCGATCGTCGCCGCGTCGCAGGTCGTGATGGGACTCCAGACCCTGGTGTCCCGCAACGTCGATCCCCGACGCCGGGCGGTGGTGTCCGTGACGATGAGCCATGCCGGCGAAGCGTTCAACGTGATCCCGGAGACCGCGTACCTCGCCGGGGGCGTGCGTTCCTTCCTGCGCGAGGTGCAGGACACCCTCGAGCTGGGGCTGGAGCGCGTCGTCCACGGCGTCTGCGCCGCCCACGGCGCCTCGGCCAAGGTGGACTACGAGCGCTACTACCCGGCGACGGTCAACGCGCCGCGCGAGACGGAGGAGATGACCGCCGCGGCGCTCAGCATGGGCTGGGAGGTCGACACGGAGATGGAGCCGCTGATGGGCTCCGACGACTTCGCGTTCCTGGCCGAGGAGCGGCCGGGGTCTTTCATGATGATCGGCAACGGCGACAGCGAGATGCTGCACACGCCGAGGTACGACTTCAACGACGAGCTGCTGACCATCGGCGCCAAGTACTGGGCGCGGCTGGCCGAAAGTCAGCTTTCCTAGAGACGCGCGGAAACAAAGCCGGCGGCCGGGGCGTATTCCCTGATGACGCGGGCGGTTGGCCGGATGAACGGGCCCCGCTTTCTCAATACTCTCTCCGAAGGAGTTGGCCGCCGCCCGCGTTGTCCCCAAAACACCTGAAAGAAAGCCATGAACTTCGCACATACCTTCAGGATCTCGACCGCCCAGGCCGTCGCGGCGATGGTCCTTCTGTTCTTCGTGGCCGGCTGCGCGTTCGACAGCGGCGTGGCCGGCGAGCCGCCGACGTCGGAGGCCGCGACGCTGGCAGCCGACGACGCGATTCCTGTCGCGGCGTTGCCCATGTTCCGCGGCCGCATCGAGTCGGTGCTCCGGTTCTCGACGAACCTCGAGGCCGAGAACCGGGTCGATGTGCTGGCCGAGGCCGAGCGGCACGTCACCGACCTCCTGGTCGAGGAGGGCGACACCGTGCTCGTCGGCCAGACCATGCTGCTGCTCGAGGACGAGGCGCAGCGCACGGCGCTCAAGAGGGTCGAGAGCCAGCTCGAGCGCTCCCGCCTGGAGTACGAGCGGCAGAAGCGCCTCTTCGAGCAGGACCTGATCAGCGAACAGGCCTACAACCAGGCGCGCTACGACATGGAGCAACTCGAGCTCGCCCTCGAGGACGCAGAGCGGGAGTTGAGCTATGCGACGGTCACGGCGCCGATCTCGGGCGTCGTCACCGAGCGGCTCATCAACGTGGGCGACCACGTCGAGACCCACACCAAGCTGTTCGAAGTCATCGACTTCGACTCGATCGTCGCCCGGGTGTTCGTGCCCGAGCGGCAGTTGGCGGGCCTCTTCGTCGGCCAGCCGGCTCGGGTGCTGGCCCAGTCTCTCGCGGGTTCGCGAGGAGCCGCGATAGAGCGCATCTCGCCCGTGGTCGATCCCCAGAGCGGCACGGTCAAGGTCACGCTCGGCATTCCGGGCAACCAGGGCCTGCTGCCGGGCATGTACGTCGAGGTCGATCTGGTGGCCGCCGCCCTGGAGGACACGTTGCTGGCGCCGAAGCGGGCGCTGGTCTACGACCAGGAACAGGTCTTCGTGTTCCGGGTCGCACAGGGCGACGATGGTCCCCGCGCGGAGCGGCTGCTGGTCCGGATTCTCATCGAGAGCGAGGACGTCGTCCATCTGGAGGGCGACCTGGCCGACGGCGAGCGTCTGGTCGTGGCCGGGCAGGCCGGGCTGAAGGACGGCGCCCGGATCCGTCTGCTCGACCCGGCCGAGGCCCTCGGCTCGGCGGCCGAACTGGGCGCCGCATCGACTCCGACCTTCCAGCCCGCAAGCTGATCCGGCACACGACACAGAGATAGGAGCGCGGCATGAAGGCTGCGAAGTCGTTCCTTACCCATCGCCCGGTCGCGGTGTCGATGGTCTTTCTGGCGGCGGTCGTGTTCGGCCTGCTGTCCTACCAGGGCTTGCCGGTGACCCTCATGCCCGAGCTGTCCTACCCGACGCTCACGGTGCGCACCGAGTATCCGGGCGCGGCGCCGGAGGAGGTCGAGAACGACATATCGAGGCGGATCGAGGAACAGCTCGGCGTGGTCGGCGGTTTGCGGCGGATGAGCAGCATCAGCCGCGCCGGGGTTTCCGATGTCGTGTTGGAGTTCGCCTGGGACACGGCGATGTCCGACGCCGTGCAGGAGACTCTGGAGAAGCTCGATCTCGTCCTCCTGCCCGATTCGGCGGAGCGCCCGCTCATCCTGCGCTTCGACCCGGGCCTCGACCCGGTCCTCGAGCTATCCCTGTCCGGCGAGGACGAGCGTTTCGAGGGCGAGGAAGGCCTGCGCCGGCTGCGCCGGCTGGCGGAGCTTCAGGTCAAGCGGGCGCTCGAGCCGATCGACGGCGTCGCCGCGGTTCGCGTCCGCGGCGGTCTGGAGGAGGAGATTCACGTTCTTCTCGACGCTCAGGCGCTGCAGCGCTCGAGGCTGTCCGTCCAGCAGGTGATCGACCGCCTGGGGCAGGAGAACATCAACGTCGCCGGCGGCACCCTCAAGGAAGGGCGCACCGAGTACATGGTGCGCACGGTCAACGAGTACGTGAACCTCGACCAGATCCGGGCCACGGTCGTGGCCACCGTGGAGGGACGCGAAGTCCGTGTCGGCGATCTGGCCGAAGTCCGCAGATCGCACCGGGATCGCGAGATCATGACCCGCACCGACGGCGGCGAGAGCGTTCAGCTCGACGTATACAAGGAGGCGGACGCGAACATGGTCGCGCTGGCCGACCGCGTTCGGGAACGGGTCGGCGAGCTGGATCTGGAGCGCGAGCGCGCCAGGGCGCGCGGCGAGACGGTGGAGCGGCCGCGGAATCTGCTGCAACGGCTGACCGGCAGTTCCGGGGCCAGTGGCGGCAGGCGTGGTCCCTCGCTCGGCGGAGCGACCCTCTCGACCGATCTCTACCGTTCGGAGGGAGCGGTGCTGACGGTGGTCTCCGACCGCTCCGAGTTCATCGAGGGCAGCATCGCCGAGGTCCGCAACACCGCGATTCTGGGTGGACTTCTGGCCGTCATCGTCCTCTATCTCTTCCTGCGCAACCTGGTCACCACGCTGTTTGTCGCGGTGTCCATTCCCATCTCGTTGCTGATCACCTTCGCGCCGCTTTCGGCCGCCTCCGTGTCGCTCAACATCATGTCCCTGGGCGGTCTGGCTCTCGGCATCGGCATGCTCGTCGACTCTTCGATCGTCGTGCTCGAGTCCATCTTCCGGTGCCGGGAGGAGGGGGACGATCTGGTCACGTCGGCGATCCGCGGCGCCAGGGAGGTCCGTTCGGCGGTGATCGCGTCGATCCTGACTTCGATCGCCGTCTTCCTGCCGATGGTGTTCGTCGAGGGGATCGCCGGCCAGGCGTTCGGCGACCTGGGCCTGGCGGTCGTCATCTCCCTTCTTGCGTCGATGGCCGTTGCACTGGCCTTCATCCCGATGCTCGCCAGCCGCCGCGGCTGGACGTTGCCGGAGCGCGGCGGCGCAGCCGCCCGGTTGCGACGCTACGCGGCGTGGGAGGCGTTCCGCCGGGACTTGGCGGCGCTGCTTGGCTGGGCACGGTCGCGGAACCCGCTGCTTGGCTGGCCGGGTATGGCGCCGGCGCTGGTGTTCGTCAGCGTTCGCCTGGTCGTGGGCAGCGTGCTCGAGCTGGTCGCCAAGGCGATTCTGCTGGTGTTGGCCGGGCTCGCGTTCCTGGTCGTGCGCCTGATCGGGCCGGTCCTGGTCAAGACGTTCACCTGGCTGAGCCGGGGGCCGCTGATCGTCGTCCGCCGTCTGCTCGAGTGGCTCAGCGGGGTCTATCCCGCGCTTCTCGACCGGTCCCTGCGTTTCCCCGTCGCGGTCGTGGCGGTGGTGGCGGTCACTCTGTGGACTTCCTGGTGGCTCCTCGGGCGCCTCGACAGCGAGCTGTTGCCTGAAGTTCGCCAGGGCGAGTTCACCATCGAGGTCTCGCTGCCGGTGGGCACGCCCCTGTCCGAGACCGAGCGCACCCTGGCGGCCGTCGAGAGCGCGATTCTCGAGGAGGAGCGCCACATCGAGCGGCTGCTCGTGACCTACGGCTACGACGTGACGAACACGCAGCGCTCCGACGAGGGCGAGCACACCGCGAGATTCAAGGTGTTGCTCGAACCGGTTCAGGCGGCGGCCGAGGACGAGGTAGTGGAGCGGTTGCGGCGGCGCTTCGAGTTGATTCCTGACGCTTCCTCGCGCGTCTCGCGCCCGGTCCTGTTCAGCTTCAAGACGCCGATCGAGGTCGAGGTCCATGGCGAGGACCTCGATCGCCTCCAGGAGTACGGCGATCGGGTGCGTGACCTGATGGCGGCCATGCCAGAACTCGCCGACGTCGAGACGACGTTGAAGCGTGGCGCGCCCGAAGTGCAGATCGTCTACGACCGCGCGATCCTCAACCGCTACGACCTCCAGACCTCGGTCGTAGCCCAGATGGTGCGCAACCAGATCGAAGGCTTCGAGTCCACTCTCTACAACCTGAGGGATCGGCGGATACCGATTGTGGTCCGGCTCGCCGAGGAGGATCGCCGCTCGACGGACCAGTTGAACGGTCTGGTCGTGAACCCGGGCGGCGAGCGCCCGATTCCCCTCCACGCCGTCGCCGACGTCGCCGTCGGCGAAGGGCCGTCTGAGGTGCGGAGGATCGACGGCAAGCGGGTGGCGGTGATCGAGGCCAACCTGGGCGCCGCTTCACTGGGCGGCGCCGTGGAGCGGATCGAGGAGGTGCTGGCGAACGGAATCGAGTGGCCGGCGGACATGAGCTTCCTGGTCGGCGGCCAGAGCCAGGAGTGGCAGCGGTCGAGCGCCAGTCTGTGGCTGGCCCTGGGGCTGTCCGTGTTTCTGGTCTACGTGATCATGGCGGCCCAGTTCGAGTCCCTGCTGCATCCTCTGGTCATCATGTTCTCGATCCCGCTTGCGTTCTTCGGCACTCTGGTCACCCTCTACCTGCTGGACGTCAACCTCTCGATCGTCGTCTTCCTCGGCATGATCATGCTGGCGGGGATCGTCGTGAACAACGCGATCGTCCTCGTCGACTACATCAACCGGCTGCGCGCGCGCGGGCTCCCCCGCCGCCGGGCGATCGTCGGCGCCGGCCTGGTGCGGCTGCGGCCGATCCTGATGACCACGGCGACGACCACGCTCGGCCTGCTGCCGATGGCGCTGGGCCTCGGCCAGGGCGCCGAGATCCGCACCCCGATGGCGCTGGCGGTGATCGGCGGCCTGGTCGCCTCGACCGTGCTGACGCTGCTCGTCGTGCCGACGATCTACGAGATCTTCGAGCGGCTGCGGGAGGCGCTGTCGTTCTCGCGTGAGAAGGTCGCCCGCCCGGCGAGCGCCCCGGCCGAGGTCACAGGACCGGCCGGAGCGGTTGCGCCCCAGGTGAGCCGTCCATGATCCCCGGCGGACTGGGCAGGTCCCTGCCCCGGCTCTCTCTGGAGCGCCGCGTCGGTGTCCTCGTGGTGGTCGGCGCGGTCCTGGTCATGGGGCTGGTCGCGGCCCTTTCGCTGCCGATCGAGCTGATCCCGTCTGGCTACAGCTCGCCCTTCCTGCGGGTGACCGTCCCGTGGCGGGACGCGCCGCCTCAGGAGGTACTGGACAAGATCACGATCCCGCTGGAAGAGGAACTGGCGACCATTCGCGGGCTCGAGAACCAGTACTCGTTCTGCGCCGTCGGCTTCAGCCAGGTCTTCCTGAGCTTCGCGCACGGCACGGACATGGACGTTGCCTACCGCGAGGTCCGGGACCGGATCGAACGCGCCCGGGCCCGCCTGCCTGAGGACGTCCAGCAGGTCTTCATCCGCAAGGACGACGACACCGGAATGCCGGTGGCGATGGTCGGGGTCCTCGTCGACGAGGGGACGGCGGACACGTACAACCTGATCCAGAACGAGGTCATCCTGAAGCTGGAGCGGTTGCCCGGCGTGGCTTCGGTCGACGCCCAGGGCCTGCTGGAGCGGGAAGTGCTGATCGAACTCGACCGGCAGCGGGTCGAGGCGGCGGGCCTCAACATCTTCGAGATCGCCCAGGATCTGCAGTCGGACTACTTCACCCTGGCGTCGGGCAACGTTCGCGCCGGCGACCGCAAGCTGCTCTTGCGGTCCGTGGCCGCGTATCCCGCGCCCCAGAACGTCCGCGACATGTGGATCACCGACACGGTGCGGCTGGGCGACATCGCCTCCGTGCGTTACGGCGTGCCCGACGACGAGTTCCGGGTGCGGGTGAACGGCCTTCCCGCGTACGCGATCCGCGTGCAGAAGGAAGGCGAGGCGAACGCGCTGGACGTGGCCCGCGAGGTCGAACGCGTAGTACAGGAACTGGCGGGGAATCCGCGCCTCGCGGCAATCGAGGCGGACGTGATCATGAGCTCGGGCGAGATCATCCGCGACTCGATGGGAGTGCTCCTGTCGAGCGGCCGGATCGGGGCGATCTTCGCGATGATCGTGCTCTTCTTCTTCCTCCGCCGGCTGCGGATGAGCCTGATCATCGCTTTCTCGATCCCGCTCTCCATGGTGGTGGCGGTGGTCGCGATGTACTTCTTCGGCGAGACCTTCAACGTGATCTCGCTGCTCGGCCTCATGATCTCGGTCGGGCTCCTGGTCGACAACTCGGTGGTGGTGGCCGAGAACATCCACCGGCTTCACCAGAGCGGAGTGGGGCGTCGTCAGGCAACGCTGCAGGGAGCGGGGGAGATCGCGCTGGCGATCACCACGGCCACCCTGACCACCGTCATCGTCTTCCTGCCGGTTTCGCTGGTCGAGGGTCAGGGTCAGTTCATGCTGCTCCGGCTCGTCATCCCGATCACGGTCTCCCTGCTCGCCTCTCTCGTGGTGGCGCTGATTGTCGTCCCGCTGGCCGTCTACGTCACGTTGCCGTCGCGATCGTCGAGTGAAAGCGGGGCGCTGCGCCATGCCCGGAACGCTTCGAACGTCGTCCTGCGACGGGCCTACGAGGCGACCTTCGGCCTCCTGAACCGCGTCTACAGCGGTATGCTGGCCTACGGTCTGCGTCGGCGGCTCGACGTCGTCCTGCTCCTCGTGGCAGCGCTGGCGCTTACGCAGGTCGCCGCCAGCGGCAGGCTCTCGGTCGTTCCGATGTCGGAGGACGACCAGGCGTTCTTCAACATCGAGGTTCGGTTGCCGCGCAACATCTCGTTCGACGAGACGATCGAGTACTTCGCGCGCGCCGAGGAGAAGATCGACGGCCTGCGCGATGAACTCGATCTCGAGTACCTCGTCTTCTTTCACGAGCGCACCTGGGGCCAGATCCAGGGGATCATGGCGACCGGCGCCGACCTCAAGATGCGCGAGGCCACGGAGCGGGTGATCGACCTGATGCCCGAGATGCCGGGTGTGCGTTTCCATACAGGCTTCGCGTCGGAGCAGGAGACAACCGACAAGGCGCTCGAGACCCTGACCCTGTTCGGCGAGGATGCCGAGGTTCTCGAAGAGGTGGCGAGCGGCGTCGAGGACCGGCTAGCTCGCGTTCCGGGCGTGCTGGCGGTCAAGAAGTCGGCCGACGAGGCTCCGAACGAACTCGCCCTGGTCCTGGACAGGGATCTCGCGATGCGCCAGCAGGTCAACCCGCGGACGCTGGCGGTGATGGTCGGCTACGCGCTGCGCGGCCAGGCGCTGCCGCGGATCTACTACGGCGGACGCGACATCCCGGTACGCATCCGCTTCGAGGAGGAGGACCGCCAGAGTCTGGCAGAGCTCCGCGACTTCTCGGTGCCGACCGAAAGCGGCGAGGCGCTCGCCATCGGCACCCTGGTCGACGTGCGCCAGCAGCCGTCGGCGACCCGGATCTCCCGCCGCGACAAGCAGACCGCGCGCCGGATCACGGTTGAACTCGAAGAGGGCCGGGAGAGCGAGGCGCGGCGGGCGGTGCGCGCCGTTGCGGCGCAGACCGACCTGCCCGAAGGCGTGGCCTGGGCGAGGCTGGTGCGCAACGTCGCCGCCGAGGAGACCCGGAACCTGATGATCGCGGCGCTCATGTCGATCGCCTTCGTCTACCTGCTGATGGGCTTCCTGTTCGAGAGCTTCCTGCTGCCGCTTGCGATCCTGGTCACCATTCCGCTCGCCAGCATGGGGGTGACCTGGATCCACCTGCTCGCTGGGCGCGACCTCGACTTCCTCGGGCTGGTCGGCCTGATCATCCTGATCGGGGTGGTCGTGAACAACGGCATCGTGCTCCTCGACTCCGTCAACCGGCTGCGGACCTCGGGCATGGAACGGGCCGACGCTGTGCTGGAAGCTGCCAACCGGCGTTTCCGGCCGATCATGATGACGGCGCTGACCACGATCGGCGGCATGGTGCCGCTGCTGTTCGGACAACCGACGCAGATGGGGCTGAGTTACAAGAGCTTCGCCCTGACCCTGATCGGCGGCATGGCCGCCGCGACTCTGCTGACCCTGCTCGCGGTGCCCGTGTTCTACACGCTGATCGAGGACGGCCGGGCCTGGGTGGGGCGGACGTTGGCGGGAGCACTCGCACCGAGGCGGAAGGCGCCCCTCGGTTCCCCCGGCGCGTAGGACCGGTGCCGGCGGGCCGTGGACCGCCGAAGATCCAATCGATTGGACGATCCGGCGTTGACCGGGCTTCCCTGGGCCCGAATCTGCAACGCTGTTATAGTCCCTGATCGCAAAGCGACAGGTAGCTCTCTCCGGTCAGGGCAGCCGGGGTTCGGGTCGTCCCTAGAGGCGTACGGCGCTCTTGTTCATTCCGATTCCTCCGGCCTGGCCGCCCCGGGGAGTCGGATGAACCCTCACCCTTAGTGGCTGGCTAGCCAGTAAGGAAAGGAGGATCGGCTCATGAAACGTACCCTGGCTCTGGTCGCGACCCTCGTTCTCTTCGGCCTGGCGCCGCCTGCGGTTGCGGACAGTCCCGAAACCGGGATCGTCCTGGGCAGGGCGGTGGACACGAACGGAGACCCCATGCCGGGGGTAACGGTGACGATTGCCGGCGACCGCGGCGAAAAGGTGGCGATCACCGGTGCCGAGGGCGGCTACCGTTTCGCTCTGCTGACGCCGGGGACGTACACCGTCCGGGGGACGCTCGACGACTACGGCTCGGCCGAGACATCAGTCACCGTGACGCCGGGCGGCCGTTCCGAGATCGTGCTGACCATGGCCCTCCAGGCGGCGGGCGAGATCACGGTCACCGCCGAGACGCCGCTGATCAACAAGTTCGAGGTCACCTCAGCCGGATCGATTTCGTCGAACGTTGCGTCGAACGTGGTGGGCGTCAACTCGAACTACTTCTCCAACCTTCAGTTGATGCCGGGTGTCGTCTCGGATGGCGACCTGGCCGACGAGTACCCGGGCGTCAACGGTTCCCGGTGGCAGGAGGGCGCCGTCTTCGTGGACGGCGTGGACACCACCTACACCCGCCGCGGGGGGTCGCGGATGTTCCTGCCGCAGGTCGGGGTCAATGAAACGTCGTTGCAGTCGACTACGGGCAGTGCCGAGTACGGTCGCGCCACGGGTGGAGTCGTCAACGTGATCACGAAGTCGGGCACGAACGTCATTCATGGTGAAGGCATGGTCTTCCGGCAGCAGGGGAGTTGGGTTTCGGAGTACCAGAGCCATGCCGAACTGGCGGAGCGCCAGGGCTGCAGGTACCGTGCCGTGGTCAATCCACAGAACGTCCCGTTCGCCCCTTCCTGCCAACCGGACTTCTTCAAGCGGGACGAGCTGGAGAAGGACAACGCCGCCACCAACGTCCAGGCCTTCTTCGGCGGTCCACTGGTGAGGAACAAGCTGTGGTTTGCCGCATCGATCGCGGAAACGAACAGCTTCCAGACCCAGGAACTCTTCAGCGGCGACATCGTGGACAACAGCGTCTACGTCAAAGGCCGCCTGCTGAAGTTCGACTACCAGCCCAACCCTTCGAACAGCCTGCAGTTGAACTACAACGCCTCGCCGCTCGACGTCACTTTCATCCTGGGCGACTTTCCGGCGGACCGCTACAGTGCTACGCCGCACGAGTTCGGCGGGGAGCTGATTACTGGGAGCTGGAACTGGAGCGCGAGCCAGGACATCTTCATGGAGTTCAAGCTCTCCGCTCATGACTCCAGCGAACACAAGCGTCTGAATGCCGGCACGGGCTTCGACTTTGAGTCCGCTCTAGCGGAGAAACAGCAGGACCCGAGGTATCCGGCGAACCGCCTGGGCCCTCACAGTCCGGGCAACAACGTCCATGGTTACATCGGCTACCGGGGAGGCGAGTGGCATCTGTTCAATGGCTGGCTCCTCGACAACGGTTTCGGTCTGAACGACTATCCGCGGGATCAGGCCAACGTCAGGATGACCTGGTTCGCGAGCGAGAGCCACGAGGCACTGTTCGGCCTCGACTGGCAGGAGGTGGGTTGGGAACAGGACCTGCAGCGGAACAACGTCTACTTCGGACGGGAGTTCAACCCCGCCACCCACACCGGCTTCGATGACTGCGGACTGATCAACTGGCCGACTCAGACCTACTACTGTCACTACGAGGACTACAACCCGCCGGATCTCGTCGGAACGGAACGCCTGCGCGGCACTCGTTCCTCCAACTTCGCCGCCTTCGCGCGTGACCGTTTCACGGCCGGGGATCACTGGAGCTTCAACCTCGGTTTGCGGTGGGAGAACCAGATCCACAAGAACGACGTGCGGCGGACGGTCGTCGACTCGCAGAGCATCTCGCCGAGGCTGCTCGCGTCCTACGACATCAAGCGCGACGGCAGGATGGTGATCCATTTCAACCTCGCCCGCGCCTATCAGCACCTGAACCAGGAACTGGTCAACAACTACCTCCTGGAGGGCTGGAACGGCACGAACGCCTACGACCGCATCGTCTACTGCGCGCCGATCGACGCCATCTACATCCAGGTCTGCAACGGTCCCGGGTACACGGGCTTGCTCGGCAAGCTGCGGCCGGGCGAGATGTACCGGCAGATCGACGCCGGCGTCATCCCGGAGGTAGATATCGAGCCGTACTACAAGGACGAGATCGACCTCGTCTACAGTTGGAACCTGGGCGCGCGGAGACAGTGGTTCTTCCAGGCCAGCGCGATCCACTGGGAGTACAAGAACTCGATCGGGACCACCGAGCAGCGGCTGCCGAGCGGTGACTACTTCCGGTTCACCGAGAACTACAAGGACTACGAGCGCGTGCTCGGCGCCATGGGCGTGGTCGACGCGGAAGTCATGGCCAACTTCGAGGAAGGCAAGCGCACCTACCAGTCACTGCAACTCCAGTTGAACAAGGTGTTCCGGAATGGCTGGGCGTTGGGCAACAACTTCACCTACGCCGATGCCAAGGGGCACTACTGGGGAGGCCTCTTCGACAACACCAACTCGGACTACGGCCGTAATCTGGATGTCGTCCTGAATGAGGGACACATCAGGAGTTGCGAAGGCCAGCAGTTGATCCGCAGCGGCGGACAGCCGGTGATCGGCGCCGACGGCCAGGAGCTGGTCCGGAAGTACCCGGTGGACTGCCAGGCGGCGCTCGGACAGTTCCTGGGCCAGCCCCTGTCGACGATCAACCGCTACGGCACGGTGCACGAGAACAACAAGTACATCTGGAACACGTGGGGCTTCAAGACCTGGCAGTTCGGACAGAGCGGCCAGGGCTTCGTCCTTGGCGGGTCCCTCCAGTGGCGGTCCGGCAAGCCGTGGCAGCGGGTCGAGGGAGCATCCCTCGGTGACCCCTGCGAGCTGGACTTCTGGGAGCCGGGCTTCGAGCTCACGTGCGACCCCTCCCAGTTCCTGGTCGACAGTGGCACGGGTCTCTATCTCGAACCTCGCGGCTCGCGTGACGCGTTCAACTCGACGTGGAGCGCGAACATGACCCTGATGTACTTCTTCCCGCTCGGATGGAGGGAGGACTTCAACGGCTACCTGCGGGTCGACGCCACGAACATCACGGACAACCAGGAGCTGCTCCGAATCAACAACGGCGGCGAGGTCAGCGCCTCCCGCTACATCGGCTGGCAGCGTCCGCGCCGCTTCGTGGCGACGGTCGGTCTCCGCTTCTAGGGACCGACCGTCCCGCGCCTGGCCAGGATCTCGCCGCTGAGCGGGTCGTAGAGGGCGGCCAGGAAGCGGTGCATTCCTCTACGGATTGGCAGTTCTGTTTCGTAGACGAAGGTCTCTCCCGGGAGCGGCGCTTCCGAGTAGCGAATCGGGATCCTGGTACCGAGACTCCTGGAGCGGTCGCCGTGCTTGTCGACCACGGAGATCCGGAACTCCACGTCGTTCGTCCACTGGCCGTCCATGGGGAGCAGTGTCAGATCGTCGACCGGGATCGTGACCCACATCGGCACGAGGACCTTCCTGAGCCCGGCTTTCCGCGGGGTGCCGAACTGCACTTCCAGAACGTTCTTGCCGGGCAGGCCGCCGAACATGAGTGAACCCTCGACCAGCAACGTGAACTCGGTGCTCTTCGACATTTCCCGATAGTGCCGGCGGGAGCGGACTTGCAGGTCCGGGTAGCCGGGGAGGCGGACTTCGATGTCGTGGAGCGCGTCGTTCTCGCCGCCCGGCGCGTTGAAGCCGAGCCAGTAGAAGGAGCGGGTATCGGCCGCCGTCTCCGCGAGCGCGACTTTCCGGTAGAAGTTGAGCATCGCCTTTCCGCCGGTCTCATGGGCGAGGAACCAGAGCGCCGCCTCCTGAGCTTCTTCCGTGTTCTCCATCATGAGCGCGCCTGTGTCCCGGTCGATACCGAAGGTGGGGTGCAGGCCGGCCATGTCCACCGGGTAGACGGTGTAGCCGACCCGATTCGCTGCGGTTACCAGTGGCTGGTACATGTTGCCGACGTCTTCCCTGCAGGTTCCGCCCTCCCAGAACGATGAGAACTGCCAGGAACGGCTCGGCGAGCAGAAGGTCTCAACCAGCAGCAGCATGACCTTGCGGCCCGGAACGTCCGCGAGGCTGCGGATGCTTGCGGTGGCGGCCATGACGGTCCGCCGGATCTGATCGGCGCGATCGCCCAGGTCGAGCATTCGCATCAAGCCGAGGGCCTTTCGCTCCCGCGCTCGCTGAATCGCGTCCTCGATCTGGGCGCGTGAGTTCGTCCAGTCGGTCAACCGGGTGACGTTGTAGCCGTCGAAGGCCACGATGGCGACCTGGTCGGACGGGTTGAGCAGCGCCAGGTCCCGCTCCAGCCGATGCAGAAAGCCGTCTCGCTGGCGCCGAATCGCATGCAACTCGTCGATGAAGAGGAGGTAGTTCGTAGCCACCGGCTCACCGGGCGTCAGCGAGGGTGCGTTTCCGACACCGTCGACGTTCCTGGCCACCGCACGGCCCTCGTCGATCTCCGTGAAGTAGTCGATCGGTACCGCCTCGCCGTCCACCAGGAGTTCGAAGTCGCTCGTGTGGAGTTCCTGAACGCGGTTGCCATCCCGATCCGTGACGACGACCTCGACGTTGACAACGCGGACGTCCAGCACGTCGGCGAAGAGGTCGGGCAGCGGCGTTTCCTGGCCGGTCGCGGGCAGGGCCGTGAGTGATAGCGCGGCGATTGAACTCGGAACGAGTCTCACCGTCGGCTCCCGATCGTTCCACTCGCCGAGAGGATCGCACCAGTGAGCGGGTCGTAGACGGCGGCGATGTACCGGTGCTCGCGTCTACGTATCAGGAGTTCCGTTTCGTAGACGAAGTAGTCACCCGGAAGCGGAGCCGATGAACCGAGAATAGGGATCCTGCTGACGGGAGTCTCGGAGCGGTCGCCGTGCTCGTTGATCACGCTGACGCGCAGCTCCAGTTCGTTCATCCACTTGCCGCCCATCGGCAGGAGCGTCACGTCGTCGAGGGGGATCGTGACCTCCATCGGCAGAGTGACCCTCCTGAAGCCGGCCCTCTCGGGCGTGCCGAACTGCACTTCGAGCGAGTCGATTCCCGGAGTGCCTCCGAACAGTAGGGAACCCTCGACCAGCATCGTGACCTCGGCGCCCCTGGACATGTCCAGGTAGTTCAGGCGCGACCAGACCCGGAGGTCCGGGCGGCCGACCACGCGCACCTCGATGTCGTGGAGTGCGTCATCCTCGTCGCGAGGCGGCTCGAAGCCGAGCCAGTAGTAGTAGCGAACGTCGTCAAGCACGATGCCGAGGATGTCCCTGGGCTTCGTACCGGTAACGGTCAGCCCTCCGGTCTCGTCGGCCAGGAGTCTGTGTTGTCCGTAGCGGGCGTAGCGAACGATCGGGTAGAGGGTGTAGCCGACCAGATTCGCGGCGTCGATGAGACTGTCGTAGGAGCGCAGGTCTTGCACGTACCACTCGTCTGCGAGCAGGAGCATGACCTTCCGGCCCCGGGCGCCCGCGAAGCTGCGCACGGTGGCCGTCGCGGCCATGAGCGCTCGCTCGGTCTGACGGAAGGTAGGCCCCGGGACCAGAATCCGGCTCAGGCGGGCTTTCTCTGGACGTGCCTGGTGCAGGACGTTCTCGATGTCGCCGCGGGAGTTGGTCCAGTCCAGCAGGAGGGAGACGTTGCTACCGTCGAAAGCCACGATCGCGACGCGGTCGTCCGGCCTGAGCAGATGGAGTTCCTCCGTCAGGCGATCCAGGACGCGTTCGCGGTAGCGCCGGACGACCGAGAACTGGTCCATGAAGACAAGGAAGTTCGTGCCCACAGGCTCGTCGAGAGTGAGCAGCGGGACGTTCCTTGCACGAGCCTCGAGAGAAGCCGGTGGCCGCCCTTCCTCGAACGAGGCGATGGCGCGTCCGTCGTCGACTTCGGTGAAGTACGTGACGGCTACAGGCTGACCATCGACCAGAAGCTCGAAGTCGCTCGCCTCAAGGCCGAGAATCCGGTAGCCCTCGGGGTCCGTGACGACCACCTCGACGTTCACGACCCGGACGTCGATCGTGTCGGTAAAAAGGTCAGGCAGGAGGACGTCCTGGCCGGCGCTCGGGTGCCCGGCCAGAGCCACGGCGGCGAACCCGACGATGAGGAATCTCACGCGTGCCCCCTGTTTGGGTCGGTTCGGCGTTGCTACCTCGGCCCGACGGTGCCTCTCGTCGACAGCAGGTCGCCAGTCAGCGGGTCGTAGACCGCGGCGACGAAACGGTGCTCGCGTTTGCGGATCGTGAGATCCGTCTCGAACACGTACAGGTCGCCGGGCATGGGCTCGTTCGGGATGCGCACCTGAACCTTCGCCATCGGTGGCGCCGCCTGGTCGCCCCACTTGTTGATCAGCCGGATCCTGAACTCCAGGTCGTTCGCCCACTGCCCGTCCACCGGCAGCAGTTCCACGTCGTCGAGGGGAACGGTCACCTTCATTGGCACGTCGAGCCGCCGGAATCCCGCTTTCCTCGGCTCGCCGAAGCTCACCTCGATCGATTCGGCGCCGGGGGAACCGCCGAGCAGAAGGGCGCCCTCGACCAGCATCCCGACCTCGGTTGCCTTGGACATGTCCAGATAGTGCTCGCGTGTCCTGACCCGGAGGCCGCGATGTTCCGGCAGCCGCACCGCGATGTCGTGAAGCCGGTCGTCCTCGTTGCGGGGAGGCACGAAACCGAGCCAGTAGTAGGAGCGGGTGTCCTCGGCCGTCTCCGCGAGGGCCTTCTTGCTGAAGGAGTTGATCATCGGCAGGCCGCCCGTCTCCTCGGCCAGAAACTGGAGGACGTTGTGGAATCGGCGCTCGGGCATGGCCGACCACGTTGCGTATCCTCCGATTGAGCCCGCGAAGGGTGGTGCCAGGCCTTCGCCGAATCCGCCGATCGGAGGGCTTGGCGGGCCCTGGAAGCCGGGAAGGTCGATCGGGTAGAGGCTGTAGCCGACCAGGTTCGCGGCGTCCACCAAAGGCCCGTAGAGCCGGTCCAGCGTTACGCCGGCGGACGCCGCCGCGTAGGCCGACCTGTAGTTCCAGGTGTCGGACACGGTGGCCCAGCCTTCGATCAGCAGCAGCATGACCTTGCGGCCCGGCGCGTTGGCAAAGCTGCGGACGGCGCCGGCGGCGGCCATCACTGAGCGCCGGGTCTTGTCGCCCCGTTCCGAGCCCATGCCGTGCCTGTACAGCAGGCCGTACGGCTTGCGTTCCCGTGCCTCCAGCAGTGCGGTCTCCATGTCGGCGCGTTCGCCGGTCCAGTCCGTGAGCAGGGTGAGCTCGTGGCCGTCGTGGGCCACGACCGCGATGCGATCTGCCCGACCGAGCCGGACCAGATCCTCTTCCAGGCGCTTCAGCACCCGGTCCCGGCGCTGCTTGATCGCGAACAGGTCGTCGATGAAGACGAGGTAGCTCGTGCCGACCGGCTCGTCCGGGGTCAGGGCGGGAACGTTGCCGACGCCTTCGTCGGACGCTTCCAGCGCCCGGCCCTCGTCGACCTCCGTGAAGTAATCGATCGGTACCGGTTCACCGTCCACGTGGAGTTCGAAGTCTCCCGGCTGGAGGCCCCGGATGCGGTTCCCGCTCCTGTCCGTGACGACGACTTCGACGTTCACCACGCGGACATCGATCACGTCGGAGAACAGGTCCGGCAGCGGGCTCTCCTGTGCCGCCGCGGGAAGCGCGGCCAGCAGGCATGTGACGGTAGCTGCGGCATGGAGTCTCGGCAGGTCTGGCTTCATGCCCATCAGGTTACCTCTCGTCTTCGGCCAGGGGATCATGGTCGGCCTGATCTGGGACTGACGACCCCACGGGCCGACACCAGCGTCCTGTCCGTGACCGGATCGTAGACGGCCGCGACGTATCGGTACTCGCGTTTTCGCAGGCGGAGATCCGTCTCGTAGACAAAGGTCTCGCCCGGCGCCGGCGCCTCGGACCTGACTACCGGGACCTTGCGAACCAGCTTCTTGGACAGGATGTCCCACTTGTCCACCGCCGAGATCCGGAACTCGAAGTCGTTCACCCACTTCCCGTCCATGGGCAGCAGTGTCACCTCATCGAGCGGGATGACGACCTCCACCGGCACCGAGATCCTGCGGAATCCGGCCTTTCGGGGCGTTCCCAGGCGCACGTCGAGGGGGTCGGTGTCGGGAGCGTTACCGAAGAGCATCGACGCCTCGAGGCGCATGTCGATCTCCGTGCCCTTCGACATGTCCAGGTAGTGCTCGCGGGACCGCACGCGGAGTTTCCTTTTTCCCACCAGCCGCACCCTGATGTCATGCAGCTCGTCGTCCCGGCTCTGCGGAGCGTCGAAGCCGAGCCAGTAGTAGGAGCGTGTGTCCGCCACGGTCTCGCTGAGTGCCTTGCTGCGGAAGGCGTTGAGCATCGGCCGCCCTCCCGTTTCCTCGGCGAGGAAGCGAAGAACGTCGTGTTGTCGCTCCTCGTACGAACCGGCCATGATCTCCTGCATCGACGGCCACGGCGGCGGGTACATCGTGCTGCCACGTGTGTCGCCCCCTGAGTAGGCGTAGTAACCGCCGGCGGGAATCGGTGGGAGTCGCCCGTACGACCTTTGCCTGTACTGCAGACCCGCAACGTCAACGGGGTACAGGCTGTAGCCGACCCGGTTGGCGGCGTGGACCAGCGGGCTGTACAGGCTCTCGATGTTCGGTCTGGCGAGTCCCGACCCCAGGACATCCCATACGGCGCTCGGGGCGCTCCAGCTATCGGCCAGCAGGAGCAGCACGTTGCGGCCCGGTCCCCGGGTGACGCTTCGTATGGTTGCGGTGGCCGCCATGACGGCGCGCCTGGTGGCTTCGGCGCCCCGGCGGCCGAAGGTCGGCCGCATCTGAGCTTCCAGGAGCGCGGTGCGGAGCTGGTAGTGAGAGTTCGTCCAGTCCGTCAGCCGGGAGACGCTCCTTCCGTCGAACGCGACGATCGCTGCACGGTCCGTCGGACTGAGCAGGCGGAGGTCCTGGTCGAGGCGGCTCAGTACCCGGTTGCGGCGTCCCCGGATGGCCGAGAGGTCGTCGATGAAGATCAGGTAGTTCGTACCGACCGGCTCGTTGTGCGCCAGGGACTGCACGTTCGCGATGCCATCAGCAGCGGCCGTCTTCGCGTAACCCTCGTCGACTTCGGTGAAGTAAGCGATGGGCACCGGCTGGCGGTCCACGAGGAGTTCAAAGTCGTCTGGCTCAAGTCCGCGAATCCGGTTCCCCTTCCTGTCCGTGACGACCACCTCGACGTTGACGACCCGGACGTCGACCGAGTCGGAGAACAGCTCCATGACGGCGCTCTCCTGGCCTGAGGCCGGCACGGCTGCACATAGCAGCAGGGTCGCGAGGACCGGGCGGAACGTGATGCTGGCCTGTGTCTTCCTCATGGCGATCCTTCAGGTCCCACACTCCCGCTGGAAGACAGGATCGCGCCGGACAAGGGATCGTGGATGGCGGCCACGTATCTATGCGGGCGCTTGCGCATCACGAGGTCGGTCTCATAGACGAAGGTCTGGCCGGGCATCGGTGCCTCCGCACGGAGGATCGGGATCCTGCTGAGCGGTGTGTCGGAGTGGTCGCCGTACTCGTCGATCACGGTGAGACGGAACTCCACCTCGTTCATCCACTGGCCGCCGGCGGGCAGCACGGTCAGATCCTCCAGCGGGATCCGAACCTCCATCGGCACGGCGATCTTCCTGAACCCGGCCTTCTCGGGGGCGCCGAAGCGGATTTCGAGCGTCGCGGCACCTGGGGTTCCGCCGAACAGCAGCGCCCCCTCGACCAGCATCGTCACCTCCGTGCCCCTGGACATGTCCAGGTAGTTCTGCCTAGACCGAACCCTGAGCCACGGCTTGCCGCCGACCCGCACCTCGATGTCGTGGAGCGTGTCGTCCTCGGCACGCGGCGGCTCGAAACCGAGCCAGTAGTAGGAGCGCGTGTCCTCCGCAGTTTCCGCGAGCGCCCTGTTGCCCAGGAAGCTGATCATGGGCAGTCCGCCTGTCTCGTCGGCGAGGTAGTGGAGGACATCGCGCCATCGCTGCGGGTCTTCGGGTTCATCGGGCCGCCCTCCCCACGGAGCCGCGAGACCGGTCAGTCCGAACTCCTTCTGGTTGACTCTCGGGTCATTGGGGCGCGCGGGTCCGGCGCCACCCATGTCGATCGGGTAGAGGCTGTAGCCGACCAGGTTGGCGGCATGGACGAGAGGGCCGTACAGGTCGGCCAGACCTGCGTCCGAGAGTCCGAGCACCCAGAGCACCCGGGGATTCCACAGGTCGACCTGCGTGTCCCAGCCAGCCGCCAGGAGCAGCATCACCTTGCGGCCTGGAGCGTCAGCGAAGCTGCGCACGGTGCCGGCGGCAGCCATCACGGACCGCCGGGTCTCGAATCCGAGGCCGAACTTGTTCAGCAGGCCGAGCGCTGTCCGGTCGCGTGCCCGCGACAAGGCTGCCTCGATCTCGTCGCGGGAACTCGTCCAGTCCGTGATCCGCGTGAGGCTGCGGCCGTCGAAGGCCACCAGCGCGACCCGGTCCGCCGGTCCGAGTGCGTCCAGGTCCTCCTCGATGTGCCGCAGGATCCGGTTCCTGTTCTGGCGGATGGCGGACATTTCGTCGATGAAGATGAGGTAGTTCGTGCCGACTTGTCCTTCGGGGGTCACCGCGGGAGTAGCGCCGCCGCGGTCTTCAGGCAGGGTCTTCGCGCGCCCGTCGTCGATCTCAGTGAAGTACTTGATCGGCATCTGTTCGTCGTCGACCAGGAGTTCGAAGTCCTTCGCTTCCAGACCTGGGACACGATTGCCTCTTCTGTCCGTGACAACCACCTCGACGTTGACCACGCGGACGTCGATCGTGTCGGAGAAGAGCTCCGGCAGCGGGGTCTCCTGTCCCCAAACGGGGACGGCTGCGATACAGGAGGTGACAGCGGCTACAGTGCCGAACCTCATCGAGACGTTCCTGTTCTCTTGCCGGTGGTCAGAACAGAGTCCGTAGCAGCAACACGCGTGCCAGGACTTTCGTCTAGCCGGGCGCCTCAATGCGGATCTGGGATCCGAACGGGGCGAAGTCGCGGACGTTCCACGTGAGGATCGTCTCCGCTCTTGCCTTGAGCGCCGTTCGAGCGATGAGCGTGTCGTAGGTCCTGCCGCCGACGGTTCCGAGCCTTACGGCTTCGGTCAGGGCAGCCCAGGTCTCGGTTTCGGTCAGTTGGACCACCGGCGCGGAACTCCAGTTGGCCTCGATCGCCGCGAGGGCGTCGCTTGCTCGCAACCTGTGGGGAGCTGGGAGTCGCGTCAGCACGGAGTAGGTCTCTACGAGTGAGTGGGCTGCCAACACGAGCGTGTCGCCCCGGTTCGATCGCCGATCGAGTTCCGCGCGGGTGCGTTCGTGATGCTCATGCCAGGAACTGATCGCTGCCACCAGGCAGGATGTGTCGCAGAGGTAGCGGGTCAATCGCCAGGACGCCCGCGGTCCTGCCGCGTGCGGACTTCATCGGTCACGGTGGCAACTTCCGATGCGGTCAGCGGAGATGGTGTTTCCCCGGTCGGAACGGCAACGACCACCGAGCCGCGGCGTTCGAGTTTCACCTCGAGGGGTTCCGGCTCGATCTGAACGCAACCGCCGGTCAGGCGAAAGCGAACCTGGGTGCCTGGATGGAGATGCGCGGCGTCCCGGATGGCCTTGGGTACGACCAGGCGGCCCGCTTTGTCGATCATCGTCATGGCAGAGAAGCTACCATTCTCTCTGCCACGACGCGACCCATAGGGCGAGCTTAGCGGCGGATCTGCGCGAGCCTCCTGCGAAGTCCGGCCGCCTCGGGACTTCCCGCTTCCTCGGCCAGGTCGAGCGCCTTCCGGAACTGCCCGGCGGCGGCGTCCGGCAGCCCGCTGCTCACCATTGCTTCTCCGACGTTCGTTAGCAACTGGATGAGGCCGTCGCGGGTGGGCGGATCCTGGGGCCGCTCCCGGTAGGCGCGATCCAATACGTCGACGGTGCGGACGACGTCGCCGCGCTCGGCGCTGACCAGGGCGACGAGCAGCATCATGCTGACGTCGCTCGCGTCGAGTCGCAGAGCCTCTTCGGCCATGGCAAGCGCCCCGCTCAGGTCGCCTGTCTGAAAGAGCGCACGCGCCAGGAACGGCGCCACGCCTTCGAGTTCCGGGTGCAGTTGGTACGCGCTGCGGGCGGCGGCAAGCGAGCCTGCCGGATCGCCCGAAGCGGCCAGCACCTCGGCGAGGGCGAAGTGGAGTTCCGGTCTTGAGGCGTCGAGTGCGATGCCCGCCCGTAGTTCGCGCTGGGCCAGGGCGAGTTCGCCGTGGACGCGGTGGGCGTTGGCACGACGCAGGTAGCTGCGGGCGTCGAGCGCCAGGTCGTGGACGCTCGAACGGATCGGGTCGTCGCGGTAGTTGATACGTCCCAGCGAGCGCGCGGCGGCGGCGATCTGCTGTCCACGCTGGCGGTCTCCCGCCCGCGCGTGTGCCTGGGCCAGGGTGACCGCGAAGGAACGGTTCTCGGCCGCGAGTTCGCGGGCTCTGGACAGGTGCCGAATGGCGGCGTCCGAGTCGCCGGCGGTGAGGGCAAGTCGGCCCAGGCCTGCGTGAGCGTGGGCGTTGGCCGGGTCGAGTCGGGCCGCTTGCGCGTACTCCTGGTTGGCGGCGTCGAACTGCCCCGTGCGCTCCAGCGCTTCGGCCAGGCGTACATGCGCGGGCGCGTAGTCGGGATCGAGGCCGAGGGCCGCGCGGTAGAGCGGCAGGCTGTCCGCGGCCGAGCGCTCGTCGATCAGGGCGGCGAGCAGGTAGGGCCAGCGGAACGTCCGCGGCGAGAGTTCGTGGGCGTGCCGGTAGGCGACGATCGCCTCGTCAGTGAAAGTGTGCGCTTCGAGGGCCATGCCGTAGCGGCCCCAGGCGTCTCCGTTCCCTGCGGCGGCGCGAAGGTCGGCCTGGAGGGAGGCGAGTCGCTGGCGGACGGCGGGCTCGGTGCCCTCGAGTCGAGGATTGGGGATCTGCTGGGCGCCCGCGGGTGCCGCCGTCGCTGCGGCGAACAGCAGGAGAGTCAGCGGTCTCGCCGTCACTTCGGTTGCCCTTCGCCGCGGATGAGCTCGACGACCTGGTTGGCGGCGGCGCTGGGAAAACGCTCGGCGTGGCCGTCGGGCCAGACGACCTCGAAGCCCTGGACGGCGTCGGCATCGCCGAGGCCGAGGTGGGCCGTGGCGGGCCCGGCGGAGAGGTAGCTGCCGGGCGGCAGCGCATGAACGAGCCGTGCGCCATCCGGCGTCCGGACCGTGATCCGGGCGCCGATCGCCTCGCGGCGCAGCCCGGGATCGAATGCGCGGATCCGCAGCCAGTTCGAGGCGGTCGGGGCCCCGTCGGTGCCTGGGTCGATCGTCAGGTTGCGCAACAGACGCGGCGTTCCGTCCAGGTTCGCGATCACGAGGTCGAGATCGCCGTCACCGTCGAGGTCGGCGGGTACCAGCGCCCGACTGAGGTTCAGCTCGGTCCACGGCGCCCGGGCGGAAGCGTTGACGAAGCGGCCGTCTTCATTGAGCAGAAGCAGGTTCGGCTCGACGTAGTCGGCCCAGAAGGGGACTGGGGCGGTCGCGCCGTCGGGCGCGGCCAGGGCGGACGGTCGCCGCTTCACGGCTCCGTTCGCCACCGCGAGATCGAGGTCGCCGTCGTTGTCGGCGTCGAAGAAGGCGGCGCCGAAGCCGGTCAGATCAAGGCTCGCCGCGCCGAGTTCCGTATCGATCGTCGCGTCCTCGAAGCCAGGCAGCATGAGGTTGCGGTAGTACGTGTTCGTCTCGGTGATCAGGTGGGTCACGAACAGGTCGAGGTCCTGGTCGAGGTCCGCGTCGCCGACGGCGATGCCCATTCCCGCCTCGCTGTTGCCCCAGCGGTTGAATGCGGAGCCTTGCAGGACGCCGTCGTCCAGGAAACGCCCACCGCCCTGGTGGATCCAGAGGTTGTTCGGGTCGGCGTCGTTCGCGACGTAGATGTCCACTTCGCCGTCGTGATCGAAGTCCGCGGCGACGACACCGAGGCCGGCGTCTGTAACCGCGGTGATGCCGGCGGCGGCGCTGACGTCTTCGAACCCGGTACCGCCCAGGTTGTGGAGCAGGACGTCGCTCAGGCCCTCGAACTCGGTGGGGCCGCAGAAGTCCCGCCTTCCGCCGTGCTGCGAGCAGACACGCGCCGGGTCGAACGCAACGTAGCGGGCGACGTAGAGGTCGAGGTAGCCGTCGCGGTCATAGTCGAGCAGGGCGGCGGAGGAGGACCAGCCGGGAACAGCCGCGTTCCAGGGCTCGGAGCGGTCCGCGAACACGCCCTTGCCGTCGTTGACGAGCAGGCGGTCCGGTCCGACGCGGGTCACGTAGAGGTCGAGGTCGCCGTCGTTGTCCAGGTCGCCGACGGCGCAGCCCATGCCGTCACCCTCCAGTCCGGCGGCCGCCGTGGCGTCGGTGAAGGCGCCGCCCTCCTGCTGCAGGTAGAAACGGTTGCCGCCGGGAGCCGGGGCGATGACGTAGAGGTCGAGGTCGCCGTCGCCGTCCGCGTCGAACACGGCCACGCCGCCGCCCATCACTGCCGGCATCGGGTAGGTCGAGTCCGTGCCGCTCGGCAGGACCTGGTCGATACCGCTCTTGGCCGTCACGTCGACGAAGCGGACGACGGGCGCTGCCGCCGCGCCGGCTCCCGGCGCCTCCGCCGTCCCCATCCCGGCGTCGGGCGGCGCCGAACAGCCAAGCGCGAAAGCCAGAGCCAGACCAGCACCGGCGCTCCGATGCGGGCGAGGCGCCCGCGCTCCCATGGACGTTACTGCCAGGCCCCCTGGATCGCACCGACGAGGGCTAGGCCGATCGTCATGTGGCCGGCGTTGATCAGCCAAAGCTTGAGCGATCGCTGCTCGAAGAGGTACTGGACGCCCATGAGCACCGAGGCGATGCCGAGACCCAGAAGCAGACCGACGTGGATGCCGACCATGTAGCCCCCGCCTCCCATGTCCATCATCACCATGCCGACGACGATGGCGGCGATCAACTCCAGAACGAACGAGCCGCCCATCGTCTTGACCATGTTCGATTCCGGCGGGTTCTCCATGTCGATTCCCATCTCGGCGGCCCACGCCTTGCCGAACAGGAAGGAGTACCAGACGGCGCCGAAGGCGAAGAAGGCAACGGCGGACACGACGACGGCAAGCCAGTTCAGGTCGGCAAAGTGCATGTGAATGCTCCTCCTGTTGTTGGGGACGCTTGCCAGTGTAGCGCCCGGCGTTCACTCCTCCGGGGCCCCGAAGTGTTCGATCATGTAGCCGTCGTAGGGGCCGGCCAGGAAGTTGAGGAAGATCTCGTTGACCAGCTTGACCGCCTTGCCGGCGGCGTACTCGACGTCACCGTCCACGCAGCGAACCTCGATCGACACCTTCCCGCCCCGGTTCCGGCAACGGCAGCTCGCCTTCGCCGGGTCGATCCGGCGGTGAGCACGGAGGTCGTCGCTCGAGCGCCCGGCAACGAAGGCCCTGAGCGCCCGGTCCATCTCGGACGGGTAAGGCACTCCGGGCAACAGATCGACGAAGACCAGCGCGCTCCGTCGCGCCTCGAACCGCAACCGATGCGGCTCCGGCGCATGCCACAGGAAACGGCACTCCAGGTTTCCTCGCCGACCCTCACCGGCGCCGAATCCCCGGAACACACCCCGATCCGCATACCCCCGCAGGCAGCGCAGCACAATCTCTCGCGGCGGAGTCATCTCAGCGCGTCAAGCCTCGTGGTGACTCGTTGTATCCAATGCGGTCGCCGCTTCGCGGCGCGCTCTTCCGGCCGCCTCCGGCGGCGGCGGGTCAGAAGACCCGCGCACCCAGAGCACCGCTTTCGATTCTCGACGACCTCCAGCTGGCGCGGGGACGGGTGTGGAGGGTCCCAGCGGGCTAGAGCCAAGCGACTGTCCGGGACCTTCCATGAACCACGGACAAGCCGGAGCGCAGGCGACCGAAGCGAACGCCCAACCCCACATCCACCAAGCGGGCGTGAGCGTCCGCTGGGACCCTCCACCGCCGTCCCCGTGCCAGCGGGTGCCCGCCACGGCCGCAGTCCGTGCGGGTTCAGTGGTAGTACGCCATGCAGCCGGGTTCGACCTTGCGGGGCAGGCCGGGCGGATACTCGTTGGTCCAGAACTCCTTGATGGCCTGGCAGTTGATGAGGGTGGAGACGCCGTCGCTGGCGGCCATCTCGTAGCTGCGGGGCAGCGCCTCGCGGAGTTGTTCGGGGGAGGTGACGTACTCGCCGCGGGCGCCGAGGCCTTCGGCGATCTTGTCGTAGCGCAGGTTCTCCTGGAACAGGTACATGTGCATGGACCGGGTGGCGCGGCGGGCGGATCCGTAGACGCCCCAGGCGTTGTTGTTGTAGACGACCATGACCGCCGGGATCCTGTACTTCGCCAGGGTCTCGAACTCCATGCCGGAGTAGGCGATGCCGCCGTCGCCGGTGATCCCGAACACGGGCGCGCCGCGGTACGGCTCCTGAGGACCGACGCCGTTCATCACCGCGGCGCCCGCGCCGACCGTGTAGCCGACGTCGGGTCCGATCGCGCCGTACTGGTAGGCGCCGTTCAGGATCTGGCCGGGCCGGTGGGCGCGCAGCCAGCGCCGGGTGTAGCGGGCGATGCCGTAGCCGCCGGAAACCACCGTCGTCTGCTCCCTCGGCAGGTCGCCGGAGTAGAGGAAGTTCGAGAGTTCCTGGGCGATCACGGCCGGATGGACCGTGTCCGTGGCGGCGCTGTGCTTCAGCCCGAGTTCGTACCACTCCGCGTTCTGCTTCTCGAACGCTTCGCGGGCGGTCGCCAGCTCGGCGCGCCAGGCGGGGCGCGATGCCGGTGGCAGCGCCTCCGCGAGAGCCTCCAGGCCGCCCCGGGCGCTGGCGACGAGGCCGAGATCGACCGGCAGGTTGCGGCCGATGTCCGCCGCGTCCGGATCGATGCGGATCACCTTCGCGTCCGGGTCGAACGCGACCTCGCCGACGTTCGGCATCGAGTACTGGCCGGCGAAGATGACGAGGTCGGCAGAGAGGAGCGCGTCGGGGCCGGTGCTGACCGACAGGGGGTGGCTGTCGGGGAAGTGGCCTCGCATCGGCCCGGACTCGACGACCGCGATGTCCGCCCGCTCCGCCACCGTGCGCAGCACGTCCCAGGCCCGGTCGTAGAACACGCCGGTCGAGGCGACGATGATCGGCCGTTCGGCCTTTCCGATCATCTCGACCGCCTTCTCCGTGTCCGCCTTGGACGGATGCGGATGGGACTCGGTCCGGTAGCTGCCCTTGTCGTGGTAGTAGAGCAGGTCGTCGGGGGCGTCGAACCGGGCTCGCGCGACCTCTCCGGTGAAGTCGAGGTGGACGGGCCGCGGCACGCCGCTGCGCAGGTGGCGGAAGGCGTAGGCGGCGTACTCGTACACCCGGTTCGGGGTGATCAGCCGCTTGCCGTACTTCTTGAGGCCGGTGGTCGTCGGCTGCTGGTAGCCGCGCTGGATGCCGCGCTCGGTGTCGTCGCCGCTGACCGTCATGTTGCTGGCCAGCACCAGCAGCGGGGTGCGGGCGGCGTTGGCGGCTCCGATGTTCATGATCATGTTCGTGAACCCCGGCCCCTCGGTGCCCGAGCAGGCGGCGACCTCACCGGTCACGCGAATGAAGCCGTCGGCGGCGGCGCACATACTGCCTTCCGTCCGACCGCCGTAGGTGGGGATGCCCTCGGCCGCGATCGCGTTGATCACCTGGTAGTTGCCGGGCGCGCAGAACAGCGCCTTGAGGCCCTCATCCGCGCAGGCGCGGGCGAACACCTGGGCGCCGTTCATCGGGAACTCGGCCGGGTCGGGGGCCTCGTTTCTGGTGCGGGGAATCTCCTCCGGAACGCTGATTGGCCGATCCTCGCGGTCGGCGGCGGCAGCCCGGGCCTGCTGTGCGAACAGGGCGGCGGCGCCGACGCCGGCAGCGCTGGTGGCGACGAAGCTGCGGCGGGAGACGCCGGAATCTGCCTTGGCGGCGGCAGGGTCCGCGGCGTCTTGCGCCGGAGAGGGCGTACGGGACGGGCGTTGCGGTTCGTTCATGGTGGATTCTCCGGTTCAGCCGCCGCGCGGTACTCCTCGGGGCCGATGCTGCGCAGGTAGTGGACGAGTTCCCAGATCTCCGTGTCGTCGAGTTCGGCCTCGAACGGCGGCATGTCGAGGCCGGCGCCGAACTTGGTGGCCCTGAAGAGGTCGCCGTCGGTGGTCCCGAAGCGCCAGCGTTCGGGGTCGGTGAGGTCGGTGGCCTCGAAGTCGATGTTCTCGAGCGCGCGGCCGTCGAAACCGTGGCAGATCTGGCAGTGGCGCAGGTAGTGGGTGCGACCCCGCTTCTCGGCGGCCTGCGTGTACGGCGTCGGGTTGACGGCGGGCGCAGCCTGATCGTCTTCCGGGCCGGTGCTTTCGGGTGCTTCCGACTGGCCGGCCGCGGCCGCGGTCAGGCCGAGCGACAGGAACGTCGCCAGGCGGAGCGCTCTTGTGGCAACTGTCATCGGGATGGCCCGGACAGTGTACCCGTGCCGGATGCCGGCGGGGCCGCCGGCGTACCCAGTTCCGGCGTGCCGGCTTCGGCTATTGCGCGGGAGCGGGAAGCAATTCGATCCTGGCTTCCGCGGCCTCGAGGATGGCGGGGCGGGTGTAGAGCAGGGGAAACGCCTCGTCGTTGGCCCAGGGTTCGAAAAGGTCGCGGTAGTGGGGGCTGCGCGGATCGCCGGACTGGCCGGGGTTGTTCATCGCCACGGAGGCGTCCCAATTGCCGACGTCGATGACCATGCGGAAGGAGGCGCCGGAGCGCTGGTTGAAGTCGTCCCCGTAGCTGGTGTTGCCGACCGTGTCGCCGGAGCCGCCGCGCTCGGCGGGGCCGACGTCGGCGAGCCGGCGGACGTCGTCCGGAAGGTGTGCCGACAGTGGATGCCGCAGTTCGATCTGGTGCAGGTCGCCCCAGCGCCAGGCGGCGGGGTCAGGGCCCAGGCGCTCGCTGACGTCGACGTACGCGGCCCGCAGGCTGTCGAGGAGCGCTTCGTCGCGCGCCCGCCGCGGCCGGTCGCCGAGCCTCGGATCCATCTCTTCGAGCATCCGGAGCAGGTGCTCGTCCTGGACCGGGAGCGGGTCCTCGTCCGCCCCGAGGGCCGCCGCCATCCGCCGGCCGACCTCGGCTTCGAGGTGCCGTCGCCACCAGACTTCGAAGAGGGCGGCCGCGGCGCTGTCCGCGGCGAGCTCCGCGTTCCAGCCGCCCAGGAGCTCGAGCGCCGGCCCGGCCTCCGGTGTCGGACTCGCTCGTCCCAGCAGCGCGTGAAGACGGCGCGCGGGGATCGAGACGTAGTCGGTCTGGAGCCGGACGGCGCCCTCGACCGTCATCGCGTCCTTGGCGTCCAGCACTTCGCCGATCCGCTGCCGCCGGTACGGCCCGGCCCACTCCCAGCCCAGCGGCACGTCGTAGCCGGCAGGCAGGTTCATCTCGTTGGCGGTCGCCACCCAGCCGCGCTCCGGATTGAACTCGACCGGCAGTTCGTCCATGTCCCGGTAGCCGCTCCACTCGTACCGGCCGTCGCCCGGCACCGGCAGCAGACCGTCCCAGTTCGGCCGGACCGGCGCGAGACCGCCCGGCTTCCAGCCGATGTTGCCGTTCGTGTCGGCGTAGACCTGGTTTTCGGACGGCGTTCCCCAGCGGTTCATCGCTGCCAGGAACTGGTCCCAGTTGCGCGCCCGGATGTACTCGATCGATCCGAGGTAGGGCGCCATGCCGGGCTCGAGCCAGGCCGCGCGCAGACCGATCGCCAGATCCCGGTCGACGTCCCTGTAGAGCACGGGGCCATGGTGGGTGAAGCGAAGGTCCACGGTGCGGGCGTCTTCGCCGCGAACCGGAATCGTCTCCTCGATCGTCTCCATCGGCAGCCAGTTGCCCCGGTGCTCGTAGAAGTCTGGTTCGCCGGGTTTCGTCCTGTAGATGTAGAGGTCTTCCTGGTCGATGCTGAAAATTGTCAGCCCGAAGGCGATCGTGCCGTTGTGTCCGATCGAAATGCCGGGCAGCGCGGGCTCGCCGGCACCGATCAGGTCGAGGTCCGGTGAACTGAGGTGGACGATGTAGCGGAGCGAGGGCACGGCCTGTGTGCGGTGCGGGTCGTTGGCGAGCAGTGGCCGGCCTGTGGCGGTACGTCGCGGCGAGATCGCCCAGTTGTTGCTGCCCTGGGATGCCGGGTCGACCTCGTCCTGAAAACCTGGTTCGAGGTCACCGAAGCGAACGCCGCGGGTGCCCAGCCGGTACAGGTCGAGTGCCTTGGGGGCCGCCTGGAAGACGTCGAGATCGAGGCCTTCGGGTACGGCGAGCCGATGGTCCGGCTGGTACCGGTCACGGAGGGCCAGCGCCGCGGCTCCGTGCTCCGCCAGGAACCTCGCGCGGGAGAACTCGCTGGCGGCGTTTCGCAGCAGGCCATGGCTGCGGATCCGCGTCACCGCCTCAGGGGTCCAGTGCGACGGCTCGTAGCCCAGCGCCTCGAACTCCGGCGGCAGCAGCTCGCGACGCTCCAGCACCAGGTCGACGTAGGCGTTGACGCCTCGCGTCCAGGCGGTGACGATGCGCTTCGTGTCCGAGGCGTAGGCGAGCCACTCGGCGTGCATGTCGCCGCGGTAGAGCAGCAACCGGGCGGCCCGGTCCTGCTCGACGAAGTGGGGCCCGAAGACCTCGGAGAGCGTCCCCTCGCCGCGCCGGCGCCAGAGGTCGATCTGCCACAGCCGGTCGCGGGCCGCGTTCCAGCCCTGGGCGAAGAACAGGTCGTCCTGGCCGCCGGCGAAGACGTGGGCGACGCCCCAGCGGTCGACCAGGATCTCGACCGGCGCGTCGAGCCCCGGGACCTTGAAGCGGGTTGTCTCGATCTCCTGGGCAACCGTCGTCGAGGCGAGGAACAGGGCGAGCGCGGGGGCCGTCTGGCGGAGCTTGCGCATCTGCGAAAGCGCACGATACCAATGGGCCGCTCGGCTAAGCTCTTCGCCCGTGATGACTCAGACCTCTTGGTCGAAGGCGTGTGGTGCGATTGCTGTCGCGGCGCTCATGATGCCGGCCGCGCCAGCTCTCGTCGCGCAGGACGAGGCGGCGGACGCGGCGGGTGCCGGAGATCAGGACGGTTCGGCTCCGGAGACCGTGTTCTACGAAACGGCCACGGTGCGGGCCCGCGCTCTGGAAGGCGCGACCGCCTCGGTCCAGGTCGTCGACGCGGACGAGTTGCGGCACCTTGCGGTGCGCGACGCGGCCGAGGCGCTGCGGCTGGTGCCCGGCGCCTGGGTGCTCGGCAACGACTCCAGCGCCTCTCTCGCGGGCGTATCGCTGCGAGGCGGCGACGCGAACTTCTCCCTCGTTTTGATCGACGGCGTGCCGATGGCCGACAGCACGGACCAGTACGGCGGCGCCTTCCCGCTCGGCAGCGTGGGAGGGGCCGAGATCGAGCGCCTGGAGGTCGTGCGCGGGCCGCTGTCGTCGTTCTACGGGTCGAGTTCCCTGGCCGGGGCGGTGCAGTTGATCACCGCGGCGCCGCGCGACGAGGCGCCCTTCCTGGGCTGGAGCGCGCAAGCGGGAGGTCACGACCACCTGAGCAGCCGGCTTTCCTGGGGGCGCGCGGGCGAGTCGTCGCACGGTTCGATCAACGCGGCGGTTCGCGAGGAACAGGGCCGGGTCGGCGAGGACGCGCTGGAGCAACAGACGCTCAGCGCGCGCTGGGGCCGGAACCTCGGTGAGGCGTCCGCTCTCACCCTCTCCGGGCGCTTCTCGGACTGGCAGGCGGACGACTATTCGGACGGCTCCGGCGGCCCGGTCTTCGGCAGCGGAGACCTCCGGGAGTCGGACCACAGCGATGTCGGCCTCGCGGCGACGGTCGACCTCGGCGCCGGGGAGGCATGGAGCCACACGCTGCGGTCGACGTTCTACGAACACACCCTCGACAGGACGAGTCCTCCGATCGTTCCGCTCGTGCCGCCGATCACCGAGTCCACGGAGTTCAACGACCTGCGGGTGGCCTGGACCGCCGCATTCGCTCCGGCCGGCGGCGCGCCGTACGACGTCAGCCTGGGCGTCGAAGGCCTCTCCGAGGAGGGCCGGAACCAGAGTCTTCTGCTGCTGCCGCCCTACTTCGGCGGCCCTCTGGCCGGCGACTACCTGATCGAGCGGGAGCGAGTGGGCGCGTTCGCGGAGTGGCGGTGGAGCCGCGGCGGCTTCGTGGCCGAACTCGGTGCGCGAGCCGACTTCTTCGACGGCGAAGGTGAGGAAGTGAGTCCACGCGTCGGCCTCCGCTACACCCCCGAGGGTGCCGCCTGGTCGGTTCGGGCGTCGGCGGGTGAGGCGTTCAAGCTGCCGAGCCTCTACGCGCTGGCGACTCCGCGGGCGATCGGCGGCAACCCCAACCTGGAGCCCGAAACGAGCGCCGGGGTGGACGTCGGAATCGAGTTCCGAGCCTCTGATGTTTCGGTGAGGGGTGGGCTCACTCTCTTCTCGAACCGATTCGAGAACCTGATCGACTTCGACTTCGACACGTTCCAGATCGTGAACCGGAGCAAGGTGGACGCCGAAGGCGTGGAGGCGTTTCTCGTCTGGAACCCGTCGGCGCGGGTCGGAGTCGATGTCCGCCTCACCTCGCAGGACACCGAGGACCTGGCTACGGGGCGGAAACTGCGCCGCAGGCCGGATCTCTACGGCGGCGTCGGCTTGCGGGTTGATCTGAGCGAGTCGATCCGGCTCGGCCTCGAGGCCCGGCACACCGGCTCCTATCTCGACGAGCAGATTCCGGCGCCGTTCCGGACCTCGGTCGCCGGCCGTGACCTGGTCGGCCTGTCGCTCGCCTGGCAGGCCGCGGAGCGGTGGCGGATCAGCCTTCGCGCCGACAATGCCTTTGATGAGTCGTATGAAACGCAGGTTGGCTTCCCGGGCCCTGAACGGTCCGTGAGGATCGGAGTTCGTTATGGGCACTAGGAGGATGAACGGATGAAGACGATGTTGACGGTTGTCGCCGCAATGCTGTTGGTGATGGGAACGGTCGCCTGCGTCGAGATCCGGGTAGGCGCACCGGATGACGCCGAGACCGAAGAGGCCGCGGTCGAACCGGCCGCGACCCTGAACGAGCTCAGTGCCGAGGAAGTCGAGGCAGGCTTCCAGTCGCTCTTCGACGGCGAGTCGCTGGAGCACTGGCGCGGCTTCAAGCTGGACCAGGTGCCGGCGGGCTGGTCGGCAGCCGACGGCGTGGTCCACTTCCTGCCGCCTACCGGCGACGACGCCGGACCGCGAGCCGACCTGCTGACCCGGGAGCAGTACCGGTCATTCGAGTTCCACTTCGACTGGGCCGTAACGGCGGGAGGCAACAGCGGCGTCATGTTCCACGTCTCCGAGGACGCCCCGGCCTCCTACTCGACCGGCCCGGAGTTTCAGATTCTGGATGATGACGGCCACCGGGACGGTCAGCGCATGGAGACTTCCGCGGCCTCTAACTACGCCCTTCACGCCCGGCAGGGCGGTGAGCTGGTACCGGTGGGCGACTTCAACACTTCCGCCCTGCGGGTGGAAGGAAACCGGGTCACGCACTGGTTGAACGGCGAGAAGGTGGTCGAGTACATGCTCTGGGACGACGACTGGAAGGCGCTGGTTGAGGCCAGCAAGTTCGCTTCGATGCCCGGCTACGGGATGATGGAGACGGGCCACATCGCGCTCCAGGACCACGGCAACGAGATCTGGTTCCGCAACCTCCGCATCCTCGTGCTGCCTGATTGATGGACGACCCCGCCTCCGGCCTGGCCTGGTTCAAGGTCGCCGACCTCGACGAGCTGGCCGAGAACCGGGTCAAGACGGTGGTGGCGGGCCGCCGCTCCATTTGCCTGACGCACCACGACGGGCAGTACGGCGCGCTGGACAACCGCTGTCCGCACCAGGGTGGCCCGTTGGGGGAGGGATCGATCGAGAACGGCTGGTTGCGTTGCCCGTGGCATGGCTGGGACTACTGCCCGCTCACGGGCAAGTCGCCGGCGGGCTACGACGAGCGGGTGCCGACCTACGCGGTCGAGGTCCGCGGCGACGGCATCTATGTCGGTCTGGAGAAAGAGGTCGAGCGACCGCGCACGGTGAGCGACGCGATGGTCGAGACCTTTGTCAACTGGGGGATGACCCACGTCTTCGGAATGGTCGGCCATTCGAACCTCGGACTGGCCGACGCGATCCGGGCGCAGTGCGAGGCCGGCGCCCTCCAGTACGTCGGTGTCCGCCATGAGGGCGCGGCGGCGTTTGCCGCCTCGGCCTATGGCAAGTTGACCGGCCGGCCCGCTGCCTGTTTGACGATCGCCGGGCCGGGCGCCACGAACCTGCTCACCGGCATGTGGGACGCGCGGATGGACCGGGCGCCGATCCTGGCGCTGACCGGCCAGGTGGACACCCAGGTCCTGGGTCCCGGGGCGTTCCAGGAGGTCGACCTCTCAGCCGCTTTCGCCGGGGTCGCCACGATGAGCCACGCCGTCTACCGGGACAGTCGGCACGTCGAACTGGCGAACCTGGCCTGCAAGAACGCGATCCTCAAGCGCGACGTGGCGCATCTCATTTTCCCGGACGAGGTCCAGACGCTGCCTTCGGATGCCCCGGCCGGGTCGCCAGAGGGCCGTCTGACTCCCTCCGGAATCACTCCGCCACCCGAGGCAACGGAACGCGCCCTGGAGTTGATCCGCCGCGCTCGCAGGCCGGTCATCATCGTCGGCCACGGCGCCCGGTTCGAGATGGACGGCGTCAAGGCTCTTGCGGAGCGGCTGAACGCGCCGGTGGTGACGACCTTCAAGGCGAAGGGCCTGATCTCCGACGATCACCCCCTCGGCTGCGGCGTCCTCGGCCGCAGCGGCACGCCGGTCGCGAGCTGGTTCATGAACGAGAGCGACCTGCTGATCGTCTTCGGCGCCTCGTTCTCGAACCACACCGGAATCACAACCTTCAAGCCGGTCATCCAGGTCGACTTCGAGGCGATGGCCCTCGGCAAGTTCCACGCCGTCGACGTGCCGGTCTGGGGCGAGATCGGGATCACCGCGCGGCTGTTCGCGGAGGCGCTCGGGGACGGCGCCGCCGACACCGTGGACCAGCGGCCGGAGGTCGCCGAGCGCTGGCGGATCTGGCGGCTCGAGAAGGAACGCCGTCTCGCGGATGGCGGAGAGGCCGGGGTGAGTTCCGCCGCCGTGTTCGCGGCGCTGAACCGGCGCCTGCCCGAGGACGCGATCATCGCTGTCGACGTCGGCAACAACACGTACTCCTTTGGCCGCTACTTCGAGTGCCGGCGACAGGCCGTCCTGATGTCGGGGTATCTCGGGTCGATCGGATTCGGCTATCCGGCGGCGATGGGCGCCTGGGCGGCGACGCGGACGGCCGACGAGCGGTTCGCCGGCCGGCCGGTCGTGGCCATCACCGGCGACGGCGGCTTCGGCCAGTATCTGGGGGAGGTAATGACCGCCGTCCACCATCGAATGAACATCACCCATGTGCTGCTGAACAACAGCGAACTCGGCAAGATCTCGAAGGAGCAGCGGGCGATCGAGCTACCGGTCTGGATGACCGATCTGACGAATCCCAACTTCGCCGAGTTCGTCACGAACTGCGGCGGCCTCGGCATCCGGGTCGAGGACGCCGGCGAACTCGACGACACGCTCGAGCGGGCGCTGGACCACGATGGGCCGGCCACGGTCGAGGTCATCGCCGACCCGCTGCTGGTGTGAGATGACGATCGGCGGCCGCGAAGAGCTGGAGGCCCTGCGCCGGGCGGGGAGAGTCGCGGCCCGGTGTCTGGCGCGGATGGGCGAGGCGCTCGAGCCGGGCATCACGACCGCCGAGCTGGACCTGATCGGTCGCGAGTATATGGAGGCGCGTGGCGCGCGGTCGGCGCCCGAGTTCTGCTACGACTTCCCGGCCGCTACCTGCATCAGCGTCAACGAGGAAGTCGCGCACGGCATCGCCGGCAAGCGGCGGATCGAGGCGGGCGACCTGGTCCACATCGACGTGTCCCTCGAACTCGACGGTTACTTCAGCGACACCGGCGCGGCGTACCCGGTGCCGCCGGTGAGTGAAGAGCGGCGGCGCATGATCTCGGCCACCCGGCGGGCGCTGCGCTCCGCGATGCAGCAGGCTCGCCACGGGCGGCGCCTGCGGAACATCGGCCGCGCGATCGAGGAGACGGCGACCAGGGCCGGTTTCGGCCTGATCCGAAACCTCGGCTCGCACGGCATCGGCCGCTCGCTCCACGAGGACCCGAAGTTCGTGCCCGGCTTCGACGACCCGAACGACGACCGCTTCCTGCACGACGGGATGGTGCTGACGATCGAGCCGTTCCTGACCAACGGCCGCGAACAGGCGAAGACCGCGAAGGACGGCTGGACGCTGCTCAACAGGCCCGGAACGACGACGGTCCAGTTCGAGCACACGATCGTAGTCACTCGCAAGAAGCCTCTGGTGATGACGCTGCCGTAGCGGGTGGAGCGGGGATGAGCGAACGACGGCGGGGCGTGATCGGCACGGTTCTCGGCTTGAGCCTTGTCCTGGGGGTCGCCGCTTCCCATGCCCAGGAACCGGACGGACCCGCCGGCCGGACGGCGGACGAAGTGGCTCCTGTCGTGCTGAAGGCGGTCGCCTACCGGACCGTCTCGGCCGAAGTGACGCTCGTGGCCAGGAACGCGGACGGCGCCGAGCAGGAACTACCCGTGGTCAGCGATCAGCCGTTCCAGGTGTTTCTGTTCGAGCCCGGACCCTGGAACGTCCGGCCGGCGCCCGGCGGCGGCTTCTGGGGTCGCGAGGTCTACATCGATCCCGACCTGGGGCCGGACGATCCAGGCGAACCGCGGCCGGAGGGTGACGGGAGTGAAGAGCCGGCCCCCTCGGTCGTGCCGGTTTTCGAGGTGCCCGTCTTCCCGGCGGTTTCCGGTTCGGGGCGGGTGGTCGGTCCGCGGCGTCCGGTTTCGGAAATCCTGATCCTTCTCGGCGACGTCGACTCCGAGCGGATTGACCCGCGCTTCAGCCTGAAGGGAGCGAGGATCCGGTGCCCGGTGGCGGACGACGGCCGCTGGTCCTGCGACTTGCCGGGCACCCTGGTTCACATCGTGTTCTGGCTGCCCGGACACTCGCCGGAGTACCGCTGGGAGACGCCGTTGTTCGGCCGGCGGCAGCTTCGCATGGGCGACCAGAGGCTCGTCCCCGGCGCCAGTCTGGCCGGTTTCGTCGCCGCGGGGCCCGGCTTCAGGGAGTTGATCGAGCGCTGCGTCGTCCACGTGGCGAAGGCGGATCCCGCGTTCTGGACGACCGGTCTCGAGGACGTCGTGACGACGGTGGAAGTGGCCCGGGACGGTTTCTTCCAGGCGCCGGGACTGGGTCCCGGCCACCACTGGATCCAGGTGGACTGCGACAGCCGGGTGGCCGCGCGCGCGGGTCCCTACACCCTCCAGAGGAACGCCGAGATGTTCCCCCGGAAGCGGGTCCCGCTCATGCGAAGTCACCTCCTGGAGGTCTCCGTGCTGCCTGCCGATCCGCCCTACGACAGCCACTGGGTCGCTCGGCTGAAGCAGATCGAGCCGGAGGACCCGGCCGGGTTCTGGCGCCAGTACCGCCCCGGGGAGTACTCCCAGCAGAGGGCCGTCGTCGAGAACGGCCGGGCGCTGTTCCACGTACCGGGCAGCGGCGCCTTCAGCGTGGAGATTGCCGACGAGGCGGGTGGGCGTTTCGGCGGCCTCGACTATCTCGAGGTCGTGACCGACCGGGCAGCGGTCGTGGAACTTGACCTCGTCCCGGTGGTCGGCCGCCTGACGCTGGATGAGGTGCCGGTAACCGGCCTCGTGTTCTTCGGCGGCCGGCAGACTTCGCCGGACTTGACCTTCCGGACCGATGCCGAGGGCTGGTTCAGGGGCGCGCTGCCGGGTCGGGAGGGTTGGCGGGTCGACGTGGTCGCGCCTGACTACGAGCTGATTCAGTTCTTCCACGACATCGACGTGCCGGCGGACGAGCCTCTGGTTCTGGAACTCGCCGACACCGTCGTCCAGGGCCGTGTGCTGAGCGCGTCCACGGGTCAGCCGGCGGAGCGCGCCATCGTCCGCTTCGAGTCCGCGGACGGGCAGCTCGTTCACCAGGCGACCGCCGGCGAGGACGGCTCCTACTCCGCTCGCGGCGTTCCGCCCGGCTGGGTGAGGATCTCGGCCCGGCGCTTCACCCCGGACAGTTGGGAGGTAAGTGAGGCGTTCGAGACCACTCTGAATCCTCGGCAGTCTCTGACCGTGAACCTCCTGTTGCGGGAGATGTAGTAGCTGCTACCCTGCGCCGCCATGGGTCCGCTCGACGGCCTTCGGGTGATCGAACTGGCGACGATGGTCTCGGGACCGATCGCCACCATGCTGCTGGCGGATCAGGGCGCCGAAGTGATCAAGGTCGAGGCGCCGCCGGGCGGCGACATCATGCGCCGGCTGGGACCCCAGCGTGGCGGCGTCACGGCCGGGTTCGCGACGATCAACCGGGGCAAGCGGTCCCTCGTCCTCGACCTGAAGCACGAACGCGGCATCGGGATCCTGCTCGACCTGGTCGGCACCGCCGACGTCTTCGTCCAGAACTTCCGCCCCGGCGTGGTCGACAAGCTGGGGCTTGGCGCCGATCGCCTTCGCGATCTGAACCCTCGTCTCGTCTACGTTTCGATCAGTGGCTTCGGGCAGGAAGGGCCGTACGCCCAGAAGCGCGTCTACGACCCGATCATCCAGGCCCTGTCGGGCTTCGCCGACATCCAGGCCGATCGCGTCACCGGTGAGCCGAAGATGGTGCGGACGATCATCCCGGACAAGGTAACCGGCCTGACCGCGGCCCAGGCGATCACTGCGGCGCTGCTGGCCCGCGAACGGACGGGGGAGGGTCAACACCTCGAACTCGCCATGCTCGACGCGACGATCTCCTTCACCTGGCCCGAGGGCTTCGTGCGCCAGATCCTGGTCGGCGGCGAGGTCGCGCACGGCCGCCCCGGGTCGACCAGCGACCTGATCTACCAGACCGCCGATGGCTACATCACGGCGTCCACGATCTCCGACGCCGAGTGGGAAGGCATGGCGAGAGCCACCGGCCATCTCGAATGGCTGGAGGACGAGCGGTACAACACGGCGGCGGGACGGATCTCGAACGCGGACTCGCGCCTGGGCATGGTCGGCGACGTCATGCGGCAGCGCACCTCCGCGGAGTGGATCGCCGCGCTCGAAGCCGAGGACGTGCCCTGCGCGCCGATCCTGACCCGCAACGAGGTGCTGACCGACCCGCAGGTGGTCGAGAACGAGCTGCTGCGGGAGGTCGATCATCCGCAGGTCGGTCGCATGAGGGTGCCTCGTCCGGCGGCGAAGTTCTCGGGTACACCGCCGGCGCCGGTCGCGCCGTCGCCGGCCCTGGGCGAGGGCGCCGACGACCTGCTGGGGGCGTTGGGCATGACCGCCGCCGAAATCGACGAATTGCGCCGGCAGAAGGTCGTCGGCTGAGTCGGCTCGGGCGGCGTATTGTGGCCGGTCGGAAGGGTCTGGAAGGGGCCGGCCGGCGGAGATAGAGTGCGCCGGTCGTGCGCTGGCTGCACTACTACCTCCGGCTGCTCGCCGCGGCATCCCTGCTGCTGATCGCGGCCGGTGGCCTGGTCACGAGCACCGACTCGGGACTCGCCGTTCCCGACTGGCCGAACACGTACGGCTACTTCATGTTCTCCTTCCCGTTCTCGAAGATGGTGGGCGGCATCCTCTACGAGCACGGTCATCGCTTGATCGCGAGTGTGGTCGGCCTGATGACGATCGGTCTGGCGGTGTGGGCCTGGCGCGTCGAGAGCCGCGCCTGGGTGCGTCGGCTGGCCTGGACGGCGCTCGCCGCGGTCATCGCGCAGGGCCTGCTCGGCGGCATCACGGTGATCTACCTCCTGCCGAAACCGATCTCCATCAGCCATGCCGGTCTGGCCCAGCTCTTCTTCGCCCTCGTCGTGAGCCTGGGCATCTTCACGTCGGCGGGTTGGCGAGCGCGTTTCGGGCGCTCGGAACCGCTGGACGACCCACTCCTGGCGCGGCTCGCGCTGGCTGTTCCGGCTCTCGTGTACCTCCAGATCCTCCTTGGCGCGACGATGCGTCACAACGACGCCGGGCTCGCCATCCCGGACTTCCCGCTGGCCTTCGGCCGGCTGTTCCCGCCGGAGTGGAGCCTGGGCATCTCGCTGCACTTCGCGCACCGGTTGGGCGCCGTCGCCGTGACCGTCGCAGCGGCGGCCCTGATCGTGCGCGTCCTCAGGGTCCATCGGCGCCGGCCGGAACTCGCCCGCCCGGCCCTGCTCCTGGGCGCCGTGCTGCTGGCTCAGGTCGGCCTGGGCGCATGGACCGTCTGGAGCGGCCTGCAGCCGCACATCAACACGGCGCACGTGGCGACCGGCGGCCTGCTGTGGGTCGTATCGGTGGCGCTGGCGCTCCGGGTGCACCGCGCCTGGTTCGGCGACGCTTCGGCGATCCGGGCGAGCCGCTTCGGGCCGAGCACTGGCGACGCCCCCGGGCGGGTCCCGGCGTGACGCTCGCAGGGTTCTGGCCGCGTCGAAGCGGACGCCGGCCTGATGGCCGGCGCGTTTCCCTGGCCGCCTCCGGCGGCAGCCGGCGAGGACGCCGGCGCACCCAGTCTGCGGCCAGTACCCTGCGCAACCGCGTCGCCCTGTGGGTGGCGCTGGCCAAGCCGCGGCTCAATGCCTTGGCCGTTGCCACCGTCGGCATCGGCTACTACCTCGGAGCCGGCGCGCTCGACCTGGGAGTGCTCCTCTCCGTCCTGATCGGCTCCGGTCTCGTCGCGGCGGGCGGCGCCGCCTTCAACCAGGTCGCCGAGCGAGACCTCGACGCCCTGATGATTCGCACCCGCTCCCGGCCCCTCCCCCTGGGCGGCATCTCGCCGGCGGCGGGCCAGCTGTTCGCCGCCGTTCTGAGCATCGCGGGCCTCGCCGTCCTCGCCCTCGGCGCCAACCCGCTTTCCTCAGTCGTGGCTCTGACGACCCTCGTCAGCTACGCCTGGATCTACACGCCGCTCAAGCGCAGGACGTCGCTTGCCGTCCTCGTCGGAGCCGTTCCCGGCGCCTTGCCGCCGGTCATCGGCTGGACCGCCGCGACCGGCACCCTGACCGTCGAAGCCTGGCTCCTCTTCGGCATCGTCTTCGCCTGGCAACTCCCGCACTTCCACTCGCTGGCCTGGCTCCACCGCGACGACTACGCCCGAGCGGGCTTCAAGGTGCTGGCAGTCGCCGACTCGAGCGGTCGCCGCACGGCCCTGGAGTCCCTGTCCTGGGCTTTGCTGCTGGTCGTCCTGAGCACACTTGCCGCCGCGGTCGGCCTGACCCCTCTGAGGTTCGCCATTGCGGCTGCCGCTTTCAGCGGTGTCTTCGTTCTGTTCGCCATGCGGTTTGCATCCGACCGCAGCCGCGCACGCGCCCGGACCCTTTTTCTGGGTTCGCTGGTCGTTCTGCCTCTGATCTGGATCACCTTGGTCGCGGGCCACGCCACTCTGTAAGGAGCGAGGCTTCGCCTCGCCGTTTCTCCCGGCCGGCGAGGACGCCGGCGCACC
Organism: Holophagales bacterium; assembly: GCA_009843505.1. Lineage (GTDB taxonomy): Bacteria > Acidobacteriota > Thermoanaerobaculia > Multivoradales > Multivoraceae > Multivorans > Multivorans azotirespirans. The sequence goes on along the minus strand of VYDI01000035.1, from coordinate 134 downwards.
CAGTGTGAACCGGCGTCGAGTAGCGGCGGCCACGTTCACGGCAGGGCGTCGAGCCTGCGGCGGTCCGGGGGGAAGGGTGCCAGCGGGCTGGAGGCAAGTATCCATCTTGTCAAGCGGGGTTTCGCGGTGGGTTC
>VYDI01000022.1 GCA_009843505.1 Holophagales bacterium | reverse complement strand
CGTTGGAATCGCCCCTTGGGGTAGAAGGGCGATTCCGTTGGAATCGCCCCTTGGGTAGAGGCGCTCTCCGTAGCGGTCAGGCGACTTCCGGCTGACTCTCGGCTGCGCCGGCGCCCGTCGCGATGCGAAGGCCGGTCTGAAGGTTCACGTGCAGCATCGCCAGTGCCGGAACGACCAGCATGAGTAGCGGCGTGGCGATCAGGATGCCGAAGCCGAGCGCCGCCGCCAGCGGAACCAGGTGGACGGTCGCGGCGTCCGTTTCGAAGACGAGCGGAGCGACGCCGACGAATGTGGTCACCGAAGTCAGGAGGATCGATCGGACGCGGGCCTTGGCGCCGGCGATGATCGCCTCCTGCGCCCCCAGGCCGGCGCTTCTCTTCTCGTTGATGAAGGTGATCATCACCAGCGAGTCGTTGACGACGACTCCGGTACAGCCGACCAGGCCCTGCACCGACATGAAGCCGAAGCTGAGGCCCAGAAGCAGATGGCCCGCGACGGCGCCGACCAGGCCCAGAGGAATGGCGGCCATGATGATGAGCGGTTGAGACCAGGACCCGAAGGGGATGGCGATCAGCGCGAAGATGATGATGAACACGACCAGCATCGAGCCCGACAGGGCGCCGATGATCTCTCGCTGCTGCCTCTGCTCCCCGCCGACTCCGTAGCCGAAGCCCGGGTGCTCGGCCGCGAGCGGGGCCAGGATGTCCCGCTCCAGGGCAGGAGTGATCAACTGGCCGGTAACGACGTCCGGGTCCACGTTCGCCGTGACCGTCACTACGCGCCGACCGTCGACCTTGTGAATCGCGGTGGAGGATCGGACGAACTCGGCGGAAGCGACGTGCTTCAACGGCACTTCGGAGCCGCCGGGCGTGCGCACGACGAACCGTTCGAGGTCCGCGATCGAACTCCGCTCCTGCTCCGGCAGCCGGAGGTACACCCGCATGTCCTCGCGGCCGCGCAGCACCCTGAGGGCCTCGGAGCCGAAGAAGGCGGATCGCGTCTGGTGCGCCAGGTCCTCCAGCGTCAGCCCCAACGTCCGTGCCGGCGGCTTGAGCTCCAGTTGAATCTCCCTGAATCCGTCGTCCTGATTCGTGCGGATATCGAACACGCCGTCGACCTTCTGTAGCTCCTCCACGAACTCCTGGGCGATCGCCTCCAGCTCGACGGAATCGGGATGCGAGAGTTCCAGGTAGACGGGCGGCGGGAGTTCGAGCGCACCCGAAGAGAACACGAGGTGCCTCAGTCCCTGCACGGTGCCGGTCTCCTCCCGCCACAACTGCTCGAACTCACTGGCTGGAACGGCGGCGCCCTCCGGGAGCGCGAACTGGACCGCGCCGACATGGCTGCGCGGAACCGACGCCCGGTCGCCGCGCAGCGGATTGAAGAGCTCCGCGGATTCGCCGACGGTAATGGCACTGTTCCACTCGTCCGCGGCGGCGCTGCCTGGATGCTCGCTCGCAAGCCGCTCCGCCAAGCGGCGCCCCGTCTCTTCCACCAGCTCGCCGATCGCCGCGGTCCGGTCCGCCGGTGATCCGGTCGGCAACTCGAAGTTCGCCGCGATGACATCGCCTTCCACCTGCGGCAGGAACTCCACCCTGACCAACCCGGAACCGATGAGGACGGTCACGAGCAGGACCGCGCCCGCGGCCGTCGCCAGCACGATGGGCGGATGGTCCGTCGCGAGACGAAGGCCCCGGTCCAGCGGGCCGTCGATCAGCCACTGCAGACCCCGGTCCACGGCGCGCTGAATCCGCAACAACCGGTGCCCGGCCCACGTCGACGCGGTTCGTCCGGGCGGCGGCAGATGCGAGAGATGACGGGGAAGAATCAGCAGCGACTCCACCAGCGAAATCATCAGGATGATGATGACCACCAGCGGCACGCTTCTCATGATCTTGCCGGTGGAGCCCGGGACGGTCAGCAGGGCGCAGAAGGCCGTCACGGTGGTCAGCACGGAGAAGATGACCGGAGTGCTCATCCGCTGCGCGCCCCGAATCGCCGTCGTCAGCCCGTCGCGGTCCCGTCTTCGTCCCGCGAAGATGTTCTCCCCCACCACGATCGCGTCGTCCACGACGATTCCCAGCGCGAGCACCAGGGCCATCATCGAGAACATGTTGATGGAGACGCCCAGCATCTGCATGCCCCACAGCGTTCCCACCAGCGCGACGGCCAGCCCCGCGGCCACCCATAGCGCGAGGCGGATTTCCAGGAAGAACGTCAGGGCGAGAAAGACGAGAAGGAGCCCCAGGACGCCGTTCTCGATCAGGACCGACAGGCTGCCGGCGACCAGCGTCGAGTCGTCCCGCCATATCTCGACGCCGACGCCGGCCGGAAGAGCGGGGATCACCTCCGTCGCCAGATAGGCCTTGACCGCTTCGGAGATCTCAAACACCTGTTCGTCCGCGGTGCGGGTGACGTCGACGCGAATGGCCCGGTTGCCGTTGAAGCGCGTGATCAGGTCGGTGTCGGCGAAGCCGTCGCGCAGGTCGGCGATGTCGCCCAGGCGAAGCGACGTGCCGTCGGGGCGGGACAGCACGATGATGTCCTCGAAGTCGTACTGCTCGTAGTTCTGGCCGATCGTCCGGACCCGGATCTCCTCCCCGCCCGTCGAGAGGCTGCCCGCTGAGAGGTCCATCGAGCCTCGCCGCACGGCAACGGCAATGTCACTCAGGGTCAGCCCCAGGGCCCGGAGCCGGTGCGACGGGACCTCGATCGAGATCTCGTACTCCCGGAAGCCGCTGGTATCCACGTAGGACACTTCGGGAAGCGCCGCGATGCCATCCTCGATGCCGTACGCCAGCTCCTTGAGCGTCCGTTCCGGCACGTCGCCATGAACCAGGAGGCGAATGACGCTCTGCCGGCTCGTCACCTCGCGCACTTCGGGCCGTTCCGCTCCCGCGGGGAAGCTGGGAATGCGATCCACCCGCGCCTTGGCCTCGTTGAGAGCGCGATCGATGTCGGTGCCGCTCTTGAACTCGGCGGTGACCGTTCCAAGCCCTTCGGAGGCGGAGGCCTCGATCCGCTTGACGCCGTCCAGGGACCCGAGCTCTTCCTCGATCTTGCGGACGATTGCTTCATCGACCTCCTGCGGGGCGGCGCCCGGGTACGGGACCATGACCTGGACGCGATCCAGCGACGCGTCCGGGAGCATCTCCTGGACGAGGTCGCCCGCCGCCAGCAGTCCTGCGAACAGCAGGAAGACCATGAGGAGGTTGGCGGCAATGGGATTGCTCGCCATGAAGGCGATCGGACCGCCACGGACTATCGGGTCGCCGGCCTCGCTCATCGGTCGCTCAGCCGGGAACCTCCGCCGCCTGCGCCTTCTGGAACGCCGGCCTGGCCATGCAGCGGTCGCCGTAGGCCTCGAGCACCGGCGACTCGGGGAGCATCCCGAACATGCGCAGGAAGACGGCGCTGCTGCCCAGCATCACGTCGGCGGCGCTGAACTCGTCGCCCAGGATCCACGGGCCGTCGCCCAGCCCGTTCTCCCATACCTCGATCGTCTTGGCGAAACTGCCCCAGCCCAGCCGGCCGGGGTTGAAGGCCTCCGCCTGGTGCTCCTCGGGCACGACGGTCCGGAGGCCCGACTCGAACATCGCCGGTTCGATCATCGCCGCGGAGTAGATCAGCCAATGCACGAAGCGGGCGCGGAGCGGATCGTCCAGCGCCGGCGCCAGCCGGCCGGAGGCGTAACGGTCGGCGACGTAGAGGCAGATTGCAGCCGAGTCCCACATCTTCACGTCGCCGTCCTCGAGCGCGGGCACCTTGCCCATCGGACTCGCGGCCAGGTGTTCCGGAGTCCGCTCCGGCTTCGTGACGTCGACGTGCACGAGCTCGTAGTCGACGCTTGCCTCCTCGAGCATCCAGACGGCGCGGCTGGAGCGCGTCTGAGGGCACCAGTAGAGCTTCATTCGTAGGCCTCCGAGTCCAGGTGTTCGGTGCCGGCCGGCGCTCGGCCGATCTCCCGCATGTTCGTGAAGAAGCCGCGCACGTCGAGTTCGATGGTGACCGGCGAGTCGCTCTCGTTGAGCCAGAACCAGCCGTGGTTGCCGGAGTAGCCCGCGGTCAGGCCGCCGCGGCCGCCCGTGACGTCGAACTCCTCGGCGTAGCGGACCGGCTCGTCGTCGAGGTCGTTGAACGGGTCGGCGTGGAAGTCCGAGTAGAGCGTTCCGCCGTCGGTTTGCCAGGAGTAGACGATCGTCATCCCCTCGATCATCTGCAGCTTGTACTCCATCTGTTCGTTGGCGCCGATCTCGATCGTGACGGTCTCGGCCCGTAGCTCACGGTTGCCGGTCATCTGGGCCGAGAGGCCCTCCTCGGCCTCGGCCATCGGCTCGGTGCCGGCCGCCTCGTAGAGCCGGTCGAGGCCGAGCAGGCCGCCGATCCGGGTCGGGTCGATGCCGTACTCGGCCGGCAGGATGACGACTACGAAGACGACCGCCGCGGCGGCGAGCGTGATCGCGAGGGTCTTCAGCAGCTTGCCAGGCGCCGGCGTTCCGAGATCGCCGCCCGGTGCGGGAGAGGAATCCGTCATGACATGAAGTACCCCGTCAACTGGTAGGCGACCAGCAGGAAGCCGGCCGTCATCAGCACCGCGTTCGCGGCATAGCCGTGAGACTGGAATCGGCCGCTGGCTCGCCAGAGGTTGAAGCTAAGCAGGATGATGGCGAGGGCGGCGAACTGCCCGAGTTCGACGCCCACGTTGAAGGAGATGATGTTCCCGACCAGGCCGCTTCCCGAGATCTCGACCGGCTGCAGCTTGGTCGCCAGACCGAAACCGTGGAACAGGCCGAACACGAGCACGGCCGCCCGCGTGTCGATCTGGACCCCCAGAGCCCGGAACCCGCCCAGGTTCTCGAACGCCTTGTAGGCCACCGACAGGCCGACGATCGCGTCGATGAGAAACGGATTCGCGTGGATGCCGCCGAGCACCCCGACCAGCAGGGTCACGCTGTGGCCGACCGCGAACAGCGTCACGTAGAGCGCGATGTCGCGGAACCGATAGAGGAAGAAGATGACTCCGGCCAGGAACGCCAGGTGGTCGTACCCGGTGACCATGTGCTTGGCGCCCAGGTACATGTAGGGCCCGACCGCCAGACCCTCGTTGTTGGTCAGGAAGAGCTCGTCCTGGTCGGCGACTCCGTGCGCCCACAGGCCCGACGACAGGAACAGCGCGGCCAGCGTGAGGACCGCCGCTCTTGTGATGGTCCGGCGGCGGCTCACGCGACTACGCCGGCGAGCGGCTACTGCCGCGCCGCTTGACAGGCGACGAACTCCTCGCCGAGGTCCGGCAGCTCCTCTTCCACGAGCGGAAGGGACGCGATGTCCGGTCCGCTCGCGTACCGCGCGTCGGCGAGCTGCGGGCCGAAGTTCGTGAAGGTCTCCATCATCGCGTTCATGGCGCCCCGGTTGGCGAGCATCCGTCCGAGGCCCCCCGGGACTTGCGGGTCGCTGACGGTGTCCTGGACGACCTTGACTGTCCCTTCTTCGTCGCCCGGGGTCAGGATCCACCTCACGTACATGCAGAGCACGCGCCTGCCCTCGAACTCGGGCGCCAGATCATCCGCGCCGACTATGTCGTTGATCACGCGGCCGTCGCTCGTGCGTAGCCAGCCCGAACGGACGATCGTCACGCGCCTCGAGATTCCCGAGCCGGAGATGCGGTTGCGCAGGGACTGAAACGGCTGCTCCAGAGACGTCGCGGTTTCCTCTTCACAGATTCCCTGCCACTCGGGACAGGCGTCGGCATCCTCCAGCATCGCGATCGCCGAGGGGATCGACCCCTCTACGACCACGTCGGCCCGGAACAGGCGGAACTCAGTGCCGTCGATCTCGCAGGATTCGATCGTTACCGGGCCCTCGGCTCTCTCGGGCTCACAGTCCTGCGCCGTGCCGGGTTGCGCGGCGAACGCCCCGAGAGCGAAAGCAAGGGTAAGCGCCCTGCCCCCCACTGAACGACCGTCCTTCTCGCGCACCGGCGGCACACTATCAGCAGAGCGCGGGCCCATCGGTCCCGGCTTCAGGGTCGAAACCGTAGCGACGCGCGGAACGCGCGCGGCTCGGCAGGGCTCAGGAAGCGCGGATCCTCGTAGCCGTCGCCGAGCACCTCGTCCGGTTCGCCAAGAGCGCCGAACGTCGCGTACTCGCGGTCCGTCACGTTGGACACTTCGAGATCGAGGTCGAGCGAAGAGGTGAGTTCGATGCGGCTCCAGAGGTCGCCCCGCCACGCCGAGCCGACCGGCTCCAGCAGGTTCGCCTCGTCGCCTCGCAGGTAGCGGGTCGAGTCGCCGAGCAGCCGCGCCCCCAGCACCACACGGTCGCCCAACCTCAGGTCGGCGCCGGCCCTGAACTGCCGGCGCGGCACGCCGGGCAGGAAGTCCCCTGGCTCGACCTCGATCTCCCCGTCCTCGGCCAGGGGATGCGGCGGGCTCGACAGGGTCAGGTGGTCCTGGAAGGTCGCGTCGAGCAGGGTGTAGGAGGCATCCCAGTTCAGCCGGCCGTGGCTGCCGCGCAGCCACAGCTCCAGCCCCTGCCGCCGGGTCGCGTCGACGTTCGTGAAGTAGCCGGCGCTGGTGCCGGCGCCGCTCGAGACGAAGATGATGTCGTCCCGACTGTCGCTGTGGAACAGTGCCGCGCTCCACCGCAGCAAACGGCCGCCTCCGCGCAGACCGAGTTCGGCGCTGGTCGTCACCACCTGGTCGAGCGGCGGGTCGGCGACGAAGGCGTTCGGCAGCCGGCACGGGTCGTCCGGATCGGCGCAGGTGAGCTCGACCGGCGTCGGCACGCGGGACGACTGCGACACGTTGCCGAACAGGAGCATCGACGAACTTCCGTTTCCTCGCAACTCCCGGACGAAGCCCGCCGAGGGCACGAGCCGCGAGAAGCCGTGATTGCCGTCCAGCGCCGTGCCCAGTTGATCGTTGAGCTCGATCCGGCTGTCGTTGTAGCGGGCCTGCAGGGTCCAGGTCAGCCGGTCGCCGGCAGTCGTCCAGTGCCGCAGCGCCCACAGGCCGGCGTGGCCGGTGTCGGCTCTCAGTCCGACTTCGGAACCGGGAAGCAGCATGCCGCTGCCGATCGTCGTCCTGGTGTCCGTGAGCGAGGCGAGTTCCGTCTCGAAGGCGAAGTCGGCGCGCCCGCCGTCCCACGAGGCGCCGGCGAGCCAGCGGCCCGAACCAGTCAGACCGGAGATCTGGATCGAGGCGCCAAGGCCTTCCTGCTCGGTGCGGCTCTGGTTGTTGACCGCGTCGAACTCGTCGTGAACGTCGTCGTGATCCTCGTGGTCGTCGTCGTGATCGTGGTCGTCGTCATCATGGTCGTCGTCGTGACCGTGGTCATCGTCGTCATCGTCGTCGTCGCCCTCGAAGGCGTCCGCGTTGTAGGTGGCGACGTCGTTCGCGCGAAGGTAGACCTGCGCCTCGAGTTCAAGCCCCGGTCCGATCATCCGGCCGATCCGCAGCCGTGGGAAGAACAACTCGTTCCAGGTCTGATCCGGATGCGTGAAGACCTCGGCGCGGTCGATTGCCAGCAGTTCCACCGGCGTCACGCCGTTTCCGATCAGGTCATTGTCCGCCACGCCAACCGCGAAGTCGATCCGCTCGCGCTCGCCGCGATGCGAGAGCTTCACCAGCGCCTGCCGCAGCGAGCTGGGCGAGAAGTCGCGCCAGCCGTCCTCCTCGAAGGAGCGACCGCCGACGAACCAGCCGTACTCGTCGTCGGCACCGAGTGCGCCGCCGGCGCCGAACTCGCCCGCCCGGCGGCCGAAGGAACCGGCCTCGAGCGTCAGGTCGACTCGCTCCGAGTCGAAGCCGCTGCGCGTGTTCAGGGCGAGCGCCCCGCCGAGCGTGTTCAGGCCGAACATCGGGTTCGCGCCAGGCAGGAGTTCCACCTGTTCCGCCGCGAACGTCGGCACCAGATCCCAGGCCACGACATCGCCGAAGACCTCGTTGACGCGCACCCCGTCCTCGTAGACCGAGAGGCCCTGGTTCGCGCCCAGGAGCGGCGACGCCCCGAAGCCCCGGTAGAGCACGTCGGACTGCAGCGCGCTCCCCTGCGCCGGCGCCAGGCTGATGCCGGGCAGTTCCGCCTCGAGCAGGGCGCCGACACCGGACACAGCCGCCAAGTCGAGCGCTTTCGGCGCGACACGATGGACGGTCCACGGCACGTGGTCCGGCGATTCGCCGAGGTGGTCGAGAGGAGCGAGACCGATGACGTCGATCTCTTCGCCGAAGTTACCTTGTGGGGCCGAGCCGTGGGGCGGCTCCCTGTCGGCCTCGGCGGCGTCTTGCTCCGCGGGAAGGACAGGCGTCGCCGCAAGCCACAGAGTGACTAGCAGGCTGAGCCGGCTTCCTCGGTACCGCTGCGCCATAGACGCTCGAGGCTAGCCGACCGATCGGTCCCGGCAGCCAGTTGGCCCGCCGCTAGACTGCCCGCCATGCTTCATCTCCCTGCCCGAGCTTCGATTCCCTCACTCGTTTTGGGTGCCTGTTTGGCAGCCCTGTCGCCGGCCGCCGCCCAGCCGCCCCGCATCAACACCGACGAACTGCCCCGGCTCGAAGCGTTCTCGCACGCGACCCGCGTCGGTGACCTGATCTTCGTGGCCGGGACGCTCGGCACGGTCGGCCAGAGCTTCGACCTGGCGCCCGGCGGCATCGGCCCGCAGACGACGCAGGCGCTCCGGAACATCGAGACGATCCTCGAAGCGGCCGGCTCAGACCTGGCCCACCTGGCGAAGTGCACCGTCTACGTGACCGACATGGCCAACTTCGAGCAGATGAACGTGGCCTGGGTCGCCGTGTTGGGTGGCAGCCCTCCGGCCCGGGCGACGATCGAGTCGCCGACCCTGGCGTTGGGCGCCGCGGTGGAGATCGAGTGCATCGCCCAGCGCCGAAGTCCGGAGCCGAACTAGCGCCAGCGACGGTGGCCCCAGAGGTACTGTTCCGGGTCGCGGCGGATCGCTTCCTCCAGAAGTGAGTTCAGGGTTCGGACGATCGCCTCGACGTCCGCGTTCCGGTCGCCGCTCCTTTGCTGCTCGATCAGGGGCGACAGGCTCAGCTCGAAAGTCATCGGCGCCATTCGACGGCAGACCAGGAAAGTCAGCGGCGTCCGGGCGACCAGGTGCAGCATCGCGGCGGTCGTGTGGGTCTTCGCGGGATGGCCGAAGAAGGGCACGTCGATCCCCCGGCGGGCGTGCTGATCGACCAGCAGGGCCAGGATCTCGCCGTCGCCGAGAAGCTTGAGGAAACGCCCAGGATCCGGGTCGTACTTCGGGATCATCCGAAACGCGCCCCGCTGCCGCCGCTCGAGCGCCAGCTTCTGCACCCGCGGGTTGGTCATCGGCCGGGAGATGCCCGCGACCGGCTTGTAGCGCGACAGCCATTGGCCCGCGATCTCCCAGTTGCCGAAGTGCCCGGAGACGACGATCAGGCCGCGTTCCGGATCCTCCAACACTGTCTCCACATCGCCGGGAATGTCGACCCGCAGCCGCTCCGGGTCGTCCAGCACGAGCGACGACTTCATCGACTCGACGAGCACCATACCCATGTGGCGGGAAGCGCCGCGGCCGATCGCCCGCGCCTCGGTGGCGTCATGGGTCACGCCCGCGCGCAGGATGTTCGAGATCGCTACGCGGCGCCGCGGCCGGTCGGCGGTCCACCACAGCGAGCCCAGCGCCGCAGCCCAGCGGGAAGCGGCGACAGGCGGCAGTAGATCAACACCGAACAGCGCCAGCCGCGCCGCCCAGTATTCGAGAAGGTGGAGCACCCGGCCCAGGAGGCTGCGCTCAGGCTCCGTTCTGCTGCAGCAGCGTAATGATCTCGCCGACGGTGCGGGTCTTTACGACCTGCTTCGGATCGAGCGCGATCCCGAACTCCTCCTCCACGTCGTACAGCACATCGAGGATGGTCAGTGAATCGAAGCCGAGCGACTCGATCGGCGTCTCCGAAGCCACCGCGTCCCAGTCATGCTCTTCGACCGCGCTCTCGCGCAGCACGTCCCGCAACCGGGAGAGAACCTCGGAGGTGCCGTCAGCGTCCATGGGCGGAGGTTATCGCCAATCCGAAAGCGGCACAGGCCCGCCTGGTCTCACGAGCCTCCCGCCGCCGTCTGCACGGCCATGCCCTCGGTGGCGAGCCGGACGCCGCCGGTGACGACCGGTTGATTCACCTCGAGCGCTCCGGTGACGTACACGACGTTGTCGGAGCGCTGCAGGACCTGCACCGGCACGATGTTCACCTTGCCGTCCCGTACCGCCCAGACCTCGTCACCGGTCCTGAGCGCCGCGTCCGGCACCTTGAAGTACCGTTCCGGGGCGAGGCCCTGAAGCTCAACGTCCACGAACTTGCCGACCAGCAGAGGCGGAGCCGTGCCGGAGTCGGGGTCGCCGTCTACCGGTGAGCCGCTCGAGAACGGCTTCGGAACACGAACGATCACGTCGATGGTCCGTGTCTGTTCGTCCAGGGTGACGGCGCCCCGATCCAGGTAGCCGTCCCAGGCGTAGATCCCCTCGCCGTACTCGGCGATGACGCGCGCCGCGATCCGGGTGTCCGCCTCGCCGGCCCGCAGATCCCAGAGGCCGGGTAGCAGGGCGGCGGCGTCATCGGAGAGCGGGACCACGACCTCGACCGAGCCGGACGCGTAGAGCCGGCCCACGCTCTGGCCGGCAGCGACATACTGCCCGACATCTACCGACTCGGAGCGGACGATGCCGTCGAACGGGGCGCGGATCTCGGTCCGCGCCAGGTTCAACGCCGCTTCCCTGAGGACGGCGCCGTCCCGCTCCAGGGCCCTTCGGGCAGCCTGAAGCTGGGGCTCCCACAGGGCCAGGGGGCTGGGAGTGTCGGAGTTCGCCTGGCTGCCCTGACGCTCTCTGAAGCGCTCGTACTGGGAGCGCGCCACGGCCGCCTCCTCCTCCACCTTCAACACCTCGACTCGCTGCAACGCGACGTTGGCTCGCGCCTGCTGCACCCTGTTGCGGTAGTCCGTGTCTTCGATGCGGAACAGCGGTTGTCCCTCGCGCACGCGTCCGCTGCTCTCGAAGGCAGGGTCGACCCAAACGACCTTTCCGCTGACCTCCGCGGTGACGTCGACTTCCGCCCGCGGTTGAACCGTGCCGGCGGCGTGGACCGGGATGGCGCCTTCCCCCGCCTCCACCGGCGCCGTCAGCGCGAAGGGGACCAGCGAAGGAGGAGGCCTGGAGGCAGGCTCGGGCCTCAGCAGCACCATCGAGGCGGCGGCGGCGAGGGCTCCGATCAGGATCAGGCCTCCGATGGCCCAGCCGGTTCGTTGACTCATCTGCGGGGATCTTGCCTTATTCCGCAGCCGCCCTGTACGACGTGGCCGCAGATCAGACGGATGTTATCCACCTGCAGGCGCGCGAAGCTCGTTGGTTCGAGTGCGAAGAGGTTCCGCACGCGGTCGACGTCGACGGGGCGTCCTCCAGGTTGGGCGGGGTTCCGGACGATATCGTCGATCGGAACGGTGACGGTCGTCCACTCCTCCGGAGTGAGCGTTGCGAACGGCAGTTCGAGGGCGCCAGCATCAAGGGAGCCGCTGTCTAGCCTGACCTTCAGGCTGCTCGCTGTATCCGTGGCGTCGCCGAACACGTACAGGTCGAACTGCAGCTCGCCGGCGAAGCCTCCGGTTTCGGAGGCGCTGCCCACGCCGAAGAGCGTCAGCCGCTCCTCGTCGGCCGGGCGGATCGAGAAACTGCCCTCACCGGATGTAGCGACATCGATCACCATCCCGCGACCGGCGCGTGCGACTTCCGCGACGGCAAGCGCTCCGTTCACGCCATGGACGGCGAGGTCGAGCGTCACGGCGTCCTCCTCTCCTGGCAAGTGGAGCGGTCCCGCGGCGTCCACGTAGAGGTCGTAGACGGTCCGGTAGACATCGGCCGGTGCCGGCGGCATGACCGCGGCGGACGTTCGATCGAGGAGATCGGCGCATCCAACGCCGGTCGAGACGCTGATGCCGCATTGGTACACGCGCACGTAGTCGACCCTGAGTTCGCCGGGTAGCGCGCTTTCCGTGGGTGGGCCCGGCAGATTGCCGCCGACCGCGAGGTTCAGCAGCAGGTGGAACGGGCGGTCGAACGGTGCCGAAACGTCGCCGGAGACGTGGGCGTTCGTCTCGGCGTCCCTGTAGTAGTTCCAGTACCTGTCTCGCCGGACCGTATAGAAGTGCTCGCCGTCCACGAACCAGCGGATCTCCTCCTCGTCCCATTCGACGGCGTAGACGTGGAAGCCGTCCGAGGGATCGACATCCGCGTACCTCTTGTGATCGAAGGTGTTGAGCGGCCAGGCCATCCCGTAGTGGAGCGCGGCCTGGGCGAACGGGGCCGGATCGCGGGAGAACACCTCCAGGATGTCGATCTCGCCGCCGGCGGCCCACCTGCCATACGCGGAGTCGGTGGGCAGCATCCAGAACGCGGACCAGAGTCCCTGGCCGGCGGGGGCCTGGATGCGCGCCTCGATGCGACCGTAGGTCGTGTCCAGCTTGCCGGCGGTGTTGATGCGTCCGGACGTGTACGCATGACCGTCTCCGGCGTCCTCTTCGCGAGCCGTGATGACGAGGACGCCGTCCGACACGGAGATGTTGGCGGCCTGGTAGCTCTGCAGCTCGTTGTTGCCCCAGCCGGGTATGCCTTCGGCCGTGCCGTCGCTTGTCTGGATGTTCCACCTGGAAGCGTCCAGGGCCGTGCCGTCGAACTCGTCTGACCAGACGAGGACCCAGCCCTCGCCATCCCCGCCGGACTGGGCGTCGCCGCAGCCGACGAGGGGTAGCGAAACCAGCAGCACGCACTCGATCGCCAGGTACCGCATGGCCCAGCGCCTGGTCGTCACTCCGGCTGCGCGCTTGCCGTTCGGACCTCCATCCCGTCGGTGCCGACCTGGATCCCGCCGACGATGGCGGCATCGCCCGGCTGGAGAGCGCCGGTGACGTACACCTCGTCGTCGGCACGCTGCAGGACCGTGACCGGCAGAATCGTCACCCTGTCGTCGCGCACTACCCAGACTTCGTTACCGGGTCTGAGGGCCGGCCGCCTGATCCTGAACCAGGCGTCCGGCGCGATCCCCTCGAGTTCCACGTCGACGAACTTGCCGACCAGCAGCGGCGGTTCGCCGGCGTCCGGGGCCGCGCCGCTGCCGTAGGGCTCCGGAACCCGCACGATCACGTCGAGGGTGCGAGTCTGCTCGTCCAGCGCGCCTTCGACGCGGTCCACGTACCCGTCCCAGTCGTAGCGCCGGCCACCGTAGTCCGCCACGACTTGAACCGCCACGTCCCGGTTGCCGTCGCCAGCCCGCAGATCCCACAGGCCGGGAACGAGCGCCGCTTCCCGGTCGGAGAGCGGCACGACGACTTCGACGGCGTCGGACGCATAGAGCCGCGCCACTCCCCGGCCCGCCGCCACGAACTGCCCCACGTCGACCGACTCGGTCCGCACGACGCCCGAGAAGGGTGCCTTGACTTCCGTTCGCGCGAGGTTCAGCGCGGTTTCGGCAAGGGTGGCGCCGTCTCTGGCCAGGGCGGCCTCGGCCGCCTCGAGTTGAGGCTGCCAGAGCGCGAGCGGACTCGCTTCGGAAGCCGCTCCGTTCTCCGCCTGGCGTTCCTTGAACTGCTCGTACTGCTTGCGCGCGACCTGCGCTTCTTCCTTGACCTTGAGCACCTCGACCCTCTGGAGCGCGACGTTCGCTCGCGCCTTCTCCACGTAGCGCCGGTAGTCAGCGTCGTCGATACGGAAGAGCACCTGTCCCTCGCGCACCCGTCCGCCACTCTGGAACGCCGGATCGACCCAGACCACCTTGCCGCTTACCTCGGCGGCGATGTCGATCTCAGCCCGTGGCCGCACCGTCCCGGCCCCGAACACGGGGATCGCGCCCTCGCCGGCCTGCGCCGCGGCGGTGATCGCGAAGGGGATCTGCGAGGGCGGCGGTACGCGTTCCGGTTCGGGCCGCTGGGAGACCATGAACACGGCAAGACCCGTGGCCCCGACCAGTATCGCGCCGCCAACGAGAAAGCCGGTTAGTCGACTCATTTGCCGGTCCTACTCCGTTTGTGGCGGCGGTTGTGGCGGCGCCTGGGCTGCCGGTACTTCGTTCGCCGAATCCGCTGGCGTCCAGGCGCCTCCCAGGGCGCGGTGGACGGTCAGCCGGGAGAGCGCGAGGTCGCGCTCAGCGCCGGCCAGGGCGGACTCGACGTTCAGGCGGGTGAGGAGCGCGTCGAGGAAGTCGGCGTACCCCCCGATGCCCGCCTCGTATCTCTGGGAGCGGAGCTTCTCCGTCGCCCGGGCCTCTTCCAGGCGGGAGGCGAGCAAGGCGTGGCGACGGCCCTCGTTCCCGTGCACGGCCAGAGCCGTTTCGACTTCGTTGACGGCGGTCACGACGGTGCGGCCGTAAGTCGCCGCGAACTCGCCGAACCGGGCCTCGGCCAGTGCCACGTTGCTGCGCAGCCGGCCGCCCTGCAAGACCGGCGCGAGCAGGTTGGACGCCAGATTGGTGAACCACTGGTCCACCTTGAACAGGCTGTCGACCTTGGAACTCTGGAGCCCGATCGAGCCGGAGAACGAGAGGGTCGGAAGGAGCTCGGCGCGCCGGGCGTCAACCTGGAAACGGGCCGCTTCGAGCCGGTGTCTTGCCGCCCTTACGTCCGGCCTCTGCATGAGGAGGTCGGCCGGGATCCCCGCTGGAACGGGATCGGCCGCGGTCTCGGGCGCCGGCGCCTCGGGCAGCAGTTCGGCCAGATCGTCCCGGTAGCCGCCGAGGAGGACTGCGAGACGCCCCTCCGCGTTCGCCAGCCCGTTCTCGAGCTGGGGCTGGATGGCCTGAGCGTTCCGCAGCTCCTGGCGTAGGTGGTAGAGGACGGAGGAGTCAGCGAGACCGCGGTCGTAGCGGGTGGAGGCGACGTCCTCGCGCTCCAGGAGGACATCGACCATCCTTTGGCTGATCGCGATTCGCCTGCGAAAGTCGACGATCTCCAGGTAGGTGCCGATCGTCTCCGCGAGGATTCCTATCCGCGCGGTTTGGTAGTCGGACGCTGAGGCAAGGTACTCGGCGCCGGCGGCGAGGGCGGAACTGCTGGCGCGCCCCCAGAAGTCCATCTCGTAGGAGAAGTCGGCGCTCAGGGACCAGGTCGTGATCGCGAGCCGCTCGGGCAGCGTGAAGCCGGGAGCGAGCCGTTCCAGCCCGAGTTCCTGAATCTGCGCGCCGAAGCCCGTGTTGGTGGGATTCGTCAGGTCGTTGATCCCCGCGCCGCCCTGAACGACCGGCCGGATCGCGGCTCTGGCGATCCGGGCTCGTTCTCTCGCCTGCTCGACTCGAGCGACCGCGGCGGCCATGTCCAGATTCGAATCGAGTACGGAGTCGACGATCCGGTCGAGCGCCGGATCGGCAAACGCTCTCCACCACTGCAGCGGCTCGTAGTCGGCCGGCTCCGTGGTTTGCTGAAAGTCCTCCGGCATTTCGGGCGCCGGCTCGGGAAGTTCGGGCGGCGGCGCCAGGGAGCAGCCGAGGTACAGGAATGCAGCAGTAGCCAGCGAGAGCGGGGCAATCGCATTGGAGTTCATGGATGCGCTCGGGCGTGGCTCCGCTGGCAGGAACAAGGCGGGACGATACCACGCACCGCCGTCCGGGCATCCCTGCACGCGGCCCCGGTAGACTCTTGCGCCGGCTGATGGCAGACCTCGAAGATCTACTGGTCAAGACGAGCAGGACGTTCGCGCTTTCGATTCCCCAACTCGAGGGTGCGACGCGTGATCAGGTGACTCTTGGATACCTGTTGCTGCGGATCGCCGACACGCTCGAGGACGCGGCGGTCTGGAGCCGGGAGCAACGGGTCGAGGCGCTGTTCCGGTTCGCGGACCTGCTGAAAGATCCGAACGAGACGGCAGACGGCGCGGCGGAAGGCCTGGTCGCGTCCTGGCTCGCCGAGCCGCCTTCGCCTCACGAAGGCTACCTGGAGCTGCTCGAGGCGACGGATGAGGTGCTCGCGGCGTATCGCGCCCTCGATCCGCCGGCCCGATCGGTGGTCGGTCATCACGTTCGCCGCACCTGCGTGGGCATGGCGCACATCGTGAGGCGGGCGGATCGGGACGGCGAACTCCGCCTCAGGGGCATTCCCGAGCTTCGGGACTACTGCTATGTGGTTGCCGGCATCGTCGGCGAGATGCTGACCGAGCTGTTCCTGCTTGGCGCGCCGCTGGAACAGGTGGCGGAAGCGCTCCGGCGCCGCGCGGCGGCGTTCGGCGAGGCGTTGCAACTCGTGAACATCCTCAAGGATGCGGCGACCGACGAGGATGAGGGCAGGTCGTTCATTCGGGACGGCCGGGACCGGACGCTCGCTTTCGAACTGGCCCGCGCGGATCTCGAAGTGGCGGGGGAGTACGTGGCTCACCTGCAGCAAGCGGAAGCACCGCGTGGATACCTGGGGTTCACCGCGCTTCCGGTTCGCCTCGCCTGGGCCACGCTGGCCCGGGTCGAGGAGCAGGGCCCGGGGTCGAAACTGACCCGTCCTGAAGTGGCTACGCTCGTCGGCGCCCTGCACGCCGACCTGGACGCCGGCCGGCCGGCGGCCGGCGCCGCTTCACGCTGAGCTACCAGTCCCGCGAATCCTCGTCGTGGAGGGTGGTCGGCAGCGCGTAGGAGTGCTCGATCTCGCCGAGATCCGACGCATCCAGCAACGCGTCGAACCGCTTCATCGACCGATTCGCGAACAGGCGGGGGAGCAGTTTCAGGGCCGCCTTCTCCGCTCTGTTCCTCAGGAACAGCAGGGGTACCTGCTTGACGAACCTCGACTTGGGGAATCTGAAGGAATTCGCCAGGTCGTTGCCGATCAGCTCCCGCGAAACCTGGTAGATGAACGCCGCCATCTCGCGGCGTTCCTTCGTCTCCCTGAACCCGAGCAGGATGGGTGCGCTGTTGACGATGCTGTTCGCCATGATGATCGCGTCGTCGTCCGGGGGCGGCTCGCAGGTCGCCGCGATCTCGAAGACGCGGCACGCCGAGGCGTGGTCGTGGAACATGATGGTTTCGGGTATCCCCATGACGAGTCCCGTGTATCTCCACACGTGGACGTAGGCATCCTTCTCCTCCCGGCTGAAGTCACCACCCAGGCGCGCGACGTGGTCCATCAGTCGGCCTGAGAAGGCGGCCGCGCCCAGCAGCATGTGGGCCGCGCTGAGCGGCATTCCGTGCTCCGGCGTGTCCCATTCGTCCGACTGCTTGAGCAGCATCCTCGCCTGGGCATGCACCAGGCGGATGCGCAGGCTCAGCTTCCAGGCGTCGCCGCCGGGCTCCAGACCGCCCGGCATGAACTGCTCGGTCAACTGCAGGGTGTTCTGCTTGAGCCGGCGGACGCCGTTCAGGATGATCCGGCTGCGGATGCGGAACGACTTGCTGATCAGGGTGGAAAAGCCTTCGACGATGGCGCCGCCCACGAGGCCTCCAAGGACCATGTCCGAGTTGCGGAGGAAGGCTCTCGTGGCCTTCAGGGCGACCTCGGGATCGAACCACTCGGGGACGACGGCCGATGACTCGATGAGTTCCCGGAGAGCCTCGGGCGTGTCCTCCGGTGGATCGTGGTAGTGGTCGACCGTCCTGGCGATCGTGCGGTGAACGTGGTGGGGTTCGACGATCGCCGCCAGTTGTTCGACCGCCCGGTCGGCCAGCGGATCGCCCAGGGTCGTATAGCGGATGTAGCGCTCCGCCAGATCCGGATCCTGTGCTCGGGCTGCCTTGTAGCCGTCGACGTAGCAGGCGGGGATGTCGAAGGCCTGTTGCTCGAAAGGCGCGTTCATCTCTCACTTGGGAGAATAGTCTGCCCGGCGAACGAGTAGAAGTGCCCCGGCTTCTGTCGCCTCCCTATACTTCCACCGATGGACCCCAAGCGCGACCCGGCGGAGATGGACCGCCGCGATCCGCTGGCGCGCTTTCGTGATCGGTTCGATCTTCCGGAAGGACTGATCTACCTCGGCGGACACTCGCTTGGACCCCCTCCACGGACCACGCGGGCCCGCACCGAGCGGCTGATCGGCCGGGAGTGGGGAACGGATCTGGTCGCCGCCTGGAACCGGAGCGATTGGTTGGAGTTGCCCGAACGGATCGGGGCGCGCATCGCCCCGCTCGTCGGCGCCGGCGCCGACGAGGTGATCGCGGCCGACTCCGTGTCGCTCAATCTGTTCAAGCTGCTCGGGGCACTGATGCTGAAGGCGCGGGGCCGCAGCGTCGTGCTTGCCGACGAGGGCAACTTCCCGACGGATCTCTACATGGCGCAGGGCCTCGCGCACCTACTCGCAGGGTCCGGAGCGACGCTGCGCCTGACTGCGCCCGAGGACTTCGAATCGGGCCTGGGATCCGACGTGGCTGTGGCCACCGTTTCTCACGTGGACTTTCGCACCGGGCGGAGACGCGACTCGCGGGCGCTGACCGCCGCCGCGCGCGCGAGCGGGGTACCGCTGGTCTGGGACCTCAGCCACAGCGCGGGCGCCGTTGGCCTGCGGCTCAACGAGGATGGTGTCGAGTACGCGGTCGGCTGCGGCTACAAGTACCTCAATGGCGGTCCGGGTGCTCCGGCGTTCCTCTACGTGGCGCGCGAGTCTCAGGATGCCCTCGAGTCGCCACTTACCGGCTGGATGGGGCATGCCAGTCCGTTCGATTTCGACGTGGAGTACCGGCCCGCGCCGGGAATGCGCCGATTCCTGACCGGAACCCCTCCCATCCTGTCGCTCGCGGCCCTGGAGGACGGTTTGCGGACCTTTGAGGGCGTGGAGATGGCGGACTTGCGTGGCAAGAGCGAGGCGCTGGGCGACCTCTTTCTCCGGTTAGCCGCCGAGCGTCTCGCCGAGTTCGGCGTCATCCCGGCGAGTCCCGAAGACGCGGATGAACGAGGCGCCCAGGTGTCGCTGCGCCATCCGGAGGGCTACGCGCTGGTTCAGGCGTTGAACGCCAGAGGCGTGGTCGGCGACTTCCGCGGACCGGACTTGATGCGGTTCGGCCTGGCGCCGCTCTACGTGCGCTACATCGACGTGTGGAACGCGGTCGAAGCGCTTCGCCTCATCCTGGTCGGCGAGGAGCACCGTGAAGATCGCTTCCGGCAGCGCCGGAGGGTGCCCTGATCTTCCCGGGAGAGCTCGGGTTGATCGGAGTACGGCCTGCGATCTGTGGTACGGTGTTGCAACTAGTACCCAACCGAACCCGACCCGAGGAGACCCGATCCATGAAGCAGGCGCTCGCTTTGCTGATGATCCTCGCCCTCGCCGCTCCGCTCGCGGCGGCGAACAACAACGACGCTCCGACAGCCACGCCGACGTACTACGGCGAAGTGCAGAACATCCTGGAGCAGAACTGCCAGGTCTGTCACCGCCCGAACGGTGCAAACCTGGGCGGCATGGTGGCGCCGATGGCGTTCACCAGCTACCAAGAGACGCGGCCCTGGGCGCGTTCGATCGCCCGCCAGGTCGAATCCGGTCTGATGCCGCCCTGGCATGCGGCGCCGCGACACCACGGCGTGTTCGAGAACGAGCGCTCGCTGTCGGACGAGCACAAGGCCACGCTGATCGCCTGGGCCAAGGGCGGAGCGCCGATGGGCAACGCGGCCGATGCGCCGCCGGCCAAGGTGTGGGAACGCAGCGACGGCTGGACGATCGGCGAGCCGGACCTGGTCATGGACATGGGTCAGGACTTCTTCGTCGAGGATGACGTCCGCGACCAGTACGTCAACTTCGAGACCGTGATCACGGAGGAGATGCTGCCCGAGCCGCGCTGGATCAAGGCGGTCGAGTTCCGTCCGGGCGGCCCGGTGGTACATCACATCATCGCGCGTCCGTTTGGCGGCATCGCTCCGGGCAACGACCCGACGGTTCACCACGACGGCTTCGGCACCCTGGTCAAGCCGGGCACCACGATCCGCTGGAACATGCACTACCACAAGGAGCCCGGGCCGGGTACCGGCACCTGGGACCGTTCCTCGGTGGCGCTTCGCTTCTACCCCAAGGACTACAAGCCGGACCACGTGATGCAGAGCAAGTCGATGGGCAAGTTCGACTTCGAGATTCCGCCCGGCGACGCGAACTACGTGGCCACGACGACGGCGAAGTTCGACCGCGACGCGCTGCTGCTCGGCTACACCCCGCACATGCACCTGCGGGGCAAGTCGGCCCACTACCTGGCGAAGTACCCGGACGGCACCGAAGAGGTTCTGCTCGACGTGCCGCGGTACGACTTCAACTGGCAGACGCACTACAAGTACCCGGCGGGCGGCAAGAAGATCCCGGCCGGCACCGAGATCGAGCTGACGATGACCTGGGACAACTCGGCGGACAATCCGGCGAACCCGGATCCCACCAAGACGGTCGTCTACGGCGGCCCGACCACGGCCGAGATGATGTTCGGCTTCGTCTCCTACGCCGACGCCGAGCCCGGGTACAACCCGTCGAACACGGGCTTCCTGAGTCAGCAGCGGTTCAACCGCGAGGAGTTCAGGAAGACCATCAAGGAGCGTTTCGGAGTCGACTGGGACTCGCTCAGCGAAGAGGAGCAGGGCGACATCTTCCGCCGGTACCGCCGGCAGCAGCGTCAGGGCGCGGATAGCGACGCCGGCGAAGGCACGGTCAGCGGCGGCGAGTAGCTTCCGTCGCAGTCGCTTCGTGAAGTCGACAACCCCGCCCCGGCTTCGACCGCGGCGGGGTTTCGTCGTTAGCGGAGCCGGTTCCACTGGGTGCGCCGGCCTTCCGGCCGGCCTCCGCCGCAGGCGGCTTCTGCCGGACCGGCGCCGCTGGCTAGCGGAGCCGGTCGAGAAGGCCTGTCGCGCGCGATGTCGTCCGCATGACGGCCGCGCGGACAGCGTCCTCGTTCGCCATCACGGTGACCCGCTCCCGCGCCCTGGTCACAGCCGTGTAGAACAGTTCACGCGTGTTCACCCGCGACTCCGCGGGGCCGGGGACGATGACGAGATCGTCGTACTCCGAGCCCTGGGCGCGATGGACGGTGAGGGCGAAGAAGCTCTCGTGCTGCGGCAGGCGTGCTGGTGAGACGAGGTAGCGCTCGCCATCGCGGTCAAGGTCCGGGAACCAGACGCGGGGGTGACCCGAGCCGCCGGGCACGACGACGCCGGTGTCGCCGTTCGAGAGGTTCGTCTGGCGGTCGTTGCGGCTGACGATGATCGGGCGCCCGACGTAGAACTCCTCGCGATGCGACCGGCGCCCCATTCGAGCGAGACGGCGCTCGACCAGACGGTTGAAACGCCGTGTCCCGAACGGTCCCCGCCGGTGGCTGCAGAGCACCCGCTCCGAGGGGAACGGGTCGGCGGCCTCAGGGTCTGCTTCCAGCCTTGCCATGTGCTCCGCCCAGGTCTCTGCGCACTTCTCTGCGAAGCGGTCGAACGCGTCCTCGTCCGCGAGCGGTTCCATCCGAGTCTCCACATCGGACCCTCTCTGAAGGACGGCGGCCGCGCCTGCGGCGTCGCCGGCGACGATGGCCCGCGCCAGACGGCCGATAGCCGAGTGCTCGGCGAAGCGGTAGTTCTTCCGCAGGGTCGTCACGGAACGGACCAGCGGCCCCGCTTCCCCGGCCCTGCACAGGTCGCTGAAGACCGAGCCCGGCTCCACCGAAGCCAACTGGTTCGCGTCGCCCAGGAGGATCAGCCGGCACCGTGGCGGCAGGGAGGTCGCGAGGCGGTCCATCAGCTTGAGGTCGGCCATCGAGCACTCGTCGACGACCAGGGCGTCGAGACGGCTCAGGCGGCTGGTCCGGCTCGCCAGCAGGCGGTGGATCGTCCAGGCCTCGGCCGGGAACTCCCGGATGCTAGGAACGTCGTCGAGCGGCGGCTGGGCGAGTTTCCCGCGCACGGACTCCTGGATGCGCGAGGCCGCCTTGCCCGTCGGCGCCGCCAGGCCGATGCGCCGCGGGTCGGCGAGGCCCTCGGCGACGAGGACGGCGATCAGCTTGGCCGCGAGCGTCGTCTTGCCGGTGCCGGGGCCGCCGGTGACGATGCACAGCCGACGTTCGAGCGCGGTGCGGAGCGCGGCGACCGCCTCGGTCGTTCGGTCTTCCCGTTCGTCGAACATCCGGGCGATCGCCCGTTCGATGCCGGGGATCGGCTCGCTGTCCGTGGCCAGCGTGACCAGCCGCTCGGCGAGGCGGCATTCCGCGTCGAACAGGCGGTGCAGGTAAAGGCGGTCGCGGTCGAGGACGAGAGGCCGCTCGGCGTCGGGGCTTTCCCCGGCGGTGACGACCGGGCTCCCCCGCAGCGTTTCGAGCAGGGCGTCTGGCCGGGGCAACGCGATCTCAAGCACTTCAGGGGCCGAAGCCTCGGCCAGGAGATCCGTATCGGGTTGCTCCACCAGCTCGACGATCGGGCGGCTCGCGTTGCGCAGGTCCAGACATGTGTGCCCGCCCCGGTGGACCGCGCTGGTGACGGCGGCAGCTAGCGCCGTGTCCTCGCTTGATCCCAGGTGCATCAGGAGCAGTGCGAAGCAGCGGTCGATCTCGGCCAGGATGCCGGCATCGGTCAGCGCGGTGATTCGCGAGTGGTTCCTCATGGCGCGTTCACTTCACCACTCAGGCAGGCATCGAGTTCCTCGATGCAGGCACGCGACGGCCGGTCGCGGTACACGCCGCTGCCGGGGGCGCTTGGCCTCATTCCGCGCAGGAAGAGGTAGAGCGCGCCGCCGATGTGCCGGTCGTAGTCGTAGTCCGGCAAGCGCAGCCGCAGCAGGCGGTGCAGCGCGACCAGGTAGAGCAGGTACTGGAGGTGGTAGCCGTGTTCCCGCATCGCCTCGGCGAGCGCCTGCTCCGAGAACGCCGCGAGATCGTTGCCCAGGCGGTTCGACTTGTAGTCGATGACGTACCAGCGACCGTCGTGCCGTGCTGTGAGGTCGATGTAGCCGTGGAGGAAACCCCGGATCCGGTCATCGTCTTCGGCCAGCCGGTGGTCATAGCCGTGCTCTTCGAGGCAGCGACCGAGCTCCGGCCGTTTGAGCGCTCCAACCGGCAGGTGGAACTCCATCTCGGCGATCGCGCCCTCGAGGTCGGAGAGCCGGAAGACGCCTCCCGCCTTGCCGGGCTGCATGAGCGGCGTGTCGAGCGCGTTGGCCACCAGGGACCGCGCGACCGGCAGCCACTGCTGCCCGAAGCCGTAGCGGGACAGGGCGTCCCCGCAGGCCTCGTCGGGCTCCGGCGGTTCGGGGCTGCCGAGGAGCCGCTCGAAGATCTCGTGCAGGCACCTGCCGGTGCGGCCGCCGGCGGGAAGCGAGAAGATCGAGGGGCCCTCTTTCTGCTGCCCTCCAGTTGCCTCCGTCTCCATCTCGGGATCCGCGACTGCGGTTGCCTCACCGGGCTGGACGAGGTCGACTTCGTCGCGGTCGCGCACGGGCTCGCGCGGGCTCGATTCGGTCGACAGCGCCGAGTAGCTCGTTCGCTGCCGGATGAGCTTCAGCTCGCGGCCGAGATTGCGGACCTTCAGTTCTCCGGTTTCGTCTCTGGCCGGCTCTGCCGGCTCGGCGGCCGCCGCCGCCGGTAGTACCTCCGCCTCGACCTCGCGAACGGACATCGCGCCTGGGTCCCGAGCGACGAAGCCCCGGACTTCCTGTCGCCATTCGCTCGGGCCGAGGTTCTTCACGTACATCGCGTGGTCGACCAGCGCCTCCGCCGGTTCGTCCGGCAGCGCGTGGTCGCGGCCATGAAGGAGCCAGGCCATCGGCGCGTGCTCGGCCCCACCGTCGGGCGCCCAGGTCACGATGGTGCGGTACTCGGCGCGGGTCAGCGCGACGTAGAGCAGCCGCAGCTCGTCGGCGTGGTCTTCGACCCGCTCGCGGGCGTAGGCCTCGTCGTTCGGGCTCAGGTCGAGTACGGGCGTCCCGGGCTCGGCGTTGTCGTCGTAGTAGTTCGCCGTGGGCCTTCTGTGCCCTCCGGACCTCGGCGCCTGGCCGGACCAGGCGAAGGGGTAGAAGACGATCGGAAACTCGAGCCCCTTGGCGCGATGCACGGTAACGATCTTCACCAGGTTCTCGTCGCTCTCCAGCCGAAGCTGGGCCGTCTCGTCGTTCGCGCGGGAGTCGGACCTCGCCTGGCGGAACCAGTCGACCAGGCCGTGGCGCGACGGGCGGCGGCTGGTCTCCGCCTCGTGCAGCAGGTCGCTCAGGTGGAGGTAGTTGGTCAGCCGGCGCGGGCCGTTGGGGTAGCGCAGGAGGTTGGCGGAACAGTCCGGCTCGCCGCTGAACAGGATGCGTCGCATGAGCGTGGCGATGCCGTGCTGTTGCCAGACGTCGGCCCACTCGCTAGCTCGCTCGCGCCACTCGTCCCAGGTGTCGTCGTCGTCCCGGAGCCCGGCCAGCTCCCGCATGTCCAGGTCGAACAGGTCGGCGGCGAGTGCTCCTCGCAGCAGAGGCACGGCGTTGTACTCGGATCCGTCGAGGCACAGGGCGCGCAGAAGGCGGTGCAGCGCGTCGGCCTCCGCCGAGTCGAAGATGTTCTCCGTGCCGAGTTCGACGCTGTCGATCTCGAGATCGCGGAGTGCTTCCGCGACGGCGGCGCCCTGCAGGCCGGTGCGGACCAGCACGGCGATGTCGCCGCCTGTAAGGTGCTTCTCCCTGTTTCCGTTGGCGGAGACCAGCACCGCCTCGCCGTCCGCGCCCAGGGCGATCAGTCGCGCGATCTCGCTCGCCGCATGCCGGGCCGCCATGCCGGTGAGGGCGTCCTTGTTGCGTTTCTTGCCGGGGCTCTCCGGGATCAGGACGAACTGGAAAGGCGGGGAACCGCTTTCCCCTTCGACTTCGAGCTCGGTGCGCTTGCGATGGGCCGGCTGCGAGGGTTCGAACGTGAACCGGGGCAGCAGGAACGGCTTCCGCCGTGCGAAGAGTTCGCCGACGGCGCGGATCAGCTCGGGCGCCGAGCGGTAGTTGTGTTCCAGCCGAAGAGGCTCCCGCACGGCGGTGAGCCGGTCCTGGGCCTCGAGGTAGGCGAAGACGTCCGCGCCGCGGAACCGATAGATCGACTGCTTGGGGTCGCCGACGACGAACAGTCGCCCGTTCGCGGCGCCGGCATCGCCCGGGTAGATCGTCCTGAAGATCTCGGCCTGCAGACGGTCCGTGTCCTGGAACTCGTCGATCAGTCCGATCGGGTAGCGGGCGCGAATCCGCTGCGCGAGTTCCGGCCCCCGCTCTCCCTCGAGCGCGTCGTGGAGCTCCACCAGCAGGGCGTCGAAGCTCAGGCGGCGGTCGATCCAGGCGTCGTGATGCAGGGTCTTCCCGACGTCTTCCAGAAGCCGGCGGCGCTGGCGAGCCAGCCAGAGTTCGCCGAGTTCCTCTCCCAATTCGCCGACTCGTTCGAAGTGGTGGAACAGGGGAGCGGACGGAGGCGGGTCGATTCTCTGGGCGCCTGTCTTGTAGAGACCCTTCCGTAGTGCCCGGATCCCGAAGGCGCCGACCAGGTTCGGCGCCAACTCCTCCGGAACGCCGGCATCGAATGCGTCCGTGATCGCCCGGCCGCGCGTGCGCACCCCGTTCCGGTACCTCGTCGTCCAACGTTCCGGGTTGGCTGTTTGCAGGAACGCCTCTCGCTGGGCGGGGTCCGCCCAGGCCCGCTCGGCCGCCCGGAGGGCTTCGAGCCATAGCTCCCGCTTCGAGCGCGGATCGTCCTCCATGCTCCCTGGAACGCCCCGGATCTCCTGCGGCCTGGCGTGTTGGTGCGCGACCCAATTCGTCGTCTTCTCTGCCCGGGGTGCCGTCGGCTCGCCGGGAACGAAACTCTTCGACCTGGCGTACTCGAGCAGGGCGATCGGTTCGCCGACCATTCGGCGTCGCCAGAAGTCGCGCACCCCGTCGCCCACCGCCAGGGCGCCGTCGCCGCTGACCTCGAAGGAGAACGGGATGCCGGCGGGGAGCGCGAACTCGGCCAGTGCCTGCTGGCAGAAGCCGTGAATCGTCGTGATCGTCGCCCGGTCGATGTCGCGAAGCGCCTGGACGAGCCGCTCGCGCGCTTGCTCGTCCGTCACGTTGGCTCGCCGCCATGATTGCCGGAGCCGCGGCGCCTGATCGTCGGCCCCGCTTCGCCCACCGGGCCCGGCAGCGGCGCGCGAGGCGTGCAGCGCGCTTCGGACCCGCGCCCGCAGCTCGCCGGCGGCGGCCACGGTGAAGGTGACGACGAGGAGTTCGTCGATGCGGCGATTCTCCTCGACGATCAGTCGCGCGACCAGGGTGGTCAGGGCGTAGGTCTTGCCGGTGCCGGCACTGGCCTCGATCAGCAGGTCGGCGTCGAGAGGCGCTTGGAACGCGTCGCCGCGCGTGTCGCCGGCGATCACGAGCTGGCCTCCTTGAGCGGACCCAGCAGGCGGCGGGCGAGGTCCTCGAACTCGACGCCTTCCACCTTGCCGTTGAAGATGAGCTGGTGAGAGGGCCTGTTGCCCTCGCTGTAGCTCTGTCCCGACCACGCGCGCTCGACCTTGGCGTTCCAGGCCTGCTTTTCGAGCCACTCCCACGACGTCCTTGCGAAGAAGGGCAGGGGCCGCCGCCGGCTCTCCCGCCAGGCTTCGGTCCAGTCGGCCAGTAGAGACCGGGCGGTCGCAGGTTCCGGCCCCAGGATCTCGACTTTCTGGAGTTCCCTGCCGTAGCCCAGCAGGCGAGCGTGGGCCGCTTCGTTCCGGCTGCCGATGAGTGCGAGCAGCCGGAGCCAGGTCGCGATCCGGTCCTTTGGCCGCACGCTCCCAATGCGCCAGAAGAGGAGTTCGTTGCTCGCCGGGTCGAACTGCTCTACCGCGCCGATCAGCCGGACGCCCTCCAGATCGACCTCGAGGCCCTTGACCTCCGCCTCAAGTTGGGCGTCGAAGCGCCTGAGTTCCCGGTTGAGCTCCGCCACCTGCGCCGCCGACTGCCGGTGCTCGATCCGCCCGAGGTTTGCCGCCGGCAGCAGGCCGCGGGCCGCGGCGAGCTTGAGTGTCGCTTCGTCGTCGAGCTCGTCCTTGCCGCTCAGTTCGCTCTTCAACTGCCAGACCTCAAGCGGGTTCAGGTCGAGCGGCTCGTTGTTCTCCACGTCGTCCTCGCGCGTACTGAGCGCCATGCCGAGCCGGTCCCGCAGGAAGGCCCTCGACGGGCTCTCGGAGAAACGGATCAGGTCCTCCAGTTCGAGTTCCAGCGGTGCGTCATCGTCCGGCCTGTTCGGCTCGGCGGCCAGGTGGCCGTCGAAGCGACGGGGCGCCTCGCCGCCCGAACGCAGCGCCTTCGCGGCCTGGAGCATCGGATGCGAGAAGCTGAACAGCTTCCGCTCCGCCGGCAAGCCCGCCGCCTCCTCGCCGCGCTCGCTCGCGATGTCGGTTGTGAAGTACCGGCGGCTGAAGGGTTGAAGCGGATGCTCCATTCGCCAGCGGTCGCGCGGTTCGGGTTCCGAGGCGGGGAAGCGCTCCGCCAGATAGTCCAGGAGTTCGCTGACCAGGACCGACGGCGGAATCGGCTTGTCCTCCTGCAGGTCCCTGCCGGTGCACGTGACGACGAAGCAGTTCCGGGCGGCGAGCAGGGCCTCGAGGAAGGCGAAACGGTCGCTGTCGCGGCGGTCCGGGTCGCCTGGCTTCGGCTGTTCCCGGTCGAACAGTTCGGCCTCGAAGTCGAAGACGTCCGGAGGGGAGCCGCGAGGGAAGGCGCGGTCGTTCATGCCGACGGTGCAGACCACCTTCGCCGGGAAGATCTGCCCCGAGGCCAGCGACGCGACCGCGATTCCGTCCGCGAGCCGCGGCGGTGACCGGACGGACTGCGCGGCGAGGTCGCTCAGTACCTCGCGCAGTACCGCGAACGGGATGGAGCCGGTGTTGCCCGCCTGCCGGCACTGGTCGTCGAACTCCTCGATCAGCCGGGACACCGTCCGCACCTCCCGAGCGGCCTCCGAGCCGGTGCGGATGCCGGCGTCGAAGAAGCCGTCCAGGACGTCGCTTCGCAGGCGGTTCGTCCAGCCGGTAGCCTCCTGTTCGGCGGTCATCCAGTTGCCTAGCCCGACCGCGAGCTCGCAGTAGAGGTGAAAGCGGCCGAGAAGCTCGTAGTCGGCAGCTCCGTCGTGGAAGCCACGCCCGTCGAGCGCGCAGGGGTTGATGCCGCCGGTCAGGACGTCCCCTTCGTCGAGTGCGTAGCCGAGGAGGAGCCGGTCGAGACCCCGCCGCCAGTTGTGGTTCGCCGACGCGGGAACGTCGAGTTCGGTCCGGTGCTCGCCGTTCCTTCCCCAGCGCACGCGTGAGCGGGCGACCGCGCCGCGGAGCGTTGCGAGGTCCATGTCGGTGATGCCGAAGCAGCGGCGCACGGACTCGGAGAGCAACGGCGCCAGCAGGTCAGTCGCCGTGTACCGGGAGCCGGGTAGCGCGAGCAGGTCGAGGAAGGCGGTCAGGGCGGCGCCTTCCTTCAGCCTCCGCGTGCCGATGCTGAAGCCAATGCGGTTGGCGGCGCCGAACACGGCCTCGATCAGCGGAGCGTAGGTGTCGATGTTCGGCGTGAGCACCAGCACGTCGTCGGGCTGGATGTCCTCGTGGGCATCGAAGATGCCGAGCAGGCGGTCGTGCAGGATCTCGACTTCGCGGGTGGGCGAATGGCAGACGTGGACCTGAATCGAGTCGTCCGAGCCGGCGGGTTCGACGCGGCTGTCAGGGGCATCTGGCGCGGCGCCGAGAATGTCGCGCTGCACGGCGGCGAGGCAGGTAGAGGCGAGCGGCACGTCGCCTTCCCGCGGGCCGCTGGCGACGACGACGGTGTTCGGCTCGGCCAGGAGCTGGTCGCGCAGGTCCCGCGCCGACCGACCCCAGGCGTCGAGCAGTTCGTTCGCTTCTCCGGCCTCGCCGGCGCGTCCGGTCGGTCCGGTCGGCCCGGTCGGCCCGGTCCAGAAGTGTCGGCTTGGGCTCAGGACGTATAGGTGGACGTCCATCACCGACGCGGCGAGCCGCAGCGCCTCTACGTACGTCGGCGACATCTCCGCGACCTGGAAGAAGTCCACGCGTTTCTTCGTCGCCGGCGCGCGTCCCGCGAGCGCTTCACGATAGCTGTCGATCGCGTCGACCCAGTGCCGCGGCTCGGAGTCGGCCGCGGCGAGTTCCGCCCACAGCCGCGCGTACCAGTCCTCGGCCGGCCCCCGCTGCCAGGCACGGATGTTCTCCGGCCGGTACACGCGGCAGCGGTCGTAGGCGACGGCGAGTCGGTCGGCGAGCTCAAAGCGCTTGCGGGGGTCGCCGTCCTCGAGGTAACTGCCGATCTCGTCGTCTTCCGCCCAGCTCCCGAGCAGGTCGAAGATCCGCCAGCGCAGGTAGGGCGGACCGTAGACAGACTCTCCGGTCAGCGCATTCACTTCCTCGCGCATGGCGGCCCAGGCGAACTCCGCCGGCAGTTCGACCCGCAGGTGGGCGGCGATGCCGAGATGCGTGGCCAGTTCGAGTCGAAGCCACTGCCCGAGCAGCGCGTCCGGCACCACGATGCGCTCCGGCTCGAGCGGTTCGGCGGGACGCCGCCGCATCTCGTCGGCAAGTCGTTCCGCCAGCGTCTCCAGGCGATGCGAGGCGTGAACGCGAAACGCAGCCTCTGGCTCGTCCATCAGAAGGGAGAGCTGCTCGCCCGTCGCGTTGCGCATCGCGTGATTGTAGGCCGCATCGCGGGGCTGCTAGGGTGTCCCCTCGCCGCCCGATTCTTCAAACGTGACGAGGATCACCGCAGCAAGAGTCTGAGCACACATCAAGCGCAGACAGTTCAAGGGAAGGGAGTGAGACTCTCCCACCGCCCCGCGACTGTGATCCGGACGAAAGCCGGCGTTAGCCACTGTCCCGCCAGCGGGATGGGAAGGGCCGGCCAGTAGGACGAAGGTAAGCCAGGAGACCTGGCTGTCTGCCGAGGCCCACAACACTCCACCGGCCCCGGAAGGGTCGCCCGGAGAGGAATCCCGAGGGGGAGGAAGGCCCGAATGAACGACAAGACAAGTCTCGACGTACCACGTCCCTGGGGCGGCGCACGATGCCGCTCGCGCCTGCTGTGGCTGCACGCCGCGGCGGCCGTCCTGCTGGTGGCGCCCGTAGCGGCCCGGCAGGACGATGCAGCCGGCGCCGAGCCGGCAACCATCGAGGAAGAGATCGTCGTCAGCGCCAACCGCTACGAGGTGCCGGCGTCGGAGGTCGGCAGCGCGGTCACGGTGATCGACGGCGAAGAGATCGAACGGCGCAATCCGGTGGCCGTGCTCGACCTGCTCCGCACGGTTCCCGGCACGGAAGTGACTCACGCCGGAGGTCCCGGCAAGATCGCCACGGTCCGTGTGCGCGGCGGCTCCGGGGCGCAGGCCCTGGTCCTCGTCGACGGCGTGCGGGTCAACTCGGTCACCGGTGGCACGGTCGACTTCGCGCACCTGCTGGCGGCCAACATCGAGCGCATCGAGGTGCTTCGCGGTCCGCAGGCGACCTATGGTTCGGAGGCGATGACCGGGGTCGTCAGCATCACGACGGGCCGCGGCATGAAGGGATGGCGGCTGAGCGGGACCGGTGAGACCGGGACCCACGATCACCGTCGGTTCGAGCTGGGCCTCCTGGGCGCGGCGGACCGTTGGGACGTCAGCGTCTCGGCGACGAGCCTCCGCACCGACGGCGTGTCCCACCGCGCGATCGAGGGCGGTGCGGTCGAAGACGATCCGTACGAGAACCAGACCTGGAGCACCCGCCTCGGCGCCGCTTTCGCGGGTGACGGCCGGATCGACCTGCGGGCTCGTTCCTACCGCGGCGACACCGCGGTGGACGGATTCGGCTTTGAGGATCTGAACGCGATGGCCGCCCAGGATGAGGACACGGTCGCTCTGACGGTGGAGAAGGACCTGAGCTCCTTCTGGCGACAGACGGTGCGTCTTGGCCAGACCGATGCGACCCTGCTCGGGACCGACCCGGACACGATCTGGAACAACTACGAGATCCGTTCCGAGATCCGACAGATCGACCTGCAGTCGGACATCACGCTGGGCACGAACAACGTGCTGAATCTGGGTCTCGGGACGGAGAACCGGCGGGGGGCGAGCGTCGGCACGTTCGACGAGGAGGCCGACCTGGACTCGTGGTTCGTGCAGGACCAGTGGTCGATCACGGACGATGTTCACGTGACCGCCGCGCTGCGTGGCGACGAGCACTCGACATTCGGGTCCGAGACGAGCCATCGGGTCACCGTCTCGGGAGGCTGGAGCGACGGCCGCGGCCGCCTCCACGGCAGCTACGGCACGGCGTTCCGGGCGCCCAACTTCAACGAGCTCTACTTCCCCTTCTCGGGCGATCCGAACCTGTTGCCGGAGACCACGGAAGGCTTCGACATCGGCCTGCAGCAGCGGCTGGGCGATTCGGGCGTGACGCTCGACCTGACCTGGTTCGACATCGACTTCGATCAACTGATCGAGTTCGATCTGACCAGCTTCACCTTCGGCAACGTGGCCCGGGCGAGTTCGAGCGGCGCGGAGTTCACCCTGCGCTACCGTCCGGACGTCTCGACCAGCGTCGAGTTCTCACACACGTACAACCGGACGGAAGACGAGGCCACGGGCAATCCCCTGGCCCGGCGGCCCAAGAACCGCACGACGGCAGTCGCGCAGCTTCAGCCGACGGACCGCTTCACGGCGGCCGCCATGGTCGCCTTCGTTTCCGACCGGACCGATTCGGACGGGGCGGTCATGGACGACTACACCAAGGTCGACCTCCACCTGAGCTACATCCTGTCGTGGCTCAGACCATTCGTACGGATCGAGAACCTCCTCGACGAGGACTACTTCGAGGTCCCCGGCTTCGTCACGCCGGGCCGCACCTTCGTCGTCGGCTTGCGGCTGCTACGGCGCTAGCCGTCGGGCGGCAGGTACTCCCATGTGTCCAGTGCGAACCGGCACTCCCGCTGGACACGTTCGACCGTGCTTGCATCGATTGCGTAGCGGTTCTTCTGATAGCCAGCGATTCCGCTCAGGTAGCTCTCGATCCCGACCCGTGCCGCCCCCCAGCCCGGCAGGTCCAGCGTCGCGTAGACGGCCTCGAGCTCCGACAGAGGATTCCGCTCCAGATCTTCGAAACGCAGCTCCGCAAGCTGTCCCTTCGGGATGGATGCACGGTCCTCAAGGTACTGCCGCAGAGTCTCCCGCAGGAGGAAGAGAGCGAGATCGTGCAGAGCATCCTCGGTGATCGACTGAAGCTGGTGCATCGGTATGACGGAACGGAACATGTGCACCAGGGATTCGTAGACGACGTACGGATTTCGAACGATGTGGATGAACCGCGCGTCCGGAAAGAGCCGCAGCAGATGAGGTATCCGGCCCGTGTTGGCCGGACTCTTGAGCACCAGCCGCCGCCCGCCGGCGTCCAGCGTCGCCTTGCGCAGCACCTCCATGTAGACGCGCTCCCACTGCTTCAGTTCCCTGGCCGAAAGGCCTCGCATGAAGCAGTACCTGTTGAAGTACCACTCTCCCCGCTGGGGGAACGAGAGCGCATGGAGGGAAGAGAAAGGACTCGCATTGGCGACTGCCAGATCCTCTTCCACCGGCATGTCCATGGACACCTTCATGTTGTCCATCGGCCGGGTCGCCGGCGCGAGTCCGGCCATGAGGCGCTTCAACCGGCCACGGCCGGTGAGGAAGAAGGTCGGCACGGCGGCGTGGAAGGTCGAGATCCAGGCGTACTGGGGATCCTGCGACATCAGATTGAGCAGATGGGTCGTGCCGCTGCGGGCAACGCCGAGCACGAAGAGGGGCGGTTTGTCGATCTCCACGCGGGCGACGGCGCCGCCCCAGCGCAGTCGTTCGAAGATCCGTAGAGGAGCAGCCAGCGTCGTCGGAATGAGGATCCGCGCCACCTTGCCCCAGTAGGCCGGCGGGGCGCCGCCGTTCTCCCAGAGGAGGCGCAGCCATGTGCCCGGAGGGGCCATCGTGCTCGAGTGCGGGAGGACCTTGTCTTTGCCGGGCACTGGAGTCTCCTCCTCAGGCGGTGAGGGCGGCGTCTCTCTCTCTTCTGCGCCGCGCGACGAACCTGAAGGAATCGGCCGGCCTGGGCGACAGACCGTAGGAGACCTTCAGCCTGTAGCCCGGGGGCCTCATCTCCAGGTCGGCCTCATGGAAGATCGTCGCCAGGGTCAAGGCGACTTGAATCTGAGCGAGGCCCTTTCCCAGGCAACTGTGCGCTCCCGCGCTGAACGGAACGTACACGCCGGCTGCCCGATGCTCCGCCCGCTCCGGCGTGTACCTGTCGATGTCGAAACGCTGCGGATCGGGGAAGTGCTCCGGCAGATGGTGCGCTGCTCCGTAGGCGATCACGATGTCTGCGCCGGCCGGAATCGTGTGGCCGGCAAACACGAACGAGTTCGTTACACGACGCAGCACCGCGGGCGTGATCGAGTACACGCGCATGGTCTCCATCGCGAAGCGGTTCGTGACGTCAAGTCGTGACAGTGGAGGCGCGGCTGCGGCTCCGCTGTCGAACAGGGCGTCCGCTTCGGCCCTCATCGCGTTCAGGAACCGCGGGCGTTTCAGCGCCTCGTAGAGCGCGAAGGCCACTGTGTACGCCGCCGTGTGAAGCGCCGCGATGAGGATGGACCCGACGACGCCCGGCAGGTCCTCTTCGGGGAGCAGCCGAGGGTCTCTTCGATGGAGATCGAGCAGATCGTCCACCACGTTCGATGCCCCGCCTGACGGCTTGCGCCGCTCGTGCACCGCCATGATCTCCTCGAAGAGCGCCCGATAGGACCTTCGGGCGCGAGATACCCGGGGGAGCTTCAGCCACCACCGTGGACGTCGTCGTGCCACCTCCACGTCCAGGATCGTCCCTAGGAGGCGGTCCAGGTCGTCGGAGCCGTCGACCATGTCGAGGTTGGCCAGCAGTGCGCCGGCTTGGCGAGTGATCATGCGCTGAAGCGCGGAGCGGGCCGCAACGGGACCGCCCTGGAGCCAGCCGGCGATTTCCGTTCGGGTGATGCGCATGAAGTCCGGCATGCGCTCGTGGAGGCACTGGGGCGAAAGGCCCGGGGCCATCGTCTTGCGCATGCGGACGTGTGGAGGGCCCTCCTGGGCGATGATCGTCTTGGAGGCCCCCATCTCCCAACTGAAGCGCAACCACTCGTTGCCGGTTCGCAAGTGGGCCTTGCCCTGGCGTTGGAGAAACTGAACGGCTTCCGGACCGGCGAGAACGAGGAGGCGCCGGTTCAGGGCGCGCACGCGAAAGACGGGGCCTAGTTCCCTGTACTGCCGGGCGAAGAAGACGCTCAGGTCTCCGGTCATGCTGAGGGCGCTGCCGAGGAACGGGAGGCCCTTCACTTCGGGAATCTCGCTCGGCGGCCGGGCTGCCGGCGGCGCCGGGGCGGCGAGCTGGTTCTGGCGAATCGCCGGGAGCAGGAACCGGCCGATCAGGTCGAGCTTCCGGATCTGCTCGATCCGTTCCCGCAGCCGGATCCTCTCCTGCGGCGTGAGCAGGCGACGCAGTACGCCGCTGGCGTCGCTCAGGCAGATGAGCACGACATCGCGTGGATCGGGAATCTCGTCGCTGAACAGCACCCGCATGATTCGCAGGCGCACTTCCTCCATCTGGCGCCCGTCGCGGGTCGGATAGCGCCTGGAACGGGAGACGGCGGACGAAAAGAACATGCCGCCGGCATCGGTTTCCAGGATTCCGTTCTCGACCAGGCGGGAAAGCGCACGTTCACGGATCTCCTTGCCCCGCTCCGCGGTGCGCGCGATCCAGTAGTCCGCGTTGCGATCGCCCGAGCCGGTCGCTACATCCGCCAGGGTCGGATCGAGAAGCTCGTCCTCAAGAGGCGTCGGGTCCACCAGGACGAGTTTCTCGAGGTCCGTGTCGATCCGTCCCTCCAGCGCCAGATCCATCAGCACGGCGCCGGCAACGACGATGTCCAGAAGATGCTCCGAGTAGGACTCCGGCAGATCACCGTGCTCTTCGTCGAGGATGAGCAGGAGAATCTCCTCGGCGAATCTGATGGTCATCCCCGGCTCCCTGATCGAAGCCGGCGATACGCAGCAAGCGCCGCGAGCGGAAAGTACTGGGCGTAGCCGTGGTATCGGAGATAGAAGACTCCCGGAAAACCGACACCCGTCCACCAACGGTCGTACCAGGAACCGTCCTCCCGCTGACGCTCCTGAAGGAAGGCGGCGGCACGGTCGAGCGCCGCGCGAGCCACACCGGATTCGCGTGGTTCCGGCCGCGCTCGGACGGCCGCGCTCAGCCCCAGCATCGCCCAGGCCGTTTGGGACGCGGTGCTGTCCCCGCGCCCCCTGGCGGTCGGATCCTCGTAGGAACGGAGCGACTCGCCCCACCCGCCGTCTCCGTTCTGGACCCGGACGAGCCAACTCCGGCCACGCCTCAACGCCCGCGCCAGGGCGTCGGAGCGGTCGCGTGCCGCCGGGGAGGCGAGTTCACCTAGAGCCCGCAGCGAAAGCCCGGTCCCGTAGATGTGATTGGCCCCCCAGCGTCCGGGCCAGCTTCCGTCCTCCTCCTGCTGTCGCAGCAGGTACCCGGCGGCCCGCCTGACCGGCGCCTCCCGCGGATCGAGTCCCGCGGCAAGCAGGGCACGGATGCTTCGAGAGGTGATGTCCGGCGTGCTCGGATCGATCATCGCGTTGTGATCGGCGAAGGGAATGAAGGTGTCGGGGTAGTAGTCGTTCCGGTACTCGAAGCACCAACCTCCGGGCTCCTCCTGGAGACTCCCCTGGCGCCAATCGCCCGCGACCGAGATCTCCCGGTCCAGCAGCCACTCCAGAGCTTCCTGAATCGGGGCTTTCCCGTCATCCACGCCGGCATCGAGCAACGCGTTCACCGTCAGTGTCGTGTCCCAGACTGGCGAAAGGCAAGGCTGGAGTCGGATCTCCCCGGCCTCCTCGATCTCGAACCGTTCGAGTTCCTGCAGTTGAGCCTGAACCAGGAAGACATGTCGTAGATGTTGAAGCAGAACCACCGCGGCAGGAGGATCATCTCCGGGGGCACCGCCGGCGCGTGTCGCCAACGCCACAGGCCGAAGATCGCCAGGTACAACTTGGTGTACGAGTTGCAAGCACGCAGCCCTCCGGCGCCGAGGATCGCGCGGCGTGCCGCGGCCATGTGCGGCGAACGCGGGTCGTCGCCGGCGAGCTTCAGGCACAGGTAGGCCTTGACGGACACGCTTGGGTCGACCCGTCCGCCCGGATAGGTCGCCCAGCCGCCTGTCGGCATCTGCTGGCTCCGCAGGCGCCGGCAGCAGGCGGTGATTCTCGGATCGTCTGCGCGGCCGAGGAAGCAGAGCAGCAGAAGGTACTCCGACTCGAGGATCGTGTCGCCCTCGAGTTCAAAGCGCCAGTGACCATCCTCCTTGCGACTGCTCAGGAGGTTGCGTGCTGCGGCCTCAATCGTCTGATTGAGGTTTCGAGCCGGCGCTGGTGTCTTCGAACGTTCCTTGAGAACTCCTGCGGGGCCGATCACCAGGCGCCTCGGCGAGAAGCCTCACTGCGATTCATGGGGCATGACATGACACTAGCTAGGTCACCGAACGAGGAGCCTACAGGATGATGTGTGAGATTTTGGCGAGTTGATTGGCTTGTCGAGCGATATTCTTGTGCTTTACTCGACGGATCGGCTCAGATAACCGACTTCGGATCTCCCGGCGGAAACGGGCGAGGCGAAGCCTCGCTCCTTGAGTCTGCGAACGGGCTATCGTCGGCGTTCGATGGTCAAGCTGCTGAGAGCGATCTACCGACGATCCCACGCGGCCCTCTTCGCTGCTTTGCGGCGGCTCGGGTGGAACGTGGCGCGGACGGCCGACTTCTACTCGCCGTTGCCGGTACTGTCAGAGGTGGCGGAGTCCCGGGAGTCGTGGGACCGACCGAGCGAGCTGGTGGGCGTCGACTACGACCTGGAGGCGATGAAGTCTCTGTTCGCAGCCCTGGTCGAGACCCATGGCGGAGAGTTCGAGGAACTGCCGCCGCACAGTGAGATCAGGGCATTGGGCTACGGCCCGGGATTCCCGGTCATCGACGCGCTGACGACGTACCTCATGGTGCGGGACCTGCGGCCGGCGCGCTATGTCGAGATCGGGTCCGGCCTCTCGACCTACTACGCGTGGCTGGCCGGGGCGGCGAACGGGCGTGACGGCCGTGCCTGCGAGATGACCTGTATCGATCCGTTCCCGACCGGTCGGCTGAGCGAACTGGAGGGGCCGGCCGTG
The DNA here is from genome assembly GCA_009843505.1 of Holophagales bacterium. GTDB lineage: Bacteria > Acidobacteriota > Thermoanaerobaculia > Multivoradales > Multivoraceae > Multivorans > Multivorans azotirespirans. Next base: position 46,137 of record VYDI01000022.1, on the reverse strand, counting down.
AACGCGGTCGTCTCAAAGGTCGAGGCGACGGACCTCGAACTCTTCGACACTTTGGACGCGGGCGACGTGCTGTTCATTGACTCGACCCACGTGCTGAAGCTCGGTGGGGATGTGGCGTTTCTCTTCCTCGAAGTGCTGCCGCGGCTGCGGCCCGGCGTCGTGGTCCACGTCCACGACATCCACTTTCCGTACAACACGCCCTACCCGGCCGAGCAGTACATCTTCCGGGCCAAGTGGCCGCTCTACCGCACGGAGGCGATGGTTCTGCAGGCGTTTCTGAGCTTCAACCGGGAGTTCGAGGTGGTGCTCTCCGCGCCGATGATCCGTCACTTCGACGAGCCCTACCTGGAGCGAACGATTCCGGGATACCGGCCGGTCGAGGTCGAGGACTACGACACGCACTTCGGCTCGATCTGGCTGCGCCGGCGGTTGCAGGCCGGCTGAGCGGTCCTACCCAGCCGGCAGGGGCTCGATGTCGAGGCCGGCGAGGGCCGGGCGAAGGCGCTCCAGTCGCTCGTTGTCGATGTACACGATGAGCCGGTACGGCGCGCAGGGCGGCTGCTGGCTGACGAACCAGGCGGAGTAGTCGCGGGCGAAGCGGCCGTCCGTGCCGCGGTCGATCTTCTCGGGGGTCACCACCGAGCCCTCGTGGAGCACGAGGACCGCGGGGCGGACCTGGTGGAGATGGTCGTAGTCGGTCTTGCCCCAGTTCAGGTGGTACTCGCCGTGGCGGGCGTGATGAGTGGAGGTCAGGCCGAGAGGATCGTGGATCGTGGTGTCGTCGAGGATCCAGCCGAAGAGCCCGACCGCCTCCGCGGCAGCGATGTCGTCGGGCGCCAGGTGGGGCTTCAGGCGGGTCGCCATGAACTGGTAGCAGCTCGTGATCGGATGGAACGCAAAGTGCGGGCCGGGCGTGGTCTGCCAGGGACTGCGGCTGAGCATGAAGACGGCGCTCACCGTCAGCACGGCGAGCACCCAGGCCGAGCGTCGTCTGGCGGAGCCCGACGTGTCCCAGTCCTCGAACGCGCTGGACAGGCTGAGGGCGAGGGGCGCGGCAAGCACCGGCGCGAACACCGTCAGCAGCCGGTAGTGAGGCATCCAGTCGCCGCCGTTCACGAACACGGCAGGCAACTCGGACACGACGACCAGCAAGCAGAACCAGAGCGCCCGGTTCGCAGGCCTCAGGACCAGTGCGATTGCTGCGCCGAGGATCAGGGGCGCGTGCGCGATCTCGAAGCGGACGGTGTAGGAGAGCCCCGACACCAGATTGGCCAGCAGCGTCTCGGTTCCGGCCGAGACGGCGGACTTGGCGGCGACCGAGTTGGGCAGGAGGGCGCCGTAGTAGCCGAGCCGCCAGATCGTGACGGCGCCGACGACCGCGAGAGTGGCAACCGAGAGGGTGACGGCTCGGGTACGCGCTTTCGTGCTGTCGCCGGATCCGGACGCTCCCAGCAACTGATAGCCGGCGACGATCGGCAGGAGGACCAGGCTCTCAGGCCGGGTCATGAAGAGCAGCCCCAGAAAAACGCCGATCAGCCGCGTGTCCGCTTCCTCGATGGTCTTGCGCGCGACGAGGACGACGAGGAAGGCGAACAGACCGCCCTCCAGGCCGTTGGCCGCGACGAGCCAGAAACGGCCATGGACCGCGACCAGTGCGACCGCGGCGAGGCAGGCGCCGGCTGAGGCGCCGAGGCCGCGACCCAGCAGGTAGGCCTCGCGCAATGCCAGCAGGGCGAACGACACGCCGAGAACGAAGGCCGCCGGCTCGACCGGCAGACGCAGCGTTTCGACGAACGCCAGCAGCAGGGTCCACGACAGGCTGGTCGCCCCCTCCACGCGCTCGCCGAGGTTGAACACCAGGCCGTTGCCGTCGGCAAGGTTGCGGGCGTAGCGGAACGTGATGAAGGCGTCGTCGATCGTACGGATCGGGAGGAACAGGAGGGTGAGCAGCGGCAGGGCTGCCACCGACCCGCCGAGGAGTCGGAGCGTTCGGCGATCCGTCACGAGGTCGTCCCGATGTCCGCGTCGCCCGCGTCCGGCGCCGTCCCCGCCCTGCGGAAGAACCGCCGGTAGTCCGGTAGGAAGCGAAGCGTCAGGAGGCCGCCGGCGAGTGCCGCCGCCGCGATGCTGGCGATCAGGCGGGCCCAACTCCCTGTCGGCAGCAAGACCGCGACGGCAATGAAGAACGGCAGGGGCAGCAGGTAGACCTGGGCCAGACTGGCGACCAGCCGGCGTCGCCGGCCCGCGAAGATGCCGAGCACCTTGAGGAACATCAACAAGCTGCCGATGCGCAGGAAGTTCGCCCATGCCATGCCAATGGGGCCCCAGAGGTAGGTGAAGAGGAAGCCGAAGCTGACGAGAGCCAGCATGTTCAGCAGCACCGTGGTCACCCACAGGCGGTCCCGGTTCTGCACCTTCAGCGCTTCGCCGCCCGTTGTCGTGAAGACATCGACCAGGGGTACCAGACAGAGAACGCGAAGTAGCGGCACCGTGCTCTCCCACCCGGGACCGAGCACCACCTGGACTGCCTTCTCGGCGTTGAAGAACAGGAAGTAGGCCGAGACGACGATTCCGGCGAGGAAGACCAGCGTGCCGAGCCGCAGGGTCTCCGCGAACTCTGCAGCCTTCTCGCGGAACTCGACCAGGGCTGGCAACAGCGGCCTTGGGGTCACGGTCAGGGCGACCAGGAAGGCGAAGTAGTAGGCCTGACCGTAGTAGCCGACGACGGTGGTGGTCGAGAAGATCTCGATGATGTAGATGTCGATGCGGTTGAAGACCTGGGCCGCGGCCCAGACGACGAACAGGTACCGGCTGGCGCGGAGCAGGCCTCGGAGTCGCTGCCAGTCGACGCTTAGCTTGACCCGGCCTCGCGCTCGCCACAGCAGCAGAACGGCGAAGAGTGCCGATGCCAGCAACTCGCCGCCCACGAAAGACCAGACACCGGCACCGAGGTGGGCCAGGCCGACCGCGATCAGGCCGTACACCAGGCTGCGCAGGATCTCAAAGCCGGCGATTTCGCGGATGCGGAGCCGCCGTTCGAAGAAGGTCCGGTAGACCATGATCGCGGCATCGATGACGATCCACACGGCCAGACCGCGCAGGACATTGGGCAGGTCCGGATTGAAGTAGGAGAAGAGGTCGGCGAATGCGACTAGGGCCAGGGACATGGCGGCGCCTACACTCAGGCTCCAGGCGAGCACCGTGCCGTAGGACTCGCGCGGGTCGCGCATGAGGTGGTGAGTCAGGCCGAGGTCGCGGATGGCGGAGGCCATCACCACGAACTGCAGCGCGAGGTCGAAGAGTCCGTGAACGTCCGGGAGAATCAGCCGGGCCAGGATGGCGCGTGCGGCGAACGCAAGTAGCAAGCGCAGCAGCATCGAGCCGTAGGCGCTGACCGAGGAGTGCAGCAGCCGCTGCTTCGCCCCCGGTTCCGCCGGGGCCGAGTCTTGATGCGGGTTCGGTTCCACCTAGAACGCGATCGTACGGTAGCGCAGGCAGCCCTGGAGTCGCCCCAACCTCCAGCCGGCGAGCCAGATCCACCGGCCGCGCTTCGACTTCGACAGGACTTGCGGACTCCGAAGCAGAAGCGACCCGAGTCGCAGCACGCCCGGCAACGCCTGCAGCCGCGGCATGCCGCACGACCGGTACCGCGTGTAGATGTACACGTTGTACTGCCCGTACCGGACGGCTTGGCGGAAAGCGCCTTGAAGCGCCGCCGGGAATCGCACGTGGACGACCGCCTCGGGCGCGAAGACGAGGCTGTAGCCGCCGAGTTGAAGACGCCAGCAGAGATCGGTGTCCTCCAGCGCAACGTACTCCTCGTCGAAACCGCCGAGGCACTCGAAGACGTGGCGCCGGATGCCGAGGCCGCAACCGCCCGCGTGATCGAGGAAGGGCGGGTTCGTGTAGCTGCACAGGCCGTACTGCTGCGCCGGGTCGCCGTGCAACCGCCGCGCCTGTTCGCCGTTCAGACGCTCGATCTCGTGGCGGCTCGCCGCGGCCTCGTGGCGCTCCAGCTCCGGCACGAGGCCGTCGATCCAGCCTTCGGCGACTTCGTCGTCCGCGTCACAGAAAAGAAGGACGTCGCCCGTTGCCGCCGCCGCGGCGACGTTCCTGGCGTGCGCCGGCCCCTTGCGGTCGGCGGCGGGTATGACGCGCAGGCCGGGCAGCCGGTCGCGCCAGGACGCGGCGAGCTCGGAGGACCCGTCGGTCGACCCGTTGTCCGCGACCAGCACCTCGATCTCGCCCCGCCAGGTCTGCCGGCGGAGCGCTTCGAGCTGCGCGTCCAGGGTCTCGGCGGCGTTCAGGCAGGGGATGATGACGCTGACGCGCTCGATCGTGAACGGCCGAGGCCCTGCCTCGTCCTCCGTCACTCCAGGTAGCCCATCGCTTCGAGCGCCTTGCGCGCGGCCTCGGTGTGCGGCGTGACGTTCTGCGGCGAATCGCGGATCCATCTGCTCAGGCGTCGACCGAGCCGGTCCATGACATCCGGAAACTCGGAGGCCACGTCCTTGAGTTGCAGCGGGTCGGACGGCAGGTGGTAGAGCTCGATCGTCGGCTTCTCATGGTCCCGGTTTGGCGGACGCAGGACGAGTTGCCACTCACCGTCCTGGATGCTCCGCAGGTGACGCTGGTAGGCCCCGGCATCGGCGTAGGCGATCGGATCCGAATCGGCGCCGGTCTCGGCTTCGTCGGCCTGGAGCTGTCCCCGCAGCAGAGGTGCCCAGCTGCGGCCCTCGAAGCCCTCGGGCATCGGTTCTCCCAGCAGCTCGACCAGAGTGGGGAAGAGGCCGATCAACTCGACCGGCTGCTCGACGCGTGCGCCCGTGTCGACCCAGGGCTCGCCGACGAGGACCAGCGGCACGTGGACGCTGCTGTTGTAGGGCACCGGACCGTGTTCGAAAGGCACCCCGTGCTCGTTCAGTTCCTCGCCGTGGTCGGCGGTCACCACGAACAGGCTCCCGTCCTCCATGCCGAGGGCGGCAATCTCGTCCAGCATGGCGCCGATCGCGCGATCCGTGACCCACACATTCGCGTCGTACTGGGCCACGTAGTAGCGGAGTTCCCGGTGGTCGCCGAGCGCGCGTCCCTCCGCACCCGTCAAGTCAACGATTTCGTCGCCGACGTAGTGCTCATCGTCCAGAAACGGATTCCGGGTGCCGGGCTGGAGCAGGTAGGGGACGTGCGGGTCGGTGTAGTGCAGCCAGACGAACAGCCGCTCCTCGGATACCAGTGAGGCCAGCAGGGGCCGGGCGAGTTCGTTCACGCGGTCGGCCCACACGTGACGCCGGAACGCCATCGGCCGCTGCTCGACCGGAAGTTCGTCGACGGCGTCCAGGGTCGCCTGATCTACCCAGGTCTGCTCGTAGCGGTCGAAGCCGCGGCCCCAGCCGAGTTCCCGGCTCAGCACCGGGTTGGAGATCACCGCCGCCGTCGTGAAGCCGCGTTCCTGGAACCAGGCCGGCAGCGCGACGTAGTCGTCGGGGATCGTCTGCGCGGCCGTGTTGATCAGTCCGGTCGTGTGCGGGTAGAGGCTAGTGAACATCGAGGCGAAGGACGGTCCGGTCTTCGGCCACTGGACGATTGCCCGCTCGAAGACGACTCCCCGCTCGACCCATTCGTCGAGCCGCGGACTCGTGTCCCGGGGATAGCCATGCCAGCCCAGGTGATCGGCGCGCAGCGTGTCGACCGTGATCAGGAAGACGCGTCGCGGTGCCTCGGCTGCGGGCTCGAGCGCCGGCTCAGGACCGGTGCCGCAGGCCAGGGCCAGCGCTGCAAGTGGAACGAGGGCCAGCGCTTGCAGGCCCGTAGCATGCCAACTGTTCATGGTTCACCGGCAGAGGTACATGGTCTTTCACGATGCGGCGGCTCGCCTACTGGCCCGGCTGCAGAAGCACCGCGAGGAAGCGTACTACTCGCGGGCCGTCCGTCAGTCCGCCGCGAGCACCTCCTTCACCGCCCGATGGGCCTCGCGGATCGCCGCGTCCGTGTGGGGGCTCGCGGCGGCGTCGGCGCCGGCGATGGCGACCCGGCCGAAGGGTTGCCTCGCCGTTACGACGGGCCGGTCGTCGCCCGTCTCGAAGGCCCACTCCGGCGGATCGAAGAGCGGGTTGTAGGTGTAGGTGTAGCCGTGCGGCCAGCGGTTCACCGTGATCGCCGCGATGTCGCGCTGGTCGTCGAAACCGCTCGGGCCGAGCATCCGGTTGAGCTGGTCCCGGATGTTGGCTTCCACCGTCTCGAACGTGGTGCGGAGAAGGTCCATCCGGCCGGCTCGATGCTGCTCGCGCCGGGACAGGCCCGGCTCGCACGGATAGCGGTACATCGAGATCACCAGCGGCTCGTCCGGCGAGGTCGACGTCCGGTAGTCCCCGAGCGAGAGCTGCTCGGCGAGCCCCACCGAGGTGTGGTAGCCGCCTGGGGCCTCGATGTAGGAGACGCCGGCCTCGGTGAAGGCGCGCCAGTTGCGCAGCAGCACGCTCGTGTACTGGAGCGGCGACTTGACCGGCCAGGACAGGGCGTCCCGCTGGGCTTTCGGAAGTTCGGGAACCAGATGGGGAACGATGTTGTGCCAGCAGGCGAGGATGACCCGTCCGGCCGTGACGGTGTGCCCCCGGTCGTCCCGGACGTAGGTGACCCGGGCCGGGCCGCCCTGCCCGGGCTCGACCCGGATCACGGTCGAGGACAGCCGGATCCGGGTGCGGTTCCCTGCCCGATCCAGCATCTCGTAGTCGAGCGGCGCCATGACCACGTCCTCCATGGTCGATCCCGGGACGCTGCCCGGAATGAGCCCGCGCACGAGGAGCCGGGCGATCGTGGCGTTTCCGTCCGGGAAGTAGACGTCGGGATCTCCCTCGTACGCCCGGGCCTGGTTCTCCCGGCCGTGCTGGCCGCCCGGCTCGTCCGCCAGCAGATCCGGGGGCGTCTCCGGAATCTCCATGCCCGAGAAGCCGGGCAGGCCCTCCTCCCAGGCGTAGCGCGCCGGATAGGCGTCGATTCCGGTGCAGTAGATGCTCTTGGGCCGGTAGTCGAAGAACCGGACCACGCCCGGATCGCACTTCGCGTGTTCGAGGAGAAAGTCCCTGTAGCTGATGGTGGCAAGGTACGCCTTCTTCCCGGCCGGCGAGAGGTCCGGCAGGTAGTCCGGCTGCTCCTCGCCGTGGAGCCGGATCAGATCGGCCCGGACTGCCTCCGACAGTGGCGTGTCGGCGAGAAACTCGGCGAAGGGGCGACTCCCGACACCGGCAACCAGCACGTCCGTGCCGAACGTCTCGCGGTCGAAGAACATGCCCTGCTCAAGCCCCAGGTTCTCGTAAGTGTCCGCTATCGCGGCGACGGACTCGTAGTAGCGCCCGCGGTCGATCCCGATCTCCTCGAGGAGGCCCCCCGCGATGTCCCCGTACTGGGAGGGCGCCTCGACGTACAGGGTGCCGCCGCTCATCAGGTAGGTCCGCCCGTCGAGCCGGAACTCGTTGCGCTTGGCATGGCCGCCGAAGTCGTCGTGGTTGTCGAGCAGCAGCACGCGGGAGTCCGGGCCCGCCTGCTTCGAGAAGTAGTGCGCGGCCGCCAGTCCCGAGATGCCGGCGCCCACGACCACCAGGTCATACGCCTCGCCCGTTTCGGTGGCCGTCCACTCCCGGCCCTCCTGGACGAGTTCGTGCGCGACTTCGAACGAGCCGGGATGGGAGCCGCGCATTCCCGTGCGCAGCGGCGGATAGGCCGCCGCGCCCTCGCGTTCGATCTCCCGCTGGAACGCGGGTACGTCCCGGCAGGCCAGGGTGGCGCCGGTCAGGGCGACGGGAATCCCGGAAAGAAAGTCGCGGCGGCTGATGCCGTCTCCGGACCGTCGCGCCTTCCGGGTTGGTGTCATTGCCTGGAGTCGAGTGTACATTCGGGTTCCGCTAGAGTCTTCCGCGCGACCATGACTCCAACCGTGGCGCCGAACTTGGCAAGCGCAACCGCCAGTCGCCGGCAGTTCGTCGTCGGAGTGTCATCGCTGTTCGCGGGGAAGGCTGTCCTGGCAAGCGGCGCCGCGGCTTCCACGCGCCGCCGGTCCGCCGTTCGCGGACACGATGTCGATGTCGTGGTGGTCGGCGGCGGCTTCGCCGGGGTCGCCGCCGCGCGCGATTCGATGAAGAACGGCTACTCGACGCTGCTCCTCGAAGCGCGCGACCGGCTCGGCGGCCGCACCTGGACCGCCGACTTCGACGGCGACCAGGTCGAACTCGGGGGCACCTGGATCCACCACACCCAGCCCTTCGTCTGGGCCGAGAAGGAACGCTACGGCCTGGAGATCGAGGAGACCCCCGGCGCGGTGGCGGATGCCGGCTACCTGATCGCGGACGGCGAGCGCATCCGGCTGACGGAGGCCCGGTACGCCGAGACGTACGAGGCCTGGCGGCTCTACCACGCGGAGGCGCGATGGATCGTTCCGCGGGCGTGGGACATCCTCCACAACCGCGACGCCGCGCTCGCCGCGGACCGGATCAGCGCGACGGACCACATCGAGCGGCTCGAGCTCTCGTCCCTCCAGCGGAGCTATCTGCGAGCCGTCATCGCGATCATGGCGAACGGCCAGCCGGAGACGATGTCCTACCTGGAGCTGATGCGCTGGCACCTCGCCGGCGGCGGCTTCCTGCCAACGGTGGAAGACTCCGTTGCGCGCTTCAAGCTGAAGCGCGGCACGCGGAGCCTGCTCCAGGCAATGGTCGCCGACGCGGGATTCGAGGCGAGACTCGAGACGCCCGTCGAGTCCATCCGCGACCGCGGCGACGGGGCCGTGGTGGTCACCGGCGCAGGCGAAGAGATCCAGTGCCGGGCCGTCATCTGCTGCCTGCCGATGAACACGATCGCGGACGTCGCCTTCGACCCTCCGCTCGCCGCCGGCGTGGTCGAGGCGGGCCGGCAGCGCCACGCCGGCGCCGGCTTCAAGCTCCTGCTCAAGGCCGAAGGCGATGTCGGCAATGTCGCCACCTACGCGATCGGCGAGCCGATCGACTTCGTGATGACCTACAAGCAGGCCGCGAACTACACGCTGCTGGTGGCGTTCGGCAAGGACCCCGCCGACCTCGACGTGAACGACGGCGACGCGGTGCAGCGGGCGCTGCGGGCTCACGTCCCGCGCGCGGAGCTGATCGGCAGCATGAGCCACGACTGGAACGGCGACCCGTACTCGCGGGGCACCTGGGCCGTCTACCGGCCGGGCTGGGTGAGCCGCCACTACGACGAGTTCCAGCGGGACCGGGGCCGCATCCTGTTCGGCTCGGGCGACCACGGGGAAGGCTGGCGCGGCTTCATCGACGGCGCGATCGGCGGCGGGATCAGGGCGGCGCAGCGGGCCAAGAGCCTGCTCGGCTGAGCATCCGGAACGAGTCTCAAACGAACCTCGAACGAAGATGCGCCCGGATACCGGACGAGAGCGAGAACCAGGGCGCCAGGGCACGGCGGAGTTGCCGCACCGCGCGAGCGTCATCGTGATCGGCGGCGGCGTGATCGGCTGCTCGGTCGCCTACCACCTCGCACACTCGGGGTGCTCTGATGTGCTGCTGCTCGAGCGCCGGCAGATCACTTCCGGCACGACCTGGCATGCCGCCGGCCTGCTCGGCCAGTTGCGGCAGTCGGTCACGATGACGAACCTCGCTCGCTACACGAGCGAGCTCTACGCTCGCCTCGAGCAGGAGACGGGACAGTCGACTGGCTATCGCCGCTGCGGCTCCTTCTCGGTCACCGCCGACCCCGAGCGGTTCGAGGAACTCAGGCGCGCGGCTTCACTGGCGAAGGTGCTCGGGCTGCCGGTCGAGGTGGTGACGGCGAAGACGATCGGGGAGCGGGTGCCGCTGCTCGAGACGTCCGACCTGCTCGGCGGACTGCACATTCCCGGCGACGGCTGCGCGGACCCGACGGACATCACCCTGGCGCTGGCCGCGGGCGCCCGCGCCGCCGGCGCCCGGATCGTCGAGCAGGTGCCGGTGACCTCCGTTCGCACCGCCGGGGGACGCGTCATGGGCGTCGCGACGGAGCAGGGTGACATCGATGCCGACTGCGTCGTCCTCTGCGCCGGCATGTGGACCCGGGAGCTGGCCGCCTCGATCGGCGTCAACGTTCCGCTCCATGCGTGCGAGCACTACTACGTCCGGTTCGACTCCGTCGAGGGGCTTGACGCGGACCTGCCCGTTGTGCGGGACTATGACGCCATCTCGTACTTCCGGTACGACGCGGGCAAGCTGATCGTCGGCGTCTTCGAGCCGAACGCGCGGCCCTGGGGCATGGACGGCATTCCCGAGGACTTCTGCTTCGACGAGATCGCCGCCAACCGCGAGCATTTCGAGCCGTTGCTGCGCGGCGCCAGGGAGCGGATGCCGGCACTCCAGTCGGCCGAGGTCCTGCAGCTCTTCTGCGGCCCGGAGAGCTTCACGCCGGACGTCCGCTACCACGTCGGTCCGGCGCCCGAGTGCGAGAAATGCTTCGTCGCGGCGGGCCTGAACTCGATCGGAATCCAGTCCGCGGGCGGGATCGGCAGGGTCGTCTCCGAGTGGATTCTCGACGGGCATCCGCCAGCCGATCTCTGGGAAGTCGACGTGCGCCGCAACATGACCTTCCAGGGCAACCGCAGGTACCTGCGCGAGCGGGTCTCCGAAAGCCTGGGTCTCCTCTACGCCATGCACTACCCGTACCGCCAGTTCGAGACGGCGAGGGGCGCGCGCCGCTCACCGCTGTACGACCGCCTGGTGGCCGCCGGCGCCTGCCACGGGGAACTCGCGGGTTGGGAGCGCCCGAACTGGTACGCGCCGGCCGGCGTGCCGGCCCGCTACGAGTACAGCTACGGACGCCAGAACTGGTTCGAGTACTCGGCAGCCGAACATCGGGCCGTGCGGGAGAACGTGGGACTGTTCGACCAGTCGTCGTTCGCGAAGTTCCGCCTGGAAGGCCGGGATGCGGTCAGAGTGCTCAACCGGGTCTGCGCAAACGATGTCGACGTGCCGCCCGGCCGCATCGTTTACACGCAGTGGCTCAACGAGCGGGCCGGCATCGAGGCGGATCTCACGGTGACGCGGCTCGCGGAAGACAGTTTCCTCATCGTCACCGCCACCACCTCGGAAACGCGTGACTTTCACTGGCTCAAGGGCCACATTCCGAGCGACTCGCACTGTGTGCTGACGAACGTGACCTCGGCGATGGGCGTGATCTCCCTGATGGGCCCGGCTTCCCGCGCGCTCCTCCAGTCCCTCACGCCGGCCAACCTGGCCAACGAGACGTTCCCGTTCGCGACCAGCCGCGAGATCGAACTGGGCTACGGCCTGGTGCGGGCGTCGCGCATCACCTACGTCGGCGAACTCGGTTGGGAGCTCTACGTTCCCACGGAGTTCATGGCCGGCGTCTACGACGAGATCGCGGCTGCCGGCGAGGCCTTCGGTCTCGTCCATGTCGGTTACCACGCCCTGGACTCGCTGCGCATCGAGAAGGCCTACCGCCACTGGGGCCACGACATCACCGATCAGGACTCGCCGCTCGAAGCCGGCCTTGGGTTCGCCGTCGAGTTCGACAAGCCCGGCGGCTTCATCGGCCGCGAGGCGCTGCTCAGGCAGAAGGAGAGCGGCATCGCGAAGCGCCTGATCCAGTTCAGGCTCCGGGATCCGCAACCGTTGCTCTACCACCACGAACCGATCTGGCTGGGCGACGAAATCGCCGGCTACGTCACCTCCGGGAACTACGGCCACAGCCTCGGAGCGGCCGTCGGCCTCGGCTACGTTCCCATGTCGCTGTTGCCGGACTTCCCCGAACTGCCGGGCGGTTTCGAGATCGAGGTCGCCGGCTTCCGCGTCCCGGCCGAGGCCTCCATCCGACCCATGTACGACCCTGGCAACAGCCGCGTTCGGAGCTGAAACGGAGTAGGCTCGCCCTCGCTACGGACGTCGGTGAAACATGCGGGCTAAACCTACCCAGGCCGTGATCCTGGCCGGCGGCCGGGGCACCCGTCTGGCGCCGTTGACGGACACTCTGCCCAAGGCGTTGATTCCGTTCCACGGCAAGCCGTTCCTCGGCCACGTCGTCGACATGCTGCGCGAGCAGGGCTTCGAGCGCGTCCTGCTGCTGCTCGGCTACCGCGCGGAGGCGATGATCGACCACTTCGGCGACGGCTCGACCTACGGCGTCGAGATCAGCCACCGGGTGACGGCCCCGGACGACCTGACGGCGCACCGGGTCAAGGACGCGGCCGGCGAACTGGACGACCGGTTCCTGCTCCTCTACTGCGACAACTACTGGCCGATGCAGTTCGATCGGATGTGGCGCGCCTACGTCGACTCCGGGGCGGCGGCCCAGATCACCGTCTACGCGAACCGGGACGGCTACACCCGCGACAGCGTGATCGTGGGCGACGATGGCTTCGTCACCGTCTTCGACCGCGGCCGGACGACTCCGGGGCTCAGCGGCGTCGAGATCAGCTACGCGATCCTTCAGAAATCGGCGGTGCTGCCCCTCCTGCCGGATCACCAGGAACTGTTCGAGGAGGCGGTGTATCCGGCACTCACGGCGCGGGGGCAGCTCCACGCCTACTGGAGCGAGCACCGCTACTACAGCGTCGGCGGCCACGAGCGGTTGCCGTTGACCGAGGCGTTCTTCGCCCGCACGCCGACGATCATCCTCGACCGCGACGGCGTCCTCAACGTGCGCCCGCCGCGGGCGGAGTACGTCTGCACGCCCGAGGAGCTGCGCTGGCTGCCGGGCGCCCGCGAGGCGCTGGCCGCCTTCAACCGGGCCGGCTGGCGGGTGCTCGTCGTGTCGAATCAGCCCGGAGTCGCCCGTGGCCGGATGACGCTGGACGACCTGGCGGCGGTGCATCGACGCCTGTGCGGCGAGGCCGAGGCCGCGGGCGGGCGGATCGACCGCATCTACTTCTGTCCCCACGGCTGGGACGAGGGCTGCGACTGCCGCAAGCCGGCGCCGGGAATGCTCTTCCAGGCCCAGCGTGACCATCACCTCGACCTGACGCGGACTACGTTCCTTGGGGACGACGAGCGCGACGGGCAGGCGGCGGACGCGGCGGGCTGTCCGTTCGGCCTGGTCACCGCGAGCGAACCGCTGCTCGCCCACGCCGAGCGGCTGCTGGCCCTGCGAACGGCGGCGGCGGGATGACGTCGGCCTTCGTTCGCCGTCCGGTCCTGGTGACTGGGCACCGCGGCTATCTCGGCTCGGTCATGGCGCCGTATCTGATCGAGCGCGGCTACGACGTCGTGGGGCTCGATGCGGGCTACTTCGACGACTGCACGATCACGGCGGACCCGGTGCCGATTCCGTCGATCCGCAAGGACATCCGGGACCTCGAAGCGGCCGACCTGCGCGCGTTCTACGCGGTGATCCACCTCGCCGCGCTCTCGAACGACCCGATCGGCAACCTGGACGAGACCTGGACCGAGGAGATCAACCACCGCTCTTCCGTGCGCCTGGCCGAGCTGGCCCGCGCGGCCGATGTGCGTCGTTTCCTGTTCTCGTCTTCGTGCATCATGTACGGCCAGTCCAGCACGGAAACGGTGGATGAGACCTCTCCGCTCGACCCGCGGACGCTGTACGCGCGTTCCAAGGTCCGGAGCGAGGAAGCGATCCGGGAGCTGGCGCAGGACGGTTTCTCGCCGACCTTCCTGCGCAACGGCACCGTGTACGGCCTGTCGCCGCGGATGCGTTTCGACACGGTGCTCAACGACCTGACCGGAGCCGCCTTCGCCAACCGCCGGGTCGTCGTCTACGGCGACGGCAAGCCGTGGCGGCCGGTCGTCCACGTGGAGGATGTGGCGGCGGCGTTCGGCCGCGTGCTCGAAGCGCCGCTCTCGCTGGTTCACAACGAGGCCTTCAACACCGGCGCCGATCACCTGAACCACCGCGTGATCGAACTGGCGGAGATCGCGGCCGATCTCGTGCCCCGCTGCGAGGTCGAGGTGCGAGGCGAGCCCGGCGCCGATCAGCGCACCTACCGCGCCTCGTTCGAGAAGTTCGCGCGCGCTTTCCCGGACTTCGAGTTCCGGGACGCGGCCGCCGGCGCGAAGCGGTTGGTCGAGGACTATCGCCGCGTCGGCCTCGACGCGGCGCTCTACGGCGATCCGCGCTTCGTTCGCCTGCGCTGGCTCGAGCGGCTACTCGACTCGGGACGGCTGGACCGATCGTTGCGCTGGGCTGCCGGCGGCAGCGAGGCAAACCCGGAGGCAGCAAACCCGGAGGAGAAGGGATGATCCACGGCGTCAAGGTGGTTCCGCTTCGTCAGATCGTCGACGAGCGGGGCAAGATCATGCACATGCTGAAGGCGACGGACGATCACTTTCTCGGCTTCGGGGAGATTTACTTCTCGACCGCCTGGCCGGGAACGATCAAGGCCTGGCACATCCACCGGTCGATGACCGTCAACAACGCGGTGATCAGCGGCCGGGCCAAGCTCGTGATGTACGACCTGCGCGAGGACTCGCCCACCCACGGCGAACTCCAGGAGGTCTTCTTCGGCGAGGACAACTACGTTCTGGTCCAGATCCCGCCGGGGATCGCCAACGGCTACAAGGCGTATGGCGACAGGCAGGTGATCATGGCGAACGCTGCCACCGAGCCGCACGACCCCGACGAGATGGAGCGGCTCGATCCGTTCACCGACCGGATCCCCTACGACTGGGCGCTCCAGCACGGCTGAGGCGGCTGGAACTCTCGCAGACGTGGACCAGTCCAGGCTGATCGTGACCCGCACTCCGCTGCGGGTGTCCCTGGTCGGCGGAGGCACCGACCTGCCGGCGTTCTACCGGCGCGAGGGCGGCGCCGTGCTCTCGACGACGATCGACCGCTACGTCTACGTCACGGTGAAGCGGCACAGCGAGCTGTTCTTCGAACCGGTCCGCGTCAACTACTCCCGGAGCGAGCAGGTCGAGCGGATCGACGAACTGGACAACAACATTGCCCGCGAGTGCCTGCGCTTCGTGGGCGTCGACCCGCCGGTCTACATCTCGACCGTCGGCGACGTGCCGGCGTCCACCGGTCTCGGCGGCTCGAGCGCGTTCGCGGTCGGCCTGCTGAACGCGTTGCACTCCTACAAGGGCGAGCGCGCTTCGGCGGGGCAGTTGGCGGAGGAGGCCTGCCACATCGAGATCGATGTCCTGGGCGCGCGGATCGGCAAGCAGGACCAATACGCGGCGGCCTACGGCGGGCTCAACCTGCTGTCGTTCAAGCCGGACGGCGGAGTGACCGTCGAGCACCTGCGGATCCCCGGCGACCGGCTCCGCGAGCTGTTCCGTTCCGTGCTCATGTTCTGGACCGGACACCAGCGGGACGCCAGCGCTGTCCTCTCCGAACAGGACGACCGCACCGATCTGAACCTGGAATCGCTTTGCCGGATGCGCGACCAGGCGCGCGACCTGCACCGGGACCTCGGCGCGGGCGACGTCGACGTCGAGGGCATCGGCCGGCTCCTCGACGAAGGCTGGCGGATGAAGCGGGAACTCGCGGGATCGATCACCACGCCGCTGATCGACGGCTGGTACGACGCGGCGATCGCGGCCGGCGCCCTGGGAGGCAAGCTCTGCGGCGCCGGCGGCGGCGGGTTCCTGCTGTTCGTCGTGCCGCCCGATCGGCAGGCCGCGGTCCGCGCGGCGCTGACCGACCTCTACGAGTTGCCCGTCGGCCACGAGTCTCACGGCTCGCAGCTCGTAGCGCCGTTTCACCATGGCTAGTTGCCTGGTCTGCGCCGCATCAAGCGTCGAGACCTTTCTCGACCTCGGCAGCACCGCGCTCGCCAACAAGTTCCCCAACGCCGAAGACCTGAGCCGCCCCGAACCCCGCTTCCCGCTGCGCGTCGGCTTCTGCCACGGCTGCGGCCATGTGCAGCTCGTCGAACGCGTACCGCCGGCCGCGATGTTCACGGACTACCTCTACGTGTCGTCCGCCTCCGACACGCTGCGGGGCCACTTCGACGATCTGGCGGGCACGCTCACTGCCAGGCATGGCCTCGCCGACGGCGGCCTGGTCATCGACATCGGCTGCAACGACGCTTCGCTCCTCTGCTGCTTCCGCGACCGCGGCGCCCGGACCCTGGGCGTCGACCCTGCCGAGAACCTGGCCGAGTTCAGCCGCGAAACCGGGATCGAGCGCTACCGCGGATTCTTCGGCGCGGACACTGCCGGCGAGATCGCTGACCGGTGGGGTCGGGCGGCGCTGGTGACCGCGACGAACACGTTCCCGCACATCCCCGACCTCTCGGGCTTCGTCGCCGGCCTCGACGCAGTGTTGGCGCCCGGCGGCGCCTTCGTCCTCGAGGCGCACTACCTGGTCGATCTGCTCGACCAACTCGCGTTCGACACCGTGTACCACGAGCACGTCTCCTACTGGGCGCTCGGCCCGATGATGCGGCTCTTCGCGGACCACGGCATGGAGGTCGTGCGGGCGGAACGGCTGCCGATCCACCATGGCCAACTCCGGGCCACCGTGATGCGACGCGGTGAAGGCGCGGTGGACGGCAGCGTCGCCGAGGTTCTCGCCGCCGAGAGGCAGCTAGGAATCGACCGGTTCGACACCTGGCGCGCGTTCGCTGGGCGGGTCGGCCGGTTGAAGGCGGAGGTGATGGACTGCCTCAACGGCCTCAAGGCGGAGGGCCGCCGTCTCGCCGGCTACGGCGCTCCCGCCAAGGGCAGCACGCTGCTCGAGTTCTTCGGCGTAGGCCCGGACCTGCTCGACTTCATCGCCGACCGCAGTCCGCTCAAGCAGGGCCGCTACACCCCGGGCTCCCACATCCCGATCGTCGCGCCGGAACTGCTCCTGGAGGAACCTTCGCCCGACCACGTGCTGCTCCTGGCCTGGAACTTCGAAGAGGAAATCCTCGCCCAGCAGGGCGAGTTCCGCCGCCGGGGCGGCAAGTTCATCCTGCCGGTGCCGGAAGTCCGCGTCGTGTAGCCGCCAGGCCAGCCGCCGTGTTCCGGTTACGACAAGGCTCCGCGCCTGCCACCGTCCTGTTGTTCGGCCTCGCGTGCGCCGCGCCGGAGCCGGTGCCGCAGGAGCCGCCGTTTCGAGGTACGGCCTTCATCGACCCCGGTCTGATCGTCGCCTCCGATCCCTCGGCGCTGCGGAATCTCGAGTACGCGGGCCGGGACACCCGCAGGATGTTCGACCGACGGGCGGACGCCTTCGTGCTGACGGACGCCTACCTGTTCGACGCCACCTTCGAGGGTGAGACGGTCGTGGAGGTCCAGGTCAACGCGGAGTTCGGCGACGCCGCCACCGCCTGGCGCCATGCAGCCTTCTACGCCCGGGCCATCGGCCAACTGCCGGCGGGCCTGCGGGCGTTCGTCGAGACTGTGTGGATCCACCGCGGCGACCAGCCCTTCGGCGGCGGCAACGACAACATCCTGATCCACACGGGCAAGGCAGAGGAGTATCTGCGCGACGGCGTGTTGGAAGAGATCCTGATGCACGAGGCCGCGCACACCTCCCTGGATCCGGTTCATGCGGCCGCCGACGCCTGGCTCGCCGCGCAGGCCGCGGACGACAGTTTCATCTCCAACTACGCGCGCGACCATCCCCGGCGGGAAGACGTCGCCGAGAGCTTTGGCCCGTTCTTCGCGGTTCGGCACCGTTCGGAGCGGATCTCCCGCGACATGGCGGAGACGATCGAGAGGACGATGCCGAGTCGCATCGAGTTCTTCGACGGCCTGGAACTCGACATGCATCCCGTCCGGTAGGGAAGTGCCGGCCCAGACGGCCGGCGCACCCAGCCTTCGCCCCGCTACGGCTCGCGGAAGCTGTACAGCTTCGACCGCGTCCGGATGACCAGCCGGTCGCCGGCCAGCGCCGGAGACGCGAGAGTCATCTCGTCCAGCGGATTCGCGTGGAGCTGCTCGAACTCGTCGCCGGTTCCGAACACGAACGTCGTGCCGGCCTCGTCGGTGGCGAAGACGCGGTCGCGGTAGGCCCAGGGCGAGGTCGTGAAGTGGCCGTTCGAGTCCTCGATCCGCGCCCGATACAGCCGTTCCCCGGTGGCCGCGTCGTAGCGGGCGAAGATGCCGCGATCGTAGACCACCCACAGGGAGCCTTTGTAGGGAATCGGCGTCGGGATGTAGGTGCCGGCGCGGTTGTCGTTCCAGACCACGTACTCGTTGCTCGTCTGGTCCTCAGCCAGGGTGAGATCGCCGGCGGCGCCGGGGCGGATCGCCGTGATCGGGCGGTTCTGGTCCCCGTGAACGCCGGACGTCACATACAGGAGGCCCCCGTAGGCGAAGGGCGTCGGCACCGGCAGCAGCGAGTGGCGGGTCAGCCGCCACAGCTCCCGGCCCATCGTGTCGTAGCTGATCGCGGTGTAGGGGCCGAGAGCGACGATCTCGGTGCGCTCGTCGTGACGCCAGACGAAGGGTGTGCTCCAGGAGGTTCGGTGGTTGGGGGCGTGCGGGGCCGCGAGCCGCCCCCGGGCAGCGCGCCAGAACTCGCGGCCGTCCTGCTTGGAGAAGGCGGCGAGGAAGGGGTGCTCCTGGTTGTCGTTCAGGATGACGACGAGGTCGTCCGTGAGGGCGGGCGAACCACCGGTCCCGAAGTCCATGTAGATCTGGAACGGGTCCAGCCGCCGCTCCCAGCGCAGTTCGCCGTCGAGCGAGTAGGCCCACAGGCCGAGACCTGTGCTGTAGACGAAGATCGTCTCGGCGTCGGTGACCGGTGTCTCGGAGGCGAACGTGTTCTTCGAGTGGCGGCCGCCCGGCGGCGGCCCGGCGAAGAAGGTCCGCCGCCAGAGTTCGGTGCCGTCCTCGAGTGAGTAGGCGATCAACTGGTAGTCGAGATCGACCTCGTCGGGGAACTCGATGAAGCGTTCGTCGTGGCGCTTGAGGATTTCTTCCCAGGGAAGCCCCTGCTCCCGCAGCTCGCGCATGAACTCGTTGCTGTACTCGGTGCCGAACTCCGGCCGCTTGGTCGCCTCGATCGACCTGGCCGCTGTGGTCAGGAACACGGTGTCGCCGACGACGATCGGCGACGACCAGCCGGAACCCGGCACGTCGACGCTCCATTCGACGTTCTCGGTCGTGGACCAGTGGAGCGGCAGCCGGTCGTTGTCCGAAACGGGAATGCCGTCCGGTCCGCGGAAGCCTGGCCAGAGCACGGTCGGTGCCGGCTCGGCCGCCGACTGTGCAGGCGCGGGTGGCGCCACGCAGGGCAGGATGAGCGCGGCGGCGAGGAGGCAGCGGCGCATGGCGCGGATGTTACCCGGCGCCTCTGCGTTACGCTGCCCGCGTGGCTGGGGAGCGAGTACCGACGGTTGCCGCCCTCGTCCTGAACTACAACGGGCGCGACATCACCCTGCAGGCGTTGGCGAGCCTCGAGGCGATGACCTACCCGGCCTGCGAGTTGATCCACATAGACAACGGTTCCGGCGACGGCTCGTTCGAGGCGGTCGCCGCCGCGCATCCGGGTGCGACCCAGATCCGCGTCGAGGAGAACCAGGGTGTCGTCTACGGCATGAACAGGGGGATCGAGCTGGCGGTGGACCGCGGCGTCGACTACCTGTTGCTGCTCAACAACGACATCGAGGTCGAGCCGGACTTCCTCGACGAACTCGTCGCGGTAGCCGAGGCGGATCCCGCTATCGGCTGTGTGGGTCCGAAGATCCTCTACCACGGCGAGCGCGACCGTCTCTGGTCCGCCGGGGGCCGCATCCGCTTCCGCGAGTCGATGACCCGGGAGCGCGGCGAAGGCCAGGTCGATCGCGGCCAGTTCGACCGCGACGAGGAAGTGCCCTACGTCAACGGCTGCGCGATGCTGGTGCGCCGCTCGGTCGTCGAGGAGATCGGCCTCTGGGATCCGCTGTTCCATCTGGCGCTCGACGACGCGGACTGGTGCATGCGGATGAAGGCGCGCGGCTACCGCTGCTACTACGCGCACCGGGCCGTGCTCTACCACATGGTGGCGCGGACCGTCGGCGGCTACCGGGCCTCGCGTACGTTCTTCAATGGCCGCAGCGCCGCGCTGTTCGTGCGCCGCTACGGCGGGCCGGCGCAGTGGTGCTCGTTTCTCCTGTTTCTCTCGGCAGGCCTCTTCCTGGCCTTCTTTCGCGAACTCGTCCGCGGCAACCAGGGCGCCGTGATCGCCAAGTTCCGCGGCGTGATCGAGGGCCTCCGGGCGCCGATGGAACCGCCGCCGGGGATCGACGAGGGTGCTCGGGCATGCTGAAGAACCTGCGCGAGGACACGCGCCGCCTGCGCGCGATCAAGACGAAGCCGTTCCCCTTCTACGTGCTCGAGTCGCTGCTCTTCGAGAACGGTTACCAGGCAGTCGTGCTCTACCGGATCGCCCACTGGTTCAAGAGCCGTCGCATCCCCATCCTGGGGCCGTTCGTCGCGCGGCTGTCGCTGTTTCTCACCAGCGTGGACATCGCACCGGGGGCGCGCATCGGACCGGGTCTGTTCATCAGCCACGGCGTCGGACTGGTGATCGGCAACGGCGTGCGCATCGGGGGTAACGGAACGCTCCTCCACCAGGTCACGATCGGCGCTCCGACCGGCAGGCGGCTGGACCAGATGCCGACCCTCGGCGACAACGTTTTCGTCGGCGCCGGCAGCCGGCTGATCGGAAGCATCGATATCGGCGACGACGTCTTCATCGGCGTGAACTGCGTCGTGACGGAGGACGTACCGGCCGGCACGAAGGTCACGACCACCGCGGGCCTGGCGCTTGAAGCCGCCGGTGGCGCGGAGAGCATTGGTACGCTTGGGAATCGCCCTTGAGAACAGTGAGGAGCCGCCGTCCTGATGCATGAAGTCAGTCGCTTCTACGGGATCGTCGTCGAGATGGAGTGTGGAGACACGCCTCCGGCCCACTTTCACGTCCGATACGGCGGCGCGGTTGCGCTGATCGGCATCGAGAAGATGACCATGTTGAAGGGCCGCCTCCCGCCGCGTGCCCTCGGCCTCGTGATGGAGTGGGCCGAGTTGCACCGTGCCGAGTTGCGGCAGGCCTGGAAGCGCGGGCAGCGCTCGGAAGACCTGGGGAAGATCGCTCCGCTCGAGTGAGCGCTGGACTCGATGGTGCCTTCAGGCGCTGTACAGAATCCGCTCGCCCGCGTCTTCCCGCTGCAACTCGCCCAAGTCCTCCAGCCAGCGCAGGTGCGCGATCGCCTCGCCGGTGGCGAACCATCGCTGCATGATCGGGAAGTCGTCCCAGGACTTGGCGCGGATGTCCCAAGTCATGAGCGCTGCCGTGTCGTAGGCGTTGCGGCTTCCGTTCGTCCGGAGAATGTCGACCACCTCCCGACCGCGGACCTCGTGGTGCTCGCGGAGTTCCCGGCAGCGGCCCCTAAAGTCGTGGATCAGGCTGCGGTGACCGGGCAGGCAGAGGTCGACGTCGAGCCCCTCGACCTTGGCGACGCTGTCGAGGTAGAGGCCCAACGGATCGTGGTCGTCGGCCCAGGCCTGAATGTTGGGCGTGATGTCGCCCAGGATGTGGTCACCGGCGATGAAGAGGCGCTTCACGCGGTCGTACAGGGAGATGTGACCGAACGTATGGCCGGGCGTGTCGATGACCTCGAGACGGTAGCCGGCGATCTCGATCACGTCGCCCTCGTCCAGCGGTGCGTACTCGATCATCTGCCCGCTGAAGCGCGCGCCCGGGTGGCGACGGAAGGACTCGGCCAGTTCGTCGGGCGGGAAGCCACTGCGCCTGAGGTAGACGCCCATCGGGCTGTTCTCGGACCAGCCGCCGTGGGCCCGGCCCATCGCCGCGGCGTCGATGGCGCCCATTGAAGCAGTCCGCCCTGGTCGCAGAAGTTCCGGGATCAGGCCGTGGTGGTCGGCGTGGAGGTGGGTCGCCAGGAAGTCGGTCTTCTCGAGGTCTACGCCGATCTCGTCGAGCCCGGCGGTGAGAACCTCGCGGCACTCGGGGCGGTTCATTCCGGTGTCGATGACGAGGAAGCGATCGTCCTCGGCGAGGACGTAGCAGTTCACTTCCTTGAGCGGGTTTCGCGGCAGCGGCACGACGACCCGGTAGAGCGAGTCGAGGATCTTCTCGGCGACTGGTTCCGTCATGGGCGCGAAGGGTAGCAAGCGGCTACGATTCACGATTCACGCGCCGAGAGGAGACGCCGATGCCGCTGACCGAGAGCCACGTTCCCGTCGACACCAGTTCACCTGTTCTCGAGACAACGGTCGGCGGCATCCTCCGTGACGCCGCCGCCAAGGCCCCGGACACGGTAGCGCTGATCGAGGGCGTGCCAGGCGAGCGCCGATCCTGGACCTACGCCGAACTCCTGGCGGACGCGGAGCGCGTCGCGCGGGCACTCGCGGCCCGCTTCGAGAAGGGCGAGCGGGTCGCCGTCTGGGCGCCCAACATCCCGGAATGGGTGCTGCTCGAGTACGGCGCGGGACTCGCCGGCGTGGTCCTGGTGACGGTCAACCCGGCCTACCAGCCGAAGGAACTCGAGTACGTGCTGCGCCAGTCCCGATCGTCCGGCATCTTCTACCTGCGCACGTTCCGCGGCAATCCGATGGAGGAATCGCTGAAGCGGGTGGCGGACGGGCTGCCGGACCTTCGGGAGATCATCCCGTTCGACGAGTTCGAGGGCTTCGTCGCCTCGGCGCCGGCCGACGTCGAGCTTCCCGAGGTGAGTCCGGACGATCCGGTCCAGATCCAGTACACGTCAGGGACCACCGGCTTCCCCAAGGGCGCCTACCTCCACCACCGCGGGATCACGAACAACGCCCGTTTCGTCGCCGAGCGTCTGGGTGTCAGGCCTGGCGACGCCTACGTCAACCCGATGCCCCTGTTCCACACGGGCGGCTGCGTGCTGGGTGTCCTCGGTCCCTGCCAGCAGCAGGCGACCCTGGTCAACCTGGTCATGTTCGAACCCGGGCTCATGCTGGCGCTGGTCGAAGAGCTGAGGGCCACGCACCTGCTTGGCGTGCCGACGATGCTGATCGCCGTGATGGAGCATCCCGACTTCGGCAGCCGCGACCTGTCGTCCGTCCACACGGTCTGCTCCGGCGGCGCGACGGTGCCGGCCGACCTGGTGCGGCGGATCGAGAAGACGCTCGGGGTGCAGTTCTCGATCATTTACGGGCAGACCGAGGCGTCGCCGGGCGTCACGCTGATGAAGCCGGACGACAGCGAGGAGGACAAGGCGAACACGCTCGGTCCGGTGCTGCCGCAGACCGAGATGAAGGTGATCGACCCGTCGACCGGCGACATTCTGCCGATCGGCGAACAGGGCGAGCTCTGCTGCCGCGGCTACCTGGTCATGCTCGGGTACTTCGAGATGCCGGACAAGACGGCCGAGACGATCGACGAGGACGGCTGGCTCCACACCGGCGACCTGGTGACGATGGACGACCGCGGCTACACGACGATCACCGGCCGGCTGAGGGACATGATCATCCGCGGCGGCGAGAACATCTATCCGCGGGAGATCGAGGAGCTGCTGTTCGAGCACCCGCAGGTCGCGGACGTAGCGGTCGTCGGTCTGCCGGACGAGCGCTGGGGGGAGATCGTGGGCGCCTTCGTCCGCGACGCGGACCCGTCGAACCCGGTCTCGGACGCGGAACTCCACACGTACTGTCGCGAGAACCTGTCTCCGCAGAAGACTCCCAAGGCCTGGTACCGGGTCGACGAATTCCCGCTCACGCCCTCCGGCAAGATCCAGAAGTTCGTGCTGGTGGAAGAGTGGAAGAAGGGGGCCCACAGCGCGGCCTGAGTCGGCGTTGGTGCGGCGGCTACACGAAGCGGATCCGATCTGACATGATCGCCGCTCTTCACGCAGACTTCTCTTCGCCGCTCCGCGACTAGCGAAGCGGTTGGCGCATGCAGGCTCTCAGATCCAACGTCGACGTCCGGTCGGAGCAGTTCAGGAAGAACCGCGCCGACATCCTGGAACAGATCGAGCAGGTGAACGGCCTGCTCGATCAGGTGGCCGGCGGTGGCGGGCCCGAGGCGATGAATCGCCTGCGGAGCCGCGGCAGGCTGCCGGTTCGCGAGCGCGTGGCGAACGCCCTCGATCGGGACAGCCCGTTCCTCGAGATCTCGCCGCTCGCGGCCTGGAACTCCTACTACACGGTCGGTTCCGGGTTCGTGCTCGGCGTCGGCGTGATCTCGGGCACGGAGTGCGTGATCCTCGGCCACGACCCGTCGGTTCGGGCCGGCGCCTTCAACGAGTTCAACTCGAAGAAGCTGATGCGTGGCCTGGAGATCGCGCGGATCAACCGGCTGCCCTACGTCCAGTTCGTGGAGTCCGCGGGCGCCGACCTGCGCGGCAACACCGGCGACGATCCGGACGCGCAGACGAAACGGACGCTCGGGCACTTCGCCGAGTCCGGACGCCTGTTCTACGAGATCTCCGAGCTCTCCAAGATGCGCATTCCGACCGTGTCGATCGTCTTCGGCGCCTCGACGGCCGGCGGTGCCTACCAGCCGGGGATGAGCGACTACAACATCTTCGTCAAGAACCAGGCGATGGTCTCGCTCGGCGGTCCGCCCCTGGTCAAGATGGCGACCGGTGAGGACGCCGAGCCAGAGAGCATCGGCGGCGCGGACATGCACTGCCGCGTTTCGGGTCTTGGCGACTACCTGGCGCAGGACGAGATGGACGGTATTCGCCTCTGCCGCGACGTGATCGCCCACCTCAACTGGCGCAAGGAAGGACCGGGCCCGAGCCTGCCGCCCGATGACCCGGTGCTCGACCCGGAGGAACTGCTCGGCCTCGTCTCGCGAGATCTGCGTTCGCCGCTCGACATCCGCGAAGTGATCGGGCGGATCGTCGACGGATCGCGATTCGAGGAGTTCAAGCCGCTCTACGGACCGACGATCGTCTGCGGCTGGTCCTCGATTCACGGCTATCCGGTCGGCATCCTGGGCAACAACGGCGCGCTGTTCTCCGAGTCGGCGGAGAAGGCGACCCAGTTCATCCAGCTCTGCAACCAGATCGACGTGCCGCTCCTGTTTCTGCACAACATCACTGGCTACATCGTCGGCACCGACTACGAGCAGGGCGGGATCACGAAGAACGGATCGAAGATGATCAACGCGGTGGCGAACTCGACCGTGCCGCACCTCTCGGTCATCGTCGGTGCGTCGTACGGCGCCGGCAACTACGGCATGAGCGGTCGCGCCTACGGCACTCGCTTCACCTACATCTGGCCGACCGCGAAGATCGCGGTCATGGGCCCGGAGCAGATGGCGGGCGTGATGACGATCGTGACCCGGAGGGCAGCACAGCGGCGCGGCATCGAGTTCGACGAAGAGGCCGACCGGAAGCGCGCGGCGGGCGTCATCCACTGGGCCGAGAAGCGCTCGCTGGGTCTCTACGCGACCTCTCGGGTTTCCGACGACGGGATGATCGACCCGCGCGACACCCGCACCGTGCTCGGTCTGTCCCTGTCGGCCTGCCACAGCCGGGCAGTCGAGGGGGCGAAGGGCTATGCAGTCTTCAGGATGTGAGGGCGGCGCGGTGAGGGCGGCATGATCACGCGGCTCCTGGTCGCCAACAGGGCTGAGATCGCGCGGCGGATCTTCCGTTCGGCGCGCGATATGGGGATCGCGACGGTCGCGGTCCATGCCGACGGAGACGCCGATGCGCCCTTCGTGGCCGAGGCCGATGAAGCGATCGCACTCGACGGGCGGTCGCCGGCGGAGACCTACCTGGACATCGGCAAGGTGCTGGCCGCGGCGGCGCGCACCGGCGCCGACGCGGTGCATCCCGGCTACGGCTTCCTGTCCGAGAACGCAGACTTCGCCCGAGCCGTGACCGAGGCCGGGCTGATCTGGGTCGGCCCGTCACCCGAGGCGATCGCCGCGATGGGCGACAAGCTCTCGGCCAAGGATCTCATGCGAGAGGCCGGCGTGCCCACGCTTCAGGCGGTCGAACTTGGCGGCGGCGTCGACCTGGCCGCGGCGGCGGCGGAAGTGGGCTTCCCGGTCCTGGTCAAGGCGGCTGCGGGCGGCGGCGGCCGCGGCATGCGAGTGGTCGAGTCGGAGGACGAGTTGGCCGACGCCGTCGAGGGCGCGCGTCGCGAGGCGGCGGCCGCGTTCGGCGACGGCACCGTGTTTCTCGAGCGCTGGCTCGCCTCGTCGCGGCACGTCGAGATCCAGATCCTGGGCGACCTGCACGGCAACCTCGTCCACTGCTTCGAACGGGAATGTTCGATCCAGCGCCGTCATCAGAAGATCATCGAGGAGGCGCCGTCGCCGGTCGTGAGCGAGGACCTGCGCGCCCGCATGGGCGCCGCGGCGGTGGCCGCCGGACAGGCGATCGGCTACAGCTCGGCAGGCACGGTGGAGTTCCTGGTCGAGCAGCCGGCGGACGGCTCCGTTCCAACGGACTTCCGCTTCCTGGAGGTGAACACCCGCCTGCAGGTCGAGCATCCGGTCACTGAGGAGATCACCGGCCTCGACCTGGTCCGCGAACAGTTGCGGGTCGCTCAGGGGGAGCCTCTCGGTTTCGGCCAGGAGGACCTGGCGATCGGCGGCCACGCGATCGAAGCGCGGCTCTATGCCGAGGATCCGGCGAACGACTTCCTGCCCCAGACGGGACGGGTCGAGCGCTGGCAGCCGGCCTCCGGATCGAACGCGCGCTTCGACTCGGGAGTCGAGAGCGGCAGCGATGTCGGCATCGAGTTCGATCCGATGCTGGCCAAGGTGATCGTCGGCGCGCCGAACCGGCGCGAAGCGGCGCTCCGGCTCGCCAGGGTGCTCGAGACGACGCGCATGCAGGGCATCCGGACCAACCGTGACTTCCTCGTCGCGACACTGCGGTCGCCCGAGTTCCTGGCCGGCGACACGACGACCGATTTCATCGAGCGTGTGGCCCCGGAACCCGTGCGGCTGCCGTCGGCCGACGAGGTGGTCGCCGCCGGGATCTGCGCGGCGATGGCCGCCCAGCACGATCGCAGGCAGGCGGCACGGATCCATCCGACGATCACGAGCGGCTGGCGCAACACGGTCATGCCCTACGAGCGGTCCGAGTTCGAAACCGGCGCCCGCGATGCGCTGCGCATCGAGTACCGGATCCAGCGCGACGGCCGGTTCGATACCCGCGCCACGTCGGGAGACGGCGAGCCGAGCCACCACTCGGTCGAACTCCGGCGGCGCACCGGGGACGGTGTCGAGGTCGTCATCGACGGGCGCAGACTGCGGTCGACCGTCACCTCCTCGGGCGACCGCTGGCTCGTCCATGGCCCGGAGGGCGACGTCGAACTGCGCGAGCTGCCCCGTTTCCCCGTCGCCGGCCTGGAGGCAGTCGCCGGCGGCCTGACCGCGCCGATGCCGGGCAAGGTGATCACGACCCACGCCGAGGTCGGGGACCGGGTCGAGTCGGGTCAGCTCCTCCTGGTTCTGGAAGCGATGAAGATGGAGCACCGGGTGACGGCGCCGGCGCCGGGCACGGTCTCGGAGTTCCGTGTCGCCGAGGGCGAGCAG
Organism: Holophagales bacterium; assembly: GCA_009843505.1. Classification (GTDB taxonomy): domain Bacteria; phylum Acidobacteriota; class Thermoanaerobaculia; order Multivoradales; family Multivoraceae; genus Multivorans; species Multivorans azotirespirans. Next base: position 18,744 of record VYDI01000022.1, on the reverse strand, counting down.
GTCGGGAACGGCGAGTTGCTCGTCGTGATCGACGAGGACGCCGCTTAGGTCGCGGGGCGTTGACGCGAGGAGGATCTGCATGTCGAACCAGCCCGGTACGGAGTGCACGCTCTACGAGGTCAAGAGCGGCGCCGCCTGGATCACGCTGAACCGCCCGGAACGGCGGAACGCCCTGTCGCCGACGCTGGTCACGGAGGTCCATGACCACCTGGCCGCGGCGCAGGCCGACGACAGCGTCCGCTCGATCGTCATCACCGGCGCCGGCAAGGGCTTCTGCTCTGGCGCCGATCTCAAGCGGCAGCCGGGCGAGAGCGAGCCGGAGAGGATCGTGCCCTACCCGGAAGTCCTGACCGCGATCTGGGAGGGCGAGAAGCCCGTGATCGCCGCGGTGAACGGTCATGCCTTTGCCGGCGGCCTGGGCATGGTCGCGGCCTCGGACCTCGTGATCACCGCCGAAGAGGCGATGTTCAGCTTCAGCGAGGTGCGGATCGGCGTCATCCCGGCGATCATCGCCGTCGTCTGCCTGCGCAAGCTGGGACCGCACCACGGCATGCGGCTGTTCCTGACCGGCGACCGGTTCAGCGGCCGCCAGGCGGTGGAGTACGGCCTCGCCCACAAGGCGGTGCCGCGCGACGAGCTGATGGCGACGGTCCAGGAGGAGATCGACGCGATCAACCTGGGCGGCCCGAACGCGGTCGTCGAGTGCAAGAAGCTGGTGCGGGCGGTCCCCGACATCTCGCTCGCCGAGGGCTTCGAGCTGACCCAGGGCTGGAGCCGCCGCATGTTCCAGAGCGAGGAGGCGGCCGAGGGCATGGCGGCCTTCCGCGAGAAGCGCAAGCCGAGGTGGGCGGCGGCTGTCGGGTCCGGCGGAAAGTCCTCGTGACGATTCAGCTCTACCACTGTCAGGGCGCTCGCTCGCTGCGTGCCGTGTGGACGCTGGAGGAGATGGGCATCGACTACGACCTGCACGTCCTGCCTTTCCCGCCGCGGGTGTTCAAGAAGGACTACCTGGGCACCAACCTTCTGGGCACGGTTCCCTACATGATCGACGGCGACGTTCACATGACGGAGTCTTCGGGGATCGCGAAGTACCTGGTCGACCGCTACGGTCCGACGCCGCTCGCCGTCGACGTGGACGACCCGGAGTACGGTGCGTACCTCAACTGGCTGTTCTACAGCGACGCGACGCTGACCTTCCCGCAGACGCTGTTCCTGCGCTACACACGGCTCGAGCCCGAGGAGCGCCGGGTCCCGCAGGTCGCGGAGGACTACCGGAAGTGGTTCCTGGGCCGGCTGCGTCTGGTCGAGTCGGCGACCTCGGACGGCCGCGAGTTCCTGTGCTGCGGCCGCTTCACGATCGCCGACATCTGCGTCGGCTACGGCCTGAAGCTCGCGGCCTCGCTCGGCATCGACGACTTCGGCGACAACGTGCGCCGCTACTGGACCCGGCTGCAGAAGGTTCCGTCATACGAGCGGATCCGCGAGGTCTAGATTGCGCCTTGGGACGACCCTTCGGCTGTTCGTGGCGGCAGTCGCGCTTCTAGCCGGCGCCTGCGGCCCGACCCAGAACCTGCCCACGCCCGAGCAGCCGATCGCGTACGACCACCAGGTTCACATCGAAGCTGGGTTGGAGTGCGTTCGTTGCCATCGGGGTGCGGAGGAGGGGGTTCATGCGGGGATGCCGTCGGTGCAGGCGTGTGCGGGCTGCCATCGGCGTGAGATTCCCGATCATCCCGAGGTTCAGAAGGTGATGCTCGCGAATGAGAACCGGGAGCCGATCCTGTGGGCGAAGGTCAATGTGATTCCCGACTCGGCGATGGTGCACTTCAACCACAGGGCCCATGCCCGGGCGGGAGTCGAGTGTTTGACGTGCCACGGTGACGTGGCTTCGATGACGGTGGCCGAGCCGGTGCGGAATGTGGCCGACATGGGCTGGTGCGTCGAGTGTCACCGCGAGAACGAGGCCAGTGACGACTGTCTGGCGTGCCACCGGTGAGGATGGGATGAGCAGCGGCAACGGCAAGCGCGGCGAACCCCGGGTGACGATCGGGCGGCGGGACTTCTTCAAGGTCTACGCCGCGGCTGGCGTGGCGGTGCTCCAGGGCTGCCGGCGGCGTGACCAGGAGCTGATCGAGTCTCCGGCGCGGCGGAGTACGGCTCTGCCCGGCGCCTCCGTATGGCGGCGCTCGATCTGCGAGCAGTGCGGCGCCGGTTGCGAGATCGAAGTGCGGACGGTCGACCGGCTGGCGAAGAAGATCGAGGGGTTGCCGTCCGGCTTCGTCAACCGGGGCGGCGTCTGCGCGCTGGGGCACTCGGCGCTGCAGGAGCTGTATCACCCGGACCGGGTGACGGAGCCGATGCGACGGGGGTCCTCGGGCGAGTTGGAGCCTGTCTCGTGGGAGGAGGCGCTCGAAACCGCGGCGACGGCGATCGCGGCCGCGCCTGATGCGACAACGATTGTCGCGGGCGCGCCGTCGGGACCGCTCCTCGGTTTGTGGCGGCGGTTCGCGGCGACGGTCGGTACGCCGCCGCCGGTTCACTGGCAGCCGGCCGATGCGCTCGTCGAGCGGGAGGCTGCGCGGCTTGCGTTCGGCGAATCGACTCGGCCGGCCTATGACTTGGCCCGGTCCGACTACGTTGTCTCTGTCGGGGCTCCCCTCCTGGACCGCTGGCGAAGTCCCGTCCACTTCGGTGCCGCCTGGGCCGAACTCACGGCCGACCGGCGCGGCAAGCTGGTGCAGGTCGAAGCGCGGCACTCCCTGACCGCCGCCAATGCCGACGGCTGGCTGCCGGTCCGGCCGGGCAGCGAAGGGTTCTTCGCGCGCGGTCTGGCCGGACTCCTGCTGGGGTCGGGAACGGTCGGGCAAGAGGGGCGGTCGGCCTACGAGGCGCTCTATCCCGAAGCGCCGCCCGACCTCGCCGCGACCGTCGAGCGCTGCGGTATCGATGCCGATCGCATCGAGCGGCTTGCCGCCGAGCTTGCCAGCGCCCGCCGCCCGTTGGTGATGGTCGGCGGATCGGCGCTCGAAGGCGAGAACGGCGTGGCAGCGGGCGCTGCGGCACTCGCGCTCAACCTGCTGCTGGGCGCGGTGGGCCGCGTGGGCGGCGTCTTCGCCGGCGTCGACTTCGGTTTCGAAGAGCGGCTTGCCGGCGACGCCACCGCGGCGTTGCCGCCTGCGGCGCTGGCGGACCGGTTGGCCGGGGACGGCGATTCGGGGGTTCTCGTCGTGTCGGAGGCCGATCCGCTGCACGGAGTGCCGGGGCTCGAGGCCGGCTTCGAGCGCGCCGGCACGGTGATCGCTTGCTCCGCCTTCTTCGACGACACCACGTTGCGGGCCGATGTCGTGCTACCGGTCCAGACGGACCTTGAGCGCTTCCAGGCGGTGGAGCCGGACCCGGTGCGTGGCGTTCCGGCCCTGCTCATCGCCTCGCCGACGGTGGCGCCGCGCGGCGAGGCGCGCCATCCGGGCGATGTGGCGCTGGCGCTGGCCGCGGCCGCCGGTCGCGCTCTGCCCTGGCCCGGATTCCAGGAGGCCGTCGAGTCGGCGCTGAGCGACGCCTTCACGGCGACGAGGGCGGCCGGCGACGACGCAAGCGACCCGGCGGCCTTACCGGCGTCTCTGATCGCCGGCGCGCTCAACGCCCGGCAGTTCGTGCGTCGGACGACGGATGCCGGTGGGCTGCTGGGAACCGAAGAGCTGCGCCGCGCGCCGACGCGGCTTCCTCGGGACGGTGGAAACGACATGCCTTCGGTGCTTCCGGACCCGGCCGCCCGGGCGGCACCGGTTGGTCCGGCGGGCGTTGAATCCTTCACGCTGATTCCCTTCGAGTCGCTGAAGCTGGGCGACGGGCGTGGCGCCAACCGCCCATGGCTGCAGGAGCTGCCGGACCCGCTGTCGACCGTCATGTGGGGAACGTGGGCCGAAGTCGCTACAGAGGACGCGGACCGTCTCGGAATCCAAACGGGCGACATCGTGCGGCTGACCGGAACCGTGGCCGAAATCGAACTGCCGGCGATGGTGCTGCCCACGGTGCGGCCGGGCTCCGTCGGCGTGCCGGTCGGCGGCGGCCACGCGGACTACGGACGCTACGCGCGCGGTCGCGGTGTCAACGTGAACGCCCTGCTCGACACGGACCGCCGGGTGGCCGGTGCCGGCGCGTTCGCCCGAGGAGACCTCCGGGTGCGCGTCGAGAGGCTGCGCCGACCGCGCCGCAGCGAACGGCCGGTGATCTACGGCCGCGGCCTGCGGCAGGCCGAGGAGATTCCCGTCGGCTGGGCGCCGCATGTTGGGGGGAAGGCATGACGCGCTGGGGCATGGCCATCGATCTCGACCGCTGTACCGGCTGCGAGGCCTGCGTCGTCGCCTGCGCGGCCGAGAACAACATCCAGACCGTCGGCGAGGAGCAGGCCCGCGAGGGCCGGGCGATGCACTGGCTGCGGATCGAGCGCTACTACGAGGGCGAGTTCCCCGACGTCCGCACGCGCTTCATGCCGGTGCTTTGCCAGCAATGCGGCGCGGCACCCTGCGAACCGGTCTGCCCGGTCTACGCGACATACCACAACCCGGAAGGGCTGAACGCGATGGTGTACGGCCGCTGCATCGGCACGCGGTTCTGTGCCAACAACTGTCCGTACACCGTGCGCGTCTTCAACTGGTTCGATGCCGAGTTCCCTGCGCCGCTCGACTCCCAGTTGAACCCCGACGTCAGCGTCCGGCCCGGCGGGGTGATGGAGAAGTGCACGTTCTGCGTCCAGCGCATCCAGGCCGGGAAGGACGAGGCCGCGCAGGAAGACCGCGAGGTCGCGGACGGCGATGTGAAGACGGCCTGCCAGCAGTCGTGCCCAACCAAGGCGATCGCGTTCGGGGACCTGGACGACCCGGACAGCGAAGTGTCCAGGTGGGCCGAGTCGCCGCGGGCGTTCAGCCTGCTGGGCGATCTCGATACGCGCCCCGGCGTCGTCTACCTGAGCGGTACGGAGTGGCGGGAGCCGGCTGAGTGACGGATCGACCCCAGGCTTCCGCCAGGGCGCTCGACGGCGAGCTGCTCGGCCGCCTCGACCGGCGACGTCCGGGCCTGCTCGTCGGCTCGCTCGCCAGCGGCGTCCTGGTCCTCGTCTTCTTCTACTGCTGGGGCTACCAGATCGCGAACGGCATCGGCGTCACCGGCATCAACCGGCCGGTGTTCTGGGGCTTCTACATCATCAACTTCGTCTTCTGGATCGGCATCAGTCACGCCGGCACGCTGATCTCGGCGATCCTGCGCGTGACGAAGGCGGAGTGGCGGCGGCCGGTCACTCGTTCGGCCGAGGCGATCACGCTGTTCGCGCTCGCGATCGGCGGCCTCTTCCCGCTGATTCACCTCGGCCGGGTGGCGATCTTCTACTACATGATCCCGTACCCGAACAGCCGGATGCTTTGGCCGAACTTCCGCTCGCCCCTGGTGTGGGACATCGCCGCGATCACGACCTACATCATCGGTAGCGCCCTGTACCTGTTCCTGCCCCTGATCCCGGACGCGGCGGTCATGCGTGATCGGGCGGCGGCCGGCCTCAAGAAACGCTTCTACGCGGTTCTGGCACTCGGCTGGCGCGGCACGGCGCAGCAGTGGCACAGCCTGGAGTGGGGCATTCGGATACTGGCGGTCGCCATCATCCCGGTGGCCGTCTCGGTCCACACGATCGTGTCCTGGGACTTCGCGATGACCCAGACGCCGGGTTGGAAGAGCACGATCTTCGGACCGTACTTCGTCGTCGGCGCGATCTTCTCGGGGATCGCGGTGCTGATGATCGCGATGGCGCTGCTCCGGCGCGGCCTCGCGCTCGAGCGCTTCCTGACCGACCGGGTCTTCAACAACCTGGGGCTTCTCTTCGTGACGATGTCCCTGGTCTGGGGCTACTTCACGTTCGCGGAGCACCTGACCGTCTGGTACAGCGGCGATCTGTTCGAGAAGCTCGTGCACCATGTGTTGCTGCACGGCGACTTCGCGGTTCCGTTCTGGACCATGGTCGTCGTCAACCTGGTGATCCCGGTGGCCGTACTCTCCTTCCCCCGTGGCCGACGGCCGCTGCCGACTGCGCTGGTCGGTTGTGGCGTGCTGGTCGGGATGTGGCTCGAACGGTTCCTGATCGTCGTGCCGGCCCTGTCGACGCCGCGGCTGGCCTACAGCATCGGCGACTACATGCCGAGCTGGGTGGAGCTGGGGATCATGATCGGGGCGGTTGGCGTCTTCGCCTGCCTCTACTTCACGTTCACCCAGTTGCTACCGATCGTTTCGGTGTGGGAGATGCGGGAGGGCTGGCGTCACGCGGTGAGTGGCGGCGAGAGCGGGCAGCCTTCGGAGGCCGCTCCGACGTCGGCGGCGGCGTCACCGGCGGCCGGAGGAGGGGCTGCATGACCGCGGCCGCCCAGGATCATCTCGTCGAAGCCGCGTTCGAGAGCGTCGAGGACGTGCGGTCCGCCGTCGAAGCCGCGCTCGATTCGGGGGTTGCAGCCTCGCAGATCGAAGTGCGCAGCCCGGCGCCGCTGGAAGAAGGCGAGTTGCCGCTAGCGAAGCCCAAGTCGCGGGTACTGCTGTTCGCCCTTTCCGGCGCCGTCCTCGGCGGCCTGACCGCTTTCGGTCTGGCGGCAGGAACGGCCCTCGCGTACCCGCTGCCGACCGGCGGCATGTCGATCGTCGCCGGGCCGCCGGTAGGCGTCGTTACCTACGAGGGCACCGCGCTCGGGCTGATCATCATGACGGTCCTGCGCGTCCTGTGGGAAGGCGGGCTGCTACCGGGCCGGGCGATCCGGAGCGGTCGCGGCCGGCCGTCGGACTTCGATCGTCACGTCGCCGAGGGTCGACTGGTGCTCCGCATCCACGGCCTGACCGAGAGCGGGGCGGAGGAGCTGCGCGAGTTGTGCCGGCCGCGTACCGTCGCTCTTGGTTGAAGGGAAGCCCTGGTACGAGCGAGCCGGGTGCGGCTAGAGGGCCGGTGAAGGCGTGTGGCGTAGCAGACTGATCTCCCCGGTGACTTCGTCGCGCAGGCCGGCCGCGACGGTCCACTCTCCGACCGGCAGGTCGAGCCGGACGCTCGTTTGCCAGGGCCCGGGTGCGCCCGGGCCGGCGAGGAAGCCTTCCCGCGCCGTGGTTTCCCGGCCTTCCGGGTCCACCACGTAGAGCCACAGGCGCAATCTGCGCTCGGTTTGCGGCGACAGGCTGAGAAGGGTCGTGACCGCGTCGGCGCCCAGGCCGAGAGAAACCAAAAGGCCGTCTGGGTCCTCCGTCACCAGGAGTTGCGCGGCCAGGGGATTCGGCAGGCTGGTGTCGGGACGCAGATCGGGCGCTCGGGCCGCCGTGCGAAGACCGTCGGCCCACTCCTGCTGCATGGTGCGATCCATGTAGCTGCGACGGTAGTGGAGCCTGGTGCGGCGCTTCACGTCGCCGACCAGCCGGACCTCGAGTACGTGCCGCTCTCCGGTTCGCTGGTGCCGGGGATAGAAGGCAAGCGTGTAGACCGCCTCGCTCGCCTCCAGGGATCTGAGCACCGGCTTGACCACGTTGTTCGCGTTGAAGATCGTGCTGCCCCCGGTCTCCGACGCGAGTTGGGTCAGTCCGGACTGCAGGTTGGCGTTCGTGATCATCTGGTTCAGTTGAGTTCCGCCGAAGCGCGCGGAATCCAGGGCCGCGTTGGCCTGGGACGGCGCCCCGATGCCCCTTGCGTCGACCGTCACCAGGGTCACGCGATGAGAGTTCGCCAGCCCGGCCACGCGGTGCAGTCGATTCGCCATGTTCTGGGCGCTCAGGATGCGGTTGCTGAGTTCACTCGACAGATCGGGGCAGAGGTCCTGAAGGTGCTCGAGAATCGCAGCGCCAGGCTGGAGTTCGATCCTGCCGGCCACCACGATCAGGACCTTGCGCCCGGTAAGGGCGCTCAGGTACTGGATCGCGTCACCGAGTAGCTGGGCGCGCAGTTCGCTCGAGGCGAGGGCCGTGGCGGAGTAGTCGTCGGCTACGCCGAGAAGCTGCGCCCGGGAGTCGATGCAGTTGGAGTGGGCGAGAACGTTCTCGATCTCGCGCATGGCGAAGAAGATGCCCTGCTGCTCCCGGACCGCGGAGGCTCGGCTCGGCTCCTTGAAGTCCACCTCGTCGGCCACTGTCCCCGGTCCCAGTTGCAGGGTCAGGCGGCCACGCCGGAAATGACGGAAGACGACGAGTTCATCGCTGTTCGGGTTCGACGGATCCGACAGTGCCTGAACTGTCCGCAGGGCGCGATCCCGTTGGCCCGGCCCCAGGCTGAGATCGTCGATGAACACGGCGACGGTGCCGCCGTTTCCCGTGGACGCCTGTGCGGCGGACTCTGGTTCGGCGGCTGCCGATGCCTCCGCCCGAGGTCCGGTTTCTACTTTCGGGCCGGCGAGTTCCGGCGGCGAGAACACCGCGATCTCGACCGGTTCGCCGTCCTCCAGCAGGAGGAAGTCCTCGATCCCGAGATCGGTGACCGGCTTGCCCTTTCGCTCTACCCGCACGTCGACATGGACGAGCCGGACGTCGAGTTGATCCGCGAACTGGGGGCGGGCCGGATCGGATGGCTGTGCCTGGATCGCGGCGGGCCATGCCATGAGCAGGATCGTGGTCGTGTACTTGAGCATCGGTTCGAGCGGCCTCCCTGTGAGCCTGGGGCTACTGACTCTTACGGAGGAAGCCGCCCGACCGTTTACACGAAGAGAAGAGGCCCGGCGCCTCGCCCCTTTGAGACGCCGGGCCATTGCCGTTCGCAGGCCACTGAATGGGCTCGCGAACGGCTACACAGCTCCTAGAACTCGAAGCGGACGCCGGCCTCGAATCGGCGCGGCTGGACGTAAGCCGTGGCGGCATCCAGCTCGAGGCCGCCGGCGCAGCCTTCGACTCGGGCGCAAACAGTGGTCACCTGCTCCTCGTCGAGGACGTTGAACACGGCTCCGATCAGTTCAAAGCGCATGTCGCGCCCGAACCTGAAGCCCTTCGATACCTGCAGGTCCATGCCGTACCGGTCGTTCGCCTCGCGGCTCCCGCGCGGTTCGGTGAAGATGCGCCCATACTCCTCGGACGCCATCGTCGGCGCATAGACGCCCGCGGAGGACCAGAAGCCCTCGAAGGCCAGCGTGAAATCGAGCGGCAGGTCGACGTAGCCGTTCACCTTCACGCGGTGCCTGCGATGGTCCGAAAGGTAGCCGTAGGCGTTCTCGAAGTGGTCAGGGTAGATGTCGAAGGCGACGCCCGAGTTCTGCGTGTACTCGACGTTGCCCTCCGACTCCGAGTTCGTGTACGAGGCGAGGACGTGGATCCAGTCCGCGAACCGGGACTCGAAGTCGAGGATGAAGCCTCTGTAGTCACGCGTCAGACCTGGCAGGTTCGCCATCACGTAGTAGTCGCAGTCCGCGCCGGCTGCCGGTGTGGGCAGGTTGCCGTTGCAGGTGTCCTCGAAGATGTCCAACGTTTCCTTGTCGATGTAGGTCAGACCAATGGATGTACGGCGGGTGAGCTCACGCTCGATGCCGATGCTCCACTGGTCTGCGTAAGTGGCCTCGAGATCCGGCGAGATCCTGCTCGGGTCGCTTGAGAACACGGTGTTGTAGAACCAGCCGTTCGGGTCGAAGCCGACCGGATCGGCGATCCAGTTCGAGAAGGTCAGACCACCGACCGTTTGCTCGCCGGGGAAGGCGTCGCGACAGTTTGCGCCCAGTTGGGCCCGGAAAGTGGAGCAGGAGATCCACCGGACGGTCGGAAACTGATTGACCCTGGCGAAGCTGGGCAGCGTAAGCGCATTGGGATGCATGAACCGGCCCCAGTTGGCACGGGCGACCGTCCTGGCGCTGCCGCCGATGTCCCACGCGATGCCGAATCGGGGCTGCAGCTTGGACAGGTCGGCCACTTCATCGCCGACATCGTTCTCGAAGGCGACCTGGTCGTGGCGCAGCCCGACCTTGAGCGTCAGGTTCGGCAGCACTCGCCAGGTGTCCTGGACGTACGCCGTCAACTGCCTGCCGTTGTTCTCGGCCGGTGACTCGATGGGCGAGTAGAGGAGCGTGTAGGGCGCGCCGAAACGATCCCCGAACGAGTAGCCGCCGCCGGTCGTGTTGTTCTGGCTGGAGAAGAAGTTGCTGGCGTGGTCCAGGCCCACCTGAACCTCGTGGTCTCCGGCGTAGCCGTCGGCAAACCAGGTCAGGTTGGTGGTCAGGTCGTCGCGGTCTCGACTCGAGAACTGCTGGTTCGTGTAGTTCACGGAGCTGGAGCCGTCACCCCACGAGTCGACATGCCCGATCGTCTCGAAGTCCCGGCTTTGTGGGAACGAGTTCAGCTCGCCCCGGACCGTGGCCGCCTTGACGTGCCACTGCAGGTTCGAACTCAGAAGTCCGAGTGCGTCCAGGCCGAGGATGGTCTTGGGCTGCTCCTGGAAACGAGTCGCTTCCGGCGCAACGGAACGAGAAGCGTTCGCATTGACGATCGTCGCGTCTTCGCCGATGTAGCGGGCGACGACCTGCCACTCCGGGTTGACCTGCCAGCTGAGCTTGCCGTTCAGGTTCGTGCCCTCGAAGTCACGCGTGGTCGGCGACTCGGTGGGCGTGTTCTTCGATCGCACCGGGTTGGCTGCGACGAGGTACCAGAGTTCGTCTCGCTTGATAGGACCGCCTACGGTGACGGCGGTTTCCTGGAACTCGACGACGTTCTCTTCCTTGTCGAAGTGCTCGCCGCTCGTGTTGAAGTCGGTGTCCCGGTAGCGGACGTCCAGGCTGCCGGACAGCTGGTTGCCACCGGACTTCGTGATCACGTTGATCACTCCGCCGGTTGCGTTTCCGAACCGGGCCTCGTAGCCGCTCGTCTCGAAGTTGATTTCCTGGATCGTGTCGAAGTTCATGTTGATGTTCCAGGTCGCGGTGACCGGATCGGTCGTGTTCACGCCGTCGACGGTGAAGTTGTTCTCGCCCAGAGTGGAGCCGAACACGTTCGGGTTGGAGCCGCCGGCCACTCCGCCGACGTCCGTCAGCACACTCTGGTAGCTCCGGTTCGCCGAGCCGATGGAGGCCTTCTTCAGATACTCGACTCCGAAAGTCTGGGAGGTCGAGACCTGCTCCGGGTCCACCACGGGCGTCTCGGCGACCACCATGACCTCCTCGCTGAACTCGCCGAGGGCCATCGAGAGCTGGATCTCGGTGACCCGGTTGAGCCGGACCTCGACCTCGCTCCGCTGTTGCGGAACGAAGCCGTCCAACTGGGCCTCGACGGTGTAGACGCCCGGCGGCAGGCTGGGGAAGCTGAAGCCGCCTTCGGCGTCGGCGAAGTCGGTGCGCGAGCCCATCAGGTTGGGCGAGTTGACGGTGACCGTGGCCCCCGGAAGCGGGGCGCCCTCGGCGTCCATGACCTGGCCGGCCAGTCGGCCGGTGAGTTGTGCTGTCGTCGGGGCGGCCAGAAAAGCGAGCGCCAGAGCGGCGCATAGAGCGAGGACCAGGCTTCGGCTCAGGCCGGCGCCGTTTCCTCGGTCCTTGGTTTGAAGATGTGACACGACAGAAGTTCCCTCCTGGTTGCGGGGCAAGAGGTCGTTGAGCAAGGCGGGTGCCAGCCGTAGTGACGAGCGTCGGACAAGCACCTGGTCATACCGTTTGGTGTCGTTTCCACGCGGGTTTCTCGAGTTTGGGCGTCGGTTGGCTCTCTTGTGTCCCGGGGTGGCAATTCACCGTACTGGACGGATCTCCTACGAGTCGCTGGATCCCGCGGATCCAGAATTCGGCTCTCGGATTCCGGTTCTTGAATCGGGTGGCGATCGAAGCGTGGGCCGCGTGGGGCGGCCTGTGGCGTCCTCTCTCCGGCTGCGATAGCTTCGCGGCCTCAGATCACAGAGCCCTCTAGCTGGGAGAAGGAGCAAGCGAGCCATGCCCGATCTCGACCCGTTCGGCATCGACGCCGAGTTGTACGACCTTTCGATGTCCGAGGAAGCGAAGCCTCTCTTGACGAAGGTCAAGAACTTCATGGCGGACTACATCGAGCCGATCACCGAGGAGTACTACCGCCGCGGTGAGGGGCGGGAGGATCGCTGGAGCTACGGCGAGGGGCAGTTGGAGCTGCTCGACGGCGCCAAGGCGAAGGCCAGGGAGATGGGACTCTGGAACTTCTTCCTGCCGGACGCGGAGACGGGTGAGGGCCTTAAGAACCTCGATTACGCCTATCTCGCGCAGGAACTGGGCAAGAACCCGCTCGCCTCGCAGTGCATGAACTGCAGCGCCCCGGACACGGGCAACATGGAGGTGCTCGAGCGCGTCGGCACGCCGGAGCAGAAAGAGAAGTGGCTGGAGCCCCTGCTCAACGGCGAGATCCGGTCGTGCTTCGGCATGACGGAGCCGAACCTGGCCTCGTCCGACGCGAAGAACATCGGCACCCGCGCGACGCTCGACGGCGACGAGTGGTTGATCCAGGGTGAGAAGTACTACATCTCCGGCGCCGGCGATCCGCGCTGCAAGATCATGATCTGCATGGTCAAGACCAGCCCGGGCGGGCCGGCCCACCGCCAGCAGTCCCAGATCTTGGTGCCGATGGACACGCCGGGCGTGAACGTGCTGGGGCCGATGAAGGTCTTCGGGCACGACCACGCGCCGCACGGCCACATGCACATCAAGCTGGACAACGTCCGCGTACCGAAAGAGAACATCCTGCTTGGCGAGGGCCGTGGCTTCGAGATCTCCCAGCTCCGCCTGGGCCCGGGCCGCATCCACCACTGCATGCGGTCGGTGGGTCAGGCTGAGAAGGCGCTCGACCTGATGGTCAAGCGCGGCATGTCCCGTGAGGCCTTCGGCCGGCCGATCATTCAGCTTGGCAAGAACATCGAGGTCGTGTCACGCGCCCGGATCGACATCGAGGCGATGCGTCTCATGGTCCTGCGCGCCGCCAAGGCGATGGACGTGCTCGGCAACCGTGAGGCGCGGGTCTGGGTCCATGCCGTCAAGGCGATGGTCCCCGAGCGCACCTGCCAGATCATCGACCAGGCGATCCAGATGCACGGCGCCACCGGCGTCTCGCAGTGGACCCCTCTCGCCGACATGTACACCGGCCAGCGGACGCTACGCATCGCGGACGGCCCGGACGAGGTCCATCACCTCGTCGTCGGCCGCGCCGAGCTGCGGCGGTACACGGAAGAGAGCGCGGCGAACTAGGGCGTCGGCGCGGAGCAGCGTAGCGGCCCGTCGGGGTCACCCGCCTTTCTCCGGTCCGGAGGGGAGGGTCCCCGGGGCCGCTCGCGCTTTCTTGGTGAATGGAAGGTCGGCGCTCGCTTCGGTCGGCTGCGCTCCGGTTGGGCGTCGGTTCATGAGAGGGTGTCGGCCGTCGCTTGCCGACAGCCCCCGGGGACCCTCCCCTCCGGCCCGGAGAAGCCTGGAGGTCGTCGGTGGTCGAGGCTAGACGCCCGCAGTCGGGCTCATGCGTGAAACGCCGGATTCGGCGCGTTCCCTGGCTACCTGAGGTTAGAGTCCTCCGTACAGTGATGGACGAGGGGTTCCCTGATGCGTAGAGAATCGCGAAGCGAGCGACTGCAGAAGGACGGACGTCCCTTCGAATCGGTTGTCGAACTCCAGGAGTTCTTCCGGCAGTGCGATGCGGATCAGACTCCTGAAGTCGAGCCGGACTGGAAGGCGCACATGGTGGTGATCCAGGAATCGCGGAGACGCGGCAAGTCCGAGAACTGAGTCAGGGTTGCTGGCGGCGTTCGGGCTGGCCGCTGGGCAGCCGGGCGAGGCGGTAGTGGACCTACCTCACGTAGACCGGATTCGAGTAGATCCACGTCCGCCATTCCCCGTCGACTTCCAGCCAGCCTTCGACGCGGTAGACGCCCGGCTGGTCGAGGCGGTGGGTGAAGGTTCGGGCTTCGGTGGCGGCGATCTCTTCGCCGTTGCGGATCAGACGGATGTAGGCGGGTAGGGGGAAGAGGGCCTTGAGTTCCGCCGGTTTGTCGGCTTCCAGGGTCCACTCGTCGCCCATGATGGCGGTCGGCGCTCCAGGTTCGCCGACGAAGAACTGGAAGCCGGTCGGGTCGGCCAGCCAGTCGTGGGCGACGTAGACGCGGCCCGCGGCGACGGCGGTGCGGATGGACCCTTCGTCGAGAGCCGGCGCGAGGATGTGGGTGGTCGAGTTCCGCATCGACACCCAGTAGGGGTCGAGATCGTAGCGGCCGATGACGGTGCCGGGTTCGTGGCCGCGGACGAGTTCGGGGATTCCTGGTGCGTCCGTTGCGGTCAGGACCCTCATCTCGTCCGGATCGTCGACGATCGTGCCGACGCGGACGGAATCGTCGTCGACCTTGATCACGACGAAGACCTGGTTGTGGTGGCAGTCGTTTGCGTTGACGCCGACGATCCGGCGGCGGGCGGTTTCCTGATCCCACTTGGCGAGGTACAGGGCCGGGTAGTCGAACTGGGCGCCGAAGACTTCCTCGGGGTACAGCTCGACGGCGCGCGCCAGGGCCTTCGACTGGTCCGGATCGACGATCCAGCTGACCACGGCGCGCATCGAGTCGCCGTCGTCGAGGGCGTCGGCGTGGCGGTTGTAGAGCTCCATGCCGGTCAGGCCGTCCATCGGATGGTCGACCCGCTCCTCGACGTGGGAGAGGAAGGCCATGCCGGCGCCGCGGTTCACCTGGCGGAGCAAGGTGCCGGCATCGGCGTCCATGTGCTCGACGACCGACTCCTCCGGGTGGATCAGGAGCCCGTGTGCCTCCGAGCCGGGGATGAACAGAACGCCATCGTGGAGTCCGCGCCAACCGTCCATGAAGTCGCGGGGCGGCCGGTAGTGGTCGGACAGGAAGACGACGTCGACGCCGATGCGCCTGGCGTCCCGGAGCAACTCCTCAGGGGTGCCGCCGGTGTGATCGGAGTCCCCCGCGTGGGCGTGGAACACGCCGCGGTAGTCGTTGATGCCGGGGAGGGACGGCGGCGGTTGAACCGCCGCGCGTAGCCGTTCGACATCGGCGTGCGCCGCCGCGAGGCGCTCGGCGGACAGACGCTCGAGCGTGGTCCAGCGTCGCGCCGGCGGTTCGCCCGGCGCTGGCTCCTGAGTCTGACTCCAGGCGGCCGCCGCGGCCAGAAGACCGCAGGCGCCAACCTGGAGCCGCAACCTCACAAGGAGTAGACCCGGGCGGCGGTCCGGTAGAACATCGCGTCCTGTTCGTCGTCCGGGAACCCGGCCGCGACCTTCTTCAGGCCGTTGTACATGGCGTGGTACGGGATCGAGAGCTTGTCGACCGGGAAGTTGCTCTCGAACATGCAGCGGTCGGGACCGAAGCACTCGATCGTGTGCAGGTAGTAGCGGCGCTGGGCGGCGACGAGTTCGTCCGAAGTCGCGGGGGTGGCGCGCTCGCTCCAGCCGAAACCGTTGTCGGGCATCGCGAGGCCGCCGATCTTGGCGACCACGTTGGGGCAGTCCGCGATCTCGGCGATGTCGTCCTTCCAGGCCTCGAAGATCTCCTCGCGCTTGTCCGCGTAGGGACCGACGCCCAGCGGCGTGCCGAAGTGGTCGAGGATCATCGTCGTCCCGGGCACGGCTCGCGCCAGGTCGGCGAAGTCGCGGTTCTGGTGGTGGTAGTGCCAGGTGTCGAAGGTCAGGCCGCGCTGTCCCAGCACCGCCATGCCACGGCGGAAGTCGTCGCGGGCGTAGAGACCTTCGGGCGCCCGGCCGGCTATCCGCAGGGCTTCGGGATGCGGGTCGCGGGCGCCGGAGTGGCGGATCCCCCGGAACAGCCCGTTGCCGGCATCCTCGTGGGCGTCGAGCACTTCCGCCACGCCTTCGCCCAGGGTCAGGTTCGCGTGACTGACGATGCCGGAGATCGTCGCACCGTCCCCCTCGGCGGAGGCGGCGGCAGCCTCCGCCACGAACTCGGTCTCGCCCACGCACCGCAGATGTTCGGGACCGTCCTCGCGGTAGCAGGCCCGGCACTCGACGAACACGGTCTTCTCGACATTGTGGCTCTGGCCGTCGGAACCGATTGCCTCCGTGTCGCCCCAGAGGTCCTCCAACAGGTAGTCGCCGGTGGGGCGGCGCCAGAGGTGGTGGTGCGGATCGACGATCCGGCGTGGCGGGTCGACCGTCTCTTCCTGGACCTGGGCGAGCCACCCGGGCGTGCCGGGAGCGGGTGCTGACATGGTGCCTCCTGTGTCGTTTCGGGCGTTACCGTAGCAGCCGGCTCTGGCGCGGGAGAGCGCATCCGGAGGCCAGCGCTTCGCGCTGGATGCCGGCGAGGACGCCGGCGCACCCAGTTTCTTTCGCGCGGGCTCCTAGTGCTCGTAGTCGCGGTGGTGCTGGGCCAGCAGATCGCGGCCGAAATCGCCGTCGAAGTCGCGCCACACGGTGTGGCTGTGGTTCGCGCGGTTCTGGACGTTGTCGTACTCGATGACGAAGTCCGGTGCCTGGACCCGGTAGTAGTGCGGCGCGCCGGTTTCGCCGGGACCGATCCAGGCGAAGTGGATCGCGTCGCCGGCCGCCTCAACCTGGGCGCGACGCTTCTCGGCCAGGTCCGGCGGCACGTTGCCGGCGTACTCCTCGATCAGCGCGTCGAGCAGTTCGCGCTGTTCGAGCCGTAGCGCGCTCGCGGCCAGCCCCTGAGCTTCTTCGGGCGTCACTCGCGGCTGGTTCGACGTGAAGATGTCGCGGGGCGCTTCGTCGCCGATCACGGCCTGCTTGCGCTGGTCGTCGTCAAGGGAATCGAGCAGCGCCCGCGCGAGGTCTTCTTCGTTGCCCAGGGCGCGCAGCCCTTCACGCGGACCGCTCGGAACGCGGTGCGGGTTGGCGCCCAGGAACAGGGGCGTGGAGGCGGTCGCCTCGCCGGCGACGACGGTGAAGTTGAGCGACACGTGGTGTCCCTCGAAGCTCCAGCCCCAGTCGTCGTCCTCGCTTGGTTCACCGAAGAACGTCACGTGGTAGCGGAGCGGATCCCGCATCGACGTGAAGCGGTTGGCGCCGGCCGCTTCCTCGAGCCTGCGCAGCACGGTCTCCAGGCTCATGACGGTGGTCGTCTTGCCGTAGCCCGTGCGGCTGAGCGAGGCGCTGAGCAGGGCGTGGAGCAGGTGATGCTGGTCGGGACTCATGTCCAGCATCGAAAGCCCCTTTCGCTCCTTCGGGATGAAGTGCCAGTCGATGCGTTCGGCGGCGTCGAAGTCGAGCATGACGGTCGCGCGCTGCTCGTCGCCCAGGGCGGCGAGCAGGTTATTCGCCGCCGAGGCCATCGTGTCGGAGGTCTTGTCGTTGCCGGCGGCACCGAGGAATCCGGCCGCGCCGGTGCAGCCCAGGGCGATCAACAGCATGCGTGCGGACATCGTATGTCTCCCGCGGTTTCTCGGCGCCGGCGGCGTTGGCCGGGCTCGCTCGTTGCCGGTTCGGACATTCCAGCGTATCGCGCATCGACGCCGGCGCGCCGGCTGGGTATTCGCGACTAGTATCGCGCGATGAGCGGGCTGGGCAAGCGTCGGGCAGTCTTGTGCGGAGTCGTCCTCGCGCTGCTGACTCCTCTCCCCATCGCCGCCCAGGATCGGCCATCCGTCGCGGCGCTCCAGACCGAGCAGCCGGTTCGCGTCGACGGCGAACTGACCGATTCGGCCTGGTCGACCGTCGAATGGGCCGGTGGTTTCGTCCAGCGCCAGCCGCGACCGGGCGAGGTGTCCAGCGAGTCGACTGAATTCGCGATCGCTTACACGCCCGACACGCTGTTCGTCGCCGTGCGGGCGGACGACCGTGAGCCAGCGAGGATCGTGGCGAAAGAGATGGAGCGTGACAGCGACCTGTTCCAGGACGACTCGATCCTGCTCCTGTTCGACACCTTCCACGACGGGCGCAACGCCTACCTCTTCCTGACGAATCCGAACGGTGCGCGGACCGACGCACTGCTCACCGACGAGGGCCGGGACGTGAACTGGGCCTGGGACGGCGTTTGGGATGTCGCGGCGCGCCGGACGGGGCAGGGCTGGGTGGCGGAGATCGCGATACCGGTCTCGACCTTGCGTTTCGATCCCCAGAGCGAGGTCTGGGGCCTGAACGTGCAGCGGGTGATCCGGCGACGAAACGAAGAGGCCCACTGGGCGCCGTTGCCGCTCGAGGCGAGCCGCAACAGCGGCCTGGCGCAGGAGGGGCTGAACGCCGTGTACCGCGTCTCGCTGGCCGGGAGAATGACGGGCCTTCGGGGCATGCGGCCTTCGCGTCAACTCGACGTGAAGCCGTATGCCGTTGGCGGCCGCAGCGACGACCGGGTCCGGGGAGACGCCAGCGACGACTTCGACGGCGGCCTCGACCTGAAGTGGGGGCTGACCCGTTCCCTGGTGCTCGATCTGACCTACAACACCGACTTTGCCGAGGTCGAGGTCGACGATCAGCAGGTGAACCTGACCAGGTTCTCGCTGTTCTTCCCGGAGAAGCGGGACTTCTTCCTGGAGAATGCGGGCGTGTTCGACTTCGGGCCGCGGCCCCGCGTGCCCTGGGGCCGGCCGCTGATGAAGCCGTTCTTTTCCCGCCGGATCGGACTCGAAGGCGGCCGCACGGTGCCGATCGACGTTGGCGCGCGGCTCACTGGGCGGGCCGGGGGCTGGAACATCGGCATGTTGGGGATTTCAACGGCGGGTCTCCCGGGGGAGAACGGAGAGGGAGCCGTGCCGGGGGCGACGTACGGCGTGGCGCGCTTCACGAGGAACATCGGCGAACGGTCGACGGTCGGCGGCATCTTCACCCAGCGGGGTCGGGAGGGCTTTGCCAGCGAGAGGC
>VYDI01000026.1 GCA_009843505.1 Holophagales bacterium | reverse complement strand
CCACATCCCCAGAGCCCGAAGGCTAGTGGCGAATGTAAGGGACAAGCGACGCCCGGCGCCCTCTCATGAACCGATACCCAACCGGAGCGCAGCCGACCGAAGCGAGCGCTGAACCCCCATTCACCAAGAGAGCGCAAGCGGCCGCTGGGACCTCACCCCTTCGGACCCGGAGAAGGCGGGTGCTACCGACGACGGCGGCCTCAGTAGCTGCGCGGCAGTCCGAGGACGTGCTGTGCCAGGTAAGTGAGCACGAGGTTCGTCGAGATCGGCGCCGTCTGGAAGAGGCGGCACTCGCGCCACTTGCGTTCGATGTCGTACTCGGTGGCGAAGGCGAAGCCGCCGAAGGTCTGGAAGCAGGTGTCGCCGGCCTTCCAGGCGGCTTCGGAGGCCAGGAGTTTGGCGCTGTTGGCTTCCGCGCCGCATTCGCGGCCGGCGTCGTAGAGGGCGGCGGCCTTGCGGACGATCATCTCGGCGGCGTCGGTCTCGGCGTGGGCGCGGGCGATCGGAAACTGGATGCCCTGGTTCTGGCCGATCGGCCTTCCGAAGACCTCGCGCTCGTTGGCGTACTCGACGGCGCGGCGGATGAAATAGCGGGCGTCGCCGATCGCCTCGGAGGCGAGCAGGATGCGCTCCGCGTTCATGCCGCTCAGGATGTAGCGGAAGCCGTGTCCTTCCTCGCCGATCCGGCTGGCGACCGGGATGCGCAGGTTGTCGAAGAAGACCTGCGTCGTGCCGTGGTTGATCATCGTGTCGATCGGCTGGATCTCCAGGCCGTTGCCACGGGCCTCGCGGAGGTCGACGAGGAACACGGAGAGGCCGCGAGAGCGCTTCTCGACCTGGTCCGCCGGCGTCGTCCGGGCGAGCAGGATCATCAGGTCGGAGTGCAGCGCGCGGCTGGTCCAGATCTTCTGGCCGTTGACGACGTAGGTATCGCCGTCGCGTACGGCCGTCGTGCGCAACTGCGTCGTATCGGAACCCGTCACCGGCTCGGTCACGCCGAACGCCTGCAGCCGCAGTTCCCCGCTCGCGATCTTCGGCAGGTACTGCTGCTTCTGCTCGTCGCTGCCGTGGCGGAGCACCGTGCCCATCGTGTACATCTGGGCGTGGCAGGCGGCGGCGTTGCAGCCGCTCGAGTGGATCGTCTCAAGCACCACGCAGGCGGCGCGCAGGGGCAGGCCGGAGCCGCCGTACTCCTCCGGAATCAGACAGCCGAGGTACTCGTGCTCGGTCAGCGCCTGCACGAACTCCGTCGGATACTCGGCGGCGGCGTCGAGCCGCCGCCAGTACTCGCCCGGAAACTGCTCGCAGATGCGGCGGACCGGGTCGCGGAGGAAGGCGTAGTCGTTTTCGATGGAAACGTGGAGGTCGCTGTCGGTCATGGCGACCGATCGTAGCGCTACGCCCGGACCCGGTGAATCCGCATCAGGTTCGTCGGCGGCCGGTCCTGGATCGGGTCGCCCATCAGCAGGACGATCGTGTCGCCGGGCAGCGCCAGGCTGCCGGCGAGCAGTTGCCGGTCGACCATCGCCACGACCTCGTCGTGGTGGTAGACCTCCTGGTCCATCTTCACGGAGTGAACGCCCCAGACGAGCTGGAGCTCGCGCATCGACCGAGATTCGCGCGTGAAGGCGAACACCGGCGTCGAGGGCCGGCGGCAGGCGACCTGGCGGGCCGTGAAGCCGCCCTGGCTGAGGACTACGATGCCCTGCGCGGTCAGGTGGCGCGCCGACAGGATCGCCGCCGCGGAAACTGTCTCCGGAATCTCCAGCGTGCCCGGGCGGTGCGGCGGTTCGATGTCGTAAGGGCCGACCTCCATCGTGTGGAAGCCGACCGGCTGGGAAGTGTGCTTGGAGAGGTTGTAGCGCTCCGACTCGGTGATGATGCGGTGCATCGTTTGCACCGCCTCGAGCGGATAGCGGCCGGCCGCGCTCTCGCCGGAGAGCATCATCGCGTCGGCACCGTCGAACACGGCGTTCGCCACGTCCGAGGACTCGGCCC
This sequence comes from Holophagales bacterium, assembly GCA_009843505.1. Taxonomy (GTDB): domain Bacteria; phylum Acidobacteriota; class Thermoanaerobaculia; order Multivoradales; family Multivoraceae; genus Multivorans; species Multivorans azotirespirans. The sequence goes on along the minus strand of VYDI01000026.1, from coordinate 17,216 downwards.
GGGTTGGACGGGGATGCTCGATCATCGACTCCAGCATCTGGGTCGCGACGATCACCGGACGGGCGTGCCGCCAACCGCTCTCGATGATCCGCTTCTGCACCACCGGCACCTGGTGCAGGGGGATCTCCACTCCCAGGTCGCCGCGCGCCACCATCACTCCGTCGGACTCGAGGACGATCTCGTCGAGGTGGTCGAGCGCCCGCCGCCGTTCGAGCTTGGCAATGATCTGCAGCGGCCGGCCTGCCTCCCGCGAGGCTTCCCGCACGTGAACCACGTCCGCCGGCGTACCAACGTAGCTGGCCGCCAGGAAGTCCGCGTCCTCCTCGACCGCCATCCGGATGTCGCTCAGGTCCTTTTCCGAGATTCGGAACGGCAAACGACTGTCAGGCAGGTTGACGCCCTTGCGGCTCGAAACGGCGCCGCCGATGATGACCTCCGCCTCGATCCTCTCCTCGTCCTTCGAGCGAACCTCCAACTGCACCCGGCCGTCGTCGATCAGGATCTGCTCACCCGGCCTGACGTGCCGGACCATGTCCCGGTCGAGAGGCAGATCCGCCTCCGCGCTCGCGCCCAGGGCGACCACGTCGCCCTCCTTCAGCACCCGGGCGCCCTCGAAGTGGTCGAGCCGGTGGCGGGGCCCCATCAGGTCGACCATCACGCCGACCGACCGGCCCGCCTCCTCGCTGACCTCCCGCACCAGGCGAATCAGACGCCGGTGCTCTTCCCTGGTGCCATGCGACTGATTCAGCCGGACGACGTTGACGCCGGCCCGGATCAGGCGCGCGAGAGTCTTCTCGCTCGCACTGGCCGGCCCGATCGTGGCGACGATCTTGGCTCGACGCTGCACGATCCAGATCTCCTGTTCCGCCGCCTCAGGACTCGAACTGCGCCAGCCGCTCGATCAGATCCGCGACCCGGTTCGAGTAGCCCCACTCATTGTCATACCACGACACGACGCGGGCGTACCCGCCGCCGCCCTCCGCCGGACTGACCCGGGTCAGCGGCGCGTCGAAGATCGACGAGTGGGGGTTGCCGAGAATGTCGCTCGAGACCAAGGGATCTTCCGAGTACTGAAGGATGCCGGCCAGGTTCGACTCCGCGGCAGTCGAGGCCGCCGCGTTGACGTCCCCGGCGCTCGGGGCGTCTCGCAGCCGGCAGGTGAGGTCGACGATCGAGCCGTCCGCCACCGGCACCCGCATCGCCATGCCGTCGAGCTTGCCGTTCAGGTGCGGCAGCACCTTGCCGACGGCGCGCGCGGCACCGGTCGTCGTCGGGATGATGTTGGCCGTCGCGGAGCGGCTGCGGCGCGGGTCGCTGTGCGGCGAATCGACCAGGCGCTGGCCGTTCGTGTAGGCGTGAACGGTGGTGATGAACCCCTCCTCGAAGCCGAACGCGTCGTCCAGGGTCTTGGCCAGGGGTGCCAGGCAGTTCGTCGTGCACGAGGCGTTCGAAACCACGCGGTGTTCCGGACCGAGGTCCCCGTCGTTGACGCCGAGAACGATCATGGCGTCGATTTCGTCCTTGGCGGGAACCGTGAGGACCACGCGCGGCGCGCCGGCCTCGAGATGCTGCGCCACCTGGGCGCGCATCCGGAACACGCCGGTCGACTCGACCGCGACGTCGACGCCGAGGTCGTTCCAGGGCAGCCTGGACGGATCCCGCTCCGCCGAGAGCCGGATGTCCCGACCGCCGACTCGAAGGCCGTTGCCGGTCACCTCGACCGGTTGATCGAAGACGCCCTGCACCGTGTCATAGCGCAGCAGATAGGCGAGGCGGTCGGCGTCGAACAGATCGTTGATGCCGACGACCTCGACATTCGGCCGGCCGGCGAGGATGCGGAACACGCTTCGACCGATACGCCCGAACCCGTTGATACCGACGCGGATCATGAGGCACCTCCTTCGGCGCCGGCCGCTTCTTCAAGCGCCGCGACAAGCTCAAGGAGCCGGTGCAGATAGCCCCAGCCATTGTCGAACCAGGCAATCGTCTTGGACACGCGTTCACCCAGGGTCATCGTCGCCTGCGAGTCGAAGATGCAGGTCGCCCGGCTGCCCACGGTGTCGGCGGAGACGATCGCCTCGCGCTCGAAGCGCAGCCGGCCCTTCCATTCGCCGCCGGCGGCAGCCGCCACCGCATCGTTGACCGAGTCGACCGTCACGACGTCCCGGTGCCAGCAGACCAGATCGACGACGGAGCCGTTCGACACCGGCACGTCCATGGCCGAGGCCGAGAGCTTGCCGTCCAACTCGGGCAGCACGGTCGCGAGTTCCTCGGCCGCTCCCGTCGCGGCGGGAATGATGTTCTCGCCCGCGGCACGGCCCTTCCTCGGCTCCGGCGCGGGCACGTCGGCCAGCCGCGAACCGGCCCCATAGGCGCGGACGGAGCTGATGAACGCTTGCTCGACGCCGAAGGCCCCATCGAGGATACGGAGCAACGGCCCCGCGCAATGCGCGGTGAACGAGCCGGCGGACACGATCCGGTCGGAGGGTTCGATCCGGTCCTCGTTCAGGCCGACAACCACCGTCCGGTCCAGCTCTCCGCCCGGCGGGGCGCACAGCACGACCCGCTCGGCGCCGGCCGCGAGATGCCCCTCGAGTTCGCTTCGGGTGGGCTGGGTGTCCCGGAAGTCGACGACCGTGGTGACGCCCAGGTCGGCCCAGGGCGCGTCCCCGGCGCCCCCGGCGCGGACCACCGGAGCGCTGAAGCCGTTGACGCTCAGGCTGCCGTCGTCCAGCGCCACGTCGCCGTCGTAGCGCCACGGCAGGGTCGAGAACTGCAGGAGGTAGCGCAGCATCTCCGGGTCGGCGGTTTCGGCCACGGCCCCGATCTCGATCTCGGGCCGGTCCAGGGAAAGGCGAAAAAGACTCCGGCCAAGGAGACCGAAGCCCTGAATTCCAATGCGAGTCGTTGTCGTCATCCGGGTCTGAAGGTAGTTAGAGGGTAAGAAGAAGCGGTCAACGAGCGGGCGCAGGATAACCCGCGCCATGTGCGGAGGCCAGAACCTCCATCGTGTGCCGCACGGGGACCGCGCTATCCAGGCGCCGGAGGTGGCTCTCGATCTGGGTGAGACAGCCGATGTTGCCGGTCGCGATCACGTCCGGCTCGCCTGCGAGCAGCGCCTCCGCCTTCCTGCGTCCCAGCCGCGCCGCGAGTTCCGGCTCTTCCAGGTTGTAGATCCCCGCCGAACCGCAGCAGATCTGCCAGTCGCGCGGCTCGACCAGGGTCACGCCCCGGACCTGTGCAAGCAATCGACGGGGTGCGGTCCGTTCCTGCTGGGCGTGAGCCAGGTGGCAGGCGTCGTGGTAGACGACCCGAAGCGGTTGCGCCAGCGGAGGCGTCGCCGGCGCATCGAGCGCGGCGAGAAACGTGGACACGTCCTGTACCTTTCCCGCCAAGTCCCGGGCCGCCTCTTCTTCGGGCAGCCCCGCGAACAGCAGGCCGTACTCCTTGAGCCCGGAACCGCAGCCGGCGGCGTTGGTGAGCACCGCGTCGACGTCCGGCAGGAGCCCCGCGGCCCCCAGTACGCGGAGAAGTGAGCCGGCCGCCGCCCGCGCGCGCGATGCGTCGCCGGCGTGAAAGGCCAGCGAACCGCAGCAACTCTCTTCCTCCGGGACGACGACTTCGACTCCACTGCGCGTCAGCACCTCGATCGTCGCCCGGTGGATGCGGGGCGCCAGCACCTGCTGCGCGCAACCGGCGAGGAGAGCCACCCGCGCGCGCCGCTCGCCCACCGCCGGGAACGTGCCGAAGGCGACTTCCGTACGGTCCGCCGAGCGGGGCAACAGGTCCAGCGGCGCCGCGAACCGCGCCGGAAGCAGTCCGCCCAACAACCCGCGAAATGGCGACGCCAACCGGCCGAGACGCAGCATCGAGCGAAGCCTGGACGGACTCGCCAGCGTGTCGAGCATCAGTCCACGCCAGAAGCGGTCGAGCCACGAACGGTTGCGGCCGCCCTCCGCGAGTTCGCGGAAGGGCATCAGGAGCTCCCCGTACTCGACACCCGAAGGACAGGCAGTCACACAGGACATGCACCCCAGGCATGGATCGATGTGGCCCAGCGCCTCTTCCAGGGCAAGGCCGCCCTCGAGGACCTCCTTCATCAGCACGATGCGCCCGCGCGGCGAGTCCATCTCCTCGCCCAGCTCGATGTACGTCGGGCACGCCGGCAGGCAGAAACCGCAGTGGACGCAGGCCGAAACCGCGTTCGCCATCGGCCCTGCCGCGGCGCCAACCTCGCTCCGCAGCGCGTCAAGCTCGATCGCGTGCTGCATTGGCGGGAGCGTAGCGCAGAGGCGGAGCCGGCCTGACGGCCGGCGCGCCTTCCTAGCCGCCTTCGGCGGCAGCCGGCGAGAACCCGGGTGGCGCGATCTCGCGCCACACGCGACCCAGTCCGCGCGCCCGTCATCGGGCGCGCGGATGGCACGCCGGCGCACCCAGTGTGCAGATCAGATGTGCTGATAGGCCTGCAGGGTCAGGAACTCCTGGAACTCGGAGCCGAGAACCAGGTCGTCCAGCAGTTCCACGGCGAGGCCGTAGCGGCTGGCGTCGCGGCCGCCGAGCTGGCTCAACTCCTCGTCACGCACCTGCTCGTAGAGCTCGGCCGTGACCTGCTCACCGTTGTCCATCCGCGCGTTGCGGTGGACCCACTGCCAGAGCTGGGCCCGCGCGATCTCGGCGGTCGCGGCGTCTTCCATCAGGTTGTTGATCGCGGCCGCGCCGTTGCCGTTGAGCCAGGAGTTCAGGTACTGGAGCCCGACGGAGACGTTGTTGCGCAGACCCTGCTCGGTGAGCGAACCGCCCGGGACGTCGAGGTCGATCAGGCTGCCGGGCTCGATCGAGACGTCCTCGCGGAGCCGTTCCTTCTGGTTCGGGCGGCCCTCCGTCTTCCTCGAGAACACCTCCAGGGCGATCGGCACGAGATCCGGATGGGCGACCCAACTGCCGTCGAAGCCGTCGCCGGCTTCGCGCTCCTTGTCGGCCCGGACCGCGCTGAGCGCCGTCGCGTTGACCTCCGGGTCGCGCCGGCTGGGAATGAAGGCCGCCATGCCGCCGATCGCGTGCGCGCCGCGACTGTGGCAAGTGCGGACCAGGAGCTCCGTGTAGGAGCGCATGAAGGGAACCGTCATCGTGATCTGACCGCGGTCCGGCAGCACGAGGTCTTCCCGGAACGCGAACTTCTTGATCGCGCTGAAGATGTAGTCCCAGCGACCGGCGTTCAGCCCGGCCGAGTGGTCGCGCAGCTCGTAGAGGATCTCCTCCATCTCGAAGGCGGCGAGGATCGTCTCGATCAGCACCGTGGCGCGGACACTGCCCTGCGGCACGCCGAGCGCGTCCTGGGCGGCGACGAAGATGTCGTTCCAGAGCCGCGCCTCGTGCCGATTCTCCAGCTTCGGCAGGTAGAAGTACGGCCCGCTGCCGCGGCCGAGCGCCTCCCGGGCGTTGTGGAAGAAGTAGAGCCCGAAGTCGAAGACGCCGGCCGAGACGGGACTGCCGTCGATCAACGCGTTCTTCTCGACCAGGTGCCAGCCGCGGGGACGCACCAGCAGGGTCGCGATCTCGTCCTTGAGCCGGTACTCCTTGCCGTTCCCCGGGTTCGTGAACTCCAACTGGCGCCGCACCGCGTCGTAGAGGTTCTGCTGGCCCTCGATCACGTTCCGCCAGCTCGGGCTGAGCGCGTCCTCGATGTCGGCCATGAACACCTTGGCGCCGGAGTTCAGCGCGTTGATCATCATCTTGCGATCGACGGGGCCCGTGATCTCGGCCCAGCGGCAGTTCAGATCCGCCGGCGTGGGCGCCACCTTCCAGTCGCCGTCGCGGACTTCCTGCGTCTCGGGCGGAAAAGTCGGATTCTCGCCGGCCTGGATGCGGGCGTGGCGTTCCACCCGGTCTTCAAGAAGCGCGGTGCGCCGCTCCTCGAACCGGCGACAGAGTTCCGCCGTGAATTCCAGCGCCTCCGGGGTCAGAATGTGCTCCGCCGCCTCGAAATCGCGCGGTCCGGTGATCTCGATCCCACTCATGCCGTCTCCCGGTGCCGGCCCGCAGCCGGCTTGCTGTCGTCCGTTCGTGCAACCCGCCCCTCCCGGTCCCGTACATCGGCTGGGCGAAGCGGCGGCAGCTTACCCGAAGCAGCGAGCCCGAAACGCCCGCCTCGAACGTGAGACAATGCCGCGGCGCTGCTCATCTGGAGCAACGGGCCGCGACCGGAGGTTCCCATGACCGTCACCCATCAGATCCACCGCGCGATGCGATGCGGCGTCGCTCTGCTCGCGCTCGCCACCATCCCGACACCGAGCCTCGCCCAGACCGGCGAGCCGACCAGGCTCCTGCGCTTCCCCGATCTCTCCGGCGACCGGATCGCCTTCACCTACGCCGGCGACATCTGGCTCGCCCCTGCCGCCGGCGGCACGGCGACGCGCCTCACTTCGCACCCGGGTCTGGAGCTGTTCGCCAAGTTCTCGCCGGACGGCCAGTGGATCGCGTTTACCGGCCAATACGACGGCGACGAACAGGTCTACGTCGTGCCGGCGGCCGGCGGCGCGCCGCGACAACTGACCTTCTACCCGGCCGCCGGGCCGCTGGCGCCACGCTGGGGCTACGACTACCAGGTCTACGGCTGGTCGCCGGACGGCTCGGAGGTCCTGTTCCGTTCGTTGCGCGACGGCTGGGACCTCGGCGACACGAAGCTGTTCCTCGCCTCTGTCTCCGGCGGCCTGCCGCGGGCGCTGCCAATGCCCGAGTCGGGCGGCGGCGACCTCTCGCCGGACGGCAAGCGCGTCGTCTACTCGCCGGTGACCCGGGACTTCCGGCACTGGAAGCGCTACGAGGGCGGCTGGGCGCAGGACCTCTGGATCCTCGACATCGACAGCCTGGAGTCCATCCAGGTCACAGACCACAAGCGCTCCGACCGCGACCCGATGTGGATCGGCGACACCATCTACTTCTCGTCCGACCGCGACGGCACGCTGAACCTCTACGCCTACGACACGGCCTCGGGCGACATCGAGCAACTCACCGACGAAGACCGGTGGGACGTGCGCTGGCCCAGCGCCGACAAGGCGAACCGGCGCATCGTCTACGAGAAGGCCGGCTCGCTGGAGGTCTTCGACCTCGCCTCCGGCAGCGCGCGGCCGGTCCCGATCCACGTCCCGACGGACCAGCTCGCCCGCCGGCCCAGCCGCGTCGCCGCCGCGAACCGGGTTTCCGGCTACTCCCTCAGCCCGAAGGCGAAGCGGGCGGCATTCTCCGCCCGCGGCGACATCTTCAGCGTGCCGATCGAGCACGGACCGACCCGCAACCTGACCCACAGCTCCGGCGCCAACGACCGCGATCCCGCCTGGTCGCCCGATGGCCGGCGGATCGCCTTCACCTCCGATCGCAGCGGCGAGACCGAGATCTGGGTCGTCGACCAGGACGGCAGCGGCGAACCGGTGCAACTCACCGAGGGCAGCGTCGGACGCCACTACAACAACCTCCTGTGGTCGCCCGGCAGCGAACGGATCGCCTTCATCGACCAGAAGGGGCGGCTCGGCATCGTTGACGCGAGCCACCGGAGCGGCGAAGGCGCGGCGACCGGGCCACGCGAGATCATCGAGGTCGCCGACGACTCCCGCCCCTTCGGCACCAGCTACGACTGGTCGCCGAACGGGGACTACCTGGCGGTCGAACTCGGCGACGAGAACACGTTCGGCTCGATCCACCTGTTCGAGGTCGAGAGCCGGACGCTCACCCGCGTGACTTCCGAGATGTGGAACGACTTCTTCCCTGTCTTCGACTCGGGCGGCAACTACCTCTACTTCCTCTCCGACCGGCAGTTCCAGCCCCAGATCGGCAGCTTCGAGTACAACTACGCCGCCGACCGCGAGACGTACATCTACGCGCTCGCGCTGCGCGAGGACACGGCGCATCCCTTCCCGCCGCGAAGCGACGAAGTCGAGATCGAGGAAGAAGACGAAGAGGAAGACAGTGACGCGAACGGCGACGACGGCGAGGACCACGAGACGGACGACGAGGGCGACAGCGACGACAACGGCGACGACGAGAAGGACCGTGACCGGATCGATCTCGACGGCCTGGCGCAGCGCGTCGCCCGCGTCCCGGTCGACGCGGACAACTACTTCGGCCTGGGCGCGGCCGAAGGCAAGCTGCTCTACGTCCGCGGTGGCGCCGGCTACCTGGGTCGGTCCTCCGACGTCCAGACCGAGGTCTTCTCGTACGACCTGAAGCAGCGCGAGAGCAAGAGCCTGGCCAGGGGCATCGGCGGCCTCGTCCTCTCGGGCGACCGCAAGAAGCTGCTGGTCAGCGAGCGCGGCAGCTTCCGGCTCCTCGACGTCGGCGGCGGCGAGGCGAAGACCCTGTCCCTCGCCGGCCTGACCGTCGACCGCGTCCCAGCCGACGAATGGGCCCAGATCTTCGACGAGGTGTGGCGGCGGTTCCGGGACTTCTTCTACGCCCCGAACATGCACGGCTACGACTGGGAGGCGCTGCGCGAGCAGTACCGACCGCTGCTCGCTCACGTCGGCCACCGCAGCGACCTGAACTACCTGATGAGCGAGATGGTCGCCGAGCTCAACGTATCCCACGCCTACGTCAGCGGCGGCGACTACGAGGCGCCGGACCGGCCGCGCGCCGCCCTGCTCGGCGCCCGCTTCGAGCTCGACGAGGACGCCGGCCGGTACCGGATCGCCCGGATCTTCGAGGGACAGAACGAGGAGCCCCGATACCGTTCGCCGCTCACCGAGATCGGCGTCGGCATCGATGCGGGAGACTACGTCTTCGCGATCCAGGGCCGCGAGCTGACCCCGGACACGAACCCGTTCCAGCTCCTGCGCGAGGCCGGGCGGGGCCCCCTGGAGCTGACCGTCGGCACCAGCGCCGAGCGCGGCGAGGCGAGGAACGTCCTCGTCGATCCGATCGCGAGCGAGGACGCCCTGATCTACCTCGCCTGGACCGAACGGAGCCGCAGGATCGTCGAGGAACTCGGAGGCGGCCGGATCGGCTACCTCCACATTCCCGACATGTCGGCGAGCGGCATCCGCGAGTGGATCAAGTGGTACTACGGCCAGGTCCGCAAGGACGCCATGGTCGTCGACGTCCGCTCGAACGGCGGCGGCAACGTGTCGCCCATGATCATCGAACGGTTGCGGCGCGAGACCCTGATGCTCGACTTCGAGCGCAACCGGGACTCCGTCGACACCTCGCCCGGCGGCGTCTTCCACGGCCACCTCGTCTGCGTGATCGACGAGGACACCGCCTCGGACGGCGACCAGTTCGCGTACCAGTTCCGCCGCGCGGGCCTGGGACCAATCGTCGGCAAGAGGAGCTGGGGCGGCGTGGTCGGCATCTACGGCCGGGCGCCGCTCATCGACGGCGGTTCCGTCAACGTGCCCGAGGCCGGCTCCGCCGACCCCGAGGGCAACTGGGTGATCGAGGGCTACGGCGTCGACCCGGACATCGAGGTCACGAACCTGCCCCGCGACATCCTCGAGGGCCGGGACCCGCAGCTCGCGAAGGCCGTCGAGCTCCTGCTCGAGAAGCTCGCGGAAGATCCACGGACACTGCCTGGCCGCCCCGCCGACCCGATCAAGACGCCATAGCATCCACGAACGAAACACCTCTGCCACTGGGTGCGCCGGCGTCCCCGCCGGCACCAGGCGCGATGCCGCGAAGCGGCGAGCCCGAGTAACCCGTTCAGGAGAATCCCGTGTCGAAAAGCCTCCACCTCCTCCTCGCCGCAACCTTCGCAGCAGCGCCCGCGATTGCGGCCGAATCGAACGACTGGCCCGGTTTCCGCGGTACCGACGGCAGCGGCATCGCCCGTTCCGGCCCCGGCCCGGCAGCCGACCTCGACCTGGACCGCCACCTCCTCTGGAAGGCGAAGATCGAAGGCCGCGGTCACTCGTCGCCCGTAATCTCGGACGGCAAGGTGTTCCTGACCACCGCCATCGTGGGCGATGTGATCCCCGGGGCCGGACCGCCAGAGCACAGCTTCGGGGGCCAGCCCTTCAAGCACCCGCAGGCGGTCGACGGAAACCGCCACCACACGATGAAAGTGATCGCGCTGGACGCCGACCACGGCGACCTGCTCTGGTCCCACACGGCGTACGCGGGACGCGTCTACGACGACCGCCACTCCGCGTCGTCCTACGCCTCGCCCACGCCGGTCACCGACGGTGAGCGGGTCTACGCCTATTTCGGTTCCGAGGGCGTCTACGCGTACACGGTCAACGGCGAGCCGGTTTGGGAGCGCGACATCGGCAACATCAAGACGGTCGGGCTCGGCGTCGGCACGTCGCCCGTGCTCCACGACGGCCTCCTCATCATCCTTGCCGACGAGGACAGCGGCGACGACTCGTTCATTGTCGCTCTGGACGCCACGACCGGCGAGGAGATCTGGAAGCGGAAGCGACCCGTGCAGGCAAGCTGGGCGACACCCGTCCTGGTCGAGCACGAAGGGCAGGAGCAGTTGCTGACGAGCGGCTACGAGTTCGTCATCGCCTACGACCCCGAGGACGGCAGCGAGCTCTGGCGAGCCACCGGCCTTCAGAACAACGCGATCCACATCCCGATGACGGTGGACGATCTGGCCGTGTTCACCTCCGGCTATCCGGGCAAGGTCGTGTTCGCCATCCCGCTCGCCAGCCGCGGCGATCTGATCGGCAGCGACGAAGTGAGGGCCTGGACCTACCGCAAGGGCACCGGCTATGTGCCCTCGAACCTGCTCTACGACGGGCTCCTCTACCTGACGAACGACGGCGGCGTGATCACCTGCCTCGACGCGCGTACCGGCGAAGTCGTCTACGAGGGAGGCCGGCTGCCGATTCGCGGCCGCTACTCGGCCTCCATGGTCGGCGGCGGCGGCCGCATCCTGATGGTCAACACTGACGGCGACGCGGCGCTCTTCCGGGCCGGACGGGAGCACGAGGTGCTCGGCAACTTCTCCGTCGGCGAGTCAGTCTGGGCGACGCCGGCGATCGTCGGCGACCGGCTGTACATCCGTGGCAGCGAGCACCTGTTCGCACTCGGATCGGCATCCAAAGAAGGTGCAACGGCAACCGGGAGCCGCAGCGACGCACCCTGATCCCTAGCGCCCCGAGCAACCAGCGTCCGTGAGCCCCGCACGATCCAGCACCGAGCTTCCGGCGACAAGAGCCGCCGGGCGCGTAGCGGTCCTGCTGCCGTGCCTCAACGAGGAGGCGACGATCGGCAGTGTGGTGGCCCAGTTCCGGGTCGCCCTGCCTGGCGCCTCGGTCTACGTCTGCGACAACGGCTCCCATGACCTGACCGCCGAAGCCGCCCGGAAGGCCGGCGCGGAGGTGATCCTCGAAGAACGGCGCGGCAAGGGCCGGGCCGTCCGCCGCCTGTTTCGCGAGGTGGACGCCGACGTCTACCTGATCGCCGACGGCGACGGCACCTACGACGCCGCCAGCGCCCAACGTCTCGTCTCCACCCTGGCCGGCCGCTACCTGGACATGGTCGTGGCGGTCCGCCGGAGCACGGAGCCCGGCGCCTACACGCTGGTCCGGCGCTTCGGCAACCGGCTGTTCAGCCTGCTCGCCTGGTGGCGTTGCCACCGAACGGTGCGGGACCTGCTCTCCGGCTACCGGGCCTTCTCCCGCCGGTACGTCGACGCCTTCCCCGCCCGCTCGGACGGCTTCGAGGTCGAGACCGAGATGACCCTGTTCGCCGCCTCGGCGGGCATGGCCTGGGACGAGATCGAGTGCCCCTACTTCGCCCGCCCGCAAGGGTCGCGAAGCAAACTGCACGCCTTCCGGGACGGTTTCCGCATCCTCCGAACGCTGCTCTGGACGCCTGCCGCGGCCGCCGGTGAGCGTCGCCTCGGCGGGTTGCGGGCCGCGGTCCTGGTGGCCGCGGTGACGGTCGTCGCCACGGCCCTCCTCCTGACCCTGAACTGGCTCGCGGTCGGCGGCGATCCGGAACCCGTCGCCAGCGCTCTCCGAGCCTCGCTCGAGCACCCCGAACGCAAGCTCGAGGACTCCGCCGAGCGTTTCAACGACTGCCTGCTGAGCCTGATGGCGCTCGACCGCGGCGGAACGCTCGTCGAACGCACGGTCTCGCCCCGGCGCGTCTACCGCTACACGCGGCCCCAGCGCCCCTGCGACGCCCTCGAGCAGCGCCTGAGCCGGGGCGCGGTCGACGACTCGGACTACCTGACCGTCTTCTACCACCAGTACTGGGCCGGCCAGCGGGTGATGCTGCAGTGGCTGCTGCCGCCGCTCGGCGTCGACGGCCTGAGGCGAACGCTCCGGGTGCTGACGTTCGGCCTGCTCGGGCTCGGGTTCTTCGCCGCACTGACGCGCTCGGTCCTGCTCTTCACCGGGCGCCAGCCCGAAGGCGGTTCTCACGAGAGCGACGGCGACTCGAAACGCTGGCGCGAGAACCTCTTCCAGGCGATGGCCCTCGCCACTCTCTTCCTCAGCCTGTTCCTGTTCCTCGACCTGGATCGTCGCGCGGAGAGCTTCACCACCGGCACCTCCAACGTACTGACTCTCGCACTGCTCATCGCCGTGCCGGTGTTGCGAATCGCCGACTGGAAGCCAGGGCCCCAGGTCCTCCTCTTTGCCGGATTCGGCGCCGCGATCGCCTACCACGAACTCCTCTTCGGCAGCGCTCTGATCGGCCTGGTGTGCGTGCTCCTCGCACTCGCCACGGCGCCGCCCCCCGCCCAGGCCACGGTCGCGGTCGCGCGCGACTGGTGGCGCGCCCTCTACCTGCGCTGCGGCGGCGCCTACGTCGGTTGCCTGAGCGCCGTCTTCCTGCTCCGCGTCGTGATCGCCGAGTTCGTGTTCCAGGAGCCGGTCCTGTTCAAGTTCTGGGACCAGCTCACGCACCGGCTCTACGGAGCGTCCCGCAGCTCGATCCACCCGGACATCGACCCCTTCTACGCCTCCCGGCCCACCGTGGAGAGGTTCCTCGAACGGGTCGGGAACAACCTCGGCACCGTCGGTTTCGGTTCGAGCGCCGTCGCCTTCATCCTGATCGGCGGCGCCGCGCTGACCCTGGTCGCCGGCACCGTCTTCGTCCTGCAGAAGCGGCGCTCCCTGGAAGAGCCCTGGCGCTGGCTCGGCATCCTCGCCGCCGGCTGGTGCGTCCCCGCGTGGTTCGTCGTCTTCTCCGCCCACACGATGGCGCACGTCCCGGTGATCGTCCGCCTGCTGGCGCTGCCCTACGCGGCGGCGGCGATCCTGATCGTGGGCGTGGCGGTGTTCGGCCGCCGGTCTGTGGTTGCTTGAAACCCGGAGTCTGGCGGTGGACGTCTCGGAGGCGATACAAGGGAGGCAACCATGAGGGCGTATCTCGACTTCGTCAGCGCAACTCTCGTTCTCGGCGTCACGTTGGCAACGACTCTCGTTCTCCTGTTCGCGGTGTTCCCGGCGCTGCCCATCGGAGGCGAAATGCTCGATGCAAAGCCGGGCTACACCCACCCGGAGGTCATCGCCGAGATGGAGAGCTACGGCGACCAGGGGCGACGAGTGTACGCATGGTCCGCAGCGACGTTGGACACGTTGCTGCCGCTTGTCTATGCCAGCTTCCTGGCCGGAATCGTCTTCCGGTTCAGGCCAACGGAACGGGCCTGGAGGCTGGCCTATCTGCCCCTGGTAGCGGGAGCGCTCGATCTTCTCGAGAACGTCCAGATCATCGTCATGCTGACTCGTTACCCGGACCTGTCCGCGGGGCAGGTAGCAATCGCGTCGCTGTTCACGCGCTCGAAGGCGTCCGCGCTACTTCTTTGCCTCGCGTTGGCCGTGCTGCTGGCGATTGCCGCGGCCGTCCGCCGCTCCCGCCGGCCGCCTGACCGGGCCGCATAGCCGCAGACCAGCGCTGGGCGACTGCTAACTTGACCTCCATGCACGCCAAGACTCGTCCCGTAGTCTCCCTGCTGGCCGGCTTGGCCCTGGTCTCGACGACCGACGCCACCGCCCAGCCACCCTCCCAACCCAACATCATCGTCATCCTCGCCGACGACCTCGGCGTCGAGACGCTGGGCGTCTACGGCGGCACGTCGTACGAAACGCCGGAACTCGACCGGATCGCCGCGGAGGGCATGCGATTCGAGAACGGACACTCGCAGCCGCTGTGCACGCCGACCCGGGTCAAGCTGATGACGGGGCTGCACAACTACCGGAACTACCGGGAGTTCATGTACCTGGACCCGGCCGACGTCACGTTCGCTCACGTGCTGGCGCAGGCGGGGTACCGGACGGTGATCTCGGGCAAGTGGCAGTTGACGAACAACCTCTACGTGGTCCACGAGGGCGCGTCGCCGCAGCAGGCGGGCTTCGACGAGCACCGGCTGTGGCAGCTCCGGCGGGAGGGGCGTGGCTCGCGCTACCGGGGGCCGACCCTGGTGACGAACGACCGCAAGGAGACCTGGGGCGAGGACGTCTTCGGGCCGGACCTCACGAACGACTTCGTGCTCGAGGCGATCGACGAGCACGCGGCGGCGGACCCGGCGACCCGCAGGCCGCTCTTCATCTACTACCCGATGGCGTTGCCCCACGATCCGTTCGTCACGACACCGCACCACCCGGACGCGGAGTCGAACCAGGAGCGGTTCGCGGCGATGGTCGCCTACATGGACCACCTGGTGGGCCGCGTCCGGGCGAAGCTCGTCGAACACGAGCTCGACCGGAACACGCTGCTCCTGTTCATCGGCGACAACGGCACCTCGACCCGGATCACGTCGGTCCGCGAGGGCCGGGAGGTCCCCGGCGGCAAGGGACGCTCGCTCCAGACCGGCAGCCACGTGCCGTTCCTGGCCTGGTGGCCGGGCACGATCCCGGGCGGACAGGTGAACGAGACCCTGGTCGACGTCGGCGACGTGTTCCCGACCCTCGCCCATGCCGCCGGCGCCGGTCTGCCGCCGGGTCTCGACGTCGACGGCAAGAGCCTGCTGCCGATGCTCAAGGGCGGCGCGGCGCTTGAACGGGACGCCTTGTTCATTCACTACGAGTCGCGCTGGTACGCGGGCCCTCCGGCGCGCTACGCATTCGACGAGCGCTTCAAGCGCTACGACGACGGCCGGCTGTTCGACCTCGCCGCCGACCCGAACGAGCGGTCCCCGCTCGATCCGGCGAACCTCGCGCCCGAGGACGCCGCCCGCGTCGAGGCGATCGACGCCCTGCTCGCCTCCAAACCCGGGGCCATCCGCACCGCCGGCGCCTGGCGGCCGCCGACCCCCGGCGTCAACCGCTGGACGCCGCCCGCCCACCGGCCGAACATCCTGCTGTTCATCGCCGACGACATGACGTTCAGCGACGCCGGCGCCCTGGGCAACCCGCAGGTTCATACACCGAACCTCGATCGCCTGACAGAGCAGGGCACGACCTTCACCCACATGTACACGGCCACCGCCATGTGCTCACCCACCCGGCACATGCTCTACACCGGCCAGTACCCCGTGCGAAGCGGCGCCTACCCGAACCACGCCAAGGCGAATCCCGGCACGAGAAGCGTCGTCCACTACCTGACCGGCCTCGGCTACCGGGTCGGTCTGGCCGGCAAGTCCCACGTGGCGCCGGAGGAGGTCTACCCGTTCGAGAAGGTCGCGGGGCGCGACCTCGACCCGGGACGCATCGGCGAGTTCATCGGCCGCGACGGGGAGCAGCCGTTCGCGCTGATCGTCGCCTCGACCGAACCTCACCAGCCCTGGAGCAAGGGCGATCCGTCCCGCTACGACGCGGCGTCCCTCGTGCTGCCGCCCTGGTTCGTCGACACGCCGGAGACCCGCGAGGCGCTGACCCGCTACTACGCAGAGATCACGTTCATGGACGGCCAGTTCGGCCAGGTCCTCGACCTGCTCCAGGAGCACGCCGCGCACGAGAACACGCTGACCATGTTCTACAGCGAGCAGGGGATCAGCGGTCCGCTGGCCAAGTGGACACTGTACGAAGCGGGTATCCGCACCTCGCTTGTCGCCCGCTGGTCTCGCAGGATTCCGGCCGGCGAGACCTCAGCCGCGCTGCTCCAGATCAACGACCTGCTGCCGACCTGGATCGAGGCAGCCGGAGGCGCCGTGCCGCCCGAGATCGAAGGCCGGAGCATGCTCGACCTGCTGCTGGAGCCCGGCCCGAAGCACCGCGAGGTCGTCTACGGCATTCAGACGACGACCGGCATCATCGCGAACCTGGCGCCCTACCCCATCCGCTCCGTCCGCGACGAGCGCTACAAGCTGATCTGGAACATCGCCCACGAGAACCGTTTCACGAACCTGGTCACCGAGGAGAACCGGGACGGCTTCTACTTCTCGTGGCGCGACGCCGCCGAAACGGATCCGGCGGCGAAGGCGCTGTACGAGCGCTACCAGCACCGGCCGGAGTTCGAGTTCTTCGATCTCGCAGTGGACCCGCACGAGCTGACGAACCTGGCGTCTGACCCCGCGCACAGGGGGAGGATCGAAGAGCTGCACAAACAGCTACGGACGTGGATGGCGGACCAGGGAGACCTGGGGCTGCAAACCGAGATCGAGGCGCCTCAGCATCAGACGCGGCCGCGCTAGCTGCGAATCAGTTCACCGGCGCCGCTGCCGGGCCGCTGCCGCACACGTCCGGAAACGCCGCGACGTCCGTGAGCGCCGCTGCCGGCATTCCCGGCGTGTTGCGGTACTCCTTCACGGCACCGGTCACCGTGTCCGTGACCCGGATCGCATAGCCGAGGTCCGTCGTCGACGCACCGAACACCCACACATGGTCGTTCACGGCGCAGCCGTCCAGCACCTTGAGCAACACTTCCCAGTTGTTCGGGTCGAAGAACCAGAACAGCCCCGAGTCGTTCGTCCCCTGGTGGACCACGCGGCTCGCGTGCCTCTCTCCGCCGGCAAGCCACCACTCCACGGTCACCGCGTAGCGCGAGTCCTGCAGGCAGCGCGTCTCCGCGTCCGCGATGCACGTTCCCTTCGGCTCCGCTGCCACGATCAGGAACACCCGACGGGCCCTCGAGGTCGACGTGCCGTCGCTCACCTCGAGCGTCACCTCGTAGAAGCCCGGCGAGGACCAGGTGTGCGCCGGCGCGCCGGACCGCGAGGTGTTCCCGTCGCCGAACTCCCAGAGCCGGGACCGCACGGCCCCCGCACTCGTGTCGGCAAAGCGGACGATGTCGCCGGTCAGCGCGTGGCAGAGTTCCGCGTCGCAGGTCGCGCCCTCCACGGAGAACGCCGCGTTCGGCGAACCGCCGCCACCCGGAGGGGCACCACCGCCGCC
>VYDI01000030.1 GCA_009843505.1 Holophagales bacterium | reverse complement strand
GTCCGGCGCCGATGCCGCACAGCTCGAGTGCCGTGCGACTCAGTTCGCCCGCCTCGCCCCCTGACGCCAGCACGAGCCGGAAGGCGCGCACCGCGTCCAGCCCCGGCAGGCAGGCGCGCACGGCGCCGGACGCCAGCGTAAGCGCCGCGTCGGCCAACGCCTCCAGATCCGGCTCGGCGCCGTCAGATGGTGCGACCGACGCCTGCACCTTGCGCAACTTGCGCACCGCCGCTTCCGTCGGCACGGTCAGCGTGATGGACTTACCGCGTACCGTCATGGTCACATCTACCGGCAACAGGGCATCAATCACGTCGATCTGACTGGGGGGCGTCTTCGGCGTGGGCATCAAACGATCACCCAGGCCGGCAACTGCGCCCGCGGCGTCAGCTCCAGCGTGGTCGACAGGTTGCCCTCGGCTGCCAGCTCGAAATTGCCTGCCGACCGCACGCTGGCGGTGAACGGCCCGAGCCGCAGTGACGGATTGATGATGCGGTACTCCGTGGCGGCCGGAACGGTCGTTGTCGGCGCCGGCCTGACGGTCACCGCGCCCGCGTCGGAGATGGCGTCGATGGTGTACTTGGCGGTCCCGACCCGGATGGCCATTCCCTCGGCGAACTCGTCGGACATAAAGTCCGGCTTAGTGCCGGCGAACGTGACCGCGCCGGTGGTCGCTATCGCAACGGTGTTCCCCGCGCCCGACGCAGTGAAGAATTCGGCCTCGGCCGTGGTCAGCCGCCAGGTGAGCGGCGTGCGTTTGGTCAGCGCGTCCAGGATGTCGGTCCACGCGACCAGATTCGGTACGTAGGACGGGATGGCGACCGACAGGCTCGGCACACGGGGGTGCCCAACTACCTTGCCGATGCGGCTGAAAGTGACGACGTCGTTCTCGGGCGCTTCGCCGCCCGAGGCCGAGATGTCGCCCTCGAAGGGCAGTTTGACGAACCTCGTGCCGTCCTTGCTGTATTCCAGCGTCGCGTTCTCGGCGGTGATGAGTGTCAGTCCAGGCATGTGCTCTCCTTTAACTGGTCAGAGGTCCTCGGCAACCGGGCGCAGCGTGCGACGCGTGGTCCGGCTGGATGTGATCTTCGGGGCCCGCGCAGCGAACGACTTCTTCATCGCCGCGCCGGCCGCTGTCAGTTGACGGGACGTTGTGCTGATCAAAGCCGGCTCAAGGAAGGGTTGCGGCGCGGCGCCGGAATGGCCCGGTCCGGTGGCCCGGCCATATTCGATATAGAACGCCTGCCGGGCGGCCTCGCCGCCCGCCAACACCTGCGCCGCGCTGCCCGGAATCTTCCTGAGCCCGCGACTGGTGTGGACGCGCGAGGCCTGCCGCCGAACCTTGATGGACGCACGCAGTCGCCCGGTCCGGTCGCCGAGGGCCACCGTGCCGCGCGCTTCGTCGCGCACTACCTTGGCGGCCCCCAGCATCCCGTCGCCGTAGACCTGGGTGGCGGTCAACGCCGGCAGGGCCGTCATCGCCTTGATGGTTTCCTCGAAACCGGTGAAATCGAGCTGCATTTCCATTCAGCGTCTCACCATCACCGAACGGATACGTCGATAGATTCCCCGCTCATCGTCGTACTCGTCGACGAGCGACAACAGTCCTGTGAGCCGGCCCGCCTGGCGCAGTGCAGAAACCAGCGCCCGGTCCAGCGTCGCGGCGCCCCCGGCTCCCTGGTAGCTCCGACTCCGCACCTCGTAGCGAACCGCAGTCGCCGCCACATGCGGCCCGGCAAGCGGCGTCACGCTCTGCTGGCCGACCGCGTAGTAGACCACCGCCGGCAACTGGAACACATCCTGACCCTGCTCTTGCACGGTCGGCTGTACCACCGGATAGCAGTGCGTCGTGTCCAACACGCCGCAGGCCACCTCGTGCACGTGCGCTAACGCATCGGGTCGGGTCGTCATGGAATTGAATCCTGCGTGGCGGTTCCAGGTTCCAGAGGCACGTGCATGCGCTTGCCTTCAACCGTCCAGTGGTTCCGGATGGAATGCTCCGCGCAGGGCACCGGCTACTCCACCCGCAGTCCCTGGCACGCGGCCATGGCCTGCGTTGACCCGTTGGCCGTGTTCACGCAAATCATCCGCAGCAGCTGCAACTGCGCGTTCTGAGTACTCTCGAATCGGTCGGCACGTTCTGTCTGTCGCTCGCCGTCTGCCGCGATCTGCTGTTCGAGCGCCGCGAGGCGCTCCAAGAGGACCTGCTGCGACGGTATCCCCTGCAGCATCGTCCAAAGCAAAAACCCGAGTACGCCCACCGCCCCGAGCCGTGAAACGGCCTGCAGCAGAGCGCCATGCGGCATCCTCGCCTCCGTCGATTCGGCCATCTGGCCAGCTCCCCTGCGCCGCAACGGGACCGGTCATGCGGCCGCCAGGGCACCCGCTCACTACCGTGCGCAGATTCATGCACACAGCTTGGCACCGTGGACCTGGTGGCGCCATGAACGCTGTTCAGGGTGCAAAGATTTTTTGTGGTGGAAGTTACTCGGAGTCAGAAGACGGCTGGTGATGGAGGAGTAGTCGAAGCATGGCTGCAACCGGTCCCGGAACCGGTCGGTCGCCGCGCTGCCACAGGTACAC
>VYDI01000020.1 GCA_009843505.1 Holophagales bacterium | reverse complement strand
GCCGCACGGTGGGCGCCGGCACTGTCACCGACATCGCCGAGTGAGACGGTACCGGGTGCGTCAGGCGATCGAGGAAGGTTGGGATTCGAGGGAACGATGAACGAGAAGATTCGCATCCGGCTCAAGGCCTTCGACTATCGCATCCTGGACACGTCGACCCACGAGATCGTCGACACCGCCCGGCGCAGCGGCGCCCGTGTGGTCGGTCCCATTCCGCTTCCGACTCACATCGCCCGCTACACGGTGAACCGTTCGCCGCACGTGGACAAGAAGTCGCGGGAGCAGTTCGAGATCCGCACCCACAAGCGGTTGCTCGACATCTTCGAGCCCACCAGTCAGACCGTCGACGCGCTGATGAAGCTGGAGCTTCCCGCCGGCGTCGACGTCGAGATCAAGGCGTTTGGTGCCTGAGGCGCCAAGGGACTGAGGCGCGAGACTGAGGAGAACGGGCGGTGAGCGGTAACAACAGCCAGACCAGGGGATTGCTGGGTCGCAAGATCGGCATGACCCAGATCTACACGGAGGACGGGGACGCGGTGCCGGTGACGGTACTCGAGGTCGGTCCCTGCCGGGTCGTGCAACGCAAGACGGAAGCGTCCGACGGGTACGAGGCGGTGCAGATCGGCCTGGTCGAGAGTCGGCCGCCCAGACGGATCACGGAACCTCGGCGTGGTCACTTCAAGAAGGCTGGAGTCGATCCGATGCGCCATCTGGCGGAGGTGCGGGTCGACGCGGCGGACGAGTCGGAGCCGGGCGACCAGATCGAGGTTTCGATCTTCGAGGTCGGTTCCCGGGTCGACGTGATCGGCACCGGCAAGGGCAAGGGGTTCCAGGGCGTCATGCGCCGCCACGGCTTCGGCGGCGGCCGTGCCACCCACGGCTCGATGTTCCATCGCGCCCCGGGCTCGGTCGGGCAGTCCGCGAGTCCCTCCCGCGTGTTTCCCGGCATGCGGTTCCCCGGGCGGATGGGCGGCAAGCGGGTGACGACGAAGAAGCTCGTGGTGGTCAAGGTGGATGCCGAGAACCACCTCCTCTATCTGCGCGGGGCGGTCCCGGGCGCCCGCAGCGGTCTGGTCATGGTTCGGAGTTCGGGCTGATGCCAGAGATCGCTGTCAGGAGTCTCGACAACAAGGCCGTCGGCAAGGTCGACCTGCCGGAGGAGGTCTTCGCCTATCCGTACAAGGAGCACCTGATCCACCTGGCGGTGGTCGCGGTGCGGGCCGCGTGGCGCGCGGGTACCCACAAGGCCAGGGGCCGGCACGAAGTCCGGGGCTCCGGCGCCAAGCCGTACCGCCAGAAGGGCACCGGCCGTGCGCGTGCCGGCAGCATCCGCTCGCCGCTCCGGCGTGGCGGTGGAGTCGTGCACGGACCTCATCCCCGGAGCCACAGCAAGAAGCTGTCCCGGAACGAGAAGCGGAACGCTCTGAAGTCGGCGCTGTCGCGGAAGCTCCTCGAGGAGCGGATCATGGTGATCGACTCGCTCGAGCTCGAGAGCCACAAGACGGGCGCCTTCGCGGCCCGTCTGAAGGACCTCGGCATCGACGGCAAAGCGCTGATCGTC
Source organism: Holophagales bacterium (assembly GCA_009843505.1). GTDB lineage: Bacteria > Acidobacteriota > Thermoanaerobaculia > Multivoradales > Multivoraceae > Multivorans > Multivorans azotirespirans. The sequence continues at coordinate 84,899 of VYDI01000020.1, read as the reverse complement.
GACGACCACGGCAACCGGAACCTGATGCTGGCCTCGCGCAACCACCCGCAGATCAAGGCGGTCGATGCGTTGGGTGTCAACGTGTACGACGTCGTCGACCGGGGCTACGTGCTGTTCAGCGAGAACGCGATCGGGCGGCTCTCCAACGTGCTCCAGCGGCGCAGGCAGCGGAACGGGAGCGAATCATGCCCCGGCGGGAGTGAAGAATGAGAGTGCAGGACGTGCTGCGGCGGCCGCTGATCACCGAGAAGTCGACCGAATTGCGGGACGGGAGCAACATCATCGCCTTCGTGGTCGACTCACGGGCGAACAAGATCGAGGTCCGGAAAGCGGTCGAAACCCAGTTCGCGGGCGTGAAGGTGGCCGAGGTCCGGATCGCGAACGTGCACGGCAAGGTCCGTCGCCGCGGCCGCTTCGTCGGCCGAACCCCCGATTGGAAGAAAGCGTACGTACGGCTGGCCGAGGGCCAGATCGACCTCTTCGACAACGTGTAGCGAGAGCCGCGATGGCGATCAAGAAACTGAAACCGACGAATCCGGCCAGCCGCTTCCAGGAGTATGCGCGGCGGGAAGAGGTCACGACCGACAAGCCGCACAAGCCCCTGGTCGAGGGCAAGAAGCGGATCAGCGGCCGGAACAACAAGGGCTGGCAGACGATCTGGTTCCGCGGCGGCGGCCACAAGCGCCGCTATCGGCGGATCGACTTCCGGCGCGACAAGGTCGGCGTGCCGGCGAAAGTGGCCAGCATCGAGTACGACCCGAACCGCAGTGCGCTGATCGCCCTCCTGCACTACGCCGACGGCGAGAAGCGCTACATCCTGCATCCCCAGGGGCTCAAGGTCGGGGCCACCGTGCAGTCGGGAGAGGGATCGGAGATCGATGTCGGCAACTGCCTGCCGATCCGGTTCATTCCCCTCGGCACCGTCATCCACAACATCGAACTGAAGATCGGCGCGGGCGGCCAGATGGTGCGCAGTGCCGGCGCCGGCGCCCAGTTGATGGCGAAGGAGGGGGCCTACGCTCAGGTCCGGCTTCCTTCGGGAGAGGTACGGCGGGTCCACATCGACTGTTCGGCCACGATCGGACAGGTCGGCAACTCGGAGCACTCGAACATCTCGCTCGGCAAGGCGGGCCGGAATCGCTGGCGGGGTCGGCGGCCGCACAATCGCGGCGTGTCGATGAACCCGGTCGACCACCCGATGGGCGGCGGCGAGGGCAAGGCGTCGGGCGGCCGGCATCCGACGACGCCCTGGGGCAAGCCGACGAAGGGTTACAAGACGCGGAGCAACAAGCGCACGACCGGGATGATCGTCCGGCGGCGGGGACGCCGCAAGTAGGTCGGCGGCAGCACGGAGCAGAGGACAAGCATGGCACGTTCACTCAGGAAGGGTTTCTTCATCGACAATCACCTGTACGACAAGGTGGCGGCGATGAACGCGACCGGCGATCGCCGGGTCATCAAGACCTGGTCGCGCCGGTCGACGATCATCCCCGACATGGTGGGGCACACCGTTGCCGTCCACAACGGCATGAAGTTCATACCGGTTTTCGTCAGCGAGAACATGGTCGGCCACAAGCTCGGAGAGTTCGCCCAGACGCGCACTTTCCGGGGTCATGCGGGCGGCAAGCGGGAGCGCAGGGCGCGTCCCCGCTAGTTCGTCGAGATCCCCAGAGGCAGAAAGAAGACAATGGAAGCAATCGCCCGACTCAAGTACCTGCAGGCGTCGCCGCAGAAGGTGCGCCTGGTCGCGGATCTGATCCGCGGCCGTGATGTGGAAGAGGCCTCGGCCCTGCTGCAGTTGAGCACCAAGTCGGCGGCGCGGCCGGTCCACAAGTTGCTGCGGTCGGCGGTGGCCAACGCCGAGAACCGGGAGCCGGGAGTCGATGTCGGCGGTCTCTACGTCAAGGAGATCTTCGTCGACGGCGGACCGACCCTGAAGCGGCTTCGCCCACAGCCGATGGGCCGTGCTTTCCGCATTCTCAAACGGCAGAGTCACGTCACGATCAAGATCGATTCCCGCGGCGGTCAGCCAGAGCCGAGTCAGGACTAGGAGCGTTCATGGGTCAAAAGACACATCCCTACGGTTTTCGTCTGGTCTACAACCAGGGCTGGCATTCGCGTTGGTACGCCGAACGCGACTACGCCGGCACCCTGAAGTCGGATATCGAGCTGCGGACCGGCCTGAAGAAGCGGCTCATGCATGCCGGCGTCAGCCAGATCGACATCGAACGCGCCGCGGACAAGCTGCGGGTGACGATCTACACCTCGCGTCCGGGGATCATCATCGGGCGCAAGGGCGCGGAAGTGGACAAGCTGCGCGACGACCTGAGTCGGCAGATGGGGCAGGAAGTCCACATCAACATCCAGGAGATTCAGCGCCCGGAGCTCGACGCCCAGCTCGTTGCCGAGGGGATCGCCAACCAGCTTCTGCGCCGCATTGCCTTTCGCCGGGCGATGAAGAAGGCGATGGAGTCCGCGTTCCGTTTCGGCGCCAAGGGCGTCAAGATCATGGTGTCGGGCCGCCTGGGCGGCAACGAGATCGCCCGTACCGAGTGGTACCAGGAGGGGCGTCTGCCGCTGCACACCCTGAAGGCCGACATCGACTACGGATTCGCCGAGTCGTACACGACCTACGGTGTGATCGGGGTCAAGGTCTGGGTCTACCGGGGCGATCTCTCGCGGGAGCGCGGCCGCCGGACGGCGGCCTAGGGCCGAAGCACCGGAATCCGAAGGAGTAACGAGCGATGTTGATGCCGAAGAAGGTCAAGTTCCGCAAGCACCACCGCGGCCGCCGTCGCGGCCTGGCGAAGGGCGGCAACGTGGTGTCCTTCGGCGAGTACGGGCTGCAGGCGCAGGAGGCCGGCTGGGTCACCGCGCGCCAGATCGAGGCCGGACGAATCGCGATCACCCGTCACATCAAGCGGTCGGGCAAGGTCTGGATCCGGGTCTTCCCGGACAAGCCGATCACCAAGAAGCCACTGGAGACCAGGATGGGCAAGGGCAAGGGCAACCCCGAGGAGTGGGTTGCCGTGGTACGTCCCGCCCGCATTCTCTACGAGCTCGAGGGTGTGTCGCCGGAGCTCGCCAGGTCGGCGATGCGGCTGGCTTCCCACAAGCTCGGAATCAAGACCAGGTTCGTCGCGCGCCACGGCGTGCAGATTTGAAGGTGGCGAGGCGATGAAGGCAAGCGAACTCAGGGACCTGACGCAGGAGGAACTGCGCCAGAAGGAAGAGGAACTGGCCGATCAGTTGTTCGCTCTGCGGCTGCAGAAGTCGATCGGACAGCTTGAGAAGCCAAGCAGGATCAGGAATGCCCGGGTCGAACTGGCGCGGGTTCTGACGGTTCTGCGCGAGAAGGCGAAGTGAATGACATGAACGCTGAGCAGGAAACGCAGAAAACCCAGGCGCGAGAGGGTGGCCGCCGGCAGGTCCGGGTCGGCAAGGTCGTGAGCGCGAAGATGGACAAGACGGTCGTGGTGGCGGTCGAGAAGACGGTCATGCACCGGCTGTACCACCGGCTGATGAAGAAGTCGTCCCGGTTCGTCGCCCACGATGAAGCGAACGATTGCCGCGAGGGAGACGTCGTGTCCCTCGTCTCGACCCGACCACTCTCGCGCCGGAAGCGCTGGCGTGTGCAGCGAGTCGTCAAGCGGGCCGAAGGGTAGGCAGGGCCATGATCCAGATGGGAACAATGCTCGATGTCGCCGACAACTCGGGAGCGAAGCGCATCTCGTGCATCCAGTTGCGCGGCGGTTCCTCGGGCCAGTACGGCGCGCTGGGCGACGTGATCACGGCTTCGGTCAAGGAGGCGACCCCGGAAGGCACGGTCAAGAAGGGCCAGGTCGTCCGCGCGGTCATCGTGCGCACCCGCAAGGAACGGCGCCGTCGCGACGGCAGCTACATCCGGTTCGACAACAATGCAGCGGTTCTGATCAACGAGGCGCGCGAGCCGATCGGCACCCGAGTCTTCGGGCCGGTTGCTCGTGAGCTGCGTGAGCGGCGCTTCATGCGGATCGTCTCGCTGGCGCCGGAGGTGATTTGACATGCGCCCAGGCAAGAACAGAAAGAGACTCAAGATCAAGAAGGGCGACGAGGTCCTGGTCATCGCGGGCCGCAACCGCGGAACGCGCAGCCGGGTGCTGCGGGTGCTCCCGGGTTCCGAACGAGCCATCGTCGAGCGCGTGAACATGGTCAAGAAGCACGAGCGGCCGAACCCGCAGCGCCAGGTCCAGGGCGGCATCCTGGAGCGGGAGGCGCCGATCCACATCTCGAATCTCAAGGTGATCTGCCCGGACACGGAGAAGCCGACGCGAGTGGGCCGGCGTCGCCTCGAGGATGGCAAGCTGACCCGGTACGCGAAGGTCAGCGGCGCGGTGTTGAGCTGATGGTTCCCCGACTCAAGGCCCTGTACCAGGAGGAGGTCACGAAGAGCCTCCAGCAGGAGTTCGGCATCGCCAACCCGATGGCGGTGCCCCGACTGGAGAAGATCGTTCTCAACATGGGCATCGGCGAAGCGATCCAGAACATCAAGGTGCTGGAGAACGCCGTGCCCGAGCTGGCGCTGATCGCCGGCCAGCAGCCCGTGATCACGCGCGCCCGGAAGTCGATCGCCGCCTTCAAGTTGCGCGCGGGAATGCCGATCGGCTGCCGGGTCACCCTGCGTCGCAACCGGATGTGGCACTTCCTCGACCGTCTGATCACCGTCGCGCTGCCGCGGGTGCGGGACTTCCGGGGCATTTCGGACCGGAGCTTCGACGGCCGGGGCAGCTACACCCTGGGCATTCGCGATCACCTGATCTTCCCCGAGGTCGACTACTCCAGGAGCGACGGCTCCAAGGGCATCAACGTGACGCTCGTGACGTCGGCGGAGTCGGACGCCCAGGCGCTGCATCTTCTGCGGGGCCTGGGCATGCCGTTCGCTAGTTGAACGTCTGCCAGCAGGAAATGAGCAAACCAGGCAATCCAAGGACGGATCGATGACCGTAACCGACCCCATCGCGGACCTTCTGACGACGATCCGCAACGCCCTGATCGTCAAGCACGATCGCACCGAGGCGCCCGCCTCGAAGCTGAAGATCGCGTTGTGCCGGGTGCTGCGCGACCAGGGCTACATCAGTGACTACGAGGTGTTCGACTCGCCTCCCGGCCGGACGCTGCGGATCTTCCTTGCCTACGACAGGGAGGGTGTGCCGGCGATCACGAGGGTGCGCAAGATCAGCAAGCCGGGACGCCGCGTTTACCGCGCGGCCGACGATCTGAAGCCGGTGCTGAACGGCCTGGGAGTCGCGATCCTCTCGACCTCGCAGGGCCTTCTGACCGACGCCCAGGCGCGACGGCAGCGGGTCGGCGGCGAGGTCCTCTGTGAGGTGTACTAGAAGATGTCACGGGTAGGAAAAGCACCGATTTCGTTGCCGGAGAAGACGACCGTCGCGGTCAACGGCGGCACGGTGACGATCGAAGGGCCCCGGGGCAAGCTGCAGCAGCCGCTCCAGCCGGGTATCGAAGTGCGCGTGGAGGACGGCGTGGTGACCCTGCACCGTGCCGGCTCGACCGGTGAGGAGCGAGCCCGGCATGGTCTGGCGCGGGCACTCCTGGCGAACGCGGTGGTCGGCGTCACGGAGGGCTTCCGGAAGGAACTCGAGATCGTCGGCGTTGGCTATCGGGGACAGGTCAAGGGTCGCGAGGTCCACCTGGCGCTTGGGTACTCCCACCCCGTCGTCTACCCGGTTCCGGATGGCGTTGACGTGGTGATCGACGAACGGGCGAACCGCATCACCGTCTCCGGCAACGACAAGCAGCAGGTGGGGCAGGTCGCCGCCGACCTGCGCAGCCTGCGCAAGCCCGACGCGTACAAGGGCAAGGGCATCCGCTACCGCGACGAGGAGATCCGGCTCAAGGTCGGCAAGGCGGCGGCGACCGCATAGGAAACAAGGCATGAGTGACTTGCGCAGAAAGAGAACGCTTGACCGCGGCCGCCGGAGGCAGCGGGCGCGATACCGCGTCCGCAAGAAGCTGCGTGGCTCGCAGGAAAGGCCCCGCCTGGCCGTGCACAAGAGCCGGCGTCACATCTACGCCCAGTTGATCGACGATCGGTCGGGCAATACTCTCGCGTTCGCGAGCTCGCTCGAGTCGGGCCTCAAGGGAGGCCTCGAGGGCTCGACGGGAAGCTGCAAGGCGGCGCAGGCCGTGGGTGAGGCCCTGGCCGAGCGCGCCAGGGAAAAAGGCTTCCGCGCGGTCATCTTCGACCGCGGCGGTTTCCTCTACCACGGCAGGATCCAGGCGCTTGCCGACAGCGCGCGCGAGGGAGGCCTCGAGTTCTGATGGACCGGAGGCGGCAAGAGAGCAAAGGAGTGAACAGTGGCTAGGGACACGAACAGTGGCCATCGGAGTGAACAGGGACTGGGGAACGAGTAGTGGCTAGAGATATAGATCTCGACAGCGAGTTCTTCGAGCAGGTTGTCGACATCAACCGCGTGACGAAGGTCGTCAAGGGCGGCAAGAACTTCTCGTTCACGGCCCTGGTCGTCATCGGCGACGGCGCTGGCCGCGTGGGCTACGGCTCGGGCAAGGCGAAGGAAGTGCCGGCCGCCATCCGGAAGGGAATCCAGATCGCCAAGCGCAACCTGGTGCAGGTGCCGCTGGCCGGAACCACGATCCCGCACGAGACGGTGGGCGTGTTCAGCGCCGGCCGCGTGATGTTGAAGCCGGCCTCGGAGGGGACCGGCGTGATCGCTGGCGGAGCGGTGCGCGCGGTGGTCGAGGGTGCCGGCATTCAGGACATCCTGACCAAGTCGCTGGGGACCACGAATCCGCAGAACGTGGTCAAGGCGACTTTCGCCGGGCTCATGTCGCTGCGCAACGAGAAACAGGTTCGAGCGCTGCGAGGTCTGGAGTCGCTTGACGGTCCGGCGGGCGGTTCGGTGAATGGAGGCAGTTCAACAAGTGGTGATCGGGGAGGTGCCGAAAGTGGCAGGCAAGACGATACGGATTCAGCAGGTGCGGAGCGCGATCGGGAGGCCGAGACCGCAACGTGAGGTGCTGCGCAGCCTGGGTCTGAGGCGTATCCGCCACGTCGTCGAGCGCGAGGACACCCAGGCAGTGCGTGGCATGGTGCGGAAGATCCCGCATCTGGTCCAGGTCCTGGAGGACTGAAATGAAGCTGCACGATCTCAAACCGGCGAAGGCCAGCCGCCGCCCGCGGAAGCGGGTCGGCCGTGGTCCGGGTTCGGGCACGGGCAAGACCGCCGGACGCGGCCACAAGGGTCAGCGTTCGCGGGCCGGCTTCTCGAGGCGCGCGGGATTCGAAGGCGGTCAGATGCCCCTGATTCGCCGGGTGCCGAAGCGCGGGTTCACGAACATCTTCCGCACCGAGTACACGGTGATCAACGTCGGCGATCTCGATGGTCTCGGCGAGACGATCGATGTCGAACTCCTGGTCTCCCGCGGACGGGTGCGCCGCGGCATGAAGCTCAAGGTCCTCGGCGACGGGGACGCGCCGTCCGGGGTGACGGTGCGGGCCCACCGGTTCAGTGCCTCCGCGCGCGCCAAGATCGAAGCCGCCGGCGGCGTCTGTGAAGTGATCGGCTGACGGAGTAGCTCGTGGGCGTCGAGAGTTTTCGCAACATCTTCGCGATTCCGGATCTCCGGAATCGGGTGTTGTTCATGCTGGGCCTGCTGGCGGTCTACCGGATCGGCTGCATCATTCCGACTCCGGGCATCGACCCTCTGGCCCTGAGCGAGTTCATGGAGCAGATGCAGGGGACGGTGCTGGGTTTCGTCAACACCTTCACCGGCGGCAGTCTGGGCCGTGTAGCGCTCTTCGCTCTCGGCATCATGCCCTACATCTCGGCGTCCATCATCCTGCAACTCTTGACCGTCGTCGTGCCCTATCTCGAGAAGCTCTCCAAGGAGGGCGAGATGGGGCGGCGCAAGATCACCCAGTACACCCGCTACGGGACCGTGGTCATCTCGATCATCCAGGGGACGACCATCGCGTTCTTCCTGGAGAACCTGACCTCGCCCGGAGGTGCGAACCTCGTCCTCAATCCCGGTCTCGGGTTCAAGTTCGTCACCGTGCTCTCGCTCACGACCGGCTGCGCCTTCGTGATGTGGCTGGGCGAGCAGATCAGCGAACGCGGGATCGGGAACGGCATTTCGCTCATCATCTTCGCCGGCATCGTGGTCGGTCTGCCGGGCGCCGTGCTCGGCCTCTTCGGCCAGCTCCAGAGCGGCGCCATGTCCCTGATCAAGATCCTGTTGCTGTCGGTCTTCATGCTCGTCGTCGTGGCCTTCATCGTCTACATGGAGAGGGCTCAGCGACGAATTCCCGTGCAGTACGCCAAGCGGATCGTCGGCCGCAGACAGTACGGTGGACAGAGCACCTACCTGCCGCTGCGCGTGAACACGGGCGGAGTGATTCCGGTCATCTTCGCGAGTTCCGTGGTCACCGTGCCGGCGACGGTGGCAGGGATGATCCAGTACGAGCCGATTCAGCGCATCTCCACGGCCATGCAGTGGGGCCAGCCGGTCTACTACCTGCTCTACGTGGCGGCGATCATCTTCTTCTCGTACTTCTACGTTTCGATCATCTTCAACCCGAACGACCTGGCCGAGAACATGCGCAAGTACGGCGGGTTCATCCCCGGCATCCGCTCGGGCCGGCGGACCTCCGAGTACATCGACCGCGTGCTCACCCGGCTCACCCTGGTCGGCTCTCTCTACCTGGCCGGCGTGTCCGTGCTGCCCGAGTTCATGATCGCGGGGTTCAAGGTCGGGGGCATCCCCTTTGTCGGCTCGACACTGGACAACTACGCGCCGCTCTGGCTCACCGAGGGCATGGGGATCAACTTCTACTTTGGCGGCACGTCGCTTCTGATCGTGGTCAGCGTCGCGATGGACACGCTCCAGCAGATCGAGAGCCAGCTCGTCATGCGGAACTACGAGGGCTTCATGAAGCGGGGCCGGATCCGGGGGCGCCGTGGCTGATTCGCTGCGCATCGTTCTGCTCGGGGCGCCGGGCTGCGGCAAGGGCACGCAGGCCGCGCGCCTTGCGGAGACGCTCGGCATTCCCGCCATCTCGACCGGCGACATGCTGCGTGCGGCGGTCGCCGCCGGCAACGAGCTGGGCGGACGGGTCGAAGGCGTGATGGCTTCGGGCGCGCTGGTCGATGACGAACTCATGGCCGAAGTGGTTCGGGACAGGCTGAGCCAGCCGGATGCAGACGCGGGCTTCCTGCTCGACGGCTATCCGCGTACCGCGCCGCAGGCCGGAACGCTCGAGGAGATCCTCAACGGGAGCCAGATCGATCACGTCGTGACGATCGACGTGCCGGACGAGGAACTCGTCCAGCGCATTGTTCTTCGCGGCCGCGGCGCGGACGATCGGGAGGAGGTCGTGCGGGAGCGGCTGCAGGTCTACGCGGCGCAGACCGAGCCTCTGATCGCTCACTACGAGGAGCTGGGACTGTTGCGCCGGGTCAACGGCAACGTCCCGATCGAACAGGTCACGGCTGCCATCGAGGCCGCCCTGGCCGGGACGGCGCGGGCCTGACACAAGTAGAATGGAGAGCTGGCGAAGAGCGAAGGGAACGTTGGTGTGAAGAAGGAAGAGGCGATCGAGGTCGAGGCCACGGTAATAGAGACGCTGCCGAACGCAGTCTTCAAGGTCGAGCTTGACAACAAGCATCAGGCCCTGGCCCATATCTCGGGTAAGATGCGTAAGCACTTCATCCGCATTCTTCCGGGAGACCGGGTGCTGGTCGAACTCTCTCCCTACGATCCCGGTCGCGGCCGGATCGTCTACAGGCTGAGAACCTGACGGCCGTCGACGTTCAGAGGAGTCCATCATGAAAGTGCGAGCGTCAGTCAAGAGGATGTGTGTCAAGTGCAAGGTGGTCAGGCGCCGCGGTGTGATCCGCGTCATCTGTGAGAACCCCAAGCACAAGCAGCGGCAGGGCTGAAGAGGACCAGGGGAGTTTCGTATGGCGAGAATCGCGGGGATCGATCTACCGCAGAACAAGCAGGTCGGCGTCGGCCTGACTTACATCTATGGAATTGGACGCTCTCGGGCTCAGTCGCTCCTGACGGAGGCCGGCGTCGAGGCGACGGTCAAGGTCAAGGACCTGACCGAGGACGAGACCGGGCGCATTCGCCAGGTGGTCCAGGATGCCGGAGCCGTCGAGGGCGACCTGCGCAAGGAAGTCACCCAGAGCATCAAGCGGTTGATGGAGATCGGCAGCTACCGGGGGGTCAGGCACCGCAAGAGCCTGCCCGTTCGCGGCCAGCGCACGCACACCAACGCTCGGACCCGCAAGGGACCGCGGCGGGCCACCGTGGCCGGTAAGAAGAAGGTCGGGAAGTAGGCGGGAGAGGACCAGAGAGGGCGAAGCACATGGCAAAGGCGAGAAAGGAGAAGCGCGTCGTGCCCCACGCGGTGGCGCATGTCAACGCGACCTTCAACAACACCCTGGTCTGCATCACGGATCCGGACGGCAACGTCCTGACGTGGTCGTCCTCGGGCCGGAACGGCTTCAAGGGATCGCGCAAGGGAACGCCCTTCGCGGCTCAGGTCGCGGCTCAGGCGGTCGGCTACCAGGCCAAGGACATGGGCGTGCGAACGGTCGACGTGCTGGTCAAGGGGCCGGGCGGCGGCAGGGAGTCCGCGGTTCGGGCGCTGCAGGCGACCGGCATCAGCATCCGGTCGATCCGCGACGTCACGCCGATTCCACATAACGGCTGCCGTCCCCGCAAGCGGCGCCGGGTCTGAACCTGGTTCGCTGCCCCACAGTTCGCTAGCAATCAACGTTTCCATCTGGAACGCAATCGAGATAGGTAGGAGTGAACATGCTCTGGAAGGGATTCCAACGCCCCAAGCGCGTCGAGATCGACACCGAGACGCTGACCGACAGCTACGGGAAGTTCTCGGCCCAGCCGTTCGAACGCGGTTTCGGCGCGACGGTCGGTAATGCGTTGCGCCGCAGTCTGCTGTCGGCGATCGAAGGCGCCGCGATCACCGCGGTGCGCATCGATGGCGCGCTGCACGAGTTCTCGTCGCTCGAGGGCGTCGTCGAAGACGTCACGGACATCATCCTCAACCTGAAGCAGGTGCCGCTCCGGTCTCTCGACGGTTCGACCCGGGTGATCACCCTGGACGTCACGGGTCCGCGCGAGGTCGCCGCCGGCGACTTCGACACGGATGCCAGCGTCGAGATCCGGGACGCGGCGAGCAAGGTGGCCACGCTCAACGAGCGGGGCCGCCTCCGCCTCGAGGCGCAGGTCAAGAACGGCCGCGGCTACGTCAGCGCGGACCGCAACCTCGAACAGTCGATGGGCATCGGCTGGATTCCGCTCGACTCGGTGCATAGTCCGGTGAAGCGCGTGAACTACCGCGTGGAAGCGGCCCGGCTCGGCCGTACCACCGACTATGAGCGACTGATCGTGGAGGTCTGGACTGATGGGACGGTGACGCCCGAAGAGGCGATGTCCCGCGCCGGCACTTTGCTGCGCGACCACCTGACGATCTTCATCAACGCGGAGGAGAGCCTGATCACGGACGCCGTAGTCGAAGAGGAGATCGACGGTGGTGACCTGGGCGTCCTGCTCCACAAGGCGATCGACGACCTGAACCTGAGCGTCCGGTCCGCGAACTGTCTGCGAAACGCGAACATCAACACGGTCGGCGACCTGGTGGTGCGCAGCGAGAAGGAGATGCTCGAGACGAAGAACTTCGGACGGAAGTCGCTCGAGGAGATCCAGGAGGTCCTCGACAAGATGGGCCTGTCCTTCGGCATGGAGGTTCCCGAGAACGCGGAGAGCGGAGTCCAGGCCTAGCGGGCCGTGGAACCGTTCTCGAGCTTCCCCGGGAGGGAGAGAAGATGCGTCACGGAGTTGGCTACAAGAAACTCGGCCGGACGACGGCCCACCGCCGGGCCATGTTCCGCAACCAGCTCGCCTCGTTGGTCGAGCACGGCCGCATCCAGACGACCCTGGCCAAGGCCAAGGCCCTGCGGCCAGTCGCCGAGAAGATGATCACCCGCGGTCGCGAGGACACCGTCCACGCCCGCCGCCTAGTCCGCCGCTGGCTACCCAACTGCGACCACGTCAAGAAGCTCTTCGACGAGATCGCCCCCCGCTACGCCGACCGACCCGGCGGCTACCTCCGCATCACGAAGCTCGGCCCCCGCAAGGGCGACGCCGCCGAACGCGCCGTCATCGAGTTCGTCGACACCGACGAGTAGCGGTGCCGGCCTTCGGCCGGCGCGTGTTTCTGGCCGCCTTCGGCGGCAGCGTGGCGACCTCGGTTGCACCCGCCTGCAGCGGACCGAAGGAGGGGGTCCCTGCGGCCGCTCGCACTTTCCGACTAGATGAGAGTGGAGTGCTCGCTTCGGTCGGCTGCGCTCCGGTTGGTTTCGGACGACGTGTGGACGTCGCCCGTCGCTTGCCTCCAGCCCGCAGTGACCCCCTCCTTCGGCCCGCTGCAGGCGGGACATCGTCGGGTGCCGAGCGCGGACCTTCCTGGCCCGCGACCGGGCTGAGCCACGCAGTGGCGAGTCCACGGTGGTGCAAGCTAGCAGCCGAACGCCTTCAAGTCGGTGATCGCCGAGACCCAAGTAAAGCCCGCAGTACTGCCCGGAAAGGCCCTGGCTGAGGTCCAGCGGGTGCCCGCCCGATTCGGCGGCCACGCGGCTACTCGGTAGCGGATATCGGTGGCTGGTGCCGAGTAGACCCGCCAATGCTGGTTGATAGCGCATCCGTTGAGGACCTTGACCAGCACTTCAGCGTTGCCCGGGTTGAAGAAGTAGAAGACAGCGCTCTCGGCACCCAAATGCCTCTGTCTCTTGGCCTCGGTCCAGAGTACGGTGTTCGGGTCCTCGAACTCGATACCGGCGGTGAAGCCGTTCTCCAAGCAAGCGCGGTTGGAGGGGCAGGTTGGGGGCGCCCGGGTCGGGATCTGGGTCGGGCGGAGGCGGTTGGCCTCTGTCGTCGTCTTTGAGAAAACGGATGGGGCTTCTATACCTGGCTAGCCGCACCATCTAGTTCACAAGTTCGCCAGCAGCGTCCGTTTTCGTGCGGGTGACGGCAGGCTCACTTCTCAGCCCCGCGCTGTTCATGGCCTCCACCTGCATTTCGTACTCGGTGTCGGGCTCAAGGTCAACGAACCTGCAATGGGTGAACGGAGTCTCGATCCCCGGCCCCCACGCTTCGTCTCCGACCTTCCTCAGCTTGACGATGTAGGTTCCGGCAGGAACCCAACTCGCCTCGATCACGTTGTTCGTTCCGGGTTGCGGGAGAGAAACGTGTATCTTGCCGTCCTCCCACTTGACCTCTGGATCACTCACTATCCTGACCCTCCCACTTTTTGTCGTGCTCCGCTTCCTTGAGCATATCTAGCACGAGCGCCCTGTCGCCCTTCTGGTATGCCTTGTAACAGACTTCGGCACGGATCTTCTGTACCGAAGTCGCGCCTTCTTCATGTGCCCCGAAGAACTTGTACACTTCTGTCAGCACGTCTGCTCTCTTGAATGGAAACTGGTCCACTAGCCTTCGTCCTCCCTGTTCCTTACCCGTATAGACTGGTCTGGTTTCTTCGCGTTCGCAAAGGTCCTCTGCGCCACTTCCTCCATCGGAGCGTCCAGCTTGATTGCGCGGGTCGCGGGCCGACCGGGGCGGCGCTTGTTCTTGGCTTCCTTAGTAGTCGTCATCGTCAGCCGCAATGAAGATGGGGGCCGCGAGCGGCACCGCCGTCTTTTCCGGTTCGTCATTTGCTGGCTTTATCCACCACGCAGAGTAGTCAGTAGCAAAGATATCGGCTACTTCCTGATCGTCCAGCGTCAACACGTCCATCCCTCGGTTCATGCTGCTTCTTCACCGAATCTACCCGGCCAGATCGTGGGCTGTCATCTCCCGTCTTGTAGGTGTCGGGAGACCTCGGACCGGCTCCCGGGCCGGCATCGGGCACCGGCCAGAGGCCGACTGGCACTACGTCTGGCGATGCGCTGAGAGAGGCCGGGAGGACGTGACCCGGAGACTAGCTAGGTGTACGGCCCGAGGAACTTGTCCCCGTCGAAGTGGATCAAGTGGTCCGGGACCTCAGCAAGCCACACTTCGGTCTCCCAGGCGATGGCCTTCATGTGCTTGCGGAACTCGTCGAAGTCGGGAAACGCGCTGACGTAGACAGGTGTAGCGCGGCAGGAGTTCAGCAGTGCTTCGAACTCGGTGAGGCGCTTCCGGTCGACCGGGCCGTGTGACGTGACGGCTTCGATGAGGAAGAGCCGGTTGCGAGCCCGGTCGTAGAGGGCGATGTCCGGCAGTTTGTCGTGGCCGGTGAGCGGAAGGCCGACTTGAAGAAGGCGTTGCTGGTCGACGTGGAGGTCCTTCTTGGCGGTGTCGCCGAGGTAAAGGACGTTCGCGCCAGGGGCGAAGCGCGGAGCGAACTTCTCGATGACCGCCTTCTGGAGCTCGTTGTGCGAGCCTGGTGAGAGCCGTACCTCTTGGCCATCGGGGAAGCGAATTGGAACCAGGGTGTCGGACTGCGAATCTTCGTACTTTGCGAGCCAAGCGGGAAGGTCGCGGCGGAACTCGCCGACGTTCGACTCCCACTCGCCGGTGCCGAAGGACTGGACGACCCCGAGCGCAGCCTCGCTGATGGCGTAGTGAGACCGTGGACTGTTGGTGGGTAGATCAGGCTCGAACGGGTTGTGTTCAGCAAGGCCCGCGAGCACGAACTGGTGGAGGACCTGGCGGCGGAACGTCTCGCGAGTGTTCGGGGCGTAGTCGCGACCGAAGTGTTCACGGACGTGATCCATGATGCCCTTGGTCACGGTGCGTCGACTGCGTGAGGCACCCGACCAAGAGTCGTGCTGAGTCATTCCGCACAGAGCAAGCAGGGTCAGCCCCGCCATCTCGTTCGACTGCGCTGGAGGCATCCCCAAGCCGCGGAGGATTCTTCGGGCCTCATCAAGCTTGTTCAACGACGAACTTCCGGCAAATGTCGGCGGACAGTGTGTCCGCGATCAGCGGGTCGAGATGGTCGATTGGGTTAGCGAGCTGCTGGACTCGCTCACCGAGTTCGACGATGAAATGGTTCGCCGGAAGCGGCATGGCGCGTAGCTCCGTAGCATTGACCTGAGTGTGCCCGTTCAGACACCTGAAGTAGGTATCGAGGAGACGGCTGTTGTAGAGCGCTGCCAAGCCCCATGCCTCTTCGTCGGTGAGTGAACCGGCCTGTCGATAGATGTAGTTCAGGTGGTTCTCCAGTCCCACCAGGGGAACGGGCATGGATCGGGCAACGTAGGGCGCCGCCGAGAGTCGACGGACCTCTTCCTTCGCGGTGAAGCGACGAAGGAGAACGTAGTTGCGGTTCGGTAGGAGGAGTTTCTCGGCGCCCTGGCGCTTGATGTACTCCGGCTTGTGCCGGTTCAACGGCCAGGTGACCTGCATTGGCCGCACGTGGTTCATCCAGAGGAGGGGAACGTGCAACTCGGGCACTTGGCCCTCGCGCTCGACCAGGTCCTTCGCGCGGAAGGGAACCACGGGTCCGGTGGAGATACCGAGGCCCAGACTGGCCAACGTGTTCGGCCATGAGTCGACCAGGTCAAGAACGCGAGCGTCCTCCTCGGAGACGGGAAGCCGGAGTACGCGCTCGCGGTCGTCGAGATCGAGAGCCGCTTGAAGCGGAGTCGTGCGGCGGTCAGAGTCGTCCAAGTCGCCAACGCCGCGGCTGCTGGAGATCACCAGGGGAGCCTGACGATCTTGGGGCTGGGAGTTCAGCCGGGTGCCGTGGAGAATGACGTTCTCCTGCAGTACTTCATCGCGTTTGAAGGCCTCCCGACGCGATCCGAAGGCGTGAACCAGGGTCGGCTGAACAAGGTCGAAGAAGATGCGACGGAACTGCCGGAAGTACAGGCCGGAGGTGAAGCTCCTCGGCGTGATGGAGATGAAGTCGCCTCCGGGGCGGACCAGGGCCGCGCTGACCGCCATGAACAGGGCGTAGATGTTCGGCTGGCCGTAGACCACACTCGAAGCAAGAACCGCTCGTGGGTCGCTCTTGTTGATCTTGAAGTACGGAGGGTTGGAGATGGCGATGTCGAAGTCTCGGTCGTCTGACTCGCACGGAATCAGGCTGTCTTCACGCCGAAGTGTCTCGGCATGCGCCAACACGAAGTCTTGGGACTCGACTCGCTCTTCGAGGCTGATTCCGTGCTTCTCGCGACACCACTCCCGGAGGTAGTCGAGAACCGCCTGTAGAGGGTCCATCAACTCAGCGTCTACTTCGTAGGCCACCAGTTCGATCCAGCCCGGCGGACGGCGGCGTTCGGCAAGCGCTTCGACCGCAGCGCAACAGAGGATGCCGGCACCGGCGGCAGGATCCAGAACCCGAAGGCGGTCACCAGCGACCTGGATCTGAGCCGCCATGAAGTCGGCCGCTGTGACAGGCGTCAGATAGAGGCCGTGCTGCTTGCGGTGCGCCTCGGACCTGGTGGCGACGTGGTACTCACCGATGCGATCCGCGTACTCAGTAGGTCGCTCGCCCGGAGCCGGAGGAGGGATGAAGCTGCGAGCGGTCGATATGTGGCTGGGCTCTACGACCATGCGTCGATCGTAGCAACGGCTCCGACGATTGCGCCGCCCGACGACATGCGACAGCACCGGGGCCACCGCACCTACGCCGTGATCCCCCTGGGGCGTGTTCGGGCGCCGGACATCGGCTGCCCGGTAAGAGGATCGGCCCGGGAAAGCGGCGCGAAACCGGGCACGCCCACGTGTGACGTTCGACCTTAGTCGGCCTCGGGCCGCAGACGGCGGCTACAGCCACTCTCCCGCGTCGCGTCAGGCGGGGTAGAGTCGTGTGCGGCCCGAGGAGTTGCAGAAGGCGTTGCCGCCAGGATGAAGAACTTGATTGAGTGGACTCGACCAGTCGTGTTCGCGGTTCTCCTGTGCGGCAGCGTTGCCGAAGCGACAGCACAGGTAAGTCCAAGCACGACGCGGAGACTTCCCGCCGAACTGCGCCACCTCGAGGACTGTCATCTGCTGGACGGTGCCACGCTCGACGTTCTGCGGCATGGCTACGTGGTCGTCCATCGGGACAAGATCATCGCCGAAGAACGCGAGGGCCGCGAGGCGCTGAGCTTCCTGTTGGGGGCTCTCAGTGGTGCCGACATGCTCGATCCCCTGGCTGGCAATCTGATCGACGGAGCCACGAGCTTCCAGTGGGCAGGGGCGCTGAGCGAGTACGTTGCGAGCCGGGAATCGCAGAGGGAAGCACTGCGAAAGGACTTCCGCACAGCAGTGAGGGCTGGTTTGCGCCAGCGCTGCACGGTCTTTGGCTCAGACCGCGCTTGGTCTTACGCGCCGTCGTACGGGAGTGAGTGCGCGGGCCTCACGAACGAGCCAGTCGACAGGCTCCGCCACTCGGGAGAGTTCTTTGGGCTCGACCGATGGAAGGTCCGCATTTCGATCCTCGACCGCTACCGGCTCGAGGGACGACCCGGAACCTGCCAGGAGTTTGCCGAAGACATGGCCTCCCGCGCGTGGATTCTCGACCCCTGACGGTCGAGCTGCTCCCTTTTCTACGGGTCTGTAATCTCGACTCGCGGTATCGGACGCGCCCCAGACACCGTCAGATCTCAGACTGACGCACCGCTCGGGAAGTGGTGAGTGCGCGTTCGACGACCTCCAGCCTGCCGTGGTCCGCGGAGAGGGTCCCAGGGGGCTGTCGGCAAGCGACGGCCGATGTCCCTGCATGAACCGACACCAGACCGGAGCGCAGCCGACCGAAGCGAACGCCACCCTCTCCTTCACCAAGCGAGCGTGAGCGGCCCCTGGGACCCTCTCCGCGGACCGCGGCAGGCGGGTGCCGCCGGGCACGCGCCCGCGCAGCTAGCCGTCTTCGTCTTCGCGCTTTGCTTCGGCGATGATCTTCTCCTGGATCTGGCGGGGGACTTCCTCGTAGTGGGAGAAGGCCATCGTGAAGCTGGAGCGGCCCTGGGTCATTGAGCGGAGGGCGGGGGCGTAGGTGAGCATCTCGGCCATGGGGACGGTGGCCTTGACGATCTGGGCGTTGCCCTTGGCTTCCATGCCCTGGGGTCGGCCTCGGCGGGAGGAGAGGTCGCTCATGATGTCGCCCATGAAGTCCTCGGTCGTGTTGATGTCGACCTTCATGACCGGTTCGAGGAGGGTGGGCGCCGCCCTCGCCATCGCGTCCTTGAAGGCCAGCGAGCCCGCGACCTTGAAGGCCATCTCCGACGAATCGACGTCGTGGTACTTGCCGTCCTGGAGTCGGACCCGGAAGTTGCCGACCGGGTAGCCGGCCAGGTAGCCGCGGCCGGCAGCTTCGAGCAGTCCCTTCTCGACCGCCGGGCGGTAGTTCTGGGGGATGGAGCCGCCGAAGATCTCGTCGACGAACTCGTACTCCTCGGGGGTGGCGACGGGTTCCATCGTGATCGTGCAGTCCGCGAACTGGCCGCGGCCGCCGCTCTGCTTCTTGTGCCGGCCGTGGCCGACGGCGGTTCTCTTGATCGCTTCCCGGTAGGGCACCTTCGGCGGGTGCAGGATGACCTCGACCTTCGACCGGCTCTTCAGCTTGGACACCGCGATCTCGACGTGGAGCTGGCCGGCGCCCGAGAGCAGGAACTCGCCGGTCTGGGGGTCGCGGCCGGCGCGGAGGCTGGGATCTTCCTCGACCAGACGAGACACCGCCTCGCCGATCTTCTCCTCGTCGCCCTTGGTCTTCGGCTCTATCGCAAACGAGATCGCCGCGACCGGGGCGGAGGGGAAGGCGAGCTTGACCGGCCGCTCCCGGCTCGTGATCGAGTCGCCGGTCGCGCTTGATTTCAGCTTGGCGACGCCGCCGATGTCGCCCTCGACGAGTCGAGGGATGTCCTCGCCGTTCTTGCCCTGCATGTGCATCAGGTGGCCGACACGCTCCGCCTCCTCGCGCCCGGCGTTCCAGTAGACCGTGTCGGAGCCCAGGTTGCCCGCCACGACGCGCAGAAGGGAGATGCGGCCGGTGAAGGGATCGTTCATCGTCTTGAAGAGGATGGCGCTCACCGGTGCCCCGTCGCCTCGATCCAGTTCCACGGGTTCGCCGCCGAGATCGGACGCCGGCATCGCCGGCGCGTCCGCCGGTGAAGGCAGGAGTTGAACCACCGCGTCGAGCAGGGCCGAGTTGCCGATGCCGTGGCCGCCGGACGACATGGTCACCGGGAACAGGGCACGGGATCTGATCGCGGCCTTGAGCCCCTGGATCAACTGCTCCTGGGTCAGATCGCCGTTCTCGAAGTAGGCCTCCATCAACTCGTCGTCGCTCTCCGCGACCGCTTCGGTCAGCTTGTTGCGCCAGTCGTCGATCTGGTCCGCGAGTTCCGACGGCGGTTCGGAGGGCTGGCTCCGGCCGGCGCCGTCCAGGTCGTACGTGTAGGCCTTGCGGCTCAGCAGGTCGACGACGCCGGTGAAGCCCTTGCCGGTGCCGATCGGGATCTGGACGGGCAGGGTCATGCGGTCGAAGTTCTCCTGGAGTTCCGCGATGCAGCCGGCGAAGTCGATGTTGTCGCGGTCCATCTTGGTCAGGTGGAACATCACTGGCTGTTCCATCTCGCCGGCGATCTCCCAGGCCTTCTCGGCCATGACCTGGGTCGGTGAGGCGCCGTTCACGCAGAGGAGCGCAGCGTCCGCGGCGCGCATGCCGGAACTGCTCTCGTGGACGAAGATGCCGGAACCGGGGCAGTCGATCAGATTGATCTTGTGAAGCGCAGCCCCGGCCGACCAGGGCGTGTAGCAGACGGCCAGGCCGATCGAGATGCCGCGACGGACTTCTTCGTCGTCGAAGTCAGTCACCGTGTTCCCGTCTTCGACCCTGTTCTGCCGGTTGAAGACGCCGCCGGTGTAGAGCAGGCCGGCGAGCAGTGTCGTCTTGCCGGTGTCGTTGTGTCCGACGACGGCGAGGTTGCGTATTTGTTCCGAGTTCTCGAGTTGCATCGACGCTCCCGTCGCAGGCGTGGAAACAGCCGCAGAAGATACCACGCGCGCGGCGTTCTTCGGCGATCAGCCGGCCGCTTGCACCTCGGTCGTTCCGAGCCCGTCGAGCTGCGGCAGGAGCTCTTCCGCGGGACCGACCGCGACGATCGTCAGGCTTTCGGGAGACAGGTGGCGGCGGCAGACCTCGAGGACATCTTTGTCCGAGGTCGCGCGAACCCGTTCAGGCCAGCGGTCGTACTCGTCCCGTTCGAGATCGAAGACGGCGAGTGTCTGAAGGCGGGAGGAGAGGCCCTGGATCGTCTGCAGCGTGTAGGGAAAGACGCCGACCATGTAGTTGCGGGCGTCGTCGAGTTCGGACGTATCAGGCGGTTCGGCGCACATTCGCTCGACTTCCTCGATCGTCTTCCGGCAGGCGGCGCCCGCAACATCGTTGGCCACCGCTGTCGAGATGACGAAGGGGCCGGGGCCGCGGCGGAAATCGAAGGCGCTCGAGACGCCGTAGGTGTAGCCGTGCTTCTCCCTGAGAGTGAGGTTCAGCCGGCTCATGAACTTGCCTCCGAGGATGGAGTTCGCCACCTGGAGCTGGACGCGGTCGGGGTGATGTCGCGGCACGCCGGAGTGACCGATCCGCAGTTCGGCCTGCGCGGCGCCGGGCCGGTCGACGACCACGACGCGACGGGCCGGCGGCGAAGGAGACTCGGGTTCGAGGCTCTCCGGCCTGGCGTCGAAGCGGCGGGCGTGGGCGCGGAGTTGCGGTTCGACCGTCTCCTCAATCACCCGGCGTACGCGGCCGTGCCCGAGATCGCCGACCGCGATCAGGTGGCACGAGCCTGCTGCGAGGGCACGTTCGTGGAACGCGGCAATGTCTCCCCGGGTGATCGCCTCGGTCGTTCTCCGGTCGCCGATCGCCGGGCGGGCGTAGGGGGTGTCGCCGTAGATGGCGCGGGCAAAGGCGATCCTCGCCTGCGCGGCCGGGTCGCTTCGACGCCGCTCGATCTCGGCCAGGCGCCGCCGCCGCCGGCGCTCGACTTCTTCGCCCTTGAAGGCTGGTTCCGCGGCCGCTTCGGAGACCAGCTCCAGGCCGGCGGCGACATCGTCGGCCCCGATCGTCGTGCCGACGGCCGCGTTCTCCCAGCCGCAGGAAGTCGAGATGGCGGTTCCGAGGTCCTCCGCGGCGGCGGCGAACTCGAGCGCGTCGCGCCCCCTGGTGCCGGCGCCGCGAAGTCCGGCCGTGAACGAAGCCAGGCCGGCGCGCTCGGGAGTGTCGAGTTCGCTGCCGCCGGGCATGAGCAGCACGACGGTGACCAGGCCGCAGTCCTGAACGTCGAGGGTCCAAAGCCGCGCCCCGGACTCGAGTTCTTCGGCCTCGAAGTTCGGGAAGGAGCAGCTCTTGCTGGGGCCGGGGATCGGCGGCCGGCCGCGGTCCAGTGCGGCTTGTCTCTTCGCGGTCACGACTTCGGCACCACGATGATGGCGGCACGTCGTTCCGCGGCGAGGGCGCGCCGGGCCAGGTCCCGCACCTGTTCACGGTCGACCCGGAGCAGGCGCGCGGGTTCGGAGAAGATTCTGGACGGGTCGTCGAAGTAGGTCGCCGCGCAGGAAAGGCGGTCGGCGCACAGGGCCAGATCCTGCCGGCTGTCGTGGTGCGCGAGCAGCAGGCTCCGCCGCGCTCGCTCGAGTTCCTCGGCGGTCGGACCGGCCGACCGGATCTCCTCGACGTGCTCGAGCACCGCTCCTTCCAGGGTCTCGGCGTTCGCCAGAGGGTCCGGCTCGCGGTTCTGGCAGGTGGCGACGATGGCGAACGTTGCGCAGATCTCGGTGGGCAGGATGACCGTGGAGACGGACTGCGCGATCTGGCGTTCGTAGACGAGGTCGCGATGGAGGCGGCTCATCTTCCCGGAGGCGAGGATCATCGCCAGCAGCTCGCCGGCGTACCAGTCGTCGCTCCCGTAGCCGTCGACGCACCAGGCGGAGTAGCAGCGGGGCAGTTCGATCGAGTCCTCGAGGATCTCCCGCGAAGCTCCGCGAGGACCGATCTCGCTCGCCGGCTCGACGGCAGGCGGCGGCGGCAAGGGTCCGGACGGTATCTCCCCGAAGTAGCGGAGGACCTGCTCGAGAGCGGCTTCGCCGTCGATGTCTCCGGCCAGGGTGAGGACCGCGTTGTTGGGCCGGTACCAGGTCCGGAAGAAGTCCTCGACACTGCCGAGGGTAACGGCCTCCAGATCGTCCATGTAGCCGATCACCGGCCAGGCGTAGGGGTGATTGGCGCCGTTCGGGCGCCGGTAGAGGAGTTCGCTCAGACGTTCCCCGGCCAGGCCGTACGGCTGGTTGTTGACGCGCTGCAGGCGCTCGTTCATGACCACCGAGCGCTGGTTTTCGAACTTCTCCTCGGTGAGGGCCTCGAGCAGGAAGCCCATGCGGTCGGACTCCAGCCAGAGGCCGAGCTCCAGGTGGTTCGCGGGCAGGGTCTCGTAGTAGTTCGTGCGGTCGTACCAGGTCGAGCCGTTGGCGACGCCGCCGACCTTCTGTATGTGCTCGAAGTGGCCGTTCTCCGAGACGTTCGCCGACCCCTGGAACAGCATGTGCTCGAAGAGATGCGCCAGACCGGTACGGCCCGTCTCTTCGTTCTTCGAGCCGACGTGGTACCAGACGTTCACGGCCGCCAGGGGCAGCCGCGGGTCCTCATGGAGAACGACCCGCATGCCGTTGTCCAGTTCGTGTTGCTCGAGGTGCTCTGACATCGGCCGCGTAGTGTATGCGGCCGGGCCCGGGCGCCGCCGGCGAGGGGCGCCGCCGGTTGTCTTACGCTGGGTTTGCGTCTAGAATCGAGCACTCGATGGACGACTTCCTGACCGAGCGACAGAAGCAGATTCTCGACTTCGTCTGCGAATTCCACCAGATGCGGGGTATCGCGCCCACCCACCTGGAGATCCGCCGCCGCTTCGGCTACCGGTCCTACGGCACCGTCCACAAGCACCTGAAGCTCCTGAGGCAGAAGGGCTACCTGCGCGGCGGCTGGAATCAGAAGCGCGGCCTGGAACTGACGGAGAAGACGCTGCGCGGCCGGCGTCCGGCCGAGAACTCCGTTCCCTTTCACGGCCGGATCGCCGCAGGCAGGCCGATCGAGGCAGTGCCGGGCGTTGACGACCTGCCGGTGCCGGAGCACCTGCTAGAGCGCGGCCCGGCCGGGCGGCACTACGTCCTCGAGGTGGAGGGGGACTCGATGATCGACGATGGCATCTGCGACGGCGATCTGGTGGTGATCGCCGAGCAGGATCAAGCCCGGTCGGGACAGGTAGTCGTCGCCCTGATCGACGACGAGGCAACGCTCAAGCGCTACTTCCCCGAAGGCGATTCCATCCGGCTGCAGCCGGCGAACCGGGAGATGGAGCCGCTCTACGTCGCCGCGGATCGACTCCGCATCCAGGGGATCGTGGTCGGGCTGATGCGCCGCTACTGATAGCTGCAGTGGTGCAGTAGCTGCGCGGCGACCTCAACTGCCGGCGGCGACGCTGCGCTCGGCTCTGGCGCCGGGCACGCCGTAGTAGGACAGGATGCCGTTCACGATCGCCTCGGCGACCCGCTGGCGGTAGGCGCGGGTCTTGATCAGGCGGCGGTCCTGATCGTTGCTCAGGTTGCAGACCTCGAGGAGGACCTTGGCCGGTATCGCGTTGAAGCGGAGTTGCGCCGGCACGTAGACGCGGCGTCCGCGCCAGATCCGATCGCGGATCGGGTTGTTGTGATGAACGCCCAGGCCGGCGCGTTGGAAGCCGTCCAGCAGGTGTTCGGCGAGATCGCGCGACAGGCCCTTGCTGGTCGTCCGTTCGGTCCGGGTGAAGGAGACGCGGGGTTCGGCCCGGACTTCGCGGCGCGCGTTGTACACCCTGCCCGACTTTCCGTAGTTGTTGGTGATGCCGACCAGACCCGGAATGTAGACCATGGCGCCGTTCAGCGACGGGTGGAGAGAATCCGCGTGAATCGAGATGAAGATGACCTGACGGGGCTCGGCGCCGGCCTGGCGGCTTTGCCGGTAGATCGAGTTCGACAGGTACCACCGGAAGTTCGTCGCCACCGCCGCGTTGTCGATGCGGTATGGGGGGTCCGTGAGCACGGCGTGCCCACGGGAATGCGGCAGCACGTCGCTGTCCTGGATCCGGAACGTGGCGCCATCACGCGTGGTCGGCACGACGGTGGCGGCCGTGCGGCTCTCCAGCAGCCGCTTGGTCCGCAGCATGATGTCGTAGACGTAGGCGCTCTCCCAGATGCCACCGACGGGCGCCCCGGTGTCGCGGCCGCCGTGGCCGGCGTCGAGCACCACCGTGACCCCGTCGAGATCGAGGGCCAGCAGCTCGTTCTCGATCTGCTCGGAGGCGGAGCGCTGCGCTTCCCACTCCTGGCGCTGCGGATGATCGGGTGGCAGATAACGGGCCGAGAGCAGGTCGAGCGGGATCTTGACCTCGTAGCCGACGGGGAGGTCGCGCACGTCGCGGATCGCGTTGCGCTCCCTGATCTGGTCGACCAGTTCGTTCACGTCGCTGGCCAGGAGCCGGCCGGTGAATCGCATGACGACGCTGGAATAGAGGGCTTCGCCGGCCTTCAGGCGGTAGCTGGCGTAGTCGCCCTGCCCGTCCGAGCCGTAGCGGACGAAGGGCCCATCGCCAGTGAAGGAGTCGGCCGCCGCCACCTGGCGGGTCGGAGCTGCAGGCAGCATGCCGGCGTAGGGCTCCGAGAGCATCTCGCGCGGGATCAGAATGACCTGACCGGGTCGGATGACGTTGCTGGTCAGGCTGTTTGCCCGCCGCAGCGTCCCGTGGTTCTCGCCCGAGCCCGTGAACCACTCCGCGATGCTCCACAGGCTCTCCGACCTGGCACCCCGGGAGGAGGAGGCGACGCGGTGCCGCCAGCCTTCGGGGGTGGCCTGGTCTCTCGGCAGCAGCGCCCGAATGACGGCTTGCCGGTGCCGGGCCGGCAGCAGATCGAAGGGCACCTTGTACCGGACGCCGCGACGGAGTCGCTGGACGCCTCCGTTCGCCCGGCTCACGGCGGAGGCGTGCCGTGAGCTGCCGCAGAGCCGCTCAGCGAACGCCAGCAGACCTTCGTTTCGCCGGGGCTTCGCCTCGATGTGGATCTTCCCGGAGGCGGCCAGCACCGCGACCGGACTCGGCGATCCGATCTCCGGCACGGCCATGCGCCGCGTGGCGGCGTCGCTCGCCGAGGGCAGGAGCGCGGCAAGGACGACGGCGAAGGCGAGGGAAGCGCGCACGCTCATTGAACTGGCTCCGGCCGGCACTCGAAACCCGTTTCCCGTTCGAACGCCCGGGCCGCCCGCAGCGCCGTGGCGTCGGCGAACGGACGCGCCAGGATCTGAAGCCCGAGGGGAAGGCCACGGCTGTCGAGGCCGCAGGGGACCGAGATGCCCGGTATGCCGGCCAGACTGGTCGGCGTCGTGAACACGTCCGAGAGGTACATCGCCAGCGGATCGTCGACCCGTTCACCCAGCTTGAAGGCGCCGCTGGGACTGGTCGGCGTCACCAGGAGTTCGGCCTGCTCGAAGGCCTCGGCGAACTGCTGTCGCAGGGCGCCGGCGATCCGCGCGGCGCGCCCGTAGTAGGCATCGTAGTAGCCCGAGGACAGGGCGAAGGTCCCGAGAATGATCCGGCGCTTGACCTCCGGGCCGAAGCCTTCGCTGCGGCTGCCGGTGTACATTTCGCCGAGCGAACGGGCGTTGGCGGCACGGTGGCCGTAGCGGCTGCCGTCGAACCGGGCGAGATTCGCGCTGGCCTCGCTGTTGGCGAGTACATAGTAGGTGGCGACCGCCGTTTCGATCAGTGGGACGCTGACTTCGACCAGCTCGGCGCCGCAGCGGGCGAGTGCCTCGAGCGCCTGTTCGAAGCCGCGCGCCGCGTCGCCCTCCAGCGCCGAGGTCCTGACCTCGCGGATGGTGCCGACCTTCAGCCCCTCGATGCCGTCCTCGATCGGTTTCAGGAAGTCACAGACGGGCTCTTCGCTGCAGGTGGAGTCCCGCGCGTCGGGTCCGGCGATGGCTCCGAGCGCAAGGGCCGCGTCGCGCACATTGCGGCCGAGCGGTCCGATCTGGTCGAGCGAGGAGGCGAAGGCGACGAGACCGTAGCGCGAGACCCGGCCGTAGGTCGGCTTGACGCCGACAACGCCACAGAAGGCGGCCGGTTGCCGGATCGAGCCGCCGGTGTCCGAGCCCAGCGCGAGGGGCACCTCGGCCGCCGCGACCGCGGCCGCCGAGCCGCCGCTCGAGCCGCCGGGCGCCATGGCCAGGTTCCAGGGATTGCGCGTCGTGGCCAGGGCCGAGTTCTCGCACGACGAGCCCATGGCGAACTCGTCCATGTTCACGCGACCGATGGGTACGGCGTCGGCAGCCACCAGGCGCTCGACGGCGCCGGCCGTGTAGGGCGCGCGGTAGCCGGCCAGAATGCGCGAGCCGCAGTTCAGTTCGTGCCCTGCCAGGGACAGGTTGTCCTTCAGGGCAGTCGGTACGCCGGCGAGTGGACCGAGGTGCAGTCCTTCGTCCCGCCGGCTGTCGATCTCGGCGGCCCGCTCGGTCGCTTCATCTCTCCAGAGTTCGAGAAAGGCGCCAACGGAGCCGTCGACCTCGTCGATGCGGGCGAACGCTGCGTCGACGGTGTCGACCGCATTCCGCTCCCCAGAACGGATCGTGGCTGCCAGTTCCTCCGCGGTGGTCGGTTGCATCAGTCGTCGCCGCCCGGCGTCGCCTTGACCTGCGGGACGAGCAGAAAACGGTCGAGGGAGGCGGGCGCGTTGTCCAGGAACTGGTCGAGCAACGCACTGTCTTCAAGGTCCGTCGGGCGGGGGAGGTCGTTGTCGGTGGCGTCACTGGCTACCTCGGCCTCCTCGAGGGAGGCCGTGCCGTCATCGAACTCCCGGAGCTGATCGATGTAGTCGACGATCTCGGAAAGCTGACTCGCGAAGGTCGTTTCTTCGCGGGCCGAGATCCGCAGTCTCGCCAGCTCGGCAATCCGCCGCACCTCCTCCACGCCTAGAGACACTTCGCTATAAGTCTAGCATTGACCGGTACCTGGAACCGGCCCGGTGCGGGTTGGGCGGCTCCTAACCGCCGGCTGGAAGCGTTTCGATCGCGCGCAGGGTGAACGTCTCGCCGTCCAGCTCTACACGTGCTCCGGGCTCCGACCCCAGCAGACGGCCGGCGAGGTCCGACTCGTACGAGATGATGCCCCGTTCCGGTGCGCTCTCCCAGGGACCGAGGATGGCAAGGGTGCGCTGTTCCCCGCTGTCCGACTCCAGTGTCGCGCGGTTGCCGATCCGCAGTCGGTCACAGGCCGCGCTCGCGACGTCGATCGGCGTCGACCGCTGCAGATCCTGCTGCAGTTGGGTCGCGAGGGCGGTGAGGTACTCGTGGCGTTGCCGCGCGGACTTGTACTCGAAGTTCTCGCGCAGATCGCCGAGGGCGCGCGCCTCCTCGATCGCCTTGCGATTGGCCGGAATCTCCTCCTCGACCAGCTCCCGCAACTTCTCGCGCTGCGCTTCGATCGATGCCGGCAGCGCGTAGAGGTCGTCGCTGTCGTCGTCCTGGTCCGCCTGAAGGTCGGGGAACTTGAGGTGGAGAGCTGCCAGCAGCGGTTCCCGCCGGTAGTCCTCGAGCGCTGCGTGGCGGATCGCGACGTCGGCCTGGCGGGCCTCGTCGAGCGTCAACTCCGGAAGAAGCCTGGGCGCCGTGCCGCCGGAGTCGAACAGGGCCTTGATCCGGGCCCGGAAGGGTGCGAAGGCATCGTGCCGCAGTGCCTGGATGAGCAGGTTCAGCAGGCGGCTCTGACGACCTTGCCGCAGCGATGCTTCGGAGGCGGCCCGCTCGACCAGCCAGGTAAAGGCCGCGGGGGTCCGGTGAGGCTGGACCTGGGCGCGAGCGGCGCAGCGGCTTAGCGTCTCCTCGTCCAGCACCGTGGCGATCGCGTCGATCGCCTTCGTGTCGGATTCCAGCAGGAAGCGTCGTTCGAGCACTTCGAGCCAGTCGTCCCGGCAGGTCGGGAGCAGCGCGTAGCCCTGTTCGCGGGCGGCGCGCTGTTCCAGTGACGCGAAGAACTCCAACGGATCCGCCAGGTTCCCCAGCAGATTCTCGGCCGGCCAGGAGGGCTCGGCGCCGAAGCGCTCAAGCGCGTAGCGGATTTCGAAGGCGAGCGCGGGCTGAGCGTCCATCAGCGTGCGGCTGATGCGATCGAGCGCCTTCGCCATCCGGCCTCGGAGTTCCTGCGACTGGTTGGCCGCCCGCCGCAGGAGTCCGACTTTCTCCCGGTTCGGTGCGGTCTCGAACTCGCGCCACAGCGATTCCTCCGCGTCCGTTGCCTCGAGCCACTGGTAAGTCTGCCGGGGACCGCCGGACGACAGCACCTGCGGCTGTTTCCGCGCGCTGGTCCACCAGCTCGACCACCGGCGCTCGGGGATGAGTCCGACTACGATGACCTTGACTTCGGCGCCGGTCAGTGGTCGGTCGTAGCTCTTGAGGGTCTTTTCCAGCAGTTCGGTGGGCTTGAGTCCCTCGAGCTGCTCCGGTTCTTCCAGCTTCTGGCGGAGCACGTGCCCTTCGGGCAGCAGTCTGAGCATCTTGCCGGCTGCCCGAAAGCCGACCGACACCCCCTTCGCCGTCTCCAGGTCCACCTTGAAGACGTGGAGCGGCATGTTGACCTCGGCGATTCGGCCAGCGCCCCGGCCTTCCATCTCCACGATGTCGCCAGGCCGGAATGCGAGGAGGTTGCGGAGCCGGTCCACTTTGTCCCAGAGCTTGTTCGCGTGCCCTCGTCCCTGATCGAGGTTCAACTCCTGGAGCAGGCCGTTCAGGTCGGACTCGCGGTCGCGGTAGAGCTCGTGCAGGGTGTCGAGAACGGTGTCGTAGACCTGTCCGCTACGCACGAAGTAGTGCGCGGCGCCGCGGACGAGATCCAGGCGCGCGGCCCACATGCCGCGTTCCCGGAGTTGATCGTCGAGTAGTTCGAGGAGCGTGCCCACACGATCCTCTTCGCCCAGTCGGACCAGGCCCTTGGTGATGACGAGGAACTGCTCGACCTCGATATCGCCTTCGATCGCGACCAGCCAGTCCGCTTCTACTGCGTCGATGTCACCGCGCGCCAGACTGTCTTGAGTGCTTTGCGGGATCCTCATGCGGTAGCCGGCGCGGCCTGCGGGAGCGCGTCCGCGGCGATGGTGTGTCAACAGGACCGGTGATCGTATCAGCCGCGGGCGGGTGTGAAGAGGAGTACAATGGCGTAGAGCGAATGCCACGCTGGGCAGAGGCGGCGAGATGAGCGAGCAGAATCCGGCGCCTGAGGAACTTCAGGCGTCCGAGCAGGGCCAGGCGCCCGGGGCCGGGTACGAACGGGAGTCTTTCGGCTCCTGGCTTCGCAGCCAGCGCGAGGTCCGCCGCGTCGATCTGGAGACGATCGCGCAGTCCAGCAAGATCAACATCCGCTACCTCGAGTTGCTCGAGGAGGACCGCTTCGACCTCCTGCCCGCCTCCATCTTCGTCCGGGGTTTCCTGAGGGAGTACGCCCGGATTGTCGGTCTCGATCCGGACGAAGTCCTGAACTTCTATCTCGTCGCCTCGGCGGGTGGCGAGTATGACCGGTCGACCGAAGCAGCCGGCAGCTCGGCGTCGACCTGGCAGGTCGGCCGAACGGTTGCGGTGCTGGTCGGGCTGGCGGTGGTCGCGGCCGCGATCGTCTGGTTTGCCGCCATGGATCGGGATCCCGGCGAGGACGTGGAAACGATGGCGCCCCCGGTGACCGAGCCGGTGCCGGAACTTCCGCCGGCCGAGCCGCTGCCGGCGCGCGCCCTGCGTGTCACGATGGAGTTCCAGGGAACGAGCTGGGTCGACGTCTACGCTGACGGCGATCGTACGGTCAGCGAGCTGCGGGTTCAGGGGGAGTCCCTGACCGTCGCGGCCGACGAGGAGGTGCGACTCACCCTGAGCAGCGTGGCCGTGACGACAATCGAAGTAAACGGCGAGCCCTTCGAGCACGGAACGGGCGACGACGAGGAGATCGTGATTTCGGTTCCGCGGCAGGACCCCACTCCGTAGAGTCTCCCTGGCTGGGCGCGGAACGCTGGACTTCCGGGCTTGGTAACCGTATTCTGCGGCGTTCCATCCGTGCGCTCGATGACGGACGCACGGACTGGGGCGCGAATGGCGCGGCCGCGCCATTCGCGTTCGGTGCGGCGGGGCGTAGCTCAGCCTGGTAGAGCGCACGGTTCGGGACCGTGAGGCCGGAGGTTCAAATCCTCTCGCCCCGACCAGGCATCTTGCCGCTTGCCGTCAAGTAGACTGTTGGCGATGAACGCTCCGAAACTGGCAGGTTCGGCGCGGCTGATCCTCGCCTTCACCCTGATCCTCCTCCCGCTGGCGCTGCTCGCCGCCGGACCGGCGCCGGAAGGAGAGGAGGGCGGTCCGGTCGAACCGGAAGCAGGGGCGGACTCGGAGGCCGTAGCGCCGCCCGACGGCGACGCGGCCAACGTCTCCGATCTCGATGCGGAGGCCGGGCCGGAGGTCATCGTCGCGAGGATCGACTCGGCGATCCAGGTCGTCGTTGCCGAGTTCATGGAGCAGGTCACCGCGGAGGCTGACCTGGCCGGCGCCGAGGCGCTGGTCGTGGAACTGTCGACGCCGGGCGGCGAGATGCAGGCGATGCGAGCAGTGTTCACAGCGTTTCTGGAGGCCGACACGCCGGTCGTCGTGTACGTCTCGCCGAGCGGCGCACAGGCGGCGTCGGCCGGTTTCTTCATTCTGCTCGGCGCCGACCTTGCCGCGATGGCGCCCGGCACGAACACGGGCGCCGCCCATCCCGTGGCCGGCGGCGGCGGCGACATTCCGGGCGCGATGGGCGACAAGGTGACCCAGGACGCGGCGGCGACCGCCCGTTCGCTCGCGGCCCGCCGCGGCCGCGACCAAAAGCTCGCCGAGGAGGCGGTCACCGAGAGCAGATCGTTCTCGGCCGAGGAGGCGCTGGAAGCCGGCCTCGTCGATCTGGTTGCCCCCAGCCTGCAGTCGTTGCTGGTCGAACTCGACGGCCGCGTGGTCGAGAAGCGCGGCGAGGAGACGACACTCAGGACCCGCGACGCCACGGTTCGCCGTGTCGAGATGTCCGTCTTCCAGCGGATCCGTTCGACGATCGCGCACCCGAACATCGCCATCCTGCTGATGTCCCTGGGCTCGATCGGTCTCATCTTCGAGATCACCCACCCGGGTGCGATCTTCCCGGGCGTGGTTGGCGCCATCTGCCTGATCCTGGGACTCTGGGCGATGTCCGTGCTGCCGATCAACTACGCCGGACTGGCACTGCTCCTGCTGGCGGGCGTTCTCTGGGTGCTGGAGATCAAGATCCCCAGCTTCGGCATGCTCACACTGGCCGGCGCGATCTCGTTCTGTCTCGGGGCGATGATGCTGTTCCGGGACGCCGATCCGGCGCTGCGGGCGAGCCTGAACCTGATCGTGGCGATCGGCATCACGGTCGGGCTCGTGACGCTCGGCCTCGGCCGTCTGGCGCTCAAGGCGCAGTTCAGACGGGTGGCGACCGGCAGCGAAGGCCTGCTCAACGAACTGGGCCTTGTGAGCACCGGCATCCCCGTCGGCGCGCCGGGAAAGGTCCGGTTGCACGGCGAGATCTGGAACGCGGAAGCGGATGTGGCGGTCGCCGAGGGCGACCGCGTTCGGGTCGTCCGGGTGGACGGGATGACCCTGCGCGTCGAACCGGTCGGGGACACCTGATCACACTCTTGAAAGGACCTGAACCCGTATGACCACCCTTCCGTTCATTGGCTTCCTCGTCGTGGCGGGCCTCTTCCTGCTCACCCGGTGGATCAACATCATGGCCGAGTACGAGCGTGCCGTCGTGTTCCGTTTGGGCCGGATCCTGGAAAAGCCGAAGGGCCCCGGCCTGGTGCTCATCCTCTGGCCGATCGACCGCATGGTCAAGGTCTCGCTTCGCACGGTGGTGCTCGACGTGCCGCCCCAGGACATCATCACCAAGGACAACGTTTCCGTGAAGGTGAACGCGGTCGTCTACTTCCGCGTGCTGGAACCGACCAAGGCGATCGTGGAAGTCGAGAACTTCCTGTTCGCGACCAGTCAGTTGGCGCAAACCACGCTGCGCTCGATCCTTGGCCAGACTGAGCTCGATCAGTTGCTGAGCGAGCGGGAGACTTTGAACGACCAGCTCCAGACGGTGATCGACCAGCAGACCGACCCCTGGGGCATCAAGGTCTCCATGGTCGAGGTCAAGCACGTCGACCTGCCGCAGGAAATGCAGCGCGCGATGGCCAAGCAGGCCGAGGCGGAGCGTGAGAAGCGCGCCAAGGTGATTCACGCGAGTGGTGAGCTCCAGGCCTCCGAGTCCCTCGCCCAGGCGGCCAACGCGATCAGCGCGAATCCGGTCACCCTGCAGCTGCGATACCTCCAGACCCTCTCGGACATCGCGACGGAGCGGAACTCGACGATCCTCTTCCCGTTGCCGCTCGAGCTGCTGAGGGCCTTCGGCTCCTTCATGGGCGGACCGCCGCAAGAACCCAAAGAGTGAGCCGCGAAGCCTACGAACCGTATGAGGTCACCCTCAGCAACACCCAGATTGCGGCGTTCGTAGCGCTTCTGGTCCTGGCGATCGTGGGCGCCTTCGCGGCGGGAGCGTGGTGGGGTCAGTCGAACGCCACGGACGTCGCCGGAGTGCAGGAGGAACCCGTCGCCTCCGAGCCGGCCCTGCCGCCGGCGGAACCGCCTGCCGTCGCGGCTGAAGCAGAGCCGGCCGAGGTCGTCCGGTTCTTCGGAGCGGCCAACGAGGAAGACGCCGGCACCGCCGATGCTCCGAGTCAGGCTGTGGGAACCGCCCTGGTCGTCCAGGTGTTCTCGAGCGCGGACGTCGAGCAGGCGGTTTCGGTGGAGCAGAAGCTGCGGGCGGACGGCCACAGCGCGTTCGTGTCGCCGCAGACGCTGGACGGTCAGGTGATGCAGCGGGTACGGGTGGGACCGTTCGACGACCAGACCGCCGCGGCGGCCGCGGCGGAGCAACTCGCGAAGCAGTACGGACTCGAGACCTGGATCACCCCGAACAACTGAACAGCGACCCGGTCGAACCGCGGGGGGTTCCGCAGGCAGGCCGGCCGTCGCCGCTCCGATTCCTCTGGTTCCAACTCGCCCTGAGCGCGGGCGGTGGGGTCTGGTGGGCGTTCTGCTTCGATCAGCGGCCCGGGTTGCTGTTGCCGCTTGCCGCGGCGGCGCCCCTGTTCGCGGTCGCCGCGGTACCGGGCAGCGCGTGGCGACGGCTGTGGCTGGGCTGGCTGCACGGCACCGTGGCGTGGCTGGTCGCGATACCGTGGATCGTCGGCACGTTGGAAACGTACGGTGGTGTGCCCGGCATCGCGTCGGCGTTGCTCCTGGGGCTGCTGGCCCTCTACCTGGGGCTCTACCACGGCTTGTTCTGCTGGCTCGCGGGCCGGCTGCTCGCTCGTGGCGATGTGCCGGCCCTGCTGCTCGTGCCGACCGTCTGGGTCGCACTGGAGTGGGTTCGGGGACTCGGACCTTCGGGGTTCCCGTGGAACCTGCTGGCGTACGCGTGGGTGGACGTCCCCGGGGCTCTCGACGTGACCCGCTGGATCGGGAGTCACGGCCTCTCGTTTCTTGTTGCCGCCACCGGGCTCGCCCTGTTTCGCCTCGTTGGTCGGGAGAGCCGCCGCGGGGCCGTGGCCGCACTGGTCGCGGTCGCGGCCCTGCTCTCGACCGCGCGCTGGACCAACCTGGATCGGCGGCCCGGGGATGGACGCCGCCTGGACGTGGCGGTTGTGCAGCCGAACATCCACATGGCGACCGCGGAGATGGTCGACGGAGGACCGGACGAGCAGTTCGCCGACCTCGCCTCGAACTATGAGCGGCTCTTCGCGCTCAGCCGCGAGGCCTGTGAACCCGGGCGACTCGTCGTCTGGCCCGAGAGCGCCGGCTGGCCGTACCAGCTGGAACGGGACGAGCGCTTCGCCGCCGATCTCGAAAGAGTCGTTGCCGGGGGCTGCTCCCTGCTGCTCAACAGCGCGCGCTGGGACCGGTCGGGCCAGGAGGCCAGGTCCGGAAAGGAGGCGCGAGCGTTCAACGCGGCTTATCTTCTGACGCCCGGTCTTGCCCGCGCCCGGCGCCAGACCTACGACAAGATGCATCTCGTTCCGTTCGGCGAGTACGTGCCGTTCGGCGGCCTGCTGCCCGTGGTCCGTCAGTTGGCGCGCCAGGCCGGCGGTTTCTCTCCCGGCGACGAAGTGC
The DNA here is from genome assembly GCA_009843505.1 of Holophagales bacterium. GTDB lineage: Bacteria > Acidobacteriota > Thermoanaerobaculia > Multivoradales > Multivoraceae > Multivorans > Multivorans azotirespirans. The sequence continues at coordinate 50,632 of VYDI01000020.1, read as the reverse complement.
GCCTCCTCGACGTGGACGCCGCTCGGCTGGGGGTGTCCATCTGCTTCGAGATCGTTTTTCCGGAACAGGTTGCGGCGCGGGTGCGGCGCGGAGCGAATCTCCTGGTCACGATCACGAACGACTCCTGGTACGGCCGAACGTGGGCGCCTCACCAGCACCTGCGACCCGCCCGTTTCCGCGCGGCCGAGAACGGGCGGCCGCTCGTCCGGGCGGCGATCACCGGCATCTCGGCCGTGATCGACCGGCGGGGTCGGGTGCTGGCCGACTCGCCGATCGACGAGGCCTTGGTCATGAAGGCGCAGATCATTCCCCGCCGCGGCATGACTCCCTTTACCCGGGCGCCGCTGCTGGTGCCTCTGCTTTGCGTGGCCCTTGCCGGCTTTGCCATACTGCGCCGATGATTGCGGCCGACGCGAACCGCTCGCTCTCCGATCTGAGGATCCGTCTGGACGGCCTGCGGAGGTATCTTTGACCCGGCGGAGGTCGAGGAACAGCTAGCGGCTCTCGATCACGAGATGCAGCAGCCCGGCTTCTGGGACGAGCCGAGGAAGAGTGCGCCGCTGCTGCGCCGTCGCCGAGCTCTCGAACGCCGGCGGAGGACCCTGGAACGGCTGAAGGCCGACCGGGACGAGATCGAGGCCTGGCTCGAACTGCTGGCCGAGGACGCTCTGGGCGCCGAGGACGACGCCGAGCTCGACTCCTTCATCGAGCGGGTCGGGAGCGAGTCGGCGGCCCTCGACCTGGAACTCAAGCTCTCGGGGGAAGACGACGACCGCAGCGCCCTGCTAGCCATCCATCCGGGCGAGGGCGGCACGGATTCCCAGGACTGGGCGGAGATCCTCCTGCGGATGTACTTGCGATGGGCCGAGCAGAGCGGCTTCGACGTCACGTTGCTGGAGCGGCTCGATGGCGAAGAAGCGGGGCTCAAGAGCGCGACCGTTGCGGTTCGGGGCGAGTACGCCTTTGGCCGTTTGCGAGGCGAGAGCGGAGTCCATCGGCTGGTGCGCATCTCGCCGTTCGACGCGGCGAAGCGACGCCACACCTCGTTCGCTTCCGTCTACGCCTACCCCGAGGTCGAAGACGACATCGACGTCGAGGTCGAGGACAAGGACATCCGTATCGACACCTTCCGGTCGTCCGGGGCTGGTGGCCAGCACGTGAACGTGACGGACTCCGCGGTGCGGATCACGCACATGCCGACCGGCATCGTGGTCAGCTGCCAGAACGAGCGCAGCCAGATCAAGAACCGGTCGATGGCGATGAAGATCCTGAAGGCGAGGCTCTACGACAGGGAAGTGCAGAAGCGGCGCGAGGAGCAGGCGGAGCGCGAGGGACAGAAGATGGAGATCGGCTTCGGGTCCCAGATCCGCAGCTATGTGCTGCACCCGTACCGCATGGTCAAGGATCACCGGACCAGGCTTGAGGTATCGGCGGTCGAGAAGGTGCTCGACGGCGACCTCGATCCCTTCATCGACGCCTGGTTGGGCCAGCAGCTCGAAGCTTCCGATGGCGGCCAGACGTAGCGCTCTGGCAGTCGACTTCGTGTCGCCGCTGCCTCCGGTCAGGTCGGGGATCGCGGACTACAGCGTCGACCTGCTCGACGAGCTCGCACCCCTGTGCGACCTGCGCCTGATCCGGCTTCCAGGACAGGAGGTCGCGTCCGGGGTCATGGACCGCTATCGGGTGGTCGACGCCGCGGCCTTGGACCCGGGTGGACGATTGCCCTTCTACCAGATGGGCAACAACGTCTACCACGAGGGTGTCCGCCGGCTGGCCCTGGATTCACCGGGGGTCGTGACCGTGCACGACCTTCGCCTGCACCACCTGCTGGTCGAGTCGACCCTGGCCTCGGGCGACCTCGACTCCTACGTCAGCGGCCTCGGCGAGGAGCACGGCTGGGAGGGCGCCGCGGCGGCGCTGTCGATCCGTTGGGGCGGCCACGGCCGGGCGCGGCTGTTCGAGATGCCGGCGCACCGGTCCCTTCTGCTCCGGCAGCGCGGCCTCCTGACCCATAGCCACTGGGGTCTCCGGTTTCTGGAGGAGGAGCTCGCGGAGTGGGCCGATGGCTGGCTGCCGCCGATGCGCCAGGTGCCGATGCCGATGCCGGCGCCCGCCCTGCCCGAGCCCGAGCAGGCGGCGGCCTTTCGGCAGCGAACCGGCATTCGTCGGTCGGCCGTCCTGATCGGCTCTTTCGGCTTCCAGACCCCGATCAAGCGCACGGACGTGCTCCTGCGCATTCTCGCCGAGCCGGGAATGGAGGAGGTGCATGCGCTGGTGGTAGGAGATGTCGCGCCGGAGCTCGATCTCGTCGCCCTGGCCCGGGATCTGGGAGTCCAGGACCGGGTCACGATGACCGGCTTCCTCGACCCGGCCGCCTTCCCGACCGCCATCGCCGCCTGCGACCTGTGTCTCAACCTGCGCTACCCGAGCGCCGGCGAAACTTCGGCCTCGCTGCTGCGCATCCTCGCTCTGGGCCGGGCGGCGGTGGCCTCCGACTACGCCCAGTTCGTTGAACTGCCGGACGACATCGTGGTCAAGGCTCCGCTCAAGGACGATCCGGGCGCGGAGGCCGGCGCGCTCGCGGGCTTGCTACGGGACCTGCTTGGCGCGCCGGACCGGCTGGTCGGGATGGGCGCAGCGGCGCGGGCCTTCATCGAGCGCGAGCACGGGCCGGCGTCGGCGGCGCGGGCGGTCTTCGAGGCTCTGGACGAGTGGTCGCGGGTGCCGGCCGGAGAGCCGCCGCCGCTGCGAGCGCCGCGGCCTCCGGCCCCCACGTCGTTGACCTGGGGCTGGCTGCCGGGGCGGATCGAGGTCGAGGGCTGTGACTCGCCCTGGCCGGATGGCGAGCGCCGTTCGATCCAACTCGTCGTTTCGAACACCGGCTTCGCGACCTGGCTTTCTGGCCGGAACCAGGACGGCGGCGTGGTGCTCGAGCCCCAGCTCTGGAGTGGTGGGCGGGACCTGTTCCGGGGCAGGCCGTGGATTCCGCTGCCGCGAGACTTGCCGCCGGGCGACGCGTGCCGGATCCCGCTCAAGCTCCGGCGACCGATCGGCCGGGCGCGGCTCCGGTTCGAGCCGCACCTCTTCGGCGGTGGCTCGATGACGCTCTGCGGCGCGACCGCCTTCGACAGCGAACTGTGATCTCCAGCCCCGGTACGGTCGCGCGGCGATGGTCCTGGATCCTGCTCGCCGGGCTGCTGCTTGCCCTGTTCGCCGCGACGATGCGATCGGATGCCGTTGTTGCCGGGGAGCGGGAAACCACGTTCCGGATGGCGGCGCTGAGCCTGGCCTGGGATGGCGACCTGACCTACGGTCGCGCCGACTACGACCGCTACGTCCGGCTGTTCGGGGAGGAGCCCGAGGCCATCGCCCTGGAAAGCAGCACCGGGGGCGCCCGGATCGGTTTCGCGCGGCCGCCGGCATACGCGGTGGCGGCGGCGCCCTTCGTCCGCATGTCTCCGCGGCGGGGACCGGCGTTGCTGAACTGGCTGCTGCTGGCGGTGGCGGCGGCCGGCTCGGCCCTGGTGCTCGAGCGTCGCATCGGTCCCTGGGCGCCGGCCTGGATCGCCGTGTTCATCGCCGGCACGACGGCCTTCACGGTGCTGCCGCTGCCGTCGCCCGGGATGTTCCGCCTCGCGACGTCGGCTCTGGCATGGGCGCTCGTCCTTCACGTGATCCCGGCCGCGGACGGCGAGCGCCGTCCTTGGCGGGGCGCTTCCCACTGGGTGCGCCGGCGTCCCCGCCGGCTGCCGCCGCAGGCGGCGGACAGTCCGCGCCGGCCGCAAGGCCGGCGGCCGCTTCGGGGCGAAGCGTCTCGCTGGTCTCTCGTCGGCTTCCTGCTCGCCCTGGCCACGGTCGCTTCGGTCGACGGTCTGAGCTTGTTGCCGGCGCTTGCGGCGGCGGCCTGGCTCGCCCTGCGGAATCCGCGCCGGGGGACTGCCTTCCTCGCTTTCACGGTGGCGGCGGTGCTGACCGCCGGAGCGTCTTTCGGGGCCTCCGCACTGGTGCGCGGAGGCTTCACGGAGGTGGAGCGAGCGGTCTTCGATCCTTCGACCGGCTTTCCGGCCGTCGACTTCGAAGCGGAGGAGTGGCGCTCCGATCCGACATCCGCGCAAACACTGCCGGCCCGTCCCGCGCTGGATCTCGAGACCCTTCTCCATGCGATCGTCGGCCGAACGATCGGGATCGCGCCGTACTGCGCGCCACTAGTGTGGGCGGCGGTCGGGGGCCTGTTCGCCGCCGGTTGGCGCCGGGCGCTGCTGCTTGGCGCGGTCGCGTCGGTCGTCGCGCGCGTCGTCTTCTTCCCGTTCGATCTCGGCGATGAGTCCGTGCTCGTCGGACCCGGCGGCGTCGGCGCCGTCGTTCCGATGTTCTGGTTCCTCTCCGGCCGGCTGGGCCCGGCGCGGCTTGTAGCGGTGGCGGCATCTTCGGCGCTGTTCCTGTACCCGCTCTGGTTGCGGCCCGCCGAGGCGTTCGGGCCTTCACCGGCGCCCGAGGGCGCCTTGCACCGGTTCCTGCCGCTCGAGACCGGCCAGCGTCCGCGAGCGGGAGAGCCGTCGGACCTGTTTGCCGGTGAAGTCTGGCTGCGGCCCGTCGCGGGCCGGATCACTCCGTTCGGCGAGTCGGGACTCCTGATCGAAGGCGGGTCGGCGGAGTTTCTCGTTGGGTGGGAACCGGACGTAGCCGGCAGCCTGGAAGCAGGTCGCCAAGTGCGCCGGTCGCGGCTCCGGATTCTTCTGGAGCGGGAGGAAACGGCCCTGGAGATCCTGGGCGGCGAAGTCGAGGAGAGCAGCCCGCTTCCGTCAGGGGGAACATCGGTGCGTCTGCTCCTGGACCCGCCGGTAGCGCGTCACCGGATGTGGTGGTCGAGTGGGTCCGTCGACGTGTTTCGACTGGGCCTGACCCTGGACGGAGCCGAGGATCCGACCTCGCACCATGTGCTGGGGATAGGGTCGGTTCCGTGAGTTGGATTCTCCAGGTTCAGCGTCGGCTCGAGCTCTCGAAGCGGCTACCCGCGGCACCAGATGGCGAAGGCGCAAGCGTCGCCGTCGTCGTGCCTCTGTACGTCGAGTCGGCGGAGCTCTGGACCTTGCTGCGGGAGGAGCCGAACGAGTCGCCTCCGCTCAGCTTCCCGGCGGCCGCCTTCGAGGGCGACGACCCCTGGCCGACCGTGGCTCGGCTCGGAAACGTCGGTCTCGGTGTCGACCCGTCGCGGATTCTCCGGCTCGGTGAGCTGGACGAGGTTGGCGGCAGCGGCGGCTTCCGGCTGCGGGCGTGCGTGGTTGCGGTTCCGTCGCCCGAGGACGATGGCAGCAACACGGAGGCGCCGAGCGTACGGCTCCCGCTTTCGGCGCTTAAGCACCCCCGGCTGGTGGAGGAGCGGACGTTCGAGATCGAGGGGCAGCCTGTACCGCTCGCCGTCTATCACCTTGGACGGCACCGCTTGTGGGGGCCGGCCCTCGACGTGCTGCTCCAGCTCCTGGAACGGCTGGAGCGCCCCGAAGCAGCGCGGGAGCAGCAGGCCGGCAGCCTGAACTGACTCACCCATAGCCTTCAACGGCCCAAGCTCCTAGAATCCGCTCGATCCGACCCGCCGAGTCTCTGAACCAGGGGAGAACCATGGCCGAAATCGCGCGCATCGAAGAACTGCTGGGCAGTGAGGCGGAGAGCCTCCTCGGACACGTCTGCACCGGAATCCCGAAGGATCACCTGACGGTGCCGGGACCCGACATCGTCGACCGGGCGTTCGGGCCCTCCGACCGGAACAACCGCACCCTGGCGAGCCTGGAACGGCTGCTTGGGCACGGCCGTCTCGGTGGCACCGGCTACGTCTCGATCCTGCCCGTGGACCAGGGAATCGAGCACTCCGGTGCGGCCTCGTTCGCGCCGAACCCGATCTACTTCGATCCCGAGAACATCATCCGGCTGGCGATCGAGGGCGGCTGCAACGGCGTCGCGTCGACCCTGGGTGTGCTCGGCAGCATCGGCCGGCGCTACGCGCACCGGATTCCCTTCATCGTCAAGATCAACCACAACGAGAGCCTGACCTATCCCCACACGTACCACCAGGTTCTCTTTTCGCAGGTCGAGCAGGCATGGGATCTGGGCGCCACCGCGGTGGGTGCCACGGTGTACTTCGGCGCCGACGTCTGCCGCGAGGAACTCGTCGAGATCGCCGAGTGCTTCCAGCAGGCCCACGAACTCGGCATGGCCTGCATCCTCTGGTGCTACCTCCGCAACAGCGCGTTCGTCGTCGACGGCGTCGACTACCACGACTCGGCCGACCTGACCGGGCAGGCGAACCACCTCGGCGTGACGATCGAGGCGGACATCGTCAAACAGAAACAGGCGACGAAGAACGGTGGCTACCCTGCAGTGGGCTTCGGCAAGACCCACGACCTGGTCTACAGCGACCTGGTCTCCGACCACCCGGTCGACCTGGTGCGCTGGCAGGTCGCGAACTGTTACATGGGCCGGGTCGGGCTGATCAACTCCGGCGGTTCCTCCGGCGGCGCCGGCGATCTGGCGGCCGCGGTACGGACGGCGGTCATCAACCGCCGCGCCGGCGGTCAGGGACTGATCTCCGGTCGCAAGGCGTTCCAGCGGCCGATGGCGGAGGGGGTGGAACTCCTGAACCACATTCAGGACGTCTACCTCTGCGACGACATCACGATCGCGTAGGCGCCCCGCTCAGCAGGGCAGCGATCTCGCCGTGGCGCGCTTCGGCGTCCCTTTCTCCCACGTCGATCAAGGCCCGGATGTAATCGGGCTGGAACATCAGGAGACTGAGCAGGTCCGGGCTCTTCGTGTCGCGGGTGCCGAGGCCGCGGGTCATGAAGCGGAACGCCTTCGGCAAACGGGGCTCGAAACGGCTGGCGAGCCTCCCCAGGTCCTCGGAGGGCCGCAGCAGGACCAGGTCGACGAGGCGGAGCGGACCTCGTTCGGACGCCGGCAGCCGCGCCAGCAGGCCGTTGACGAGTTCCATCCGGTTCGCGTCCTGGTCGAGTTGATCCAGGAACACGGCGTTCAGGAGCACGCCCGCGAACTGCGCCGGCGGCGGGTAGGCGGCTGCTGCCGTCCTGGGCGCCAGGGGCTCATGGCGCGTGGACACGGCGATCAGGCGATCGCAGCCCAGGTGCAGGGCCGGCGACAGTGGTGAGGTCAAACGCACGCCGCCATCTCCATGCCAGGCGTCGCCGATCCGCACCGCTGGGAAGATCAGCGGCAGCGAGGCGGAGGCGAGGACATGGTCGAGCGTGAGCAGCGCTCGCTCCGAGCGGCGCTTCGGCCGTTCCCAGGTCTCGATGTCGTGGCCCTGAACCCAGGTCACGGTCTGTCCCGTCGACCACTCGACGGTGGTCACGGCGACGGCGTCCAGCCGGCCGCGGGCCAGGTTCTGCGCGATGCCCGGCAGGACGCGGCCGTTCGCCGCCTCGACGCCGAGGACGTTGGCGAGGTGATTGCCGAGCGGTGAGGTGTCGACCAGACCGCGGACCTGGGGCCGGTAGCGCAGGCCGCCCGAAGCCAGGTTCAGCAGCCAGCGAAGGACCATCTTCCCCAGCGACCAGCCGTCGTCCCGGAACACGTGATCGGGCGTCAGATCGAGCCAGGTGTTCATGAGCTCCTCGGTCGCGTCCTCGGCGCTTCCCGTGTTCGAGGCGAGGAAGGAGGCGTTGATCGCGCCGGCCGAAACGCCGGTCAGGACGTCGAAGTGGAACTCCGGAAGCCGCTTCGCCAGGTGCCGGACCAGCCCGACCTGGTAGGCCGCCCGCGCCCCGCCGCCGGTGAGGACGAGGCCGATTCGGGGCTTCCCGTTGTCGTTGCCGCGGCCGCTGCCGGCGGGCTGGCGCTCGGGTGTTTCTCGTGTTGGCAGCGGCACGCGCTCAGCCCTCGATCCTGCTCTCCGGCAGCCTCGTTCAGATCAGTTCGATGCGGCCTTCGAGCCCCGGAGCACCGGCAAGCCTCCGATCCGCAGTCAACAGGGTGGTGGAGAGGGCTTCGGCCAGGGCGACGTACACCGCGTCGTACGCCGAGACGTTGTGGCGGAGTGCCCAGATGCGGTCCAGGAATCGACGATGCTCGTAGCGTTCCGCCCGAAGGTGGCGCCAGCGCCGCAGGGCTCGGGTCCCCCGGGCGGCGTCGAAGGCACCTTGGCGCACGTAGCGCCGAAGCGCGTGCGCGATCTCCAGGTCCACGACGTGAGGAACGTGGATCTCGACCGACTCGGCCGCGAGTCTCGAGCTCAGGCGGCGGCCGGGCGCGGTGTCCAGCAGCATCTCGACGGCCGCGGAGGCGTCGATTACCACCGGCGGGATTCTCTGGCCTCCCTCACGACATCAGCCGGGGTCTTGTCGAGCGCCACGGGGGGTTCGCTGCGAATGGCGTCCAGTACTTCCCGGCGGCTTGGCCGGCGGACGATCCGCTCGATCTCGCGCAGCACGAAGTGGGACATGGAGACTCCTTCCAGCGCGGCGCGGCTCTTCAGAAGGCGGTGGGTCTCCTCGGGGACGTTCCGAATCTGGAGCATCTTGGACATGACTCAGACAGTAATTTCATGTGGAGAACATGTCAACGTCCGGAGAAGACCGACGGCGGAAGTGGCACCCCCGGTGATAGGAATGGAAGCAGTGGAACTGACGTTGGAGCACGCGCTGCCGGACTGGACCAGAACGAGCTGACCGACGATGGAACTGGGCAACGGTGCAACGATCCGCTCCCTCTATCTGGGGCGAGTGAGCTATGAGGCCGGTGTCGAGCTGCAGCACCGGCTCCGGCGGCAGCTCCTGGACGGCGAACCCGATGCCTCGGACACCTTGCTCCTGCTCGAGCATCCGCCGACCTACACCGTCGGCCGGAACTGCGACCGGAGCGATGTCCTGGCGGACCCCGACTGGCTCCGCCAGCGGGGAATCGCCGTCGCGGAGTGTGACCGCGGTGGGCGCGCGACCTACCATGGCCCGGGACAACTCGTCGGCTACCCGGTCCTCGATCTGAGGGCGGATCGACGAAACGTCCGCGGCTATGTCCGGGACCTTCAGGAGGTCCTGGTCCGCACGTTGGCGACGTTCGGCGTCGCCGCGGTGGGCGGCGAAGAGCGGGAGCGGATCGGCGTGTGGGTCGGTCGCCGGAAGATTGCCTCGATCGGCATTCACCTGCGGCGCTGGGTCACCACGCATGGCTTTGCGCTGAATGTCTGCACGGACCTTGACGACTTCGCCGGCATCCTCTCCTGCGGCTTCGATGCCGGTGTGATGACTTCGATCAAGGAGCTCACCGGTCGCCGGCTTGGTCTGCAAGACGTCGCCGGGTGCTGCGCGGAGAACTTCGCGCGTGTCTTCGAGCGCCGTCTCACTCCGGTAGAGCCGGCCGGGATCGGCTTCGAGCCGGCGTTGCGCGCGGCTAGGATCCGGGACGATACGCGGCCGCTTGAGAGTCGGTCGCCTGGGTCGTAACGGGCATGGACGAACTCGTTTCCATCGGCGTTCCGCCGTCCGGCGGCGGCGTCGCCCGGCTGCCGCGGCCGGACTGGCTGCGCATCCGGCTAAGCACGCCGGAGCCGTACCAGCGCGTCCGCCGGCTGATGGAAGGCCTGAACCTGAACACGGTGTGCGAGGAGGCGCGCTGTCCGAACATCTACGAGTGCTGGGGTGAGCACGGCACGGCGACGTTCATGATCCTGGGCGACACCTGCACGCGCCGTTGCGGGTTCTGCGCGGTCCACACGGGCCGACCGGCTGCCGGTGTCGACGCGGGCGAGCCGGCCCGGGTGGCGGAAGCCGCAACCGCCATGGGCCTCCGGCATGTCGTTGTCACCTCGGTGGATCGGGATGACCTTCCGGACGGCGGCGCCGGGCACTTCGCTGACACGATCCGTGCGATCCGGGACCAGCTTCCGGAGGCCGCGGTCGAGGTGTTGACCCCGGACTTTCGGGGCGTGGAGGATGCGCTGGACGTCGTGCTCGCCGAGCGCCCCGATGTCTTCTCGCACAACATGGAGACAGTTCCCCGGCTGTACCGGCAGGCGCGGCCCGGCAGCAGCTACGAGCGAAGCCTGGCGCTGCTGGCGGAGGCGGCGGCGAGGCGCGACAGTGGCGGCTACGAGGGGAGGGTGAAGACCGGTCTGATGGTCGGCCTCGGCGAGACGACGGCCGAACTCGAAGCGACGATCCGGGACATCCGGTCGGCGGGAACCGAGATCCTGACGATCGGTCAGTATCTGCAGCCGTCCCGCGACCACCTGCCGGTCGACCGCTACGTGCATCCGGACGAGTTCGCCCGCTTGCGCGGCTTCGCTCTCTGCCTGGGCTATGGCCACTGCGAATCGGGTCCGCTCGTGCGCAGCAGCTATCACGCCCACGAACACGTCGGCGCTCCGCCCGCCAGCCCCTGATGGAAACCCCGTGACGGTCTTCTCAAGGGTCGTCGGCTGGTCCCTGCCGCTGATGCCGCCGCCGCTGGTGCGCTGGGCGGCCGCGCCTTACGTGGCCGGCGACGAGCCGGCGGACGCCCTCGACTGCGCCGCCGCGCTCAACCGCCGCGGACTCGCCGGTACCCTGGCGCTGCTGGGCGAAGAGATCGACAGCCCGGAACTCGCCACCGAAGGGACGGGCCTCTACATCGACCTGGTCGACGCGCTCGCGGATCGCGGTCTCGACTGCAACGTGTCGGTAAAGCTCACGCTCCTGGGCCTCAAGGTCTCCCGCTCCCTCTGCCGCGATCACCTTTTCGAGCTCGTGACGCGGGCCGAGGCCCGTGGCAGCTTCGTCCGAATCGACATGGAGGACCACACCTGCACCACGGCCACGCTGGACCTCTATCGGGAGGCTGTGGCCGCTTCGCGAACGCGTGCCGCGGTCGGAGGACCGACCGGTTCCGGCGCCGGTGGCGACGCGGTCGGCGTCGTGCTCCAGGCCTACCTGCACCGCACGCTCGCCGACATCGCGGCGCTGCCCGAGCGCGCCAACGTGCGCCTGTGCAAGGGCATCTACGTCGAGCCGCCAAGCGTGGCGATCCAGGATTACGGCAGGGTGCGCAGGAACTTCCTGGCGGCCCTCGAGGCCCTGTTCGACCGCGGCGCGTACGTCGGCATCGCCACCCACGACGACTACCTGCTGCGGGAATCGGCGGCGATGGTCGAGCGCCGCGACCTGGGGGGTGACCGTTACGAGTTCCAGATGCTGCTCGGGGTGACCGAGGAGCGTCGCGACCGGCTGGCGAGGGCCGGGCACCGCGTGCGGATCTACGTGCCCTACGGCCGGCAGTGGTACGCGTACTCGACGCGCCGCCTGCGTGAGAACCCGAGCATCGCCGGCCACGTGGCGCGGGCGTTCTTCCTGCGCCTGATGCGCGGGCAGACGGGCGCTGACTGGGGCAAGTAGGGCAGAATCGTCGCCTTCCGCGGGCGCGCCTGTTCCGCGGTTCATCTCAGAGGGAGACGAGAAGGTGACTGCGAGTATCGACAGGGACGCTGCCCGGAGCGGCGAAACCCGCGTCGCCGTGATCGGCGCGGGCGAGATGGGCCGGACGCTGATCAGCGGCTGGCTGGACGCCGGCGCCGTCGCCGCCGGGTCCATCTTCGCGACCGCCGGACACGAGGAGCGGATCGCGGCCGTGGGCGAGCGGTTCGGGATCGAGGGCGCGGTGGACAACCGCCGCGCGGCGGAGTTCGGCGACATCGTTCTGCTGGCGGTCAAGCCGCAGACGGCGGACGAGGTGCTTCAGGAGATCGGCGACCTGCTGCATCCGGGCCAGGTGCTCGTCTCCATTCTCGCTTCGGTCCGAACGTCCTACATCGAGGATCGCGTACCGGCCGAGGTTCCGGTCGTGCGCGCGATGCCGAACACGCCGAGTCGGGTCGCCGCCGGCATGACCGCTCTGTCGCCGGGCCGGTTCGCGTCCGCCGACCACGTGGCGCAGGCAGAGCTGCTGTTTCGGCCACTGGGCCGCACGGTCGTCGCCGACGAGAAACACATGGACGCGATCACCGGGCTGTCGGCTTCGGGCCCGGCGTTCCTCTACATCGTGATCGAGGCGCTGGCCGAAGGCGGCGTGAAGGCCGGGTTGCCGCGGAAGATGGCGATCGAGCTCGCGGCTCAGACCTGCCTCGGGGCCGGCAAGATGGTGATCGACACGGACCGGCACCCTGCCCTGCTCAAGGACGAGGTGACCACGCCGGCGGGCTGTACCGTGGACGGCATTCTGCGCCTGGAGGAGGGTGGCCTCCGGGTGACGCTGATCAAGGCGATCATCGAGGCGGCAGCGCGCGCCCGCGAACTGGTGCCCGACGAGTAGGGGCGGCAGTGCTTCGCTCCCTGCACGTCCGGAACCTGGCCGTGATCGAACGGGCGGAGCTCGAGTTTGGGCCCGGCCTGAACGTGGTCACTGGCGAGACGGGAGCGGGCAAGTCCCTGGTCGTCGACTCGCTTTCGCTGCTCGCGGGGGGGCGCGCGAGTTCGGAGATGATCCGCACGGGCGCCGGCACGCTGGCGGTCAGCGGCGTCTTCGAGCCCCCGGGCGCCGCATGGCGCTGTCAGCTCGAAGAGGCCGGTGTGCCGGCGGACGGCGACGATCTCCTGGTGCGCCGGGAGGTCACCCGGGAGGGACGCAACCGGGTCTTCGTCAACGACCACCCGGTGACGGCGAGGCTGCTCTCGACCGTCGCCCACGGTCTGATCCGCATCTTTGGCCAGCGGGACGAACTCGGCATGCTGTCGGCCGACCTCCAGCGCGCCTGGCTCGACCGCTCCGGCGGCGACTCGCTGACGGCACTGGTCGATTCATGCCGCGAGGCCTACGGCGCCTACCGCGAGACCGCCGACCGGCTCGCGCGGCTCTCCCTGGACGACCAGCTCCGTCAGGAACGGATCGACCTCCTGAAGTTCCAGACCTCGGAGATCGACGCCGCGCGTCTGCTGCCCGGCGAGGACGAAGAGCTGCGGGCCGAGCGCGAAGTGCTCCGCCACGCCGAGGCGATCGCAGGCGCGCTCCACCACGCGATCGCCCTGCTCAGCGACGACGAACTGGCGGTCGACGGCCGGGTCGCGCAGGCCGGAAACGCGCTCTCGGACATTTCACGCTGGCAGCCGGAGGCCGAGTCCTGGGTCGAGATCCTGTCCGGGGTCGGCGCGAGCGTGAACGACCTTGCCCAGGAGTTGCGGAGCCGGGCGGCCGCTTGCGAATCGGACCCGACTCGTCTGAACCAGATCGAGGAGCGGTTGAGTGTGATCGAGCGTCTGACCCGCAAGCACGGGGGCAGCAGCGCGGACGTCCTGGAGCACGGCCGCCGCCTGTCGGAGGAACTCTTCGAGCTGGAGACCGCGGATGTTCGCCGGGAGGAGGTGGAGCAGGAAGCCGCTGCACGCCTCGCGGAGTACGCCGGCCGGGCCGAGGCGCTTTCAGCTGCCCGGCGCGAACGGGCCGGCGCCCTCGAGCGCGAGGTCCTCGGTCACCTGTTGGACCTGGCTTTCGAGCGGGCTGCGTTCGAGGTCGAGATCACCCGGGAGCTGCGCGACGGCAGCCCGCTCGAACTCGATGGCGAGCGGGTTGCTTTCGACGCCCAGGGCGTCGACAGCGTTGTCTACCGGTTCAGTGCGAATCCGGGCGAGGATCTGCGGCCCCTGTCGCGGGTCGCGTCGGGCGGCGAGCTGGCGCGCCTCTTCCTGGCGCTCCAGACCGCGGTTCGGGGCGGTGGTCCGGCCGAGGGTTCGACCCTCGTGTTCGACGAAGTGGACTCCGGCGTTGGCGGCGCCGAGGCGGCGATCGTCGGCCGCAAGCTCCAGCGTCTCGCCAACGGCGGCCAGATCCTCGCGGTGACCCACCTTCCTCAAGTGGCATCCCGCGGCAGCCTCCACCTCGAAGTGAAGAAGGAGGTCCGGGCCGGGCGCACCCGAGTCGACGTCCACCGCCTCGACCACGAACACCGCGTCGAAGAAGTCGCCCGCATGCTCGCCGGCGAACACGTCACGGACGCCTCCCGCTCCGCCGCCGCGGAACTGCTCGCCGCTGGCGCCGAGTAGGCGGGCTCTAGTGTTGGACGTATGGCCCTGGGACGGCAACCTGAACGAGGTGAAGGACGCTCTCTCCCAAGGGCGGATTCTGGCGATCCCGACTGAATCCTCCTACGGTCTGGCCGTGGATCCCCTTTCCGCAAGCGGCGTCGAGGCCATCTACCGCCTCAAGGAGCGTGAACGCGGCAAGCCGCTGCCGGTCGTGGTGGCCAGCCTTGAACAGGCCATCGACCTCGGCCTCGAACCGAACGAGTCGATCCGTCTTGCCGAAGCACACTGGCCGGCGCCCCTCACCGTGGTGGCACCGCTTCGCGCCGGCCTGTCCGTGCCGGCGGCGGCCGGGGGAGACACGCTGGCGGTGCGGGTGCCGGACCACGACCGACTCCGTGCACTTCTTCAGACTCTTGGTCATCCGCTGACCGCGACCAGCGCGAACCGGAGCGGCGAGCCGCCCGCGTGTGACCTGGCGGACCTCGAACCGATCCTCCACGCCGCCGGCGCGCTGGTGCTTGGCGGCGAGCGGACCCCCGGGGGGCTGGCATCCACCGTGGTATCTTGGACTTCCGCCGGTTTGCGGGTGTTGCGCCGCGGGCGCTTCCAGATCTAGACACCCGCGGCCGGCGCAGTCGTGAGGTCCAGGACACCCAAGACCGTGAGCCGTTTCGCCGCCTCCCTTGCCGGTTTCTTCGGCGTCTGGTTGCTGCTCCGGGCAGCAGCTCCGATTCAGGCTCAGGAGCCTCTCGCCGCTTCGCTTACCGACGGGGCGCCCGCGGTCGACCTGGCCGGCGACGAGATCGGGGTCGACGAGGTCTCGCGCGGCCAGACCGGCTACGGTCTGTCCGTGTTCGCAGGCTCCGAGCCGGAGCGCTTCGGTGTGGAGATCGTCGGCGTCCTGCGCGAGATGGACCCCGGCACGAGCTTCATCGTCGCCCGTCTGAGTGGCAAGGGGCTCGAGGAGTCGGGCGTGGTGGCCGGAATGAGCGGCAGCCCGGTCTACATCGACGACCGCCTGGCCGGCGCCGTGGCCTACTCCTGGGCGTTCACCAGCGAGGCCCTGGCGTTGATCACGCCGATCGCCGCGATGCGGCAGTTGAGCACGCTCGATCCAGGCGATGCGGCCGGCGGCTCGCTCGGCCTGTCGGCTCCGGGAACGCCCGCGCCGTTCGAGCGCTCGGTGCGGCAGATCCTAGAACCTCCGGAAGACGTGGCCGGGGCAGTCCGCGAAGTCGTGGCGGAGCAGCTTGGGGCTCTGCTGGCGCCGTCCGACTGGGGCGGCCGCGGAGCCTCGATCGCCACGTTCGGCTTCGGCGAGCCCGTGCGTCGGATGCTCGCCGCCGCTCCCGCCGGGCGCGCCGAGGGCTCCGACGCACCCGACCTGGGCGCGGGCAGCGCGGTAGCGGGCGTCCTGATCGACGGCGATCTGAAGCTCGCCGTCGGCGGCACGGTTACCCGGGTGGAGGATGGTGAAGTGCTGGCCATGGGCCATCCCTATCTTGGAGTGGGGCCCCTGGGGGTGCCGATGGCGACGGTCGAGGTGGTGGGCGTCGTCTCCCGGCTCAGCAGCTCGACCCGGCTCAGCAACATCGGTCCGGTGGTCGGCGCCTTCGACCAGGACCGCTTCGCCGGGCTCAGGGGCACGCTCGGGGCCGAGGCACGGACGATCCCGATGACGATCGACGTCGAGACGCCGAACGGCGAGTCTCGGCGCTTCGACCTCCGGCTCGCCGACCTGCCCATCATGTTGCCGTCTCTGGTCGGCATCCCGACCATGCAGGCGCTCGATTCGGCTTCGTACGGCGCCGGCGAGAGCAGTCTCGACATGACCGGTACCTTGCGGCTGCGAGGCCACGCCGACGTGCCGCTGCGTCAGGTCTTCGACGGCTCGAACCCCGGCACGCGCGCCGCCTTCTACCTCATCGCCCTGGTGGGCGCCCTCGTCCACTCGGATTACGAGGCGGTGGAGGTCGAGGGCATCGACCTGACACTGAGCCAGGGTCACGCCCCGCGCACGATCACGATCGAGCGGGCCCAGGCATCGTCCAGCCGTGTCCGCGCGGGCGATACGGTCCAGGTCGTCTTCGACCTGCGCCGGCACCGCGGCGACCGCTTCCAGGAGACGCTGGACGTGGTCGTGCCCGAGGACCGTCGACCCGGCCGCTACTACCTGTTCGTGGGCGACGGCGTCAGCATCGACGCCGCCCGGCTCCAGCTTCAGCCAGGCAAGGCCTCCTCTCTCGAGGACGAGCTGAAACTGCTGCGGTCCTTCAAGTCGCAGAGCCGGCTCGCCGCGCTCGGCGTGGTACCGGCGCGCGGACTGATCGTCGAAGGTCGGCCGATGCCGGACCTGCCGGCTACCGTGCGGTCGATATGGCAGGCGTCGCCGCTGCAGGGGGAGCCGAGGGCCCTGAACTTGGCGATCGTCAGCGAAGACGGTCGCGATCTCGGCACTCCGCTCGACGGTCTGTTCCGGATCGACCTCCAGATCCTGCCAGGTACCACGCCGTGAGAAGCAGACACGGGGGCGCCGCGGCGATGGCCGCGGTCGGGATCCTGCTGCTCGCCGCCGGCGGGACTGTCGCCGCCTCGGAGGTCCAGATCTGGCGCGCCGACAGTCAGGCCGCCTTCCTTGCCGGCGAACTCGTCGACGTCAGCGTCGATCGCCTGGGAGTCCTGAGGCTGGCGCAGCGCGCGGAGCAGTTCGCCACCCTCTCCGAGCCTTTCCTGTTCTCCTTCGCCGGCGCGAACGGCCGCTTCGCGGCCGGGACCGGCAACTCGGGCAAGGTGCTCGAGATCACCGCCGATAGCAACGCCGGCTCGGTTGCGGAGCTCTTCGTGGCCGAGGAACCGGAGATCTTCGCGGTCTGGGTCGACGGCGACGGTGTCGTCTACGCTGGTTCGTCGCCGGACGGCAAGGTGTACCGCAAGCGCCCGGACGGGGAAGTCGAGGTCGTGTTCGATCCGGAGGCGAAGTACATCTGGGCGCTTCTGGGCGACGGTGACGGCGGTCTGCTGGTGGGCACCGGCCCGGAGGGCAAGCTTCATCGTGTCGACCTGGGAAGTGGCGAGTCGACGTTGCTCTACGACAGCACGGATCTGCACATCCGCTCGCTCGCCCGGCGCGCGGACGGCACGCTGTTCGCCGGCACGGCTGGCGAGGGTCTCCTGCTGGAGATCGACACCGAGGGAGCGGCCCGCACCCTCTACGACGCGGCCGGGCCGGAGGTGCTGGCGATCGTTCCGGCCGAGGAAGGCGCCTTCTACGCGACCGCCCTGGCGTCCGAGGCGAGCTTCGTCGACCTGAGCAGCGCGCGGCGATCCTCTTCGAGCGGCTCGTCGAGCGGGGCCACCAGCCGCACGGGGGGTAACGGCGGCAGTCCAACGGAATCGAACGACCAGACGACACAGGTCACGGCCCAGGCAGGGGCAATCTCGGTCGGCAGCCGCGCCGCTTCGTTCAAGGGACCTCGTTCCGAGGTGCTGCGAATCGACGGGAGCGGCTCGGTCGAGTCGATCTGGAAGTTCGAGGCCGAGACGGTGTATGCCCTGAGCTACCAGCAGGGCAGGCTTTGGGTCGCCACCGGCCAGGAAGGCAAGCTGTTCAGCTACCAGAACGAGCAGATGGTGCTGGAGAAGGACCTCGACCAGGGCCAGATCGTCGGACTTGCGGAGGGGCCGGCAGGTCCCGTCTTCGCCAGCACGAACGCGGCTGCCGTCTACGGTTTCGTCGGCGGCGGGTCCGCCGGGCTGGCGGAGCGGGGCACAGTCACCGCGAAGCCGCTCGACGCGTCGTCGGTGGCGAGCTTCGGCTCGATCCGCTGGCGCGGTCGCGCCGCCGACGGAGTCGAGGTCGCGCTCTCCGCCCGCAGCGGCATGAGCTCGACGCCGGACGAGACCTGGTCCGGGTGGACCACGGCCTCCGCGACGCGGGAGGCGCCGCTCTCCGACCTGCCGCCGGGTCGGTACCTGCAGTGGCGGGCCGAACTTCGCGGCAGCGGCGACCGGACCCCCGAGGTCGTGGCGGTCGAGGTCACCTACCGCCAGCACAACCGCAAGCCGGAGATCAAGAAGCTGGACGTACTGCCTGCGGGCACGATCCTGGTACCGACGAACTTCAACCCCTCGAACCAGGCCTACGAACCGGCCCACCCGAACCGCGACCGCATCTTCACCGTCGTCGGCGACCCGGCACAGACCCAGAGAGGCTCCACCAAGGCCCTCTGGAAGCTCGGCTACCGGACCCTGCGCTGGGAGGCCGAGGATCCGAACAAGGATCGTCTCCGGTACCGGCTCTCGTTCGCCCGCGAGGCGGCGCTGGCCGCGTCCGGAGAAGAGGCGGGCGACCCGGAGGCGCTGTGGCTCGAAGTGGCGGACGACCTGAAGGCGACGTTCTTCAGCTTCGATGCCACGGTGCTGCCGGACGGCGTCTACCGCTTCCGTGTGGAAGCCAGCGACCGGCTCGACAACGTCGCCGGTGAGGCGCTGGAGGCGGAGGAGATATCGGCCGCGGTGGTGGTCGACCACAGCCCGGCCCGGCTCGTCTCCGCGACTCGCGACGGCGACCGGGTGACCGCGGTGGTCGAGGACGCCTGGAGCCCGCTGCGCGAAGCGGTGATCAGCGTCGACGCCGACGAGTGGCGTTCCGTCCGGGTCGAGGACGGCCTCCTCGACAGCCAACGCGAGACGCTCTCCGTCACGGCTCTGGAGGGCGCCCGGCTGCTGCTCCTGCGGCTGACCGACGCCGCCCACAACGTGACCACGATCGACCTCTCAGATCAGCTCGGGAGCGGCCAGTGACCCAGAGAATCGGTGTCTTCCCGGGTTCCTTCGACCCGGTCCACAACGGCCACGTCGACCTGATCGAGCGCGCCCGCCGGCTCTTCGATGTGCTCTACATCGCCGTCCTCTACAACGAGCAGAAGCAGGCCCTGTTCTCGGTGGAGGAGCGGATCGATCTGCTACGCGACCTGGTCGGCGACTCCGGCGATTGCCGGGTCGAGAGCTTCAGTGGCCTCCTCGTCGACTATGCCCGCGAACGGAACGCTACCGCGGTCGTCCGCGGCCTCCGCTCCGGCGCCGACTTCGACTACGAACTGCCGATGACCCTGATGAACCGCCGCCTCGCCCCGGGCATCGACACGATCTTCCTGCTCCCGGCGCCCGAGTGGATCTACCTTTCGAGCCGGCTGACCAAGGAGGTCGGCAGCCTCGACGGCAACCTGTCGGGCGTCGTGCCGCCGGTGGTGCTGGAGGCGCTACGGCGGAAGCTGGGCTGAGACGGCGCGCGGCCCTCCGAGGCCCCTAGCGCCCCGAAACCCCTCGCGGGCTCGGTGTTTCGGCCCATCCCGTCCGCACGGCGGAGCCTGCGCCCCGAGACTCGCTTCGCTGCGTCTTGCGGCGCAGGCTCCTAGATCGACTTCGGACCGAGCTTCCCGGTCGAGGTCAGGTTCGTCCCCGTCAAGGGGTCGTGCACCGTGATCACGTACGAGTGTTCGCGGCGGCGGAGCTCCAGATCCGTCTCGTAGTAGAAGATCTGGCCCGGCTGCGGTTCCTGGGAGCCGGCGATCGGGACCTTCTCGAAGGACACTTCGGAGCGGTTGCCGGCGCCGTCCATCGCGGTCACGCGAATCTCCACCACGCTCAGCCACTCGCCGGCGACGGGCAGGAGCTGGATTTCGTCGAGGGGGATCGCCACCTCGACGTGCACGGACATCCTGCGGCGGCCGGCGCGTACCGGTTCGGAGAAGTGCACCTGGAGCGGCAGGGCCTCGGGCGGGTCGCCGAACAGCAGAGCCGCCTTCGCGGTCATGTCGAGTTCGTGGTCGCGCGACATGTCCACGTAGCCCTCGCGTGTGCGGGCGTTGAGGTCGGCTCGGCCTACGAGGCGTACCTCGATCTCGTGGAACCTGTTGTTCTCGCGTCGTTGGGGTTCGAAACCGAGCCAGTAGTACGAGCGGGTGTCCGCCACCACGCTGGCCAGGGCCAGGTCGCGGCGCGCGTTCATCAGCGGCACGCCTCCTGTCGAGGAGGCCAACAGGTGCAGGGCGCTGTGGATGGTGTCTTCCTTCTCGAGAGTTCCCGGCGCCGCTCCCGTGCCGTCGGGCTGAGCGTTGGCGCCGAACCCTCTCGACGCGTCGCCGAAGAAGTCTCTGGTGAGGCCCGGCAGATCCACCGGGTAGAGCGAGAAGCCGATCAGGTTCGCGGTAGACACCAGCGGACCGTACAGCTCGTGCTCGCTCATCACTCTGCGGTCGACGGGGAGGGTACTGCCGGGCAAGCGCTCCCTGGCGAAGATCTCGACCGATCTCGGCCAGCCTCCGGCGAGTACCAGCATCACCTTGCGGCCGGACCGGTTGGCGAACTGGCGCATGGTGGCCATTGCCGCGAGCACGGAACTCTCCAACTGGTTGCTCGTCTTTTCCCGGTACGAAAGGCCTAGTCTGGAGTTGTCGCCGCTCAAGCCCGATGAGACCTGCTGCCCGGATTCGAGTAGGCCGCTCTGATCCCTGCCTGCTTCGTGTTCGGCCATCAGTTGCTGGTCTTGTACGACCTGGTTCCGTGCCGAGAGTTGCTGCAGACCGTGGGCTGGCCGGGAGCGGGCCCGGTCCATCGCGTCTTTGAACTGGCCTGCCGACTTCGTCCAGGCCGTTAGCGTTTCCACGGTCTGGCCGTCGTAGGCAACCGCGGCGATCCGGTCTGCTGGACCGAGTTCGCCAATGTCGTTCGCCAGGCGGTCGAGCACCCTGTTCCGGTCCCGCTCGATCGAGAACAGGTCGTCGATGAAGATCAGGAAGTTCGTGCCCACCGGCGCGTTCGGGTCCACGCTCGGCACCGCGGCCATATCGCCATTCCGGGCCCCCAGGGCGAGGCCGTCCTCGATCTCAGTGAAGTAGTCGATCGGTGTTGGCTTGCCGTCGACCAGGAGTTCGAAGTCCGGCGGTTTCAGGCCCTGGACGCGGTTCCCCTGACGGTCGGTAACGACCACCTCGACGTTCACGACGCGCACGTCGATCGTCTCCGAGAACACCTCCGGGATCTCCACCTCCTGGCCCGGTGCCGGCGCAGCCTCCCACACGAAGACCGCGAGAAGCCAGGCGACCGGGAGGGTTCGCCGGGACTTCACAGAGGTCCGCCGCCCGCCTCTAGTTTGCGCCGCGGTGGACGTTGCCGCCGGCGTCGACGGTCCAGGTGTCCGTGCCGTGGATCAACTGGTCGAGGGTCTGCGGCCGCGCCGTCGTCAACTCGTCGATCTGGTCGATGACGCCGGCGTCGTACGTGGGGGCATCGATCGCGCGGAGGACGCCCAGGGGGACCGGGAAGTCGCCGAGGCCGTCGCCGGTCGAGATGCTTGCCATCTGGAACGCCAGGGACGGATTCGTGTGCTTCTCGTCCCACACGAGGCAGTCGTCGGCGGTCCTGCCGTTGCCGAGTTCGATGACTTCGAAGTCCGTTCCGGTGAAGCGCAGGCCCTTGTCCTGGTTGTCGCCGAAGACGAGAGGCTTGCCGTGCTCCAGGTAGAGGCCGTTCTGCTGCCGGCCCGTCTTGTCGGTCAGGGCCGCGAACGCCTTGTCGTTGTAGATGTTGCAGTTCTGCATCACTTCGACGAAGGCGGAGCCCTTGTGCGCCGCGGCCCGCTTCAGCACGGCCTTGAGATGGGGCATGAAGACGTCGACGCTCCGGGCGACGAAGGTGGCGCCGGCGCCGATCGCGATGTTCAGCGGGTTGAAGGGGAAGTCGACCGAGCCGTCGGGCGTCGACTTCGTCCGCTTGCCGAGCTCGCTGGTGGGCGAGTACTGCCCCTTCGTCAGGCCGTAGACCCGGTTGTTGAACAGCAGGATCTTGACGTTGACGTTCCGGCGCAGGGTGTGGATCAGGTGGTTGCCACCGATCGACAGGGCGTCGCCGTCGCCGGTGACGACCCAGACATCGAGGTCGGGCCTGGTCATCTTGATCCCGGTCGCCACGGCCGGCGCCCGGCCGTGGATCGAGTGGAAGCCGTAGGTGTTCATGTAGTACGGGAAGCGGCTGGAACAGCCGATCCCGGACACGATGACGAACTTCTCGCGAGGGATTCCCAGCTCCGGAAACACCTGCTGGACGGCGGAGAGAATGGCGTAGTCGCCGCAACCGGGACACCAGCGGACTTCCTGGTCGCTCTGGAAGTCCTTCCGGGTCAGCGGGGTTGCTTCGGTCACAGGCATTGCTTCAAGCTCCGGCCATCTGCTGGATCCGATGGAGGATCTCGTCCCGCGTGAAGGGTTTGCCTTCGACCTTGGAGTAGGTCTCGATGTCTTTCAGGTAGCGGGCGCGCAGCAGCAGGGCCAACTGGCCCAGGTTCATCTCGGGCACGAGGACGCGCTCGAAGCGATCGAGCACGTCGCCCAGGTTGCGCGGGAACGGGTTGAGGTGCTTCAGGTGGGCGCGACTGACCGTGAGGCCGTCGGCCCATGCCTGGTTCACGGCGCCGGTGATGGCGCCGAGTGTGCTGCCCCAGCCGAGGACGAGGAGCTTGCCGCTCTGCGGTCCTTCGATCTCGATCTCGGGAATCTCGTTCGCGATCCGGGCGACCTTCTCGGCGCGGAGCCGCACCATGTGGTCGTGGTTCTCCGGTTCGTAGTTCACGTTTCCGGTGACGTCTTCCTTCTCGAGACCGCCGATCCGGTGCTCGAGCCCCGGAGTGCCCGGGATCGCCCAGGGGCGGGCCAGGGTTTCCTGGTTTCGCATGTAGGGCATGAAGCCGTCGGCCTCCTGGTGGAAATCGACCCGGAGGTCTGGGAGGTCCTCGACTTCGGGGATGCGCCAGGGTTCGGCGCCGTTCGCGATGTAGCCGTCCGAAAGCAGGACGACCGGGGTCATGTACGTGGTCGCCAGGCGCACCGCCTCGAGGGCCGTGTCGAAACAGTCGGCGGGCGAGGACGCGGCAATCACCGGCACCGGCGACTCGTTGTTGCGACCGAACATGACCTGCAGCAGGTCGGCCTGCTCCGTCTTCGTCGGCAGACCGGTCGACGGTCCGCCGCGCTGAATGTCGCAGATCACGAGCGGCAGCTCGACCATCACCGCGAGGTTGATGCCCTCGGCCTTGAGCGCGATGCCGGGTCCGCTCGAGCAGCTGACGCCGAGCGCCCCGCCGAAGGACGCACCGATCGCGGAGCAGACCGCGGCGATCTCGTCCTCGGCCTGGTAGGTGGTGACGCCGAAGTGCTTGTAGGTCGCCAGCTCGTGGAGGACATCGCTCGCCGGCGTGATCGGGTAGGCACCGAGGAACAGGGGCAGGCCGCTCCTGCGGCTCGCGGCGACCAGACCGATTGCCAGCGCCGAGTTACCGTGGATGCTGCGGTAGGTGCCGGGCTCGAGCTTGGCCGGCTCGACGTCGTACCGCACCTGGAAGGCATCGGTGATGTCGCAGAAGTTCCAGCCCGCCTTCATCACCTTGACGTTCGCCTCGGCAATCTCGGGCCGGCGGCGGAACTTGACCCGCAGCCAGTCGATCGTCGGTTCGAGGGGCCGGCTGAACAGCCAGTAGATCATCCCCAGGGCGAGGAAGTTCTTGCACCTGTCCTTGGAACGGACGTCGAGTTCGCTCTCCTCCAGCGCCCGCCGGGTCATCGTCGTGAGGGCGACCTGGTACAGCCGGAAGGCGTTCAGGCTGTCGTCCTCGAGCGGGTTCGACTCGTAGCCGGCGCGCTTCAGGTTGCGCGGCGTGAACTCGTCCGTGTTGACGATGATCACGCCGTTGTCGCGCAGGTCGCGGAGGTTCGCCTTGAGCGCCGCCGGGTTCATCGCGACGAGCACGTCCGGCGCGTCGCCGGGAGTGTGGATGTCGTGGTCGGCGATCCGGACCTGGAAGGCGGAAACGCCAGGCAGCGTCCCGGCCGGCGCCCGGATTTCGGCCGGGAAGTCGGGCAGCGTGGAGAGGTCGTTGCCGATCAGCGCCGACGTGTTCGTGAACTGGGTGCCGGTGAGCTGCATGCCGTCGCCCGAATCGCCGGCGAAGCGAATGACGACATCGGAGACGGTTGCTTCAGCGGCCTTGCCGGCATCCGTCTGCCCTGCGATCGGGAGCGTCATGGTGGTTCTTGGGATGTGGCAGCCGGGCGCTATCGGGACGGAACTTCTGCCCGCCGCCGCGCCTGCGGGCCTGTCCGCGGGACAGTCTGGAGGCAGATAGTACCATGACGCTGCCCCGCACATCGGCGAGAACCCCAGGTGCCCAGTCGCGAGAAAAAAGCGAGCCGAAGCAGGCCATGGCGGCGAGCCGCCTGGCTGTTCGGGGCGGCTCTCGCTCTGGCGCTCTCGATCGTCACGGTGTCGCTTGCCGCGCCGCTGGCGCTCAAGTTGCTCGCGTGGACCCTGATCACGATCGTCGGCGGTGCAGTCGGCTGGACGCTCCTGGTCTGGCTGCAGCGACGGTTGCTGTGGCGGGTGGGCCGGCGACTCGCCTTCAGCTACGTGCTGTTAGGTCTGCTGCCGTTCCTGCTCAGTCTGGTGCTGGTCATCGTCGCCGCCTATCTGCTGTCCGGCTTCTTCCTCGGCCATCTCTACCGCGAGGCGGCGATCGGTCTCCACGAGGAACTCGAGGCGGTGTCCGGATTCCTTCTCCAGCCTCTGGAAATGGGGCTTCTGGATCCCTCCGCACTGCCTGCCGCGCAGGGTGGCGCCGCGTTGGCGTACTACCGGGACGGCATCCGGGCGGGCGGGGATCCGCGTGCGCCGGCGTCCTTTCCGGCATGGCTGGAGACGGACGAGGCAACCGATGGGCAACGGCGGCGGAGCAGGATTCCGCCACTCGTCGTGCTGCCCGACGGTGCGGCCACCCTTGCAGCGGTCTTTCGCCGGGGGCCCTCGGGAGTCGTTGCGTTCTACGACCCGGCGGCCAGGGGGCTACTGGAACGGGAGCTGAGCCGGCGAAGCGACGTCTGGACCTTGCTCCGCGGCCCCGGCGAGACGGACGGCGCGGGCTGGACGGTCCAGATCGGCGGGGGCACGCAGTTCGTGCTGCAGCCGCTGGCGCGGACCGGGGGCGGCGAGGAGCGGGAGGCGTTCTTCGAGTCCCTGAACGCCAGTTCTCCGCTCAGCATCGTCAGTGTCGAGATGGCCGGGCCGCTCCATGCGTTCGCCGACGGCGCGCCGGTCTCGCCGTCGGTCTCGGTGTCGTTGGCGGCGACCCAGCCAATCGTCTTCCGCCATCTTTTCTCGGCCTCGAACCAGGTGGATACGCTGGGCTTGATGGCGTTCGTCATCCCCGCCTTCCTGC
Organism: Holophagales bacterium; assembly: GCA_009843505.1. Lineage (GTDB taxonomy): Bacteria > Acidobacteriota > Thermoanaerobaculia > Multivoradales > Multivoraceae > Multivorans > Multivorans azotirespirans. The sequence continues at coordinate 25,372 of VYDI01000020.1, read as the reverse complement.
TCTTCGACGTCTTCATCGCGGCGACGATCATGGCCATGTTCATGATCCTCGGGCTCAGCCGGGCGGTGAACCGGTTGAGCGCGGCCACCGGGGCCGTGCAGGCCGGAGACTTCTCGGCCCGCATCCCGGTGCGGCGCAAGGATCAGCTCGGCGCTCTGCAGCGGTCGTTCAACGAGATGGCGGCGGGCCTCGAGCGCCTGATCGCCGAACGCACGGCCCGGCGCGCCCTGGAGCAGGAACTCGAGTTCGCCCGCGAGGTTCAGAAGAACCTGATTCCGGGCCAGGGACTGCAGGTGGAGGGGGTCGAGTTCGCCACCTTCTTCGAGCCCTCGGCCGCGATCGGGGGCGACTACTTCGACATTCTCAAGCTTCCCGGTGAGTGGGAAGGGGACAGGGGCCGGCTTGGCGTGGTCATCGCGGATGTGGCCGGCCACGGCCTCTCGGCCGGTCTTCGCATGGCGATGCTCAAGGCCGGACTGCTCACTCTGGTGGAGGAGGGCAAGCCGGCGCGGCAGTTGCTTCCCGCTCTGGACGGCCTGGTGCGCAAGGCAAGCGACCGTGTGTTCGTCACGGCGAGCCTCTCCCTGATCGACGTGTCGACCGGGGTGGTCGAGATGACGAACGCCGGCCATCCTCCCGCCTACCTGCTGCGGAACGGCGAGATCGAAGAAATCCTGCTATCCGGCTCTCCGCTCGGCGCGCTCGGAGCGGACTACGGCTTCCGGCGGTTCGAACTCGAGCCCGGCGACGTCATGGTCTGGCTCTCGGACGGCTTCATCGAGGCCGCGGACGCCGACGGCGAGGTCTTCGGCTACGAGCGCACGATCGGCTCCCTCAAGGGCTCGGCCGACAGCGCGATGGAAGTGCGGGACCGCATTCTCGGTGACATCCGCCGCTACACGGAAGGCGTGGGCGCCGAGGACGATCTGACTCTGGTCGTGATGCGTTACCAGCCGGAGGCGGCGACCTCCGAGACGCCAGTCGACCAGGAGCTGCTGCGGGCGGCCGGCGGCTGAGGAGAAGCGGTGCGCGTCGTCGTCCGGGTCGCCCTGGCGGCCTCGGTTCTGCTGGCCGTCGCGGCGGCGGCCGGCGCCGAACTAGCGATTCTCACCAACGGCCATCGCTACAAGGTGACTGACTGGGAAGTTCAGCACCGCGGTGAGGTCGTGGGCGCGGAGCGGATCCGGCTGATCCTCGAGGGCGGTGGGACGGTGACTCTCCCGCTGATCCAGGTCGAGCGCATCGTCGATGACGAGATCGTCGAGGAGCCGCCGCCGGCTTCCCCTGCCGAACCCGGCTTCACCTTCGACTACCGGCCCGGCCAGACGGCGCCGGCGACGCCATACGGGGAACTCTTCCTCGAGGTTGGCCGCGAGCACGAACTGAATCCCGATCTGCTGGCCGCCCTGGCGAGGGCCGAATCGAACTACGACCCGGGCGCCGTGTCCTCCAAGGGCGCCCGCGGGCTGCTTCAGTTGATGCCGGCGACCGCCGAACGGTTCGGCGTGTCGCCGCGGGAGCTTCACGACCCGGCCCGGAACGTCCTGGCGGCGGCCCGCTACCTGAGCTGGCTCCGCCGCCGCTTCGAGGACGATCTGCCGCGCGTGCTCGCCGGCTACAACGCCGGTGAAGGCGCCGTCGACGCCCACGACGGCGTGCCGCCCTACCGCGAGACCGTGACCTTCATCGGCCGCGTCTACGGCTTCCTCGGCCTGTAGCCGTCACCAGTCGGTGGTCACACACTGGGTACGCCGGCGTCCCCGCCGGCAGCAAGCGCGATGCCGCGAAGCGGCGAGCCCGAGCTACTCGCGCCTTCACCGCGCCCGCGGGTGGTACTGGTCGTACAGCGTGCGCAGGCGGTGCTCGTGGATGTGCGTGTAGATCTGCGTCGTCGTGATGTTCGCGTGTCCGAGCATGACCTGGACGGCGCGCAGGTCGGCGCCGTGCTCCAGCAGATGGGTGGCGAAACTGTGGCGCAGCACATGGGGGGAGAGATCGGGTATGCCGGCCCCCAGGCCGTAGTTTCTGAGCAGCTTCCAGAAACCCTGTCGCGTCAGACCCTGGCCGCGATAGCTCACGAACACGACGTCGTGCCTGCCCTTCGCCATCGTCGGCCGCACTTCCTTCAGGTACCGGTTGAGCCAGTTCTCGGCCGACTCGCCGACCGGCACGACCCGTTCCTTGGCCCCCTTGCCGAACGCGATGAGGTAGCCGGCGTCGAGCTGAAGCTGGGTGCGTTCGAGGCTGACCATCTCGCTGACGCGTAGGCCGGTGGCGTAGAGCAGCTCGATCATCGTACGGTCGCGGACCCCCGCCGGCCGGCCCGTGTCCGGGGCGTCGAGCAGCGCCTTGACCTGGTCCTCACGCAACACCTTGGGTAGCCGGCGCGGCAGCCTGGGCGGGTAGAGGTTGACCGCCGGATTGTCGCCCCGGTCGCCCTCGTTGACCAGGAAGGCGTAGAACCGGCGCATCGAGACCAGGGCGCGGCTCACCGAGCGGGGCGACAGCCCTTCCCGGCGGAGGCGCCGCAGGTGCCGTCCGAGCTGGTCGACCGATGCCGTCAACAGGTTCCCGCCGGCGTCCTCCAGGTTGCCCGCGAGCCGCACCAGGTCACGCCGATAGGCGTCGACCGTGTGCTGGGAGAGGCCGCGCTCCACCAGCAGCCCGTCGAGATAGCGGTCCAGCGTCCGCTCGCTCTCGGACACGTGGGCGGGCCTGCTGAGCGTCTTCGTAGCGGCCATTCCCATAGCCAACAATCTATCAGTCAGACACTGGGTGCGCCGGCGTCCCCGCCGGCATCAGGCGCGATGCCGCGTTGCGGCGAGCCCGAACTGCGCCGCGTTACGATTCGCCAATGACCAGACGAACCATTGCCGTAGCCCTTTGTCCGCTTCCCCTGCTCTTCCTCCTTGCCGCCTGCACCCAGCCGACCGCCCAGCCCGATACCGCGACCCAGCTCGCCACCTGGATCGCCGACCTGTCCGACGACGCGATGGAGGGCCGCGGCCCGGGTACCGCCGGTGACGTCATGGCGCGGCAGTACATCGCCGACGTGATGGCGGGGATGGGCCTCGAACCCGCCGCCGCGGACGGCGGCTGGGAGCAGCCGTTCGACATCGTCAGCATCGACGCCATGGTGCCCGAAACCTGGACCTTCAGTGCGGGCAGCGGCGACAGCGTCGAGTTCGCCTTCTGGGACGAGTTCATCGCGCACAGCGGCGTGCAAGAGGATGAGGCCGCGATCGAGGACGCGGAAGTCGTCTTCGTCGGCTACGGCATCCAGGCGCCCGAGTACGACTGGGACGACTATGGCGACGCGGACCTCGCGGGCAAGGTGCTGGTCATGCTGAACAACGACCCGGACTGGGATCCGAACCTGTTCGAGGGTGATCTTCGGCTCTACTACGGTCGCTGGACCTACAAGTACGAGAGCGCCGCGGCCCAGGGCGCGGCCGGCGCGATCATCATCCACACGACGCCTTCGGCCGGTTACCCGTTCCAGGTCGTGCAGACCTCCTGGACGGGTCCGCAGTTCGAGTTGCCCGACGAGGGTGAACCCCGCACCCAGATCAACGCCTGGCTGACGGAAGAGGCGTCACGCCGCCTGTTCGACCTGGCCGGCGTCGACTACGACGAGACCCTGGAGTCGGCCCGGAGCGCCGACTTCCGTCCCGTATCCCTCGGCCTGTCGACGAGCCTGGCGCTGACCAACACGGTCACCAGCGAGCAGACGGCCAACGTGCTCGGCGCGCTGCCCGGCAGCGACCCGGAACTCTCTGACGAGTGGATCGTCTTCACAGCCCACCACGACCACCTAGGCGTCTCGCCGGACGAGAGTCTCGAAGACCGCATCTACAACGGCGCCCTCGACAACGCGGCCGGGGTCGCCCAGGTGCTCGCGATCGCCAGCAAGCTGGCGTCGCAAAGCCCCGGTCCGAGCCGCTCCATGCTGTTCGCCCTCGTCGGCGCCGAGGAGCAGGGCCTGCTCGGGTCCGAGTACTACGCGGCCCACCCGACCGTGCCCCCCGGCAAGATGGCCGCCAACATCAACTACGACGGCGGCAACCAGTGGGGCCGGACCCGCGACGTCACCTACATCGGCTACGGCAAGTCGAGCCTGGACGCGGTCGTCGAGGCCGCCGCCGCCGAACAGGGCCGCACCGTTCTGCCCGACCAGTTCCCCGCCAACGGCTACTTCTACCGCTCGGACCAGTTGAACTTCGCCCGGATGGGCGTGCCGGCGATCTACCTCGACAACGGCACCGACTTCATCGACCGGCCCGAGGGCTGGGGTAGCGAGGTGCTGCAGGCCTGGACCGAGAACATCTACCACCAGGTGTCCGACGAGTACCAGCCGATGAACGAGGAAGGCGAGGGCTGGAACTTCGACGGCATGGTCGACGATGTCGAACTCGGCCTCGCCTGCGCCCGCGCCATATCCGAGAACCCCGAGCTCCCGTCCTGGAGCCCCGGCGACGAGTTCGAAGCCGCGAGGCTGGCGGCGCTTGCCGCCGTCGCTGGCGAGTAGGGGCGCGTCGGTTGCACCTGCCTGTCCGGAGCTGCACGCTGACATACGATGGGACGATCGATCGTGGTACCGTTGTACGGCCATGACTCAAGTAACCCTCTCACCCAAGTACCAGGTCGTCATCCCACTTGAGATCCGCACCGCTCTGCGGCTCGAGCCAGGTCAGAAGATCCAGGCGTTTCGCGTGGGCAAGACCATCAGTCTGGTCCCGGTCACGCCAATGCGCGAGTCTCGGGGCCTTCTCAAGGGCATCGATACGACGGTCGACCGTGACCCTGATCGACTGTGAACGTCGTCGATTCGTCTGCGTGGCTCGAGTTCCTCGCCGACTCTGAGCGCGCGGACCTTTACGAGGAGCCCATCCTCGACACAAGAAGGCTCCTCGTGCCAGTGATCTGCCTCTACGAGGTGTTCAGGGTCACGTCCCGGCAGCGTTCCGAGGTCGAGGCCCTGAAGGCCATTGCGACCATGCAGCAAGGCCGGGTCGTCGCTTTGTCCGCCGAACTCGCCCTCCACGCAGCCCAGTTGTCCCTCAGGTACTCCCTTCCGATGGCCGACGCCTCGATCCTCGCAACTGCCTACTCCGAGGACGCGAAACTATGGACCCAGGACGCGGACTTCGAGGGGCTGCCGGGCGTGCGCTACTTCCCCAGGTAGCCGCGCCCAGCATGGCGGCGACATCGCTCGCGTCGGCGCAGCCTGGGCGCCTGCTAGCCTTGTCGGGCCCGTCGGGCGGTGCCCCGACGTTTGGGAACCACGATGAGCGAAGCCCGAATCGCCGCCCGCGTCCCTGCCAAGATCGAACTGGAAGCCGGCACGTACTGGTGGTGCCGCTGCGGCCGGTCGGAGAACCAGCCGTTCTGCGACGGGTCGCACCGGGGCACCGAATTCGAACCGATGCGCCTGACGCTGGACGCGGACCGCCGGGTCGCCCTGTGTCAGTGCAAGCGCAGCGACAGGATGCCGCACTGCGACGGCAGTCACCGGTTTCTGGACTGACCGGCTCAGCCGGGCACGATGTGCGCGTCGTGCCCGCACCAGACCAGGCCTGACACCAGCTTCGGCAGGAAGCGGGTCGATTTGGGCGGCAGCAGGTCGCCGTCTTCAGTAGCCAGTGCGAACTGCTTCGGGGTCATCGGCGGCAGGAAGACGCCGGCGGTGATCTCGGCCCGCTCGAGCAGGGCGATGATGTCGTCCGGGTCGGCCTCGTAGGCGATGCTGCCGTCGGTGGCGGACTCGATCGGCACGCCGGTGGTCTTCAGCAGGTGATGGTGGAGGAGGACCGCGGGCAGGTTCGCCTTGCGGCCGGGAGTGTCGGCTGGGGCGGCGTCCGGGTCGAGGGTCCAGAGCTCGGGGGCCTCGTCGCCCTGGAACCAGACGGCGAGCGCCGGCTGGGGGGCCGCTGCCACGCGGGCGGCGATCTCGTCTCCCGCCGTCGCCTCCAGCGGCTCCCTGACCAGCGGCAGGGCGGACATCGCCTCGCGGTCGACCTCCACACGGATACCGCGGTGGACGGGGTCGATCCGCAGGTTGGCGGAGGCCAGGCTGGTCAGAACGACCATCTTGCACGCCGCGGCGGTGCCGCTTTCAGCGCCCTCTTCGGCGGCGTAGGTCTGGGCCACCTGGGTGCGGTGGTGGCCATCGGCGATGGCGGCGCGGGCGCCTGCGAGGGCGCCGGCGTAGGCGGCGATCCGCCCGCGGTCGGTGACCCGGTAGAGCGTGTGGACATCGCCGGTCCACGGATCGCAGTGGCTGACCAGAGCGCCGCCCGCGGTGCCGCCGCAGTCCTCTGCGAGCAGGCGTTCCAGGGTGCCGTCGTCTTCGGCGAGGTAGAAGACGGGCTCGATGTCGATCCGGGTGAGCCGCAGCAGGTCCAGGCGCTCGGCGATCGACTTGGCGACGGTCTGCTCGTGGGGCCAGAGGTCTCTTTCGCGTCCCGGCTCGACGCCGACCAGCGCGCACAGGCCGAGACGGCTCGAGCCGTCAGGCTGGGTGATCGCGTACGGATAGACCGATGGCGCTTCGTCCCTGGTGACGACGCCCTGCTCGAGCCACTCGCGATGAAGCGCCGCCGACTTCTCGTGCGGTGTCCTGCCTTGGTCGCCGGCGGGCTTCGTCACCCGGGCGAACTGGTTCGGCGACTGCGCGTGCAGGCGGTCGCGCAGGGTCTCGTCGATCTGGTCGAAGGGAGGCGCCGCCTGCGCGGCGGCATCGACCACGGCGGAGTTGTAGTGGTAGCCCTGGAAGGCGTAGAGCTTCATGTCGGCTCCTGGAGTACGGGCGTGGAGGGGTGCTGTTTCAGGCGGCGCGGTTGCCGTCGCTGGTCGCGTCGGCCGAGCCGGACGCGGACTCGCTTCGGATCGCGAGGCTACCGTCCTCCACGTCGATCAGCACGCGGTCGCCCGGGCCGATGTCGCCGCCGACCAGGGCGCGGCCGACGCGGGTCTCGACCTCGCGCTGCAGGTAGCGCTTGAGGGGCCGCGCGCCGTAGACCGGGTCGTAACCGGCGCGGGCGGTGAACTCGCGCGCCGACGGACTCAGCTCGAGGCCGATGCCCTGTTCGCTGAGGCGCTTCGCCAGGTCGGCGGTCAGCAGGTCGACGATCTGCTCGATCTCGGACACGGTCAGCGGTGAGAACAGCACGACCTCGTCGATCCGGTTGAGGAACTCGGGTCGCATGGCGCGGCGGAGCTCGGTCATCACGGCGTCCCGGGCGGCGTCCGTGATCTCGCCCGCTGGCGTCACCCCTTCGAGCAGGATGGGCGAGCCCAGGTTCGAGGTCATGATGACGACGGTGTTCTTGAAGTCGACCGTCCGTCCCTGGGAATCCGTGATCCGGCCGTCGTCCAGGACCTGGAGGAGCACGTTGAACACGTCCCGGTGCGCCTTCTCGATCTCGTCGAAGAGGATCACCGCGTAGGGCTTGCGCCGTACAGCTTCGGTCAACTGGCCGCCGTCCTCGTGGCCGACGTAGCCCGGCGGCGCGCCGACCAGCCGCGACACGGTGTGGCGCTCCATGTACTCGCTCATGTCGATGCGGACGATGTTGTCCTCGGTGTCGAACAGCGCCTCGGCCAGCGTCTTGGCGAGTTCCGTCTTGCCGACGCCGGTGGGGCCCAGGAACAGGAAGGAACCGATCGGGCGCCGCGGGTCCTTGATCCCCGAGCGGGCGCGGATCACCGCGTCCGCGACCAGTTGGACCGCTTCGTCCTGCCCGATCACCCGGCGGTGCAGGATCTCGTCGAGTCGCAGCAGCTTCTCGCGTTCTCCCTCGACCAGGCGGGTGACCGGCACGCCCGTCCACTTCGAAACGATCTCCGCGATCTCGTTGTCGGTTACCTCTTCTCGCAGCAGCCGTCCCGCTCCGTCGGTGTCGCCGGCGGCCTGCTCCTGGGTTTCGAGCTTCGCCATCAGGCCCGGCAGCACCCCGTGGCGCAGTTCGGCGGCCCGGTTCAGGTCGTACTGGCGCTCGGCGACTTCGATCTCGTGCCGCACCTGCTCGACCTGCTCGCGCACCTTCCGTTCGTCGTCGATCGCGGCCTTCTCGCTCTCCCACTGGCTGCGCATGGCGGCGGCCCTGGTGCGCAGGTCGGCGAGTTCCCGTCGCAGTGTCTGAAGGCGATCTCGGCTCGACTTGTCGGCCTCCTCGTTGAGCGCCGCCTCCTCGATCTCGAGCCGCATGACGCGGCGGGTCGCTTCGTCGAGCTCGGCGGGGAGAGAGTCGATCTCGGTGCGGATGAGGGCGCAGGCCTCGTCGACGAGGTCGATCGCCTTGTCGGGCAGGAAGCGGTCCGAGACGTAGCGGTCCGAGAGGGTGGCCGCGGCGACCAGGGCGTTGTCCTGGATGCGGACGCCGTGGTGCACCTCGAACCGTTCGCGCAGGCCGCGCAGGATGGACACCGTGTCCTCGACCGACGGCGCGTCGACGACGATCGGCTGGAAGCGCCGCTCGAGCGCCGCGTCTTTCTCGATGTACCTGCGGTACTCGTCGAGCGTGGTGGCGCCGATGCAGTGGAGTTCGCCCCGCGCGAGCATCGGCTTCAGCAGGTTGCCGGCGTCCGTGGAGCCCTCCGTGCGGCCGGCGCCGACGATGTTGTGCACCTCGTCGATGAACAGGAGAATCCGGCCCTCGCTCTGCGCGATCTCGTTCAGCACCGCCTTCAGCCGCTCCTCGAACTCGCCGCGGTACTTGGCGCCGGCGAGCAGCGATCCGAGGTCGAGTGAGAACACGCTCCGGTCCTTGAGCCACTCCGGCACGTCGCCGCGCACGATGCGCTGGGCCAGCCCCTCGACGATCGCCGTCTTGCCGACCCCGGGCTCGCCGATCAGGACCGGGTTGTTCTTGCGTCTACGGGACAGGATCCGGATGGCCCGCCGGATCTCCGAATCGCGGCCGATGACCGGGTCGGTCTTGCCGCTGCGCGCCTGGGCGACGAGATCGACGCCGTACTTCTCGAGCGCCTCGTAGGCGGTCTCCGGGTGGTTGCTCGTCACCCGATGCGATCCGCGGACGGCCTTCAGCGTGTTCAGCAGGGGCTGGCGGGACACGCCGGCCTCGGCCAGCGCCTGGCCGGCGCCGTCCTTGCTCTCCAGGGCCGCCAGCAGCAGGTGCTCGACGGAGACGTATTCGTCGCCGAACGTCTTCGCTTCGTCCTCGGCCCGCGCGAGGAGTTGCTCCAGGTCGGCCGTGATGTAGATCTTGCCGGCCTCGCTGCCGCTCGCCTTGACCTTCGGCCTGCGTTCGAGGTCACCCTGAATCCTGGTCCGCAGCACGCCGACATCGACTTCGAGGCGATTCAGGATCCGCGGCGCCAGACCGTCCTGCTGCTCGAGCAGAGCCAGCAGGAGATGGTCCGCGTCCACCTGCTGGTGGCCGAGGCGCCGCGCCCGGTCCTGGGCCGCGGTGAGCGCTTCCTGCGACTTGATGGTCAGCTTGTTCGGGTCCATATCGATCAGGTTCTCCCGGAAACGTCGTAGGCCGGCTCGAACGCCGACGTCTCGGCCAACTGCTCGAACAGGGCTTTCTCCTCGTCGGTCAACTGGGTTGGAACGACGACCTGGACTTCGGCGAGCAGATCGCCGTCGGGTCCCTTCGGGTTGGGCAGACCGCGGCCCCGCAGTCGCATCTTCCGCCCGGTGGAGGAACCGGCGGGGAGCCGCGCCTCTGCGGTTCCGCCCAGCGTCGGAATCCGAACCTTGCCGCCGAGCGCCGCCGTCCACGGTGCGACCGGCACATCGCAGTGGAGGTCGCGCTCGTGGCGCCGGAACACTGGATGCGGCAGGGCTTCGACCCGGAGCAGCAGGTCGCCGTCCGGTCCGCCGGCGCCCTTTCCGCCCTGGCCGCCGAGCCGGATCGACTGGCCCGGCAGCACGCCCTTCGGGATCCGGACCTCCAGTCTCCGGGTCCGGCCGTTGGAACGATCGAGAAACTCGATCGTCTGCGGACCGCCTTCCGCCAGGTTCTCGAGGCTGAGCGGCAGGGAGACCTCGTGGTCCCGGCCCCGCCGGGGAGGCGACCAGGTCGACTGCCGGCCGCCGCCTGGGAAGCCCTGCGGTCCCGCGCCGCCGAAGAGCATGTCGAAGAACGAACTGAAGCCGGAGCCGCCGCCGGGGCTCCGGAACTCGAATCGACTGTCGCCGCCGCCGAAGTCAAACCGGAAGCCCTCCCAGCCGGGCGGTGGCGCGCCTCCGGTCTGGACCTGCTTCCAGGCGGCGCCGTACTGGTCGTACTTGCCGCGCTTGTCCGGGTCCTTCAGCACCTCGTAGGCCTCGCCGATGTCCTTGAAGCGGGCTTCGGCGCCTGGATCCTTGTTGACGTCCGGGTGGAACTGGCGCGCCAGCTTGCGGTACGCCTTCTGGATGTCGGCGGCCGCCGCTTCCCTGTCGACGCCGAGCGTCTGGTAGTAGTCCTTGTACTCCACTTGCTCCCCTGTTTCTGAGCGTGGGCCTGAGCGATCCGGACCCAACTTCGACAGATAGTTTAGTCTAGATGACTCAACTTTGGAAGACTCGACGTCGTTCCTTCGTCCAGACGCACGAAGGGCGCGACCTGCGTCGCGCCCTTCGGAACTCGCGTGGATCTGGTCAGTCCGTCACGGCGGGTCGAAACCGAACGCCGTGTAGTTCAGCGCGATGTACTTCTCCTGGCCCTCGGGAACTTCCTCCTCGGGCAGGATCGCCTGCACCGGACAGGCGTCGACGCACAGGCCGCAGTCGATGCACTCCTCCGGGTGAATCAAGAGCAGTTCCCAGTCGTCATCGTCGTAGATGCAGTCGACGGGGCAGACATCGACGCAAGACGTGTCCTTCACGCCGATACATGGTTCAAAGATGATGTGGGTCATCGGACTCTTCCTCGCGGGCCGCGCGCCGCCCCGGGCTCTTGCCTGGACGGCCCTGAAACGCGGCAGACAGTAACAGAGTCGCCTTCAGGGGGAAAGATGCCCGGCACCCGAAAAGCGGTCCGGGAGCATGACTTCCGGGATCGCGAGCCAGGGGTCGTCGGGCTGCTCGTCGAGCACCAGCGGAGCGATCATCCTGGCGGTGAGCGGAGCCAGCAGGATGCCGTTGCGGAAGTGGCCGGTAGCGACGTGCAGCCTCTGGCTCAAACGGCCGACGATGGGCCAGGGGTCGGGCGTACCCGGCCGCAGGCCGGCCCAGTGCTCGACCGGCTTGCGGTCCCTCAGCGCCGGCAACAACGCGGCGGCGCCCGCCGCCAGGTCCGCGCCGACCTCGTCGCTCAGGCCGAGATCGAAACCGGCGTGTTCGACGGAGGCGCCGATCAGCAGGCGGCCGCCCGCCCGGCGCACGGCATAGAACGCCGGCGTCCGGATGGCGCCGGTGAACGGCCAGTCGATTCCGTCAAAGGCGATCATCTGGCCCTTGACGGGGACGATGGGGAGGGCCGGAAGCCCCTGGACCCGCGGAGTCCAGGCGCCGCCGCAGACGACGACGGCGTCGGCAGCGCGTTCGAAGCCGTCACCCGACGCGACGACCTGGCCGGGGGCCTCGGCGACGCGCTCGACCGTGGCGCGGTGGACGACGACGTTCCGGTGGCGCAGCGCCGCCGCCGCGGCCGTCGTAGCCAGCCGGTTGTCGACCCGATGCTCCCCCGGCAGCAGCAGCGCTTCCTCGATCCCGGGGCGCAGATCGGGCACCAGCTCGCGCAGCTCGGCCCGGTCGAGATCCCGGGCCGTTTCGCCCAGGCCAAGCGCTTGGGCCTTGATCCGGTCGAGCACCTTGCGACCGTCCGGATCGAGGACCGGCAGGAGCGAGCCGGAGTCGTCGTAGTCGATCGACATGCCGCTCTCCCGTTCGAGCGCGGGCGCCAGATCGCGCCAGAGGTTGCGTGACCGAATCGAGATCCTGGCGAACGCCTGGTCGGCGATGCTCTCAGCGATCGGCGCGATCATGCCGGCCGCGTTGGGGGACGCCGCGCCTTCCTGCCGATCGTCCACGACCTCGACCCGGGCGCCCGCGAGCGCGAGTTCGCGAGCGCTCAGCAGGCCGATCAGGCCGCCGCCGACCACGAGGACATCGGGCCCCGGCGTCGAGGCATCCCGCCGGGCCATCAGTTGTCGGCCAGCGCTTCCGCGTGCAACCGGGCGCGCGGCGCGATCTCCGGCCCGGCGTCGGATCGGAGTCGCCCGCGATCGGTGGAAGCGAGCGCATCGAAGACGTCGCGGGCCCGCGACCGGTACTCGTCCCGTCCCTCCTCCGCGAGGAGGGTCAGCGCGAGTCCCAGCATGTACTGGACCGTGTCGCGGCCGAGTCCGCTGCGGCCGGGAGCCTCGATCGTCCGGAGTTGCCGGACCGCCTCTGCCGGGTCGCCGCCGGCCAGCAGCAGGTTCGCCAGATCGAGTTCCAGAAGCCACCGCGGAATGTCTCCGGCGCGCTCGAGCTCCTGGTGCAGCCGGGCCGCGACGGCCGCAGGCAGCAGGTCGGGATCGAACGCGTCGACCAGGGTCCAGCCCCACTCCGGTTCGACCCTGCGGACCGTGACTTCGCCGTCACCGCGGGTGGCGAGTTCAATGGCATCGCCGGCTTCAAGGCGTTCAACGGCGTTCGTCAACTGGATCGTGGAGGAGGCCGGCTGGCCGGCGATCGTGATGACTTCCATGCCGGGCACGAGGCCCGCCGCCGCGGCCGGACCGCCCGGCTCGACCGTGGCCACGATCGGTCCGCCTCCGGCTTGGGAGTCGATGCCAGCTCGGGAGTCGATGCCAATTCCGGAGTCGATGAGTGTGGCGCCGAACCGGGGCGTCCTCCGCCCGAGGTCCGGATCGAGGGCCGCTGCCAGTCGCTGCAGCGCGCCCTGCTCGAGCCGCCGGTTCTCGATCCGCAGAGTCCGTACGTCGGGAGACGGCGGTCCGGGGACGGCCGGCCACCACCACAGGTCGACCGCGTCGGCGACCAGGTCGTCGTTCAGGACGGCGGCGACATAGAGCGCGGCCGGCAACCTCGCCTGGACCTGGCCCTGGATCGCGGTCCAGTCGAGTTCTCGTTGGGCCGCGCTCCGGGCACGCAACGTGTCGGCGTCGACGCCCAGATCGGCGAGCAGGCCCGTCCCCTCGGCGCCCCGATCGAGGACGGTGTATGTGCCGGCGCCGCGGAAGGCGTCGAGCGCGAGCTCGACGGCGCGAACGCCGGCGGGGTCGTCGCCGAGCACGCCAAGGTAGACGAGCGCCGGCCGGAGCTGGATCTCGATGTCGACCCGGCGCCGGTCCTCGGCGACCACCGAGGTTTCGAAGTAGCCGAGCGTGCCGTGGGTCACCGACAGGTCGTACGCACCCGGCGGCAGGCGAACCTGGGGCGGGGACTTCGACCAGTCGGGCCTGAGCACGCGACCGTTGCCGAGGACACTTGCGCCTTCGGTCAGACCGACCAGGCCGACTACCGCTTCCTCGCGCTCCAGGACGATCGGCGGCAGCTCGTAGTCCACCAGGTCGGGGAGCTGAAGACTGGTGCGGAAGCTCCGGAAGCCGTCTTTCTCGATGTCGATCCGGTAGCGGCCGGCCGGGAGATCGTCGAGCCACAGTTCGCGCGAGAAATCCTCGGACGGGTGGTTCACGGCCGCCCCCTCCGGCCGGAACCAGGGCTCGGCCTGGCCCTCGGTCAGTCCGCGTTCGATTCCGTTGACCAGCACGGCGGCGCCCGTCGGGGCGGTGCGCAGGCGGACGACCGCGCTGTCGCGCTCCAGTTCGACCTCGACTTCCAGGTCCCGTCCCCCCGTGATGGCGAAGGCGGCGGTGGTTTGCAGATAGCCGGGGCGGGACACCTGCGCCAGGTAGGAACCGACCAGCATCGCGGTGGGCTCCGGCGGCACGAACGGTTCGGGTTCGTCCTCGGACACAGTGGGGTCGTCGCCTTCGACGGACAGCTCCTCCTCCGCGCCTCCGTCTTCGGCCGCGTCTTCCTCGCCGGGGGGCGGCTCGGGCGGTGGCGAGGCGTTCTCGAACGCCAGGTCGCCGACGCGGATCTCCGCGTCAAGCGGCGTCACCAGGAAGGAGACCCTGCCGACGAGTTCCTCCTTCCGGCCCTGCAGCCGGTCCGTCAATTGCCTGCCGGCGGTTTCCGCGTCCAGTTCGAACAGCGGGTCGAGCCGGATGATCCGATCGAGCGCCTGATCGGCGCCTTCCCGGTCGTCCAGTGTCCAGAGCGCGGCTGCGAGGTAGAGCCAGGCAGTGCGCAGGGTCTCAAAAAGTCGTGGGTCGTCGTCGGCGAGGCTCTGTCCTCCTCCGGCGTCGCCGGCAAGCGGTTCAAGGGTGTCGATCACCTCCCGCAGTAGCGGAACGGCTCCCTCCGAGTCGCCGCCGGCGTAGATGTCGCCGGCCTCGCTGAGAGCGGCCGCGGCCTGGGGCGGCAGTCGTGTCGACCGCTCGATCTCGAGGTCGCTTCGGCCGATCTCCTGGACGCCGATTCGCTGCGCGGACGCCGCGGCGCGGAAACCGCCCAGGACCGTCAGAAGGGCCGCTACGGTGAGAAGGCGACGGGACATCCTCAACTACTCCAGGACCAGAACCTGACCGAGCCGGCTGTCGGCGACGAAGATCCGCGCCTGACTGTCGACCGCGACGTCTTCAGGGGTTCGGAGTTCCTGGCCCCCTGGCAGGAAGGGCCCGAGGGAGGCCAGCGGCGTGGCGAACGGATCGTAGACGAGGACCTGCAGCGTGCCGGCGTCGAGCACGTAGCGATTGCCGAACGCGTCTACGTCGAGCGCTACAGGTCGCCTCCACTCGGCCCGGAAGGCCTCCTCGAAACGCCCGTCGGCAGCGAATCTCAGTACCGAGGGCGGTGTCGAACGGGCGCCGGCGTCGAGCACGTGGATGGCGCCGTCCCAGCCCACCGCCACGTCGATGGGCTGGGTCAGCGCGGCGACGCGCAGGGTCTCAAGTGGCCGGCCCTGAGGGTCGTAGCGGAGCACTTCGGATGAGCGTCGCGAGAGCACCGTCCAGTTGCCGAAGTCGTCGCGGTGGGCGGCGACGATGCGGTCCAGAGTCCCGCCGCCGATCCGGTCGAAGGAGACGGTCCCGGGGTCCTCGATCCCGGTCACGCCGTCGGGGGTGATGACGCCGGGGGCGCCGGCGACGGCGTGGCTCGGTCGGACGGCGCCGCGGAGGTCGCGGGCGGAGGTCGGTGCTCCGTCGGCGTCGAGGATCGCCGCCCGGTTCGTGTCCGTGACGATGAGCCGGCCGCCGGCCCCGGCGGCGACGCCGCGGGGCCGCTCGATGCCGGCCCGAGCCGGCAGGTAGCTGCGGGAGTCGAGCCAGCGCTCCTTGCCTGTGAGTGGCCGCAGGATCAGGCGATGGATCAGGGTCATCCGTTCGAGAGCGTCGCCGGCGACGTCACCGAGCGGGCCGATCCCGGCGAGCGCGCCTTCCCTGGCCAGCCGCAGGTGCCGGGCGGCGTTCTGCCAGTCGCCTCGCATCAGCAGCAGGTCGCCGAGTTCGAAGTGGGCGCGCGGCGTCCACTCGCTCCCGGCTTCGCGCTCCAGCACCCGCAGAAGCTCACCGGCGGCTTGCCGTTCGACGCCGGTGCGGCGGCCGAGCGCGGCAGCTTCAACCAGCGCCCGGCCGCGGAGCTGGAGCCGGGGGTGTTCGCTTCGCGGGAAGCGCCGGGGCACCTCCAGAAAGCGCTCGCGCGCCCGCGCGAGATCGTCGACGCTTGCCGCGTCACGGGCAGCGGCAACAGCCGCCTCGACGAGTACTGTGGCTTCCCGTTCGGTGGCTTCGTCCTGCGCCGGCAGGACCGCTGCGAACAGGGTCAGGCCGACGGCGGCCCCCGCCCGGAAGCTCCTAGGCGTCGAGCTCTTCTTCGAGCCGCTCGTCACTGAGCCGTCGGGCGGTTGGCGAGAGGGGGGCGTGGGTGAGGATCTGACTGGCGCGCGCAATCGCCTTCGCCGCGTCGCCCAGGTCCTGGTAGATCACCATCTCCTTGTAGAGCAGGTCTGCCAGCTGGTTCAGCCGCTCCTCGATCTCTTCGGCGTGGGGCCCTTCGGGGAAGCGCTCGAGGTACTCCGAACCGCTCGTGATGTCGTCGTAGCTGCCGGCCAGCTTGCGCAGGCGATCCTCGGCCCGCTCACCCAGTTCCGAGTCGCGCTCCTGGAGGGCCAGATGTTGCAGGGAGCCGAGGCGGGTGAGCACTGGCGTCAGGTTGTGCAGTCCGCGCTGGGCCGCGGCGGCGGGACTGTCTCCGTCCTCCGTGATCTCGGCGGCAGGTTCCGATTCCCAGGCCTTGAGGAAGTTCTCCACGGCGTCGGTTTCGCGGCCGAGGCGGCTGTATGCGGTGCCTAGCAACAGCGCCACCTTGGGTGCACGCGGGGACTCGGGGTAGTTCGAGAGGAAGGCCTCGAGGAACGGTGTCTCGAACACACCGCGGTCGAGAATCCCGATCGACTGGCCGTACAGTTCCTCGCTCTGGCGACGGAGTTCGGCGAGTTCCTGGGTGAGCACGACGAGGAAAGGCGAATCGGGGGCCAGGGCGCGAACGGTCTCCATCTCCTGGCGGTAGGCGGCGGTCAGGCTGCCGTAATCCCTCGACGTTGCCAGCCGTTCGAGTTCCCGGCCGCGCAGTTCGTGCAGCGTCTCCAGCCGTAGCGACTCGGCTGCCGGCCCGGCGGGCCAGGCGTTGAGAGCCATGGTCTTCACGAACCGCAGCGCCGGCGGCACACGCGTCGACTCCGGCGGGCCGGGTCGGCCGAGCCGTTTCGACGGGTTCGCCGCGAAGTCGAGCAGGCTCTTCTGGGTCGCCTGACGGTAGGCCTCGACCTCCTCTCCCGGTGCCGCCTCGAGCGTCGCGAGGTAGCGGCCGCGGGCCCTGGCGGCCTGGACCCTGGAGTCGAAGAAGGGATGAGTCTGCCAGTAGCCGTACGCCTTCGACTGCGGGATGCGTTCGCCCATCCTGGCCATCAGCAGGCTGAGCGCGTTCGGATCGTAGCCTGCGGCCGCGGCGAAACGCTGGCCCTCCTCGTCGCTTTCGTCCTCGTGCTCGCGCGAGTAGCTGCGCATGACGAGTTCGGTGATGGCCATGCCGCCGACCAGCGCGGCCTGGGCCGCCGCCTCGGTCGGACTCTGGTCGCGCGTGTAGCCGTAGGGCCCGACGTACCCGTCGTCGCGGTCGGAGGCACTGGCCGCGATCAGCCCCACTCCGAGAAGCGAACTCAGGAGGTTGAGTCTCGTCGCCCGCTTCTTCTGCTTCAGGAAGTGCTCGGAGGTGACGTGAGCGATCTCGTGGCCGAGCAGGGTGGCGAGCATGTCGTCGGACAGGCCCAGGTCGAGCATGCCCTTGGTCACGAAGATCTGGCCGGCCGGGAGGGCGAAGGCGTTGGGGATCGGCGTGTCGACGACCGCGAAGGTGAAGGGATAGCTGTCGAAGTCCGCGTGGTACGCAACCTCGTAGCCGATTCGGTTGACCCGCTCCTGCACGTCCGCATCGTCCAGGAGCCCGTACTGCTTCACGGCCTCCGCCGCGGCCGCCACGCTCTTCTCGAACAGGGCGGGATTCTCGATCTCGACCGCCGGCGCGGCGTTGGCCGTGGTCAGAATGAAGGCCAGCGCGACGGCGGTAGCGGACCGCGTCACGCTGCCGGTTCGGGACGATTCGTGTGCGCGCTTCATGGGGGGATCAACGGGCGCGGAACTCGGCAGATTCCATCCGAGAGCCCAGGCGCTCGGACTGGTTCGTGTGTGGCGCGAGACGCGCCACACGGGTCCCGCAACGCCATAGGATACCCCCGTGGCGGCGTCACAGGCGCGAGAGGCGCTCGCGGCCGCGGCCGGTAGCCGCCGCGGTCACGAGCCGTGGCTGTTCTACCCGCGGGACGGCCACTGGCGCTGGTGGTCCTTCGAGCGCGGATGGACGGAAGTCGAGCGTTGGCGAGCCGTGCTGGAGCGTGGCGAAGGACCGGCTGGCGGCGCCATTCCGGCGCCCGAGTCTTCGCCGGAAGCACTCTGCTTTCACGTTGCGGCCTCCACGGAGGCGATCGTCGCATTCGACCGTCTGCTCGCGCTCGATCTTTCGGCGCGGGAGATCGTCGTCGTTACGCCGCCGGCGGGAGCGGAAGCGGCGGCGCCGGCGGCTCGTCTTGCGCGGTTGTGGCTCGACTGGTGCTGCGCGAACCTGGCGGTGTTGGCTCTCGAACCGAGCCGCCAGGCCCTGGTGGGCTCGGTGCTTTGGTGCCGGCCGACGACGATGCTCGTGGACGCGGAGCAGGAGCGGTCGCTCGCTGCGGCGGTGGTGGAGCGGAGCTGTGGACGGGATCGCAGGGCGGCGGGGCTGCTCGACCGGTTGCGCCTCCTTCTGGTTGCCGCGGGCGACGGGGACGACGACGGCGAGGTCAGACCGCCGCCGGCCCGTTGGCGGGCGTGGGGCGTCGAGCGCCGCGTAGTGGGGGAGCGCGAGATCGGCCGTTGATACAGTGCCGGCTGGTGAACACTGCCAGGCCATTCGTCCGGTTCGCGCCGCTGATCCTGATCGCGGCGTTCGCCGCGCAGCCTGTCGCCGGCGCCGGCTTCGCGATCAAGATGGCGACGCTCTCGCCCGACGGCTCGCCCTGGGACGGCTTCTTCAAGACGATGGGCAGGGACTGGGAGACCGGTACCGACGGCCGGGTCACTCTCACGATCTACCCCGGCGGCGTGGCGGGCGACGAGCCGGACATCCTGCGCAAGATGAAGATCGGCCAGTACCACGCGGCCGCCCTGTCCGTCCGTGGCCTGACCGATATCTCGAAGGACTTCACCGTCTTCGAGATCCCCCTGTTCTTCCACGACGAACAGGAGATGTTCCACGTGCTGCGCGAGCTGACCCCCGGTCTGCGCGAGACGCTGGACGAGGAGGGCTTCGTGCTTCTCGGCTGGGGCTACGTGGGCCAGGTCCACTTCTTCACGAACGAGCTGGCGCGCACGGTCGAGGAGATGCAGCGGCTCAAGATCTTCACCTGGACCGGCGATGAGGCCATGGCGAACTGGTGGCGCGAGGGCGGCTTCAAGCCCGTCTCGCTCGCGGCAACAGACATGATGACCGGGCTCCAGACCGGCATGATCGACGCGCTCGCCGTACCGCCGATCTACGCGATGCAGGTCCAGTTCTTCAAGCAAGCCAAGTACTTCGCCGACATTCCGCTGATTCCCATGATGGGGGCGATCCTCGTCACGAAGCGGGCATGGAACCGGATCTCCGAAGAGGACCGGAAGGTGATGATCAAGGCCGGTCAGCGGGCCGAGGACCAGATCTTCGAGACGATTCCCACGATCGAGCAAACGGCGGTCGGGCTGATGGGCGGCCAGGGCCTGGAAGTCGTACCGATCGTGGGCACCGAGGTCGAGGACGACTGGGTGGAGATCGCCAACGACTTCGCGGCCAGCATGCGGGGGAACACCGTTCCGGAAGCGATCTTCGACCGAGCCACGGCGGTTCGGGACGCCTATCGCCGGCAGTCTTCGGTTGACTGAGAGCGACGCCGCGGTCCGTCCCTGGGCCCCGGTGCGCTTCCTCCACCGGCTGGAGGACAGTGTCTCGATCGTCCTGCTCGGCGCGATGGTGCTCCTGCCCCTGGCGGAGATCGTCGTCCGGCAGCTCGGCACCGGCATTCCGGGCGCGCTTCCGTTCGAGCAGCACCTGACCCTGTGGATCGCGTTCCTGGGAGCGGGCCTGGCGGCGAGAGAAGGACGCCTGCTCGCCCTGGCCACGGGCAACTTCCTGCCGGAAGGCAGGTTTCGGGCCGTTGCCGCGGTGTTTACCGGCGGCGTCAGCGCGATGGTCGCCACCCTGCTGGGCACGGCCAGTCTCGACCTGGTCCAGATCGAGCGCGAGGGCGGCATCGAGATGGCGGCCGGAGTGCCGGTCTGGGCGGGCCAGGCGATCATGCCGGTCGGTTTCGCGATCCTTGCGCTGCGCCTAGCATGGAAATCGTCGGACCTGTGGACAGGCCGGGCTTTGGCCGGGTTCGGCATCGTGCTCGGTCTGTGGATCGGCGCCAACGCGGACTCCTTCGCTGATCGAGCGGCCACGCCGTGGTTGGTGCTTATCCTGGCTTCGACTCTCCTTGGCGGCCCGATCTTCGCTGCTCTGGGCGGTGCGGCGGTGTTCCTGTTCCTTTCCGACTTCGTGCCGCTCGCGGCGGTCCCGGCGGAGAGCTACCGGCTCGCCGTGTCGCCGACCCTGGCGGCGATCCCGCTGTTCACGCTGACCGGATTCCTGCTCGCCGAGGGCGGGGCGTCGGAGAGGCTGCTCAGGGTGTTTCGGGCCCTGTTCGGCTGGGTGCCGGGCAGCACTCCGGTGGTCTGCGCCGTCGTCTGCGCGTTCTTCACCGTCTTCACGGGCGGTTCGGGAGTCACGATCCTGGCGCTGGGCGGCGTGCTCTTCACCGCCCTTTCGGCCGATGGCTACCGTGAACGCTTTTCGCTCGGCCTGCTTACCGCCTCCGGTTCGCTCGGCCTTCTGCTGCCGATGGCTTTGCCGCTGATCCTCTTCGGCATCGTGGCGGAGGTGCCGATCGAGGACCTCTTCATTGGTGGCCTGCTGCCGGGCCTGCTGTTGATCGCCCTCATCGCGGCCTGGGGAGTGAGGGAGGGTCTGCGCCGTGGAACCGGCAAGGTCCGGGCCTCCACGGTGGAGGACGGCGGCGGCATCGCGCGGGCGCTCTGGGCCGCCAAGTGGGAGCTGCTGCTGCCTGTCGTGATCCTGGGCGCGTTCTTCAGCGGCTACGCGACCCTGGTCGAAACCGCGGCCCTGGCGGCTCTCTACGCCTTCGTCGTCCAGTGCCTGGTGCACCGCGACGTGAAGCTGGGCAAGCCCCTCCTGGCCGTCTTCCGGCAATGCGGCGTGCTGGTAGGCGGCGTGCTGATCATCCTGGTGGCGGCCATGGGCCTTACCAGTTGGCTGGTCGACGCCCAGGCGGCTCAGGCTCTCGTCGAACTGGTGCAGAACAACATCGAGTCGAAGATCGTCTTCCTGCTTGCGCTCAACGTCTTCCTGCTGCTGGTCGGCTGCCTGATGGACATCTTCTCGGCCACCGTCGTCGTCGTGCCGCTGATCATCCCGCTCGGCCTGGCCTTCGGGGTTGACCCGGTCCATCTCGGGATCATCTTCGTCGCCAACCTGGAGCTCGGCTACCTGACGCCGCCGGTGGGCCTCAACCTGTTCCTGGCGTCCTACCGCTTCGAACGGCCGCTGCTCGCGGTCTATCGGGCCGCCGTGCCGGCGCTGGTCATCCTCGGCTTCGGCGTCCTGCTGATCACGTATGTGCCGGGGCTCACCCTGGGCCTGCTCGACCTGCTGGGCAGAAGGTAGGCGAAGGGCGGTGCGGTTGGGGCGCAGCCTTAGTCCCGTTCGGCATCAAGAGGGCGAGGTCGTGTATCGTCCCCGAGCTACTTGATGCCGTAGGCAGCCCTTCGTTCTAGGGCCGAACCACTGACGGAGACATCGTGCGAATCGAGCCGGACATCAGCACGGTAAGCGTTGTGCTGCTTGGTTCCTTCAATCCGGCGATCTTCACTCCCGCCTGGTTCGGCCTGGAGGGACTCCTTCCCAGAACAACCGTGGAGAGTGCCGAGCTTGGCGTGGCGCACCCCAACGTCACGCAGTTCGATGCCGAATGGTTGAAGCTGCGCGTTCGGCCCGACAAATTCGTCGTCGAGACCTCGCAGGCGCCAACGATCCGGCTGAGTGACCTCGTCGTGCGGACGTTCCGGGAGAAGCTGCCCCATACGCCGATCAAGGCGCTCGGAATGAACCGGGAAGTCCACTTTCGGGTGCAGAGCCTGGCCGAGCGGGACCGCATCGGCCGGAAGCTGGCGCCGACCGCGCCTTGGGGCGAGTGGGGTTGTTCATTGGAGCCGGACGGGGACCATGGGGGAATGATCTCTCTCACCATGAGGCAGCACCGACCGGACGATCGTCCTTCAGACGATCAGATCAACGTGACAGTGGAGCCTTCCGAGCGCCTCCAGCACTGGGGAGTCTATGTGCGCGTCAACGACCACTACACCGCTGGTGAGCAGGGCCAGGGAGGAGGCGCTGCTCTTGTCGATAGGCTCGAACGAGACTTTGAGGAGTCGACAAGGCGGGGCGAAGCCTTGATCGACCAGGTCATGTCCCTCGCGGAGGCGGAACACTGATGTCGGCTTCCAGTGCCGTGGAGCGGCTGCCTTTGGGATCGAGGTCGGTTGACGGGAACGCCCCGGGTGGTCTCGGCGCTAGCCTGCGTCATGAGCCCATCATGCGTCTTGTCGAGGACTCCTCGTCTCTAGACCTCGCGGGGAGCACACGCGCTGAGTCGGAGCAGGATTCCCTGGACACGTCGTCTGCAAGGGTGACGACTGTGGACTTTGCAGGGGTACCCGCAGCCAGAGCCGACACAGCTAGCTCGCAGGCGACGCTTTGCGCTCTCCAGGAGTGGGAGGGCTGCGTCGTCGAGATCGGTGAAGAGACGTTTGAGGCGCGTCTCCTCGATGTGACTGCCGGCGCCCTCTACGACACGGAGAGCGCTTCGATTCCGTTGAACGAGATTTCTCACGGCCGGGATCGATTGGAAGTCGGCAGCATCTTCCGCTGGGTCATCGGCTACGAACGGACGCCGGGCGGCACGACGCAGCGGGTGTCGCGGATCCACGTTCGGGACCTCCCGGTCGTTACGGAGAGCGACCTTCGCGCTGGTCGCGAGTGGGCCCGAGAGACCATGGAGAAGTTCGAGTTGTGAATGCAGGTCTCGGCGGCGCGCCGGACCCGAACGAACTCGAAGTCACGCTGATCGGACCGGGTTACGGCGAGAGCGTCGTCGTTCACTTGGGCGGAGGTGCGTGGATGATCGTTGATTCGTGCGTCGACTCGACGGGTGAACCTCGCCCACTTCGGTACCTTGAGCAAATTGGCGTCAACCCGGCGGAGTCCGTCGGTCTGGTGGTCGCGACTCACTGGCATGACGACCACATTCGTGGAATGGAGGAAGTCGTGGCGCGGTGCGGCCGGGCCCGTTTCTGTTGCTCGGCCGCTCTGCGGACGGGGGAGTTCCTGGCGGCAGCGAGAACGCTGGAAGGCCGGCGGCAGTCTCAACTGGGCTCCGGGGTCAGGGAGATGCACGGCGTGTTCAGTCGCCTTGACCGCTCGAGGCAGCCGCTTTGGGCCCTAGCCGATAGGCGAGTTCACCGATGGCCAACTGCTGAAGTGTGGGCACTGTCACCGGACGATTCGACGTTCGAGAGGTTCCTGCAGGTGCTCGCCAGCCTGACGCCCGAGAGCGGCCAAGCCAAACGGAGGCTCTCGGAGCCTTCGCCGAACGAGGTCTCAGTCGTGCTCTGGCTGGCTGGTGGCGACATCGTCGTCCTTCTCGGGGCGGACCTCGAGCGGGCCGGCTGGGCTCGTATCGTGGCAGGAAAGGCGAGACCGGAGGGAGTGGCATCGGCCTACAAGGTGCCTCACCATGGCTCCAAAGGCGCCGACGACCCGGCGGTGTGGGAGAAACTGCTGGCTCCGAGTCCGATGGCGGTCGTTGCGCCTTGGACGCGAGGGGGGCGCGTCTTGCCCACGGAGAAGGACATCCACCGAATCCTCGACCACACCAGGCACGCGTACATCACTGCGCCTCCGCGTTCGGGGGGCAAGTGGAAGGGAATCCGCGAAGTAGAGCGGACTCTTCGAGAGTCCGGCGCAGTAGTTCGGGCGGATCGGGAGTCGGATGGCGTCGTGCGGCTCCGCCGGCCACTAGACGGCGGCACGTGCTGGAGCGTGGCGTTGTTCGGTTCCGCGAGCCGGCTCGCTGACGCCGTCGCGGCCTGACGAGCGGTTCATCCGGGAGTAGCTCACGGACGGCGCGCCCAGATCGATGGCGGTCTGGACCGGGAGATCGTCGAAATGCGTAGTCATGGCGCGTAGGATGTGGCGTCAGATGAACTTGCGGCGACTGCAGAGCATCGCCGTCGTCTGGTCGGCGGTCTTCCTGGGGCTGGCGATCCTGACGATCGTCGGGGTCCAGCTCATCCCCAGAGACGTTCCCGGCCTGGTCTGGGTCCTGCACGTGCTGGTGGCGGCGATCGGCTTCGTGTCCGGCATCGCGGCGACCCGGCGCCGGGCCGAGATAGACGTTGAGCGGTGGAAGCTCGTGGAGGATCCCGACCTCACGTCGGGCGAGCGGGAACATGCGCACCGCGAGGCCGAATCCCAGTTGCGACGGGCCAGCGCGCAGTTCCTTCTCGCCGGCGTAACCCTCGGCGGCTGGCTCGCCTACCAGTTGCGCTCCGAGCGCCCCGAGGCGGGCGCGGCGGTCACTCGAGTTCTTGGCGGCGAGACGCCGGATGTGCCGTCCCCGGACCAGACCCTGACCGAGGCCCTCGCGGCCGAGCCCGTGTACACCCTGAGCCCCTCCGATCTGCTGATCGCGACGCCGCTGATCGCGTTCGGCCTCGGCATGCTGTGGGCGCGCTACCAGGCTGGTCGATCCGGTGAGCGGGGCAGCTCGTAGACCAGGAGGGGCGGCCGCGGATCGAAGTAGTTGTGATCGACGGTCACGTAGGCGGAACCGTCCAGCACGGCGATATCAGACGATTCTCCGGCGTCGATGCCCCAGACGTCCAGGACCCGCCAGGCGATCGGATCGACTCGAAGGATGGAGGCGTAGTTCTCGGTTACGAGGTAGACGGACGAGGCGTCCGCGGTGATCCCGGAGACCAGCAGGCCGTCGGCGCTGCGTCCGGGCCGCAGGTAAGAGCCGAGATCGAGTTGGTGCCGATCGCCCGTGCCGAGATTCCAGATGTCGAGACCATCGTCCGCGGTGGCAAGGAGGTCGGTGCCGAACCGGGTGATTCCGGTGAACTCCAGGTTCTCGAGACCGTCCGGCAACGCCGTTGATTCGCCGGGTTGCCACCGCTCCTCGTCGTACCGCCACGACCTGAGTGCTCCCAACTCGCCGATGCCGAGGAGCCGGTTCCGGTCTACGGTAATGCCCTCCAGACGTCCCTGCCGCAGGATCAACGGGCCGCCCAGCAGGCGGCTCGCCGGTCGAGCCTCGACGCCCGTATGCGACAGCGTGAACAGCTCCGCCTGATCCGTGCTGACGTAGATGTGTTGACCGTCGACGTGGAGCCCGGAAGCCTGCTCCAGCGACTCCGGCAACGGGATCCGCTCCTTCGCTCTCAGGGCGCCGGAAAGGACCAGGGGTCCTGCGGTGGGGTCGGTCGGCAGATTGTCGGAGCCGACGTCTCCCAGAACGTCGAAGACGATGAAGATGCCGAATCGCGTGGTCGTCAGAACCAGGAGCAAGCCGACGAGGACCGCCGCCGCGATCGCCTTCTTCATCGCCGCCCCCGTGTCTGGTTGCTAGCGCAGCCGAGCCACCGTGGCGCCCCAACC
>VYDI01000016.1:6980-20417 GCA_009843505.1 Holophagales bacterium | reverse complement strand
CATTCGTCCCGACCGCCCGACGACCTCCAGCCGGTCCGGGGCCTGAGGGGGTAAGGTCCCAGCGGCCTCTGAACGAGCGACGGCCAACGTCCTTCCAGCAACCGACGCCCAACCGGAGCGAGTGAAGCGGAGCGAGCGCCAACCTCCCCTCTTCCGAGAGAGCGCGAGCGCCCGCTGGGACCTTACCCCCTCAGGCCCCGGACCGGCGGGTGCCCGCCACCGCCACAACGTCGCCGTCTAGCGCGGCTTCTCGCCGCCGACCCACCAGGGGCTCGACCAGGCGAGGTGGCCGTCGATCTGCTCGACCCTCAGGTAGTACCAGTCCTCCTCCTCGCCGAAGTCGGTGAACCGGAAGGTGACGTCGTCGCGCAGTCCCTCGAGGAAGTCGACGCGGACGCTGTCGCGGTAGTCGCCCTCGTGGAACACGTGCTCGTTGCCGCCGCGAGCATCGGCCGACGTTCCCGGCGCCGCCGGCAGGGCCAGCGTGAACTCCGCCGCAGCGAATCGTTGGGGAGTGCGCACCTGAGTCGGCGCGGTGCCGTACTCCACGGCGGCCGCGATCCCGAGGTTGAGCCGGACCGCCGCCGGATCGCCCTCCAGCACCAGCGCGAAGGACCGGCGCGAGCCCCGAGTCGTGAAGTCGAAGCTGGCCGTGTTCCCGTCGATACCGAAGCCGTCCGGCGGCAGCGGCGTCCCGGTCAGACGACCGCCGACCAGCTTCGCGCCTTCGACCGTCACGGTGCCCCGCCACGGCCGCTGGCCCCGCGGGTTGTCCCGGATGTCGACCCAGGTCTCCGAGAAGAAGCTGACCAGGGCTTCGAACTGGCCGGCCGGCAGCGCCGAGCCGCCGGCGCCGCGGGTGTCGAAGGTCGCCACGACTTCGCCATTGCGGATCAGGTCGACGCGGTGAATCGGCCCGGTGCCGATCGCCCGCCCCTCGAGCACACGGCGATCGGTCTGGTCCAGTTCACTGCCCATCCGCGCCCCGTTGAGCCGGGCGTCGAGCACGATCCGCTGCGCCCCGGTGGTGGCGTAGGCGTGGCGCGCCTTGAGCGCGTTGAACACGGCGTCCGTTGTGCGGGCCGGCGCCCAGGCGGCGGCAAGACCGCCGAACTGGAAGATGTTCGACCTGCGCCCGGAGGCGCCGGCCTGATGACCGGGTGAGTAGCCCGGATGACCCCGGTGGTCGTCCGACGCCGACACGAAGCCCACCCGGAAGCCCTGCTCCAGGTAGCGGCTGCCGAACCACTCGAAGGTGCCGTGGCCCGACATGATCTCGATCAGGTTCTCCATCTGGAAATCGCTCTGCCGCCAGTCCCCGTTCTGGTGGGCGTGGGGGATGATCAGCACGTCGGCGGTGTCGTACTCGGCGCGCAGCCCCCGGTAGA
Organism: Holophagales bacterium; assembly: GCA_009843505.1. Classification (GTDB taxonomy): domain Bacteria; phylum Acidobacteriota; class Thermoanaerobaculia; order Multivoradales; family Multivoraceae; genus Multivorans; species Multivorans azotirespirans. Next base: position 19,029 of record VYDI01000016.1, on the reverse strand, counting down.
GCTCGGAGAGGTTCGGCGCCGCCTGCACGCCGACACGCTGCATGCCGACGTTCCGGAAGAACACGTTGTGGTGACCTCCGCGCTGGCGCGGCGACGTCCACTCGTAGCCGGCGAAGACCAGCAGCTCCCCCTCGCGGTGGAACTCACGGACCGCATCGTTCAACTCCTCCCAGAGTCCGTCGGTGAGCCAGATGTCGTGCTCGCTCATCGTGATGAAGTCGAGGCGGGCGTCGTCGCGGGCGAAGGCGAAGTAGCCCTCCGGCGTGCCCTGGCCCTCGGCGAAGCCGGAATGACCGTGGGTCTCGCCCCAGTAGAGCCGGTGTTCGGGGTCCGCCCGTACCCAGACCGGATTGGCGGCGCCCGTCACCTCGCCGTCCGGGCTGCGGAACGTGTAGCGCTGCACTCCCTCCGCGTCGGCCACAAGCTCGACCAGGTGGATCGCCTGCCCGGCCGGCAGTTCGGCCACCTGCTCGCCGTCGAGCAGCACCTGGAGGGCCGGAATGTCCCGGGTCGCCCGGTTGTAGACCCGGTCCTCGGCGCGCACGGAGATCGTGAACGTCTCGCCGGCGCCGACGATCGACGGAGCAAAGCCGTGGACCCGCTCCGCAGCTCCGCCCACGACCTCGTACGTCGCCGGCGGCATCTCGTAGACCCTGCCGTCGCCCGGGTCGACGTGAATCGGCAGGGAGATCCGGTCGTTGCTGAACTCGCCGATGCCGAGACCGCGGCCACCACCGCTCCGGTCTCCGTAGGTCAACGCGATCGTGTCGCCCGGCGCCAGATCCCCGCCGCGAACCCGAAGAGTCGGGAAACCGGCAGGACCGCGGAAGCCGCCGTACGGTCCCCAGATCGGGTGCGTATCCTGCTCCAGGCTGATGCCTTCACGGTTCACGCGCGCGGACACGTAGTGATCGCCGGCGGGGTCCGTGGTCTGCAGCAGGCCGTAGCCGCCGGCGCCCTGCGTCGAGATCACGATCCCGCCGCCCTCCTCCATGCCGAGCGAACCGACGGCGTAGACGACCTCGAGCGTCACCCAACTGCGCGCCTCGAACACCTCGGACCCCGTTCGCGTCACGGTGCCGAGAGCCTCGTCGTCCTCCTCCAGCCAGGCGAGCTGGCGCACGTAGTCGTCCATCGACGCCAACTGGAAAGGCGCAGGCTCCGTTCCAGGCCGGGGGAACGGACCGTAGAACGCCACGAGGGGCAGGTTCTTGGGCACGAAGCCGCCCTGCATGGAGACGGCATTCGCCCATTCCCACAGGACCGGAGTGCGCTCGGCGACGTTGGAGACCGTGGTCGGGGACTCGGCGACATCCGCGATCAACGCGTCGACGCGAGCCCTGAGGTCCGGGTCCAACTCGGCACTCAGCACCGGCGACGCAGCCACCAGCATCCCTACGACAAGAACGAATCCGCCCGTCGGCTTCCGCACAGCGAAACCTCCCTTCACGATCCGGAGCAGGAAACTCAAACAACGATTGCAGTACCCAATAGTAGACTGCCTTGAACCCCTCTTGAGGAGAAGCCGATGAAGAAGCTGACGATGTCCGCGGCGGTTGCCGCGTTTGCCGCCTTGTGGATCGCCGGTTGCGCGCCCGGCGACGACTCCGCCGACGCCGGTGAGCCGACGGAGGTCGCGACCGAGGCACCGAACCCGACGAAGAACGCGTACTTCGGCGACCTCCACGTCCATACCCGCTACTCGTTCGACGCCTTCATCTTCGGCACGACGACGGATCCGAACGACGCCTACGAGTTCGCCAAGGGCGGGACGATCAAGCACCCCGCCGGCTTCGACATGAAGCTCGACCGGCCGCTCGACTTTCAGGGCGTGACCGACCACGGCATGTACCTGGGCATGCTCCCCGCGATGACCGAAGAGGGCTCCGCGGCCTACGGTCACCCGATCGCCGCCGACATGCGCGCGGCTGAAGAGGCCGACGAGCGCCGCGGCATCTTCGTCGGCATGCGGCCCTACCTGGGCGCCCGGAAGGGCGAGGACGAGCACCTCAGCCTGGACGTCGTCCGGGACGCCTGGTCCAAGATCATCGAGGCGGCCGAAGCACACAACGACCCGGGGAACTTCACGGCCTTCATCGCCTACGAGTTCACTTCGTCCGGCTACGAGCGGGACAACCTGCACCGCAACGTGGTCTTTCGCGGATCCGACGCCCCCGACGCTCCGTTCAGCCGGATCGACTCCCAGAACCCCGAGGATCTCTGGGCGGCGATGGACGGCTGGCGGGATCTCGGCATGGACGCGCTCGCCATTCCGCACAACCCGAACGGTTCCGGCGGCCGCATGTTCGAGATGGAGCAGTTCTACGGCGACGCTCTCGACGAGAACTACGTCGACGTGCGTATGCGCAACGAGCCGCTCGTCGAGATCACCCAGGTCAAGGGCACGTCGGACACGCATCCGGCACTGTCGCCCAACGACGAGTGGGCCGACTTCGAGATCATGCCGTACAAGATCGCGACGACGATCATCAGCCAACCGGAAGGCAGCTACGTCCGTGACGCCCTGCTCCGCGGCATCCGTCTCGCCGACGGCGGTCTGACGAATCCGTACAAGCTGGGCATCATCGGCGCCAGCGACACCCACGTCTCCGGCGGCGCCTTCCGGGAGGACGACTACTGGTCCAAGGTCGGGCTCCTCGACGCCACCCCCCAGCTTCGGGGTTCGGTGCCCGGCACCGGCGCCAACCAGACCCTGGGCGACGCGGCCCAGCAGTCGGACGCGGCAATGCGTACCGACGACGGCTCGGGCCGGACCTTCCGCGACACCTACTACTACACCTGGGGCGCCTCCGGCCTGGCCGGCGTCTGGGCCGAGGAAAACACCCGCGAGGCGATCTTCGACGCGATGCGCAACAAGGAGACGTTCGGCACGTCCGGACCGCGCATGATGGTCCGCTTCTTCGCCGGCGCCTTCACGGACGATGACCTCGACGATGCCGAGTTCCTGACCAGGGCCTACGCCGAAGGCGTGCCCATGGGCGGCGACCTGCTGGCTGCCGACATCGGCGAAGCGCCGACCTTCGCCGTCATGGCGATGAGGGATTCGATGGCCGCGCCGCTCGACCGCGTGCAGGTGGTCAAGGGATGGTCGAGCGACGGCCAGGGCGCCGAGATGGTCTACGACGTCGCCTGCTCGGACGGCGCCGAGGTCGACCCGGCCACGCACCGCTGCCCCGACAACGGCGCCACCGTCGACCTCGCCACCTGCCAGATCAGCGACGACTCCGGAGCGGACAGCCTGCAGGCGGTCTGGACGGACCCCGACTTCGACGCCTCCAAGCGCGCCTTCTACTACGTGCGCGTCCTCGAGAACCCGACCTGCCGCTGGTCGACCTGGGACGCCCTGCGCGAAGGCGTCGAGCCGCGCTACGACGTCTCGCCGACGATCCAGGAACGCGCCTGGTCCTCGCCGATCTGGTACACGCCGGAGTAGGCGTTTCGGATCACGCGGCCGGCGACCAGGGCCCCGGCGCTCACCGCGGCAAGCCGCGCAGCACCTTGAGGGGACGAAGCAGCCGCACCGCGGCCGGCGAGCGGACGAGGCGCTCCTCGGCCATGATCTCGAGCGCGGCCAGCCTTCGCCAGGCGCGCACCGGCAGGGTGCGCGGACTGCGCCGCCGGTCGGGGCGCTCCCTGACGCCTTCCGGCGGCCAGTCCGGCGCGGCCGGCGCGGAACGCGCTCCATCGAACGTGAAGCCGGTGAACGCGAGATCCTCCGCGTAGAGCTCCTCGACCAGGCGGCGGGCCGCGGCGTCGTAGTAGCCGGCGTAGCCGCCGCCGGCCTCCTTCCCCGAAGCGTTGCGCACCGGCAGCCGGTCGTCCGGCAGACCCAGCGCCGCTGCCAGGCGCGCGAAGTCCTCCTCCATCGTCTCCACCGTCCCGACGAACGAGAGCGGATCGGCATTGATCCGGCGCACACCGAACAGGCGCTCGGGGTTGCAGTCCGGCAGGAAGTCGGTCTGCGGCGGCATGTGGATGACGACGAAGCGCAGATGACGGAGTTCGATCCGCGCGGGACCGTACGTCCTCGCGCCGTTGGCGCGAAAGAACGCGCGCGCGTCCCGGCCCCATCGGTCCCGGAAGTCCGCGCGCAGCTCCGCGCACAGTTCGGCGAACTGCTTCAGATCGCCGTAGTGCTCCGGACCGGGCCATTCGGGGGAGAGGCGGGCCCGGTCGGACGCCACCCGTCGCGCGTGCCGCCAGAGCGACACGAACCGCGCGTAGGGGTTGCGCACGAAGGAGAAGGTGAAGTAGTCGGGGTAGAGGTTGATCAGCCGTGCCAGATCCCGGGCGCGCTCCGCGAGAAGCCCTCCGTACCAGTCAGGCCGGTAACTGTGCCAGCCGCCGCCGCGGCCCGTGAACCACTCCAGGATCGCCGTGCTCGCGCACTTCGGAACCTTCACGTAGATGCACCGATGCCGGTGGGAGATCAGCGTTCCGATCTCCCGCCCGGCGCCGCGCCGGGCCCGGCGGCATCGCGTAGTTCGCGCAGTTCGCGCAACCGCCAGCGCAGGGCCGCGGCGAGCCAGGCGAAGAGCCGGCGCAATCCCCCGCTTCCGCCCGCCTGCCGGACCTCGGCCAGGATCCGCGCGGCCGCGGCGCAGGCGCCCCGCCGCGGGCGCGCGCGGGGAGCGCTCCAGGCGACGGGGCGGCCTGCGCGGAAGCGAAAGCGGGGCATCGGGACGGTGCGCGATTCCCCAATCTCCTCGACGCACCCACCCGCGCGGCGCGCGCGGTGGAGGGCCCAGGTTCGCGCGATGACGATCCGCGCGCCGTCCGGCAGGACGACCTCCGCCTTCGCGGCGTCGCCGAGGGCGGCGCGCAGCTTCGGCACCAGGCGACGGGGCGGCTCGACGCCGGCCGGAATCGCGATGTGGAACGGCGAGTGCGGGAACCGCTCCAGCGCCGTCCCCGCCGGCCCGAGAGTGATCCTCGTGTCCGCGCCCAGAGGTCGCGGAGGGAAGCGCCGATCGTCGCGGTCCGCCGGCATCTCGATCCGGACGACCAGATCGCCGGCCGGATCCGCCAGCAGCCGGTCCGCGAGCCCCAGCAGGCGTTCCGCCGGCGTGTCTCCGGCGTCGATGGCGGCAACATGGCACGGCACCGCGAAGACGGGCCCGCGGCCGTGACGCCGAAAGCCGGGGTCGGGGATCAGCTCCGCGAGCTTCACGGCCTGGAGATCCTGCTCGCGCTCCTTGCGCTCGCGGTCCGCTCCCCAGCGGCCCTGATGCCAGCCGAACGCGTCGCGCACCGGCGCCAGCAGTCCGCCCCGGCACCAGGCCCGGTATCCGAACTCGGTGTCCTCCCCGCCGTAGCGGTCGAACGACTCGTCGAATCCGCCCACCTCCTCGAAGAACGCCCTGCGGATCCCGAAGTTGTTGCCGGTCACGGCCCGGAACAGATCGTCGTGCCGCGACGTCAGATCGTCCGTCCGTGCCATGTGGCGTTCGAGCCAGGGCGGGTCGTACGGCCGGCCGGCCAGCAGGTCGGCCAGCGGTCCGGCCCGCCCGCGGATCGCGGCGGCGTCGAGGCCGGCGGCCGACACGCTGGCGCAGAAACCCAGCGTGAGCGCGTCCGCCACGCCCTTGTGCCAGCGGGCGTGGGCGGCGAGCAGGCCGGCTTCGGGGATCACGTCGCCGTCCAGAAACACGAGGATCTCGTGCGCCGCCGCCCAGGCCCCGGCGTTGCGCGCGGCCGCGAGCCCGAAGCCGCCGGCCTCCCGGCGCACGACCCGCAGGTCGAGCGGCGTCGAGCCGGGAACCGCGACCGGCGGCGAGGAGCCGTCGTCGACGACGACGACCTCGAACCGGTCCTTCGGGTAATCCTGGCCCTCGAGGCCCGCGAGCGTCAGTTCCAGCGCCTCCGGCGCCTCGAAACAGGGCACGACGACGCTCAGCGGCGGCTCGGTCCCGGCGAACGCGCCCGGCGCCGGCAGCTCGACCGCGCGCCAGTCGTTGCAACGCACGGCGGCCGGCCGGGGCGTGATCGCCACGGCCGCTTCAACCACCGGTCCGGGAGCCGTGGACACCGGCCGGATCCTGGTCGGAGGCTACGGGACGGCGAGCGGCGCGGGCGGCCCGGCCGCGACCCGCCGGTGACGGGGAGGCCCGCAGCGCCCGCGCGAGACAGGTCACGGACAGCTTCAGATCGAGCCAGGGGCTCATCGCCTCGATGTAGAGCCGGTCGTAGCGCAGCTTGTCGCGCGGACCGACGTCGTGACCGCCGCGGGCCTGGGCAAGGCCGGCGATACCGGGACGCACGGCCAGGCGCTCCGCGAATCCCGGCACCGAGCGGGCGATCCGCTCGGCTCTGCCGGGGCGCTCGGGACGCGGACCGACCAGGCTCATCTCGCCCTTCAGCACGTTGACCGCCTGGGGCAGCTCGTCGAGGTGAAAGCGGCGCAGCACCCGCCCCACCCGCGTGGCCCGGCGGTCGTTCCACGCCGCCCACTGCGGCCCGAACCGCTCCTCGGCGTCGACGACCATGGTCCGGAATTTGAGGATCTCGAAGACGCGACCCCCGCGGCCCAGCCGGTCCTGGCGGAACAGCACCGGACCGCCGTCGTCGAGTCGGATGGCGAGAGCGATCACGAGCCCGAGCACGAGCCACAGCGGTGCCAGCAGCACCAGCGCCAGAAGCAGGAGGACGAGATCGAAGGGCCGCTTCCAGGCCTCGCGGCCGCTCATCCGTCGCTCCCCTCTCCGACGGCTGGCCACTCGACGTTGGCGCTGCACTGCCCGGGAAACCAGCAAGCCTTGATGCGGTAGCGCAGCACACCCGGCTCGCGCCCCTCGGGCAGAACGAAGGAAGTCTGCGCGGGATCGTAGGCGTGTAGAAGGAAGCGCCGGGGCGCGCCGCCGCCCGACTCCTCGATCGCCACGTAACCCGCCGACTCGGGCCAGCGCCAGCGGAGCTCGTAGCGGCCGTCCGCCCGGCGCGCGCCAGTGAGCGCGTCGGGCGCGCGCAGAGCGGGGGGAAACACCGGTCGATTGGGGGCCAGGGCCTGCGAGCTGGCCAGGAACCGCTCCGCCTCCTCTTCGTACTCCGGGTCCGTCGCGGCGGCGACCGCGAACAACCGCGCGGCGCCCTGGTGGAGCCGCCACTCCGCCGTCCTGGTGCGCTCTGCCTCGACGGCCTCCCGCGCCGCCCGCTCCAGAAGACGACGGGCGCGGCCATCGTCTTCCCCGCGAATCCGCGCCCACTCCCTGCCGAGACCGTCGAACAGCAACCGCCGGTGTACATCGGCCAGCGGCGGGAAGCCGTCGACGGCGCCCGCCAGGGCTTCGAGCGGCGGTTCGCCGGACACGTACTCGACATCGGCAGCGGCAAGGATGGACCGGTGAACCGAAAGGCCGGCGACCGCCGCCCCGAGAGCCGCCGCGGCAAGTGCGACACGCGCCGCCTTCAGTTCGAACAGCGCCCGCCAGCCGTTCCGCAGCCACTCCGGAAGGCGCGGCCGCCGCGAGCCCTCGAACGCGGCGCCTTCCAGACCCGCTGCGAAGGCGAGCAGCACCGTGGCCTGAAGCGACGACGTGGGCGTGTAGAACAGGAACTGCGCCTGAACCAGGTGACCCACCAGTCCCGCGCCCGCGAACAACACGAGCGCCCGCTCGGCCACCTCCAGGCGCCAGGCGGCGCGCCAGACGGCGAGGAGCGCGAGCGACCACAAGGCGAGCCACGCGGCGAGACCGGCAACGCCCGTGGTCGCGGCCACCTCGACCAGCTTGCCGTGGGCCCGGTCGTGCGGCTCGGCGAAGGCGCCGTAGCCCGAGGCGTGGCTACCGAAGACGTCGATGAAGTTCTCCGGGCCGTAGCCCAGGACCGGACGTTCCGCGAACCCTTCGAGCCCCGCCTCCCAGGCCGCGAGACGACTCTGCACGCCGGGACGCGTGACATGCGTCGAAAGGACATAGCGCGCCACCGGGTGGCCGGGCAGGTACCCGGCGCTCCGGTCCACGGCAGTGGCCCGCAGCCCGGTCGCCGCCGCGATCCCCAGCAGAACCACGAGCGCGGTGACGGCGATCGTCCGCAAGCGCCCCCGCCCGCCGAGCGCACCGGCAACAGCCAGGAACCCGAGGCTCGCGAACAGACCGGCGAAACCCCCGACGGAGCCCGCGAGCGCCATGGCCCAGAGCATCAGCGCCGCCGCCATCGCCCACAGCGCGAAGGCGGCCCTTGGCGACCCAGGCACTGCGGACCGCTGCGCGGGGGCATCGCGCTGGGCGGCGCGCGCGCGACGCTGCCAGGCCTTCCGCTCCCTCGCGCTTGCAGGCCGCGGCGCGCTCGAGGTTCGCGCCCCGGCGACGGCCGGGGCCGCGGCGTCGCCCCTGGCCGCGACGAGCCAGGCCCGGACCGCGAGGCCGAGCGCAACCATGACGCCGACGAGCAGGTAGCCGCTGAGGAAGGTCGGGTTGCCCAGGGGCCCGCCGATCCGCGGCGGATCGAACTCCGGCAGCCCGCCGTAGTGGGGCACATCGGCGCCGTGCGCGAGAGCGACCACCGCCAGGGCCATCCCGGCGCCGGTCCCCGCGATGCCGCCAAGCAGCCCCCGCCACGCCGCGCGCGTCCGCAACACCGAAACCAGCACCACCGCCAGCGCCAGCCAGTGGGCCGCGTCGACCAGGCCCTGCATGCGCTCGTACGTCGACCACACGCTGCGCAGCGGGCTCACGCCGAAGACCGCCGAGACCGCCGATACGGCGAAACCCGCCGCGAGCAGTCCCAGCAGCCGGAACCTGGGTGGCCGGTAGTCCGGGTTGAGAAGGGCCAGCACCCCCCAGAGCGCGAAGACGACTTCGATGATCGAGCGGGACCACAGGGCCTTGCCGACGATGAACGGATACACGAGTCCCGTGGTGACCACGAAGGGCGTGAGGAGCACCAGCGCGATGCCCGCGAACACGGCAAGGCGCAACAGGCGTTCGAGTGCCGGGTAGGCCGGCGCCTGCTTCATGCGCCCGTCTCGCCGCGTGGCGGGCCGGCGAAGAAGCCCGCCGCCCAGGCAAGGTGGACCGTCGCCGCCGCGAGCGGAACCAGACCCGCCTCCGGACGCATTCGCCACAGGCCGAGGGCCGCGGCGGCGGCGAGCAGAAGCGACGCGTAGCTCAACGGGCATATCGCCGCCGCGTAGAGAAGCGCCGTGCCGGTTGCCGATGCCGCCGGGGCGAAGGCCAGCACGGCGGCGCCCGCCGCGGCCAGCGCGGCCGAGGCCGCGAGCGCAGCCAGCAGCAGCGGAGGGGCCAGTTGCCGCAACCGCCACGAGTGCGGATGGCGCGCGAGAACCGCCCGCTTCCAGCGCCCGTAGTCGAAGTACTGCCGCGCCAGCGTCCCGAGACTGCCGCGCGGCCGGTAGGAGACGGCGAGATCCGGGTCGAACCACACGACGCCGCCGTTCTCGCGCAGCCGCCAGTTCAGCTCGTAGTCCTCGTTGCGCGGCAGCGATTCGTCCCAGCCGCCCGCGGCTTCGAGCGCCGACCGCGGGAACACGCCGGGAAACACCGTGTCGACCGGGCCCTCCGGTCCGCCGACCCGGTAGCGGGCGTCGCCGGCGCCGATCGGCGTGCTCGTCGCCAGCGCCACCGCGCGCTCGAAGAAGGTCGAGCCCGCCGGGAGGACGCGGCCGCCGACGTTGACGGCGCCGGTGCGGCGCAGTGTGCCGACCGCGCGGGTCAGGTAGTCCGGCGGCAGCGTCGCGCGCGCGTCGCAGCGGGCGATCACCGGATGGCGGGCCGCCTCGAGCGCGCGGTTGAGGCCGGACGGGATCGAGCGGCCGAGGTTGGCGACGAGATGCACGTCCGGAAAGCGGGTGCGGACGAGTTTCCGGGTGGCGTCACGCTCCGAACCGTCGGCGACGATGACCTCGAAGCCCGCCTCGTAGTCCTGGGCGAGGATCGACTCGAGCGCCTCCGGGAGAGTCGCCTCCGCGTCGCGCGCGGGAACGATCACCGAGACCGGCGGCAGCGTGGTCACGCCCTCAGAAGCGGAACCCCAGGTTCAGGACGTACCGGCGAGCCGCCGTCGCGTCCTCGGCCGACCCGGCCTCGACCTGCTCGGCGGCCAGTTCGAGCTGGAGTTCGAGGGGCGCGACGAGGAAGCGGGTTCCCAGCCGGTACCGCCTCCCCTGGCCCGCGAAGGCTGCTTCGGCGAAGGGCGTCAACAGGCCGTTGACGCCGGGCACGAGGAAGCCGTAGCCGAGAGCCGCGTCGACCCCATGCGCGCCGGGTCCGCCGGCGGGGCCGAAGGCGCCCCTCTGGTGCTGCGGCAACTGCTCCTGCCAGAGCGTCTCGGCGCCGCCGACCGGGGCGCCCCAGCGCGGCCCGAACTCCATCGACAGGCCCTCGCCCGTCTCCCTCGGCGCCATCCGGGCGCTCACGCTCACGCCGCTCTCCTCGTAGCCGCTCTCGTTGTGCAGGGCCAGCATGCGGCCGCGGGCCTCGACCTGGAAGCGGGCGTTGCCGTAGCGAGCGCCTCCGGCCACTTCGATCCCCATTCCGGACGCGCCGTCGCCGCCGTCGTAGCGGCCGGCGAGTTCGGTGAAGGGCGTCAGCACGCCGCCCCCGGCGACCTGCCAGCTCCGCGACGCCTCCACGCCCGCCCGCATGCGCCAGCTCCCGGCGCTCAGGCCGTCCACGGCCCGCGAACCGCCGTCCGTCTTCAGTTCGGCGAGACCCGCGTCGGCCCGCAACGCGAGGTCGAAGCCGCGGAAGGCGGCCAGCGCCTTGCGCAGTCCGCCGGCGGCCATCCACATCGAGAGGTCGCTGCTCTCGGACAGGTCCGCGGCATCGCCGGTCGTGTGCGTCGCGTCGCCCCAGCCGAGGCCAAGCACCGTCCAGACCTCGTCGCCGCCGGAGAGCCGCCAGCGGGCGTAGGGATGCAACGTGGTGAGCGAGGTGTCGAGGCGGCCACGCTCGAAGTCGGCGTCGCCGCCGCCGAAGCTGTAGTCGCTCTCGCTGGAACCCCTCGACACGGCGAGGCCGGCCAGCCACCTGCCGGACTGAACGTCGACGCCGAGGTAGCCGGTGCGGAGATCGCCGTCGAAGCGGGACTCCTGCTCCGGCCGACCGCTGAAGGAGTTCAGGTCGCCACGGCCCCAGACCGACCAGAGTCGAGGCCCGGCCCCTTCGCCGCCCCCTTCCGCCTCTTCGGCGACTCCGCCTCCGAACGACCACTCGAACGAACTGCCGAGCAGCAGGCTGTCAGCGTCCGTTCGCAGGCGCCGGAGGCCCTGGCCGCCGGGATCGTGACCGAAGCCCTGGCCGGGACCCTGACCCAAACCGAGGCCGAAGCCCGAGGATCCGCCCTGGCCGCCGTAGCCGAAACCGGCGCCTCCCGGACCGCCGAAACCGCCGCTCGGCCGCCCCGCGATACCCGGACCGCCGCCGGTCAACTGCTGGCCGGCGATCGTGACGTTCGACCGTGGCGTCCCGGCGGACGCGAACCGGGCGCCGATCGCGTCCACCGCGCTGTTCATCGCCGACCGGCCCACGGACGCGAGCGTCTGCTCCATCACGGCCCTGCGCTCCGCCGTCGGCGGCGACGAGGTGACGCGGAAGATGATCAGCGCCGCATCGCCGTCGCCGCGGTGGGCGTCGGCGTCCTCGACCCGGTAGGTGAAGGTCCAGGCGCCCGCCACCGTCGGCGTCCCCGACAGCACACGCGTCGTGTCGTCGAACACGAGACCGGCAAGACCCATCGGCGACGACGTCAGGCTGTAGGTCAGGGCGCCGTTGCCGCCCGTCGCCTCGGGCAGGACGACCGGCTCGATCGCCCGGCCCTGGACCAGGGCCGGCGGCTGGAACGGGACATCGCCGAAGCTGGGCGCCAGGTCCCGGACCCGCACGGCGACTTCGTCCGGCGCGCTGCTGGCCATGCCGTCCTTCACCGTCAGCGAGAAGGTCAACGTCCCCGGCTGGACCGGCGCCGTGAACGCCGCCCGCGCCGTCAACGGTTCTTCCAACGTGATCGTCTCGCCGCCGGTCTGAAGCCAGGCGTAGCTCAGCTCGTCGCCGTCCGGGTCCGAACTCCCCGA
>VYDI01000016.1:0-6880 GCA_009843505.1 Holophagales bacterium | reverse complement strand
TCGCCGTCCGGGTCCGAACTCCCCGAGCCGTCGAGTTGCACCCTCGCGCCCGGCGCCGCGTCCTGGTCCGTCCCGGCGTCGGCCACCGGCAGGCCGTTGGTGGGTTCGGGTTCGGGTTCAGGTTCCGGGTCCGGCGCGGGATCCGGTTCGCCACCTCCGGGCCGCGTCTCGTTGGTCACTTCTTCCTCGAAGTCGGGCACGTCCTGGTAGGTCGGCGTCGGCTGACCGTCCGAGACCCGCAGCGGGTTGGCGCCCTTCGTGTACTGCACGCTGACGCTCGCGCCCGCCGGTATCGGCGGCGAGATCGTGAGCCGCAGGGTCGCGCCGAAGATCGACACCGCGGTGACCCGGTACTCCCCCTCCTGAGCCGTCGCGACCGTCTCCGGCCCGCTGGACGACGAGACGGCGGACGACGAGGCTTCCGTCACGGTGACCGTGAAGTCCGACGGATCGGGCACGGAGGTCGGGTCCAGCGCCCGTTCGAAGGTCAGGGTCACCTCCGGCCCCGCGGCCCTCGGTTCCTCCGCCAGCGGCGGCTCCGTTGGCGGCGGACTGCCGCCTCCTCCCGGCGGCGCCGGCGGCGGAGGCGTGTAGTTCACCCTGTGGCTCGAACTCGCCGGCACCGCCGAGTGCGTGAGGTCGGCGTCCTTCGTGCTGCCGGACGACCGGATCGTCACCCCCGCCCCCGCGCTCAGCGCGTTCGCGGGGAAGCCGATCCCCGCTCGCGAGACGTCTCCCTCCACCACCGTATACGTGAAGTCGAGAGTCCGGGTGTTCGTCACCGATCCGGACGTGTCGAAGGTCATGTCCCTCTCGACGCCCGTGGCCAGCAGCAACTTCAACACCGGACTACCCGTCACGTCCACGTCGTAGTCGAACGTCACCTGCGCGTTGACGACGTCGTCCACCCTGTAGCCGTCGCTCTGACCGGACGGCGGCGATCCGGTCAACCCGACGCTGCTCACCATCGGCAGCGTCGTCGACGCGCTGCCCGTGAGCGACCAGGGGCTCTCGCCGTCGCCTTCCGCCCGCACTTGCACCCGGTACTCCGTGCCCGGCGTCAGGTTCAGGATCGTCGCCATCGTCGCCGTGCCGGTGTGGGTGTGGCCGTTGGTCTCCCCCTCCTCGATCCAGTCCGCAGCGTCGGCCGGGTCCGTGCTCCCCGCGAAGTAGCGCAGGTCGTAGTCGGTGATCGCCTTCGCCCCCGTGCTCGACGGCGCCGACCAGGTCATCGTGAGGCTCGTCGGGGAAGAACCGCTGTGCGCCGGCCCGTCCGGCCGGCCCGGCGGCTCCTCCACGTTCGTCACCTCGACCGTCACCGCGATCGTGTCGTCGATCGTCGCCGTCCCCTCCGGGCTGCCGCTCGAGTCCTCGCCGTCGGTCACCCGCGCGGTGAACGAGTACTCGGCCTTCGTCTCGAAGTTGAACGTGGTCCCGGACGCCACCTTGACCTCGCCGGTGCCGGAGTCGATGGTGAACGAGGCGCTGTCGCCGCCGCTCGCCAGCGAGTACGTCAGCGTGTCGGCGTCGGCGTCCGTCGCCGCCACCGTGCCCACGGACGCCTCGTCGGCGTTGTTCTCCGCGATCATGAGCGTCACGTCGTCGCCGTCGTCGAAGGCCGGCACCGTGTGCGACTCGTTGCTCACCGTCTTGCCCGAGAACGCGGCCAGCGTATTGCCCGCCGCGTCCAGGAGCTTGGGCCCGTGGGTCGGCACCACGTAGGCCACCGTCACCGTCGCGTCCGCATTCACGGATGAGGCCAGCGTCGCACTCACCGTGGCGCCGCTGACCGTCACCGCCGTGCCGCTGCCGTTGACCGTCGTGGGGGTGCCGCCGGTGGTCGCCGTCACCGTGAACACGCTGCTCGTCGCCGCGGAGACCGTCTCGTTCATCGACTCGCTGAAGGTCACCACCAGGGTCGACCCGCTCACGACCGCGCTCGAGAACGTCGGCGCCACGCCGTCCACCTTGAGGTTCCCGTTCGCCGCGACCGCGTCGTGCGGGAGCAAGGCATTCACCGAGTGTCCGGTCGCCTTGATGGCCGCGCTCGACGGGAGGCTCAGCTTGTTCGCCTCGAAGGCGACCCCGGCCGTCGAAACGTCTCCCGCCGCCACCGAGTAGTCGAAGAAGATGCGGGTCACGTTGGTGTGACCGGCATCCCGGTTGTACGCCATGTCCCGCTCCTGGCCGGTGGCGAGCAGCATCTTCAGCACCGGACTGCCGGTCACGTCCACGGGGTCGCTGAAATCCACGAAGGCCTGGATGACGTCGCCCGTCTTGAAGGTGCGGTTGTAGGTCGGAGAGGTCGAGATCCCTATTCGGAACACCGCCGGCCGCGCGGTCGTCGCGCCGAGGGAGTCCGACCAGGCGCCCTCGCCGTCGCTCTCCGCCCGTACCTGGAACCGGTACGCCGTGCCCGGCGTCAGGTTCGCGATCGTCGCCGTCGTCGCCGTGCCGGTGTGGGTGTGGCCGTTGGTCTCCCCCTCTTCGATCCAGTCCGCAGCGTCGGTCGGGTCCGCGCTCCCCGCGAAGTAGCGCAGGTCGTAGTCGGTGATCGACTTCGCCCCCGTGTCCGACGGCGCCGTCCAGTTCACGGCGATACTCGTTGTCCCGATTGTGTTCACCGTCAACGACGTCGGCGCGCCCGGCGGCTCTTCGACGTTCGTCACCGAGACGGTCACCGTGATCGTGTCGTCGATCGTCGCCGTCGTCTCCGTGTTGCCGCTCGCGTCCTCGCCGTCGGTCACCCGCGCGGTGATCGAGTACTCCGCCTTCGACTCGTGGTTGAGCGTCGTGCCGGACCTCACCTTGATCTCGCCGGTGGTGGAGACGATCGTGAACGAGCCGCTGTCGCCGCCGCTCGCCAGCGAATAGGTCAGCGAGTCGCCGTCCGCGTCCGTCGCCGCCACCGTGCCCACGGACGCTCCGTCGGCGTTGTTCTCCGCGATCATGAGCGTCACCTCGTCGCCGTCGTCGAAGGTCGGCGCCGTGTCCAGCTCGTTGCTCACCGTCTTGCCCGTGAACCCGTCCGCCTGGTTCCCCGCCAAGTCCGCCAGTTGGTTCGCCGTCGGCTTGACGTAGGCCACCGTCGCCGACGCGTCGGCGGCCACCGCGGAGGCCAGCGTCGCCGTCACGGTCGCGCCGCTGATCGTCACCGCCGTCGCGCTGCCGTTGACCGTCGTGCTCGTGCCGCCGCTGGTCGCCGTCACGGTGAACACGCTGCTCGCCGGCTTCGTGCCGCCCGAGTCGATGGACTCGGAGAAGGTCACCACGAGCGTCGTCCCCTCGACGGTCGCGCTCGAGAACGCCGGCAGCACGCCGTCCACCTTGTGGTCCGTGCTCGCCGCGACCGCCGTGTGCGTGAGGACGGCGTCCGTGTCGGTGCCGGTGGCCTTGATCGTCACCCCCGTGCCCAGGCTCAGCTTGTTCGCGCCGAAGCCGATCCCCGCCGAGGTGTCTCCCGCCGCCACCGTATAGGTGAAGTCCAGGGTCGTCGTGTTCGTCCGCGTCTTGGACGTGTCGAACGTCATGTCCTTCTCGGTGCCCGTGGCGAGCCGCAGCTTGAGCACGGGATTGCCCACGATGTCCACCGCCGCGCCAAAGTTGACCCTCACACCCACGACGTCACCCAGCTTGTAGGTGTCGTTCTGGCCCGTCGGCGTCTCTCCCAGGACGATGCTGCTCACGCCCGGCGTCGCCGTCGTCGCGCCGACGGAGTCCGACCAGGCGCCTTCGCCGTCGCCCTCCGCCCGCACCTGGAACCGGTACGCCCTGGCCGGCGTCAGGTTCGCGATCGTCGCCGTCCTCGCCGTGCCGGTGTGGGTGTGGCCCTTGGTCTCCCCCTCCTCGATCCAGTCCGCGGCGTCGGTCGGGTCCGTGCTTCCCGCGAAGTAGCGCAGGTCGTAGTCGGTGATCGCCTTCGCCCCCGTGCTCGACGGCGCCGTCCAGCTCAGGGCGACCGTCGTCAGGGCGGTCGAGGTGACCGACGGCGCGGCGGGCTTGCCCGGCGGCTCCTCCACGTTGGTCACCGAGACCGTCACCGTGATCGTGTCGTCGATCGTCGCCGTCGTCTCCGTGTTGCCGCTCGCGTCCTCGCCGTCGGTCACCCGCGCGGTGATCGAGTACTCCGCCTTCGACTCGTGGTTGAGGGTCGTGCCGGACGCCACCTTGATCTCGCCGGTGCCGGAGACGATGGTGAACGAGGCGCTGTCGCCGCCGCTCGCCAGCGAGTAGGTCAGCGTGTCGCCGTCGGCGTCCGTCGCCGCCACCGTGCCCACGGACGCCTCGTCGGCGTTGTTCTCCGCGATCGTGAGCGTCACGTCGTCGCCGTCGTCGAAGCCCGGCGCGGTGTGCTGGACGGCGGACAGCGTCTTGCCCGAAAACGCGGCCGCCTGGTTGCCCGCCGCGTCCGCGAACGCGTTCGCCGAGGGCTTGACGTAGGCCAGCGTCGCCGTCGAGCCGAGAGCCACGGCCGACGTCAGCGTCGCCGTCACCTGCGCGCCGTCGACCGTCACCGCCGCGCTAGTGCCGTTGACCGTCGTGTCCATGCCGCCGGCGGTCACCGTCGCGGTGAACACGCTGCTCGGCGGCTTCGACCCGCCCGAGGCGATCGGCTCGGAGAACGTCACGGTGAGCGCCGTTCCGTTCACCGCCGCGGCCGAGAACGTCGGCACCACGCCGTCCACCTTGCGTTCGGGCGACGTCGACCTGGCCAGCTCGCCGTGGGTGAGGGGAAAGTCATGCGACGTCCCTGGCACCCGGATCGTCACCCCGGTTGCAACGCTCAGACTGTTCGCCGGGATCGAGATGCCTGCCGATGTGTCTCCCGCCGCCACCGTGTAGGTGAAGCTGAGCGTTTGGTTGCTCTGAGTGAGCGAATCGAAGGCCATGTCCCTCTGTACGCCGCTGGCGAGTTGTAGCTTCAGGACCGGAATGCCCGTGACGGTGACTGCCTCGGAGAGGTCGACCAGTACTTGAATACTGTCGCCCAGCTTGTAGGTGTCGTTCTGGCCTCCCTTTGCCGCGTTTCCAAAGCGCACTCGCGTGATTCGCAGAGTCCGCGTCGACCCGCTCACGGAAGCCGACCAGGCGCCCTCACCGTCGCCCTCCGCGCGCACCTGGAACCGGTACGCCGTGCCCGGCGTCAGGTTCGTGACCACGGAACTCGTTCCCGTGCCGGTGTGGGTGTGGCCGTTGGTCTCCCCCTCCTCGATCCAGTCCGCCGCGTCGGCCGGGTCCGCGCTTCCCGCGAAGTAGCGCACGTCGTAGTCGAAGATCGCCCGGCCTCCCGTGTTCGACGGCGCGGTCCAGCTCACCTTGAGCTTCGTCGACGAGGCCGTAGTGGAGTCGACCGTCAGCCCGGTCGGCACACCCGGCGGCTCCTCCACGTTGGTGACATTGACCGTCACGTCGATCGTGTCGTCGATCGTCTTCGTCGTCTCCGTGTTGCCGGCCGCGTCCTTGCCGTCGGTCACCTGGGCCGTGATCGAGTACCGCGACTTGGACTCATGGTTCAGCGTCGTGCCGGACGCCACCTTGATCTCGCCGGTGGTGGAGACGATCGTGAACGAGGCGTTGTCGCCGCCGCTCGCCAGCGAGTAGGTCAGCGTGTCGCCGTCCGGGTCCGTCGCCGCCACCGTGCCCACGGACGCCGCGTCGGCGTTGTTCTCCGCGATCCCGAGCGTCACGTCGTCGCCGTCGTCGAAGCTCGGCGCCCCGCCCTGCAGATTGGCCACCGACTTGCCGGTGAACGCGGCCACCTGATTGTTTGCCGCGTCCGCCAGCGGGTTCGCCGACGGCTTGGCGTAGGTCACCGTCGCCGTTGCGTCGGCGGCCACCGCCGAGGCCAGCGTCGCGGTGACGGTCGAGCCGCTGATCGTCACCGCCGTCGCGCTGCCGAGGATCCCCGTGCTCGTACCGCCGCTGGTCGCCGTCACGGTGAACACGCTGCTCGCCGGCTTGGTCCCGCCCGAGGCAAGGGACTCGGAGAACGTCACCTTGAGCGTCGTGCCGTCCACCGTCGCGCTCGAGAAGGTGGGTACCGAGCCGTCCACCTTGCGGTTCGTGTCCGCGGCGACCGCCGAGTGCGTGAGAGTCGCGTTCGTTGTGGTTCCCGTCTCCCTGATCGTTACCCCCGCCCCCGCGCTCAGCTTGTTCGCCGCGAAGCCGAGGCCCGCCGAGGTGTCGGTCGCCGTCACCGTATAGGTGAAGTCCAGCGTCATCGTGTTCGTCCGCGCCTTCGACGTGTCGAAGGTCATGTCCTTTTCGGTGCCCGTGGCGAACAGCAACTTGAGCACCGGACTCCCCACGACGTCCACGGCGCTGTCGAAGGTCACCCGCGCGGTCACCGTGTCGCCAAGTTTGTAGGTGTTGCTCTGACCCGACGCCGGCGTTCCCACGAACGCCACGCTGACCACGACCGGCGGGCCGGCGGGCGCCGTGCGGATGTGCATCCAACTGCTCGACGCGCTGACTGATCCCCCCCCAAAGGCAATCCAGTAGTCGGTGGCCGCTGTCAACACGGGATCGCCGCTGCCCCCTCCTAGTCGGTTCACCGTCACTGTGCCCCCGGCGGTCGGGGAGAAATTACTAGGAGCACCGACTTCATCGACGCGACGTGAAGTAAACGGACCTCGCGTCGAGTTGCAGATCTTCACGACGCCGCTGCCTGTGCTCGGCAGGGGATTCTCGAACGTAACGGTGATGGACCTCGAGGTCGCAGAGAGGCTGCCAATCCAGTTCGCTGTGCCGCCCTGATTGCACCGCGACGGCAACGACGGAGTCTGCGCCGCCGCCTGCGCGGCGAGCGAGAGACCGAGCAACGCCCACAGCAGCGGGGCGAGGCGCCGTCTCACCGGCCGCCGCCTCCCGCGGCCTGCAC
>VYDI01000005.1 GCA_009843505.1 Holophagales bacterium | reverse complement strand
AACGAACCGCGTTGATGAGTCCCAGTAGCGTCTTGGGGACCGACGACTTCTCCGCAGCCCTATCGATGCAGCCCGAGGAAGGCCAGAGTGGATCGGGCGACCTGCCAGCGCCGGGCACCATGACCCTCGACGAGTTGGAACGGTCGATGATCGTCCGCTGCATGGAGCGCTATCAGGGCAACATCAGCCGGGTGGCCCAGGCCTTGGGCTTGAGCCGGGCGGCGCTGTACCGCCGCTTTGAGAAATACGGAATCGACCCTTGAGCCTGCGCACCAAACTCATCCTCTACCTGATCGGTATCCACCTCGTCTTCGCGGGGCTTGCCGGGTACCTGCTGCGCGAAGAGAAGTTTTGGCTGTTGGGGATTGAAGCATTCTTCGTCCTGTCCTTTGCCGTCGGCGTGCGCTTGATCCAGCACTTTTGGGTGCCACTCGATCTAATCCGCCCGGGTGCCGAACTCATCGGCGAGCGCGATTTTACCAGCAAGTTCGTCGAAGTGGGCCAACCGGAAATGGATCAGCTCGTGCGCGTGTACAACCGCATGATCGATCAATTGCGCGAGGAGCGCACGCGGCTGCAGGAACAACACTACTTCATGGACAAGATCCTGACGGCCTCGCCGTCGGGCATTATCACCCTCGACTTCGATGGCAAGGTCGCCCTAGTTAATCCTAGCGCCAGCCGCTTGTTGGGGCTAGCTGAAAGCGCGGCGCTCGGCCAGTCATTGGACGAGTTGGGAACGGCATTTGCCCGCGCCCTGCACGCTTTAGCCGTCGGCGAGTCGCAGGTGTTGCCGGTACAAGGGCAGCGGGTGCGCTGTCACAAGGCGCAGTTTTTGGACCAAGGATTTCCGCGCAGCTTCATCCTGATGGAGGAATTGACCGAGGAGTTGCGCCTGTCGGAGAAGGCGGCCTACGAGAAAGTCATCCGCCTGTTGGCACACGAGGTGAACAACTCAACGGGAGCGGTCAATTCCCTGCTGCACTCGTGCCTCAACTACAAGGGACAATTGCGGGAGGCCGACCGCGGCGATTTTGAGAACGCCCTGCAAGTGGCCAGCGACCGCATCGACCATCTCAGCGCCTTCATGCGCAGCTTTGCCGAGGTGGTCAAACTGCCGGCACCGCACTTGCAGCCTGTAGATTTGGAAGCTCTTTTGCGCGACATCACCCTGCTGATGCGCACCGAGTGCGAGCGCCGCAACATCGAGTGGGAGTGGGATATTCAGGCGGACCTCAAGCGCATTCCCATGGACGAAAGCCAGATGGAGCAGGCGTTTGTCAATATCCTGAAAAATGCGGTGGAGGCCATTGGCGAAGGCGGCAGGATAATCATTCGTTTAGGAAAGCTGCAAGACCGGCCCTTTGCCGTGATCGAGGATACGGGCACGGGGATTGACCCGGAAGTGGCCGAGAGCCTGTTCACGCCGTTTTTCAGCACCAAGGAAAACCGGCGCGGCCTCGGCCTGACGTTGGTGCAGGAGATTTTGAGTCGGCACGGTTTTGCCTTTTCCCTCGAAAGCCCTCCAGCCGAGCCGACCCGCTTTACCATCCGCTTTTGAGACTCCTGCGCCTCTCATAATCCACCCCGGACATCTTAGAATTCGACGGCTTCGCGCTTCATCAGCCGCAAGGTCGTCACCGTGCCGAAGAACACCATGAGAAAGAGCAGCACGGCAATGGCCGTGGCCTCGCCCACTTTGAATTCCTGGAACATGGACTGCACCATGCGAGTGCCGATGACGTGGTTTTCAGTGACCGGAGCCTGATTGGTCAGCAGCCAGATGACCTCAAACGCCTTCATGCCGCCAATGACCATGAAGACAATGGAGATGGAGAGGATTTCCCAGATGAGCGGCAGGGTGATGCTCCAGAACTGGCGCCAGACCGAGGCCCCATCTATGTCCGCGGCTTCGTACATGCTTTGTGGGATGCTCTCCATGGCGGCGAGGAAGAGGATCATATTGAAGCCGCAGGCCCCCCAGATGGACATGGGTACGAGGGCCCAGTAGAGATTGTCCTGGGCCAGCCAAGCAAAGCCCTCAAAACCGTGAAACCAGTGAGCTAGCAGCTCAACGCCCAGGACGGAAAAGATTTTGCCCAGGGTCATCAGCACCGAGTTGACCGGGCCCCCTTGGGGGTTTTACAGGTGCATCCACAACAGGGTAGCGGCAACCCCGCCGAGAATGTTGGGGAAGAAGAAGACTATCTTGAAGAGTTGGGCACCGCGCACCTGGCGGGAAATGCACACGGCGAGAAAGAGCGACAGGGGCAGCACAAAGAGCGGAATCGCGAACATGATGAAGAGGTTGTTGCTCAGGCCAATCCAGAACTCGTCGCTCTCCAACAGCAGGCGCTTGAAGTGCAACAGCCCAACAAAGGTCATCTCGGTCAAGCCGTCCCAGCGATTGAGACTCCAGATGAAGGATTTGAGCGAGGGCAAGATGACGAAGATGGTGTACAGGGCCGCGGCTGGTCCGACGAAGAAGAGCACCCCACCCCAGCGCAGGCGCACGCGGCTCTCGGTGGAGGCTTTTCTGCCGACGCGGAGTTTGGCTAGGGTGGTATAGAGCCAGTACAGGGCACCCAGGCCCAGCAGACCGAGCAAAAGTGCGGGTTTCCACACGTGGCGCACAGTGGTCCGGTCGGGGTTTTCGGCCCGGGTGCGCACTGTTAGGGCC
>VYDI01000010.1 GCA_009843505.1 Holophagales bacterium | reverse complement strand
AGTCGATCAGTTGGGAAGCCGTTATCCGGCGGTCTCCCACTTCGGCCAAAACGGGGTCTTCTAGTTCCTCGGCATCTTTTGCACAACCCATAAACGCCAAGACAATCCCACTGCAAACCAAGGATAGGTACGCTTTCATAGATTCAGTACACTCACAATTTTTGGGGTGGAATGGATCAAACCCGACGGTCAGCAGGCGCTAGCGGATGCTGCCATATACCGTCACGAAGGAAAGGGCACCCGTCTCCCGAGCGCTCGGCTGTTCAAAGCGCTCTAAGTAGCGTCTGCTCACCCTTATCCCCATCAGGGTTTGCAGGGTATAGCCCAAATACGGCTTGTCGATGGAAAACTGCACGGCGACCGAAGTCTCGTCAAAATCCCCAGTCGTATCACCGGCGCGCAAACCAGCGGCAGCCGTCTCGTCTTGAACAAAATCTCTAAAGATCAGGTGCTCGACGCCCAATTGCAGCGACACGTGGTTCAAAAAGGAACGCCGCAGCAAGAGCGAGGAAATCCCGCTCCAGTCCTGGCGGTCGGCTGTCGAGGCGGTGGTTAGGCGGTCGATATTGTAAGGCGTGTCGTCCATGAAGAGTTCGTGCTTAAAGCGCGGTTGCACCGTCAGTCGGCCCAGCGAAAATTGGTAATCTACGCGGTTGATCAACCCCAGCCGCCGCGTGTTGCGAGCGATCTTGCGGCCGGCGCGGTCGCGGGCATCGGCGTCGCGCTGCCGAATGAATTCGTGGATGAACTTGCCCTCGCTATTGATGCCCTTGTAGGTCTTGCCGGTGAAACCAGCCCACAGCCGATTGACGACGGCATCGCGCATCGCCAGCGGATCCATGACCGGCTGCATCGACCCCGGCGAGTCCAGCGGCCGGCCTAGCTCGGGCCGGGCCGTCACCCACTGAACTACATCGTCGGCAATGTCGTCCTGCACTAGCTTGAACATGTTGTAAAAGGCAACATTTCCCACCGTCGGGAAATTGCGCTCGTAGGCCAACAGAGCATAGCAAGTCAGGTTCTTTGCGCCGGTCGATAAGCGCTGCACTTGCTCTTGCCCTGCCATCCACTTCAGCTCCGGCGTCAGCCACGCCCCTAAGTAGGCGTTGTACCCGCGCCGGTCGCGCTTATAGGGATAATCCGGCTCGTCGTCGTTTTCAAAGCGCTCACCCCAACCATTGTTGTTCAAGTCGATAGCGAAGACGAATTCCGGCCGATCGACGTAGTGACGCAGGAACTGCTCTTCGTAGTCGGGCATGAAATTAGGACGCACTGGCGTGTTGTTCTGATTGAAATCAGAAATAAAGTCGTTGTTTTCGTCGAGGCCAGGGAACACCGCTCCGTCGGCTAGCCCCTCCTTGTCTCGCCGCTGGTCGAGGCGAATGTCGTTGTCGTCGTTGTCATCGACCAAGTCGTAGAGAAACTCCGACCGCGCCTCTTCGTCATCGCTGTAATTGATCCGTCCGCCCTGATCGACGAGAAACGACGTGGTGTTGTACTCGGCGTCCATGCTAAACGCCTCGCCGAACAGGAAGAAAGGGTAGAATTCTCTGGCGACGTTGACCATCCAACCCGTGGCCGACTCATCCCCCAACACGCCGGACGCGCTGTGGTGCGTCTGACGAGCGATATTGGGGTACTGCCGGAACTGGTGGTTGACATTGTACTCGCCGTACATCCGAAAGCCCGCCCAATCGCTGACCTCGAAGCTGAAACCGAAAATCTGAGTCGCTGTCGGCAGGCCGTAGTCGAAGACAACCCACCGCTGATTGGAGTTGTCTTGGACATTGCCATCCGCTCGCACCACGTTTAAAAACTTGGATTGGGCACCTAGGGGTTCGTTGTCGGTCTGGACATCCGAGGTGACATCGATCCGGAAGTCGTTGTTGAGCAGGAAGCGGAACTTCCCAGCGGTGATATAGTTGACCAAGTCGGCATCGTCGATGATGTCTTCCAGCGCCATCACTGCTGAGTCTTCCGAAGAGAAATTGTACCGATAGGTAATCTCGCCCTCGCTGCCAACTCCTTCGGCAACGGGAAAGCCATTGCGCGTGGTTCCCCCCTCCACCTGCGGCAAAAAGCCAAGCTGACTGCCCACCAGCACGGTGTCGCGGCCACCGATCTGAGTATGCACCTCAATATCTTGGTTGAAAACCGTAGGGCCGCCCACGCCGTCCTCGGGCGAGTCGTCTGTTATGCGAACGATGATCCAGTTGATGCGATTTTCCAGTTGGCCGTTAGTCAGCTTGCCCTTGAAAGGGTTCCCGCCGCGGTCGGACTGCGATCGGTCGTTGTGGGCGTTGACAAAGGTCGCGCCCAAGCGCACGGGGTCGAGAACCTTCCACTCGCCCCGGAGGCCGAGCAGGTTGGTAAAATTCTCGGTGACGATGGGGACGCGCACGCCCGGGGCGATCTGATGCACCGGCAGACTGATCCGCGACATCAGCACCGTAGCGGCCAAGCGGTCGGCAGCGTAGTCGAACTGCACCCCGTTGAACCTAGTTTTGCGGAACGTCATTGGCGTCAATGTGGTGTTGATCAGGTCGCCGATGGTTACCCCCAAATAGTGCTGACCCTTGGTATCGGTGGCGATGAGCAGGTTGCTGAACCACGAGTCGTAGCGCCCGGACGGTTTGAGCAGGCCCGAACCTCCAGCGCTGGTCGGCTGCCGCTGTCGCCAGTCGGACACCAGCCAACCCTTGGTCAAATAGCGCCCG
>VYDI01000025.1 GCA_009843505.1 Holophagales bacterium | reverse complement strand
CTACGGTGGTTTTGCCTGAGGCGAGGCGGCCGAGGATGGCGCGGCGGGTGGGGTTGGAGAGGGCGTGGAAGACGCGGTTCAGGTGTTGTTCAACCATGTGGTTGAGGGTAGCGGGATTGGGCGGTGTCGTTCAACCCTTGGGTTGAATGAGGGTTGGGACCACCGCTCGCTACGTAGTACCGTCCTCGGCGTCGGGAGCGCGTTTAGACGGCGGCCGCCCTGCAAGCGGATCGCTGACGTGTTCGAGGCGGTTGCAGGGTCCCGTCTCAGTACCGACGCTGCTCGACGAGCACCGTGGCTTCATGCGGGGTCAGGATGCTGGTGCCCAGCTCGTTCTGGATCCTCTCACGCTTCGCGTGGAAGTCGTCGTCGGTCGTGACAAAGGCCCCACCCCCGTGATGCAGATGCGTCCACAGAGCGCAGGTGTCCACGAGGCGGTTCCGCCACTTCCCGCGAGGGTCACCGCTCGACTTGTAGGGGTGCTTCGGAAACAGGATTCGGTGGATCTGCCTCACCTTCGCGCTCCGTTCGTCGTCCATCCATACGCACCGGTCCCAGTAGGACAGGTCCCAGATGGCCGGCCCGGACAGGATCTCGGCCTCCCCGAGACCAGCGTTGGCGAGCTTCCGCTCAAAGCCAACAAACCCGGTGGACGGTGCATCGCGACGGGGGCGTTCCGATGCACTGATGGCTACAACGCGCAGCCTCAACTTCCCCTCGGCGGCGGCACGCACGAGGCGACGCAGGTCGTCAGCCGTGGCTTCTTCCGCTTCCAGGGCGATGATGCAGTTGGTGTCGAAAGTGACGTTCATCATGGCTCGCTCGTCGAACAGTCTGGGGGTCGCCGACGAGCCATTGAGGGCATCTATCAGTCCTCCCCGCGCCGCCGTTCCCGGGCGAGGTCGTGGCTCGCCTGCATCCGCATCCAGTGTTCCGCGTCGGACCAGCCGAGCGCCTCGAGCCGCAGCGCGGTGGCTGCGGAGATGCCGGCGTGTCCGTGGAGGATTCGCGACAGGAACGTGCGGGTGAGGCTGAGCCGCTCGGCGGCGTGCGTGATCGTCCAGCCCTCGGCCTCGATGGCGCTCGCGACGAGCCTGCCTGGGTGGGCGGGGTTCTTCATGCGGGTCATTCTAGAATCGCCAGGTTGCGGCCGCTTCGCCCCGGAGGGGAGATTGACATGACCGAGTGCGCACTGTTCTTCGAGAGTGGAAGCCCCGTGTTCGGCGAGGGCTACATCGCTTCTGTGCGGGTCCATGGCCGCGCGCTGGCGACCTACGACAAGGAGGACGGGGAATTCGAGCTCAGCGGCGTGAATCCGGGGAGTCTTCTCGGGTTCGGTCGAACCCTGAACGAGGCGTACCAGGACTTCGTCGAGGCACTACGGTGCACCCTGATCGACTGCGCATCCGATGCGGCGAACTTCGAGGATTTCCGCCGGGAGGTCGAGGACTTCTTCGCCACGAACGATCCTCAGGCGGAAACGAAGTGGGAGGCGGCCCGGGACCGCGCCCGCCAGGGCGAATTGCCGAACGACCTCGCGCTCCGGCTCGAGAGATCGGATCCGGACCTGGGCGTGGACATTCGGCAGGTGAGAGCGCCTTCGCTTGCCGCCAACGCACCAGCGCAAGCGCTGGCGCCAAGCGCCATCGCCGCCTGAACCGCTCCCGTCGTCGGTCGATGGGCTACGGGGGTTTGTGCCTAAGCGCAATCTGACGCATGCTGGACCACTGTGCGGAAGGACACCGCGATTACGTGGCTCGGGTTCTGCCGCTTAGCCTGCGCTCAAGAGCACTAGCCTCCAAACCGGTTGTTGATGTAGCGAAGGGCCTCGGGCGCTGGCAGCTCCTGAGTTGTCGGCCCTGAACGGACGTAGAAGCGGTGCTCGTTGCCGTCCTTGACGTGCATCGGACTGGCTGCCGCTGAGCACCGGACAACGAGCACCCGCGTTTCCTCAAGGTCCTCGAAGTGAGGATGGATGTCGGGGAGGGCGCCGGCACTGATGCGACCCTTGACGAGATTGACGAGATGCTGGCTCATCCGGTCCTCGTTGGCGAAACGGTCCGCTTCGATGCCAACGGGCGTGCCGTCGTCAGCGACGCCGATGATGAGACTTCCCCCGCGTGCGTTGAGGAACCCTGCGATGGTCTTCAAGACGGCGAGTTCGATCCGTGTGTCGGTACCGCCCGTGTGCAGGTTGATTCGGAGCGTCGATTTGAACTCGGTGGAATCGGATTCGCCGGACGAGACGGCTTCTGTCAGATCGAAAGGATCGGGCACCGGCTCGGGATCGACCTCTGTCGCGAGCAGGTTGTATCCGTCACGGATGACTTCGGCGATCAACTCGCGGCGTCGCTCCAGGAAGGAGTGGTAGTCCATGGACTCCCAGCCTTCGGGTAGAGCGTGGTGTCTGTACATCAGGGCCAGCTCTGCTGGCCCGAATCGACGTTTCAACTCCGGAAGGTAGTCAGCAGGTGGTCGGTCTGCGGCATCGAGATTGTCGCTCCATTCGAGGTACGCGTAGTTCGCGATCTGGTTCGTCTCGCGCGTGCCGCTGATGCCGAGTCGGGCCAAATGAGCTTTCGGGAAGAGGTGGTGACGTTCGACTGGCCCCTTGGCTGCTGCGATCGCTGGATCGAGGAGGTCTGCAAGCCGGATCCGCGAGAACAGGGCATTGGCGTTCAGCAGTACAAGAGCGGCGTGATAGGCGAAGAGTGACGGGCTGCGGGGCGAAGAAGTCGCAAGATCGTTGGGCAGAGTCACGTCCCAGAAGTCGCCGGTGAGCGTGATGCTGCAGACGTGTCGAAGGCGGCTGACGAAGTCAGAGGCGCGCGTTACGCCCCGAAGGCCGGCCAGGTCGTAGTCCATCGCCGTCTCGGGGCTTCCCGTGAAGCGCCCGGTCACTGCGGACATGAAGAACCACTGGGCGATCGTCTTGCGGAGTTCAGCCTCTTCAACGCCGTACTCCGTGCGGCCGATGAGATAGAGCATGTAGGAGAAGAGGAGATTGTTGCTGGAGCTGATCATCCTTCCGCTTCGGAAGCCAGCGAGATGCAGGCAGTTCATGAAGTCGTGCCAGTGCTTGAGGTCCAGGGCCCGACCCTGCGCATCCCTGAGTTGGGTGAACTGCGCGTCGCGACGCTCGGTGCTGAACTCGTGGGTCGCCAGGTCCTTGCCCCGCAGCAGCGAGTAGACGTGTTGCAGGCGGGCTCGACGGAACGCCACACCGACGCCGACTCGCAGCAGTTGAGCGGGTTCGGGCTCGATGAAGTGGTTGAAGGGGGAAGGTACTCCCTTGCTCGGTTGGCGAGCCTGGCGGCAGAACTGTTCGAGTTCAGTTCGGCCTTCGTCCCAGAACACGGACATGAGGGTGAGGATGAAGTCCGCCTGGTTGAGGGGCGTGCCCTTGCTGTTGATGCGGACAAAGACGTTCGACACCGCTTCGTCGTCGACGCCGGCCGCGAGCTCGAGAGCCGTGAACGGGAAGGTCAGGAGATTGTGGAGTCTAGTGATGGCGTCCTGGATCGCCCGTTCTTCGTCACCGTTGACCTCACGGGTGAGCCTGAGCCCTTCCAGGTACTCGCGGGCAACATCGAATAGGCCTTCGCTCCAGACGCGAGATATGTCCGGGATAAACGACTTGTCTCGGCGCGTCGCTGCGTCGGCCACCTCGAAGCGCCGCTCCAGGGGGTTGAAGGCGATCTGAATGCGCTCGCTGTTGTAGTTCTTGCGGACGACGGGTTGGCCGCGAGTCACTGCGAAGAGGGAGGTGAGTCGCTGTTGGCCGTCCACTATCACCAGAGAAGGCGTCTTCGACTTTTCCTCAGTGCCGATCGTCTTGTCGTCACTGAGCCCGTTTCGCCACAGCAGCAAGTAGCCGACCGGATAGCCGCGGTACATCGAGTCGAACAGGTCGCGGACCTTGACGTTGTTCCAGACGAAGGGCCTCTGTATGTCTGGCAGACCGATCGTGCCGAGGGCGATCTGACTCATGAGAGTCTGTAGGTCGTAGTCGACCTTCGTGAAGACTGTGTCACTCACTAGAATCCCCACCCCAGACCGAAAGTGAGGACGTCCCCGGAAGCGTCGTCGAACGACGCCTGACCCCACTGGACGATGGCGACGAGACGCTTTCTGATCGCCACGGCAGCGCCGAAGCCGAGGTCGAAGCTGTTGTCGCTCTCCGAGAAACTCTCCCCGAAGACTGTGCCGCTGGTCGAGAAGGCCGTGTAGTTGGCGCTGAGGAAAGCCGCCGCCCGGGTCTTGCTCTCCGGCCGATTGGCAAAGCCGACAGCCACTGAGCTGCGCGTGGCCCGGATGTCCGCGTTGTAGTAGAGCGGGAAGCCGTAGTGGTCGTAGCCGAGGAGGCTGCTCACGTTCGCCTCGTCCTGAGCCAGGGACGTCGACAGAAAGAACTTGCTCTTGCCGGAGAAGGTCGCATAGCCCACGGTGTTGACGCCTCCGAAGGACAGGCCGTCGAACGAAGCGCTGCTCGTACCGAGCCAGATCGTCCATGTGGAGTCGGGCTCAGGCTCCGGCTGCTCCTCCTGAGCGTGAAGACCCAACGGTGCCAGGGAAAGGGCGAGAGCGAGGACGGCGCGGAGCATCTGCTGCTTCTCCTACGGTGGTGTCGAAGTAGGGGCGAACTCCGGGAGCCAAGTCTCCACCGCCCCCTCACTAGCTGGTTTGGATCGCGCTTCCGCGCGGCCGACGACTATACAGCGATGAAGAACGACTTTGTGGCGAGCCAACTGCGGTATTGCACGACGATTGCGCGATCAAGATGCAGGCGCAACGGCGGATGCGCACAGGAGCTGTGATACTCGGGGCTATCGTTCGCGTCGCGTAGCCGGTGCCTTCGCGCAGGCGAAACGGCGCGAAGATGATTTCGCCAACTTGACCGGAGAACACCATGAGCATCCCCAATCCAGACCCGCGCCGTCGACTTTGGCTCCGCCTCGCCGCTGGCGCCGTGACCTTGGCTATCGCAGCAGCTTTGCTGGTTGCGGCGGCGCCGGCTGCGGCCCCTGCAGCCGCGCCGCCGGCTTGTTGTCCTTGCGCTGACGAAGCCGCGTACGCGGCCGACATGTACAACGCCTTCGCCCAGCGGATGGGTACGAACCCTGGCAACAGGCTCTGGAAGCAGGCCAAGGAGATCCTGATCGAGTGCATGGACTCGGCGGCTCGCTGAGCTGCCATGCCGATCCGTTCGCTTACCGAGGGCACGGTGGACCATTGACGACCCGCAGGGTGGGGGGCGCCGCGATGGTCCAACTGACTCAAGCCGCTGATCGGGGCGGTTGACGTGCAAGCACGCGCTTGCATAACGTGAAGCCCCGACCCGCAAGACCGACCCTGGACATGTGGACATCTACCGCGCGATCGCTGACCCAACCAGGCGAGCCATCCTGGATGAGCTCGTCGATCGGTCGGGTCAATCGCTCTTCGAACTCTGCGGGCGCCTGACCATGAAACACGGCATCAACTCCTCGCGACAAGCGATCTCGCAACACCTGGGCGTCCTGGAAGCCGTCGGGCTGATCCGCACGAGGCGCGAGGGGAGGTCAAAGCTCCACTGGTTCGAGGACGCCCCGCTGAAGGCAATCAGGGAGCGGTGGCCGGTCTCGCCAGACGGGGACACTTCACACTCAACGGATGAGGGCATTGAGGAATGAGAATCCACCTGACCGGCGTCTTCGTGGACGACCAGCGGAAGGCACTTCGCTTCTACACCGAAACGCTCGGCTTCCAGGTGAAGCACGACATCCCTCTGGGAGAACACGCCTGGATCACCGTCGTATCCGCGGAAGATCCGGAGGGGACGGAGTTGCTGCTCGAGCCTGCTGCACACCCCGCCGTCGGTCCATACAGGGCGGCGTTGGTGGAGGACGGGATCCCCGGTGCCAGCTTCGCGGTCGATGATGTCGAAGCTGAGTACGAGCGTCTCGTGGCGAAAGGCGTGCGGTTCGTTCAGCCGCCGACGGACCTCGGGACTGTCGTCACCGCGGTTTTCGACGATACGTGCGGCAACCTGATCCAGATCCAGGAGGAGAAGGGTCAGCTGTGACGATCGTACGGAACATCCTCGCCGCCATCGTCGGCTACGTCGCCATGGCCGCCGTGCTCTTCGCACTCTTCTCGCTTCTGTGGCTGACGGTGGGGCCCTCGCGCGCCTTCGAGCCGGGTTCCTGGGAGGTACCCGTCGGCTGGGCCGTCATGCAGCTCGTCCTCGGGCTCGTGGGTGCCTACATCGGCGGGCAGGTCTGCGCCTGGGTGGCGCACGATGCCAAGGGCGCCACGATGCTGATCGGCCTGGTGATCGTGATGGGAGTGGTGAATGCCCTGATCCCGCCGGAAATGGTGGCAGGACCGCGCCCCGACGACGTGTCGATGATGGAGGCGACCGCTGGGGCTCTTCAGCCGGCTTGGTTCAACTGGCTCAACCCGGTGATTGGGGCGGTGGGTGTGTGGTTCGGGACGGGGAGGTTGCGGGCGCGGTCCGGAAAGGCCGGCTAGCGCCCTCAGACGCGCGGCGCCAGCTATCGAACCGCCTGTACCTTGAGCTGCAGGCCCTCGCATTCCTGAAGGCAACTGATGATCTCGAAGATGTTGCGCGCCTGCGGATTGCCGTTCGGACCGAGCATGCGCATCAGGCTCTTGGGCGACTTCGCGGTCAGACCAGCGAGTTCGCGGAACCCGATGGTCGCGTTGACGTAGTCCCGCAGAATCGACTTGCCGACGTCTACCTCGCCGGCCAGAAGGCACTGCACTGCTTCTTCGAGCAACGCTTCCCGGAAGCCCGGGTCGCGCTCGATCCTCTCCTGGACCGTCACTCTGAAGTCACGTGTCAATGGCATGGTCTCAACCCTCCCTCCGCTTGCTCCGCCCGTACTCGCGCCACAACGCCCGTGCAGCCTCGATGTCGCGCTGCTGGCGCGCCTTCGTTCCACCGCCCAGGAGGATGATCAACGCATCACCATCCCGTCCGAGGTAGATCCGGTAGCCCGGGCCGAAGTCGATCCGATACTCAAACACCCCGCCGCCGACACCCTTCGCATTCGAGAGGTTCCCCATCTCCATCCGGTACAGCGCCGTCGCCACCCGCGCGGCGGCGTGCCGATCAAGTCGACCGATCCAGCGACCGAACGGGCTGCCTCCTCGGACATCGACGAACTCCTCGACTGCGATCATCGACGCATGGTAACGGATACGTTACCCGAATGCGCGCCGCGATGCACGACGAGGCTGCACTGCAGGGCCGAGCAGGGTCGTCCGGAGTGCGCTGCTAGCGTGCGGCGCGCGAGTAGCGGCTGGTGGCAATGGAGCCAAAGCGTGCTTCGGGGGGCTACGTCGTGAGGACTGTGCTCAAGGAGGAGAGGGACTACTACGACGAGAACTTCGACCAGCTCAGTCGGCAGTACCCGGGCCAGCACCTGGTGATTCGCGGCCAGCAGGTGATCGGTGCCTACCCGAGCTGCGGCGAGGCCATAGGTGCCGTCTACGAGAAGGGCATCAAGGGCGGAGCTTTGGTACGGAAGAGCGGTACCCAAGAAGACACCCTGGTGCCCCCGGTTCTTGTTGGAGGCTGACTTCCATCGCGGCGCCCCTGTCGTGGTGGTCGAGTTGGTGCATCCGAAGCCCGAGATCGACTTGGTCCGGGCGCGTCTCGCGCGACCAAGAAGGGAGCTACTGCCATGAGTGAGAGCGACATCGAGCTTGTCCACGGAAGCGGGAACGTCTTCCGAGACTTCGGTGACCCCCTGGCCGACCTGAAGCAGGCCAAGGCTGTGCTTGCTGCGCGGATCATCGCGGTGTTGGACAACCGTGGTCTCGACGTGCACAAGGCCGCCAGTCTCACCGGAATCGCTGCGGCGGACTTCTCCCGCATTCGCACTGCTGATCTGGGGCACTTCACACTGGACCGGCTGATAGAGATGTTGGCCGCTTTGGATTCCAACGCCAGGGTCACCGTCAAGGTCGACCTGTCTCGGTCGGCTCCTGGTGCCGCGTCGCGCTGTGGCTGACCAACGCGCAGATCAGGCGTGGGCCTCGGGCGTGCCGAGAAGCTCCCTAGGCTCATTCTGCTCCACAAACCGCCGGTACAACTTACGGGTCGCTCGAGCCCAATCCAAGACCGGCTGACAGATCCCCAACGTTGCCGCCTCCACCAGCCGCTCCGTGCCGCCGGCCCGAGGCCCCTTCGCCACACTCAAAGGCCACTCAGGTCTACTGCGAGGCCGGCCGCGTGTAGTTCTCTTGCGAGTCTGAACTTCCAGCCGTCGTCCCCGTCAATGCTGATGTAGACCACACCATCGTAGTCTGAGGGACTCTCGAGGTGCCCGTCCTTCAGAGCACATACGCGACTTCGGCCGAGCTTCCCAAGAAAGAAGCCGAGCTCGAAGATGACGTTCTGTCGTGCTCTTGGTCGCAGGTTGTCGGAACCTGAGACTCTCCCTTCGTCGTCTGGCGTGAGAATCGCGACCGCGAATCCGACCTCGGCATGCCGCTCGAACTTCTCTATGATGGTGCGCCCTTGGCTGGGTTGCTCCTCGAGGATTATGGGGTTCAGGCCTAGGCGTTCCAGGAATCTGGCGACGGTGTCCTTCGTCGCACTATGGCCGTGTGCGATGAACACGTCGTTTGAAGCGACAGGACGCTCTGGCTTGGCTTGGAACGTGTTTACATGCTCGTCCTCCCAGTACTCTTCGATCTCTTCGGCCATGGATTCAAGCAGGGCCTCTGCATGCTGCAGGCCTTGCTCGAACGCCCCGCGATAGTCGGCTCTATCTCCTCCTCCGAGGATTACGTCTGGGTAGTATCCCACGTTTTGAAAGCGTTCGACGTGATCCTCGCTGTCAACAAAGGTATTAGCTATGGCAATCTCTGTGTCCCTGCGCCATTTTGAGAACGCGGGGGCATCTGTTCCTGTGCCCTTGACCTCGGGGATTCGGTCAATAGCGCGACGTATTCGTTTCAGGGATTTCTGTTTGACTGGCCGGGTCATTCCGGGAGGGTAGGCCCAACACACAACCCTGTCAAGGTGCGGGTGAAGCGGTTAGGATCGGGCTTGCCGCTCGTGAGACGGGAACGATCCGCGGCCGGCCCGAGCGGTTTAGACGCGCCTGACGTGTGAGGCCGAAGAACTGGCGAATGACACGAGTCCATCCCGATGGCAGAGGCCATTGGCCTACCCCTTCGAGCACGTCGCAGAAGATCGGGCGTGCGGCTCTGCTTGCCGGGCCGGTCGACTAGACTCCCGGCGCGCCGAGTTACGTGTGCCGTCAAACAAGGAGGAAGACCATGCTGACACGAGACGAAATGTCCAGCGCGTTCGCCAGATGGGGCGCCGCTTGGAACGAGCACGACCTCGACGGCGTGATGGACCTGTTTCACGACGAGATCTACTTCGAGAACTGGAACGGAGGCTCGGTCAGGGGCAAGGAGAATCTGCGTGATGCATGGGCGCCGTGGTTCGCCAATCATGGAGACTTCAAGTTCACGACCGAAGAGACCTTCATCGACGAAGTCGAACAGAAGATGCTCTTCCGGTGGCAGCTCGACTCGCCCTCGTTCGAGAAGGGCCAGGAAGACAAGCACGAAGCCAGGCGCGGCCTCGATGTGCTGCACTTCCGGGACGGCAAGATCGTCGAGAAGCTGACCTACTCCAAGACCACGATCGAACTGGACGGGGAGCGGGTGCGTCTGACGGCGTAGTGGTGGATGGTCGCCGCTTCGCGGCGCGTCTCCTTCGGAAGCCGGCGAGGACGCCGGCGCACCCAGTTTGTAGCGGACGTCAGTCGCTCGTCAGGTGGTGACGGTGTACGTCAGCACGGCGAGAAGCAGCGTGTTGAAGGCCATGAGGCTGCCGAAGGTCCACTTCAGCGTGCCCATTTGTCCTTCCAGTCCCGCGATCTTCCCCTCGACCGAGCCAAACCGGCCATCCATCTCGCCGAAGCGGGCGTGCATCTCGCCGAAGCGGGCGTCCATCTCGCCTTTCAACTCGGCGAATCGGGCATCGACCTGAGCGAACCGGGCGTCGACCTGAGCGAACCGGGCTTCCATTTCGCCCCTGAAGTCCGCCCGGTCTTGTGCCCGCTGCGCATCGTGGCGCTCCAGCATCGCCGCGAACCGGGCATCCGCCTCGGCTTTCGCCACGTCCTGACGCTCCAGCATCGTCGCGAACCGGCCATCCGCTTCCGCTCTCGTCATCATCGGCGCCGTCTGTTCATCCAGCAGGTCAACAAGGGAACCGTACTACAGGCCCCGGCGCCGGGCCGGTCAGCCGTTCGGTAGCGTCACCAGCACCTCGTTCTCGGCTGGCGTGCCCCTGACCTCGGTGCCCCCACCCATCGCACCCAGGTTCAACAGGAGCGAGCCGTCGTCCTGGACGAAGCCCTCGATCTTCGCGGTCCGGCCTCTACCCACGGTTGCCGTTACGCGGTTGCCGTCCCAGACGATGTCGTTAACCGGCGACGCCACGACGCGGTTGCCGGGTTCGCCGCCGAACCAACGGCCGGCGGCGCCGCCGCGCGGCAGTAGCAGTGCGGTGGGTTCCGGGCCCTTCCCCCGGTAACGTTCGGTATCAACCCGCCAGGCCTCGCCAGGGTGGGTCTGGGCGAGTTCGGCCAACACCGCGATCACCGGGCTGACCGGCTTGGGACTGACCCCTTCGGCGGCGACGAAGTCGACGAAGCCGACCATCATCTCGGCCGTGGACTCGACACCGAAGCGGACGTCCTTCGTTGGGTCCGGGTTGTCCGGGTTGTCGGCCGAGTTGTCCCAGTGGGCGACGACTTCCATCCGTGTGCCGGCCGGCAGCGCTACCGGCTCGACGTACTCGTAGGCGGTCTGCCAGTTGAAGTCGTAGCGGCTGACGCTGAGCAGCTCGCGCTCCGTCCCGTCCGGGAGATGTGCCGTGTACGTCATGTCCTTGCCGCGGTAGTGCATGTGCGGCGCCAGGGAGCGGACGATGACATCCTCAGTGAACACGTGGTGGGCGCGGGCCTCGTGGTTCGGGTCGCCAGCGGGAATCTCGAAAGCTGAGTTCATGATCCAAAGGTTGACCAGCTCCTTGTCGACCTCCTCCGGTTCGGCGAACCAGACACCGATCCGCGTCACGTCGGTCGCTGCTGCGCCGCTCGGGTGGTAGTGGAAGTCGCCGAGGAGGTTGCGCCCCTTCGGCAACAAGCGGGCCGTGCCCGCCGGCAGCTCCCTCGCCGCGACGCCGGCCGCCCAGCCATCGATCCAGGCGTCCTGGACCGTGCCGCCGGGAGCGGCGCGCCAGAGGATGAAGTGATGAAGCACGTCGCGGTTGCCGGGCTGGACCTCAACGGTCCTGATCCAGCGGTCCTCCTCGAAGCTCGCCTCGATCGGGATGACGGCGAACGAGTCAGGGCCGTCCGCAGCGACTTCGTAGGGCTCGAACTCGTAGACCCAGTCGGGCTCGCCAAGCGCCCACTCGCCACTGCGCTCCTGACTTTCGAACAGCGGCTCGCCGCCGTCTCCTCGGGGCGCCCCGGAGGAAACCCAGTTCAGGATCGCGGCGATCTGGTCTTCCTCAAGGCTGATGTCGTTCTTCCACGGCCCGTAGCCGGGATCGGCGTCCCAGGGCGGCATGTCGCGGTTCTCCACCGCGCGGGCGATCGACCGCGCCCAGGGCCGGACCTCCCTGTAGGTCCGTAGCGCCATCGGCCCGATCTCGCCTGGTTGGTGGCAGGAGGCACAGTTCTCGTGGAGGATCGGCGCGATGTCATCCACGAACGTGGGTTGGTCCGGGTTGAGACCTTGCAACACCGCCGGTGCGACGAGTTGTCCGAGGAAGATGACAAGTGGCGCGAGAATGCCGCGGGATGCCCCGATCATGTCTAGCCGCTACGGCGTTCAAACTGCCGAAGTTTCAACTGCGGAGATGGCCCTGCGGTGGCGTCAACCTCTAACGCGAAGAACCTCTGCGTCGTACAGTTCGAGGGTCCTGTCGGCAGTAACCAGCGTTAGACCCTCGATTCGAGCCTGGGCCACGAGAATGCGGTCGAACGGGTCTCGGTGGTGCGGAGGGAGCGTGGCGACGGCCAGGGCATGGGCCGGCGTGATGGGGAGAGGTTTCACCTGGTTCAGGCGCATGCGTTCCGGAACGTAGTCGGCGGGTGGTTCCGGCAGCGGGAGCCTTCCAACTGCGTACTTGATGGCGATCTCCCATGCGCTGGCGGCAGACAGGAACTTCGATGTGGCGGACGACTCCAGGGCGGCGATGAGGAGCGCGTCAAACCGGTGCGGTTCTGTCTGCATCCAGAGCCAGCAGTGGGTGTCCAGAAGGTACTTCACGGGGATCTGCCGGCCCTTCAGCTCCGGCCTTCGAAGGCACGGAGCAGCTCTTCATCGAGGGGAGCGTCGAAGTCCTCGGGCACCACGAACCGACCCTTGTCGATGCCGAGGATCGGCCGCTCTTCTTCCACGGTGACGAGCTTGGCGACTGGCCGGCCCGAACGGGTGATCACGATGTCCTGGCCAGCGGCTACCTCTCGAAGGAGCCGCGAGAGGTGCGTCTTCGCCGCGTGTACGGTCACTTCCTTCATGGCCTGGCCAACCTAGACTAAGTCTATGACTAAGTCAACCAACTCGTCTCGCGCCTACAACTTCCCGGTCGCCCGCGCTCGATCCAGTACGGGCTGGTAGATCCGCAACGTAGCCGCATCCACCAACTGCCCGCCCTTGCCGCCGGCCCCGGCCCCCTGCGCCACGGACTCGTTGTACAGATCGACCATCTTCTGGGCCTGCTTGATCTCCCTGGGCGACGGCGCGAAGACATCGTTGGCGAGCGGAATCTGGTTGGGGTGGATGCACCACTTGCCGACGGCGCCGAGGGTGGCGGCGTAGGTGGCCTGCTTGAGGTAGGCCTTGTCGTTGCGGAAGTCGCCGAAGGGGCCGTCGATGGCGTCGATTCCGGCGGCGCGGCAGGCGGCGATCATGCGGACGCGGTGGGCGGACCACATGTCGCCGGGGTAGCGGTAGTCCTTGTCGAGTTCGTGGCCGAAGCGCATGCCCATGCTGGCGGAGAGGTCGCCGAAGCCGAGGATGAGCGCTTCGAGGCGATCTGAGCAGGTGGCGATCGCCTCGACGTTGGCGAGACCCTCGGCCTCCTCGATCAGCGCCTCGAGGCCGATCTTGCGGGTGAGGCCCAGCTTCTGCTCCAGGCCGTCGAGCATCGTCTCAAAGAACCAGATGTCGCGCGGTTCCTTGACCTTGGGCAGGATGATGATGTCGAGGTTCTCGCCGGCGCCTTCGACCACGCTGATCACGTCGTCGACGGCCCAGCGGGTGGTGTGGTCGTTGACGCGGACGGAGCGCACCTTGCCTGTCCAGTCGAGGTCGTTCAGGCCGTCGATGGCGATCTGGCGGGCGCCCTCTTTCCTGTCCGGCGCGACGGCGTCTTCCAGGTCGAGGAAGACGAGGTCGGCGTCGCTTCCGGCCGACTTCTCGACCATCCTGGGGTTGCTGGCGGGCACGGCCAGCTCGGAACGTCTCAGTCGCATGCGTGTTACTCCTTGGGCTGGCCGTCTCGGGGCTGACCGTCTCGGTCCAGGCCGAATTGGGCGAGGATCTCATCCCGGTGCTCGTCGAGCAGGGGCGCCCGGTGCCGCACGCCGGTCTTCGTCTCGGTGTACTTGATCGGGCAGCCGACGATGCTGACCGGCGCGTTCTCGCCCGGCAGCTCGACTTCGGCGACCATCTCGCGGACCGCCGTGTGGGGGCTCTCGAAGATGTCGGCCGCGGTCTGCACCGGGCCGCACGGGACCCGGCCGGCGAGCGCCTCGACGATCTCGTCGCGGGTGTGGGCCCCCGTCCACTTGGAGACGACCGCCTCCACGAACTCCCGGTTCTCGCGGCGCGACCAGAAGTTCTTCGTGCGTTCGTCCTCCACAAGGTCGGGCCGGCCCATTTCCTGGCAGAGGATCTCCCACTGCGCCGGCGTCGGCGCGGCGATCGCCACGCCGCCGTCCTTCGCGTCGTAGATGCCGAACGGGGACAGGCTGTGGTGGTGCTTGCCGCGCGGCGGGAGCTGGTGGCGGAGGCTGGAGCCGTAGTTCGCGAACACGGACTCGCACAGCAGGTTGACGCCGTCGACCATCGCGACGTCCATGAACTGGCCCTCGCCGGTCCGCCGCGCGTGGTGGATCCCGGCGACGACGCCGAGCGCCATCAGCGTGCCGGGGAACAGGTCGCCGACGGAGGCGCCGCCGGGGTAGCCCCCTCCGGGACGTTCGTCATCGCCCCGGGGGCCGTTGACGTGGGCGAAGCCGCCCATCGCCTGGGCGACGATGTCGAAGGCGGGCCAGTCGGAGTGGGGGCTCTCGCCGGTCCGCGGGTCGCCGAAGCCGCGCAGCGCCGCGTAGACGATTCGCGGGTTGCGCTCGCGGATCGTCTCGTAGCTCAGCCCGAGCCTGTCCATGACGCCGGCGCGCATGTTCTCGAGCACCGCGTCGGCCTGCTCGCACAGGCGGAGAAAGGTCTCGCGGTCGGCCTCATCCTTCAGGTCGAGCGAGATGCTGCGCTTGTTCCGGTTGATGCTGCCGAAGTAGCCGCCGAAGTCGCAGCCGCCGTCGACGCCGGCCTTGCCCTCGTTGGGGTGGATGAAGTCCTCGGGGATCGGCGGCGAGGGCCGGGACATGTCGCCGGTCGGCGGCTCCACCTTGATCACGTCGGCCCCGAGGTCGGCGAGGATGGCCGAGCCGAACGGCCCGGCGAGCGCCATCGTGCAGTCGATGATGACGAGGTCGCTGAGCGGCCCGCGCGCCCGGGGATCCGGGCTCACTACGACCCCCAGTGCGAGCGGCGCTTGATCAGCACCTCGCGCTCGCCCTCGAAGACGATCGTGCCGTCCTGCTTCGTGCCCCAGTGCTTGAAGCGGACGACGCCGGCGTCGTCGCGGTCGGCGTCGCGGGTCTCGAGCACCTCGGTGTAGGCGGTCAGCGAGTCGCCGAGGAAGACGGGCGCGCGGAAGCGCAGCTTGTCGAGGCCGAGTTCGGCGAGGGCGTTCTCGGCTGTGTCCTGGGTGGTCAGGCCGATCACCGTCGAGCCGGTGACCAGCCCGAAGACGAGCCGTTGGCCGAAGGGCGACTTCTGCATGCGGTCCTCGTTGAAGTGGCCGTCGGCGGTGTTCATGACGAGCTTGGTGAGGAGCTGGCTCTCGACCTCCTCGATCGTCGTGCCGCGGGCGTGCTGCATCTTCTGGCCGGCGGCGAAGTCTTCGAAGTAGGTGGAGGGGGATGTGAGGGCGGTGGTCATGGGGAAGCCTCGCGACGCTTCGCGACCAGGTTGGTGCGCTGGTAGCTAACGACCTTCTCACCGTGCTGGTTGAAGGCCTCCGTCTCCCAGGTGACAATGCCGAAGTGCGGCCTGGAGCCGGACTCGCGGCGGCCGACGACGCGGCTCCTGCCGGTGATCGTGTCGCCGGGGTAGACCGGCCGGTGGAACTTCACGTCGTTCACGCCGAGGAACGGCCCGCCGCCTTCGGAGAGGTCCTCGACCGACATGCCGACCACGGTGCAGAGCACGAGCAGCGGGTCGATGACGACCGAGTCGTGCCCGTGGGCGCGCGCGTACTCGGCGTTGAAGTAGAGCGGCGTGAACCGCATCGTCGACGTGGCGAACAGCGCGTTGTCGCTCTCGGTGAGCGTGCGGCCCCAGTGGTGCTGGAAGGTCCGGCCTTCCTCGAAGTCCTGGTAGCGGTTGCCCTTCTTCTTGAGCGGGAAGGTGGAGAAGTCCGGGTCGGGCATGCGTCAGAAGCCTCTTTGCTGAGTGGCGGTGGAGGTTCTACCACGCAGTACGATGAGCCGCCCTTGAACCGAAGCTCCCCGGGAGGATCGATTGAACGAAATGAAGCCCGCGGAGGTCAAGCCCGCGATCAGCATCGATGTCGTCAACCAGCTCGACGCTCGGGTCGGCACGATCGAGAGCGTCACGGATGTCGAAGGGTCCAGCAAGCTCGTTCGACTCAGGGTCGATTTCGGCGACCACAAGCGGACGATTCTCGCGGGGATGAAACAGGAGCGCGAAGACCCGACCGAGATCGAAGGTCGTCAGGCGTTGTTCATCGTCAACCTGGAGCCGAGGAAGATGATGGGAGAGACCTCGGAGGGCTTGGTCTTCGACGTCGGCTACGAGGACGGGATTCAACCGGCGTTGCTGCTCCCGGAGCGGCCGGTGCCCAACGGCGCTCGCGCCGGTTGAGCTTCGTCCGGCTCCACCACTTCGTAGCCTCTCTCTCGGAGCCATGACAGAGGGCCGTTGGGCCGGAGCAGGTCCCTGAGACGCAGGATGGCGAAAGTGGAGTCGTTGTCGGTCAAGGCACGATCGACGTTTTCGAGCCAGAGCTCCCAGCTACGCGACTCCATCTGGCTCAGTACCTCCGGGTCGAAGGCGAGTACAAAGGAATCGCAGGTCCAGGTGGCCGAATCGCCTGGATGAGCTCTAAGCGTGGCCAGGTCACCTACAGCCCAGGCGGCCGCAAGACGCGTGTGCTCTTCGACCTGGGCATCGAGCCCCTGAAGACCTGCCTGAAGACAGGTTTGCTCCGCATGGGGCGACATCTCCTGTGTCGAATCGAAGAGAGGCGAGTCCTTGTAGCGCTCGGACAGGTGCGCTGGCACCTTCTTGACGTTGTGCTTCTTCGCTCGCTTCTCGATTACCCGACCAATCGTTCGGAGGCCCGACTCCAGGCCGGCGGACTGCGCCGCCGAATCGAAGAGTTCCTCGGCCGCGACGCTAGGCCGCAGTTCTTCGAGGTTGTCCCGCTTCGGTGCGTATCTGAGTCTGGTCTCCGAGAAGAGCTGGTACAGGTCCTCTGGCAGCAGGCCCTCCAGGGTTCCCTGGTCCGGGATCCGTCGCATGCGCTTGATCAGCCGCCATGCTCTCACCGGGTTGGTCAATGAGACGCGCAGGGATGGAGGCGGCAGGTACTCGCTGGAACGGGTCAGCGCGTGTTCGACGGAGTCCGGGTGCCAGAGGAGATCGTTCGGCACGAGTTCGGGAATGCCGAGGATCCACAGGACATGGTCGTCCTTGGTGACCTTCCAGAGGGGCGGCCCAGGGAGATCACCCACGACCTGGATCTCTTCCTCGACGAGATCGACTGGGGTCGGCTGGGATTCGCCGACCTCTTGGGCGGTTGCTCCGGGCACGGCCGCTGAGGCGGCGAGTAGCAAGGCTCTCCAGATCATCGAGGGGCTCCCTTCGCCCCAAGAACGGTGGACCGCTGTCTTTTGTTCCACTGGTGTCGCCATGAGCGGTGCCGCTTCGCGGCGCGTTCTCTCCAGAAAGCCGGCGGGGACGCCGGCGCACCCAGTGTGGGGCGCTGTACGATTCCGGGATGATTCCCTGGAACAACCTGAAATCGACCCTGGAGCAGGACGCCGAGTTCCGGTACACGATCCGGCACTGGACGGCGAGCCTGCGGCTGAGCGTGGGCGACCGGCACCACGCGATCCGGTTCGAGGATGGCGCGGTTGCCGCGGTCGAGCCTTGCGACGCGGACAGCCCTGCCGACGTCTTCATCGCCGGCCCGGAGGAGGAGTGGCGCGAACTGCTCCGCGAGGTGCCGCGGCCGTTCTACCAGGACCCGTTCTTCGCCAGTGTGCATCACGGCATCGAGCTGAACCGCGAGCAGCTCGACTACGCCGCCTACTACCCGGCGCTTCGCCGGCTGGTCGGGGTGATGCGCGAGATGTCCAACCCAACCGAGGGAGCTTCCGCATGAGCGCGCTTCGTTTGTTTCTCGGCCTCCTCTTCGGCGTGATCACCGTATACACCGTCGCCGTCGCCGTGGAGCACGGCCTGGGGCTGTTCCCCATCTTCTTCGGCGACATCGCCGAGATGACCTGGAACGGCCAGTTCAACCTCGACTTCCTGGGTTTCCTCATCCTGTCGGCGCTGTGGGTCGCGTGGCGTAACGGCTTCTCCGCGGGCGGGCTCCTGCTCGCCGTCGTCGCCCTCTTCTTCGGCGTGCCGTTCCTGACGCTCTACCTCTTCATCCTGAGCCAGCAGACGAACGGCGACGTGAAGC
Organism: Holophagales bacterium; assembly: GCA_009843505.1. Classification (GTDB taxonomy): domain Bacteria; phylum Acidobacteriota; class Thermoanaerobaculia; order Multivoradales; family Multivoraceae; genus Multivorans; species Multivorans azotirespirans. The sequence goes on along the minus strand of VYDI01000025.1, from coordinate 4,199 downwards.
GGATGCTCCTGGGCGACCAGAGGGCGGCAGCCTGATGCCCACCTTCGCCCGGCGCGTCGGCCGCTACCTGGACCTCGAAGTCCAGGGCGTTGCCTACGAGGTCTACTTCGAGTCGGCCGGGAACCCGGACGGCATTCCGCTGGTGCTGCAACACACCGCCGGCTCCGACGGCCGCCAGTGGCGGCACCAGTTGGAGGACGAGCGGATCGGCCGGCACTTCCACCTGCTGGCCTACGACCTGCCCTACCACGCCAAGTCCGTGCCGCCGGCGGGCGTCGAGTGGTGGAAGCAGGAGTACAGGCTGACCAAGAGCTTCCTGCTCGACTTCGTCGCCGCCTTCGTGGGCGAGCTCCAGCTCGAAGACCCGGTCTACATGGGCAGTTCGATCGGCGGCCACCTGGCCCTCGACCTCGCCCTGCACCGGCCGGGCCTGTTCCAGGCAGTCATCGGGCTGGAGGCGGCAATCAAGTCGGACCCCGGCAACATCGACCTTCTCGACCACCCCGAGATCAACAACGGCTACAAAGGCGAGCTGATGATCGGCATCACGTCGCCCCTGGCGCCGGAGGCGTTCCGCCGCGAGGTCGGTTGGTGCTACAGCCAGGGCGCGCCGCGCGTGTTCCGGGGCGACCTCTTCTACTGGGGCACCGACCACGACCTGGGCGACAGGGCGGCCGAGATCGACACCTCGCAGACGCGGGTGTTCCTGCTGACCGGCGAGTACGACGCGGCCACGCCGCCCGAGGCGTCCAAAGAAGTTGCCGGGCAGATCAAGGGCGCGACGTACCGGACGATGAAGGGCTTGGGCCACTTCCCGATGTCGGAGGACCCGGAACGGTTCTACGGGTACATCGAGCCGGTGCTGGAGGAGATCGTGGGCGATCAGACGCGGCTGGGATCGCCGCAGTTCTCGCCGGCTGCGGCCGCCGCCCGCGGCTAGCGATGTGCTTCAGACTGGGTGCGCCGGCGTCCCCGCTGGCTGCGGCCGGTTAGGGCGTTCCGGCCCGCGATGCGGGCATGTCACAGCTCGGTGTCACAGCTCGTCACAGCTCGGTGTCGCAGCACCGTGTCACAGCGTGTCGCAGCTCTGCCCGATCAACCGATCAGGCCCGATGCGAGTTCGTAGTGCCGGGTTGGATCCGTCCGCGCGGCGCCGGCGTCGGCGAACAGACCCTTCTCCACGAGAGCTCTCAGGTCTCGCTGGAGAGTTCGTCGGTTCATCTCGGGGTAGAGCGCCTCGAAGTCCTGAATCGTCAGGCGCCCGTGTTCGATCACGTGCCCCAGCGCGGCTGCCTGCCGGACGGGCAGAGAGTGCTGTCGCACCAGGACGTCCAGACGAATCGTCCGCTCGCCGCGGGCCTTGATCTCGTCCAACTGGGTGGCCAGCCCAGCCGTGAAGAACTCCAGCCAACCGGTGAGATCCATCTCGCGCTCGCGCACTCCCTGGAGCGCCTGGTAGAAGGCGGTCCGGTCCCGGTCGTAGTACTCGCTGATCGTGAAGAGCCGCTTGAAGTCGTAACCGCTCTTGTACAGGCAGAGCGTTGAAAGCAGGCGCGACGTTCGTCCGTTGCCGTCAAGAAACGGGTGGATGTGAACAAGTTGGAACTGACCGATTCCGCTGACCAGCACCGGATGTGCGGCATCTTCCTCGTTCAGCCAGTCGACCAGTTCCCGCATCAGGATCGGCACGTCGTACGCCGGCGGCGGCGTATAGACGATGGTCCCCGTAGCGGAGTTCACGACGTAGTTCTGGATGCGCCGGTACTCTCCCGGCGCGGCGGAACCTCCGCGGACTCCTTCGACGAGGCGTCTGTGAATCTCCCGGACTAGTCCCTCTGTGATCGGTTCCCCGCCGTCCAGCCAGGCGGAGACGAATTCGAAGGCGTCCCGGTAGTTCAGCAGTTCGCGAACGTCGTCCGGGTTGGCGTCCGGCACGGCCTCGCCGGCCAGCAGTCGCTCGGATTCATGGAGGGTGAGCTGCGTGCCCTCGATGTGCGTCGTGTGGTGGGCTTCCAGGATGAGGGCCTCCGCACTCATCCGGCGGATCCAGTCCTCGGAGAGTCTGGCGGCCTCCAGGAACCCTCGCGCCCGCTCGATGCGCGTCAGGTCGGCTGTGATCTTGTGGGAGACGGTGACGTGAGGCTCGAAGGTCATGGCGACGCTGCTTCAGTGTCCAACCGACGTACACTCAGGTCTTCCATTGGCCCCGCTCCGTAGGCTTCGCGCTTCGCGACGCTAGCAGGAGGCGCCGAACTGCTGGCACTCACTTGACCACACGATGAACGACATCTCACCCGTCGCCGTCGGCTACATGACCCCGGAGCGCGAAATGCTCCGGCGGATCGCCCGGGACTTCACGGAAAAGGAGGTCCTCCCGGTCGCCAACGAGCTCGACCCGAAGAAGGAGACGATCCCGCAGTCGTTGATCGACCAGATGGGCGAACTGGGCTTCTTCGGCATCGTGATCCCGGAGGAGTACGGCGGCGCCGGGCTGGGCGCGTTCGAGTACTGCCTGGTGGCCGAGGAACTGGCGCGGGGCTGGATGAGCGTGGCGAGCATCATCGCCCGCGGTAACGGCTTCTACCGGTCGATCCCGTTCGATGGCGAGGAGCGACTGAAGCGAATCCGGCTGATGGCCGAGGGCAAGTACCTCGGCGCGCTGGCCATGTCGGAGCCGGAGGTGGGGTCTGACATCTCGTCGATCACCTGCCGGGCGCGGGTCGAGGACGACCACTGGGTGATCACCGGCAACAAGTACTGGTGCACGTTCGCCGACGGCGCGAACTTCATCCAGGTCATCGCGCGGACCGAGGGTGATCCGGCGAAGCGCCACGCCGCGCTGACCGGGATCGGGATCGAGAAGCCGCCCGGCGAGCTGCCGGAGGGCGTCACCGGCTCGCCGATCCCGAAGATCGGCTACCACGGCTGGAAGACCTGGGAACTCCACTTCGAGAACGTCCGGGTGCCGATCACGAAGCAACAGCGCGAGTCCAAGGGCCAGGCGTTCTACGGCATGACCCGCGGTCTGCAGACGGCGCGGGCCCACACCGCGGCGCGTTCGATCGGCCTTGCCCAGGGAGCGCTGGAGCAGGCGATCGCGTACTCGAAGGAGCGCATCCAGTTCCGGCGTCCGATCGCCGACTTCCAGGCGATCCGGTTCAAGATCGCGAACATGGCCGCCGAGGTCGAGGCGGCCCGCCAGTTGAACTACTCGGTCTGCGCCAAGATCGACACCGGCGTGTCCTGCGCGAAGGAGGCGGCGATGGTCAAGTACTACGCCGCCGAGATGTCGGAGCGCGTTTGCTCCGACGCGCTGCAGGTGCTGGCCGGCGCCGGCTACACGACGGACTACCCGGTCGAGCGCTACTGGCGCGACGCGCGGCTGACGAAGATCTTCGAGGGGACGTCGGAGATCATGCTGAAGATCGTGTCCGACGAGCTGCTTGGGAAGCCGTCGAGGAGGAGCTGACCTCAGGGCTGGCAGCTCCCCGGAAAAGCCTCCCCGTCGGTCGTCGCTGGGGCCGGCATGCCGGGCTCGTTCCGGTAGTCCTTCACGATGCCGCTCACCGTGTCGGTGACCCGGATCGAGTAGCCGAGGTCGGTGGTCGACGCGGCGAACACCCAGACGTTACCGTTCAACTCGCAGGCGTCCAGGACCTTGACCAGCACCTCCCAGTTGTCCGGGCCGAGGAACCAGAACAACCCTGAGTCGTTGGTGCCGGCGTGGACCACGCTGGCCTCGGCGCTCTCGCCGCCGGCGGTCCACCACTCGACTCCGACGGCGTAGCGGGAGTCCAGGAGGCAGAGCGTCTCGGCGTCGGCGACGCAGGTTCCGGCCGGGTCGCTTGCTTCGACCAGGAAGGTCAGGGACGCCGTCGACTCGTCCGTGCCGTTGCTTGTCCAGAGGGTGACTTCGTAGAAGCCCGGCTCGGACCACGCGTGCTCGACGGCGCCGCTCCGGCGTGATCCGGAGCCCTCGCCGAAGTCCCACCGGCGGGAGCGGACGGTGCCGGTACTGGTGTCCTCGAAGGCCACCGGCACTCCGGTGCGGGCGCGGCAGACGCCGCGGGCGTCGCAGGCGGCGACCGTCGTGATCGCGGCCCGGGGCGGCTTGTCGCCGCCGCCAGTCCCGCCGCCATTACCGCCGTCTTCGTTGTCGTCGGCAGGCGGTGTGGAGCCTCCACCGCCACCTCCACCGC
>VYDI01000001.1 GCA_009843505.1 Holophagales bacterium | reverse complement strand
GGCCTGGGGGGAGGCGCCCAGCGATCGCGGCATCCGCGCGTCCGCCAGCGGACGCACGGCCTGCGACGCATGTGGCGCGGCGACGCGCCGCATGGGTGCACGCTTCCTCGATGGACGGAGGGTCAGGCGTTCGCTCCGCTCCGCTCGCTCTGGTTGGGCGTCGGTTTCTGCACGGGATCGGCAGTCGCTCGCTCCGAGGTCGCTGGGCGCCTCCCCCCAGGCCCGCCTTGTGCCGTGCTGTCCCAGGCGCGGCGCCCTTCCTCCGGTTGCCGCGGGAGTACTGTGCAGGCGAAACGGCGTGCCGGCGGCGAGGAAGCGCCCCTGGTCGGGGTGTTCGGCTTCTACCCAGGCACCGCGATCCCGGAATTGCTCGAGGTCGAACAGCTCGGCCGGGGTCGGTGCGAGCGCCAGGGGGACGCGCGCGTCCTGGCCGGCTTCGACCCACTCGCGGGCGGTTCGTTCGAGGAGGCGCGGGCGCAGCGCGGCGTCTATGCGGTCGGCATCTTCGAGGCGGTTGATCGAGACCTGGTAGCTGGGCTCTGTGCCGAGTTCGTCCAGCCCCAGGAGCGCGCAGAGACTTCGCCACTGGGAGGGCGTCACCGTGCTCACGCCGAGCCAGCCGTCGCGGCAGGGATAGATGCCGACTGGATAGGTGGGCCAGAAGCGGTTGATACCGATTCGTGGACGGATCTCGCCCGTCGCGAGGGTTCCCGCAGGGCCGGGCTCGGTAATGCACATCGCCGCCTCGAAGATCGAGACGTCCAGGTGAAACGGGCCGTCGAGCCGTCCTGTTTCCCGCGCCAGCAGGTGGCCGACGGCGCCGACGTAGGCGAGCGTGCCGGCGACCACCTGTGGCGTGTGGCCAGTGGCCAGGATGGGCGGCCCCTCGGCCGGTCCGATCGCCCTGGCGGCGGCGGTATGGGTGCTGATGACGGGGTCCGTGGCGGCGCGGCCGGCATAGGGACCCGAGGCGCCGAACCAGGAGATGGAGAGCCGGAGCTGGCCCTCGAACAGTCGCCTTTCGACGGCGGGGTCGGCGTCGAGGATGAGATCGGCGCCGTGAAGCAGGCCGCCGACCTCCGGGTCTTCCGGTCCGGCGGCGACGCTTCGCTTGCCGAGCGAGAGCCAGGTCGCGAGCGCGCTGGCCTCGGGCCCCGACGCCTGGGGATGGAAGGGCTGCAGTCGGCGGATCGGGTGACCTTCGTCCGGGGGCTCGAGATTCGTCACCGACGCGCCGAGATCGCGGAAGAGCTTGCCGCAGTAGGCGGTGGCGACCGTTCCGGCGAGGTCGACGACATGGATCCCGGCGAGGGCTCGGGTAGTGGTGTCTTCGTTCTGCATGGACCTGGATGGAGGCGGGAGTGTAGATCGGAAGGCGTAGGATGCCGCCGGTGAAACGTCAGACATACCTCCGGCTGTCGGTCATGATGCTCCTGCAGTACGGGGTCTGGGGCGTCTGGCTTCCCGTTCTGGCCCGCTATCTCCAGGCCGATCAGGCCGAGGGCGGCCTGGGCTTCAGCCCCGGACAGGTCGGCTGGATCCTGGGCCTGGCGGGTTCTATCGGCGCCGTCACCGCGCCGTTCATCGCCGGCCAGCTCGCTGATCGCTCGTTCCCGACCCAGCGCGTCCTGGCGGTGCTGCTGCTCGCGGGAGGCGTGATCAAGATCCTGACGGCGTACCAGACGACGTTTTCGGCGTGGCTCTGGCTGTCGGTGGCGTACTCGGTCCTGTACACGCCGACCCTGGCGCTCTCGAACTCGCTCGCCTTCGCGCACCTTGACGACCCGGACGGCCAGTTCCCGAAGGTGCGGGTCTGGGGCACGATCGGCTGGATCGCGGCGAGTTGGGCGTTCCCGCTGTTCTGGCTGCTCTCCGACGTCCGGTTCTCCTGGCTGCCGCCGTTCTATGTCGGCGTCGAGGCCTCCGATGCGACCGCCCGGCTGGTCGACTCGCTGATCTGGAGCGGCGTCCTGGCGTTCGGCTACGCCCTGTTCTGCCTCGTGCTGCCGCCGACGCCGCCGCGGCGGGACGCGGAGGAGAAGCTCGCCTTCGCCAAGGCCTTCGGGCTATTCCGTCAGCGCTCGTTCGCGGTGCTCGTCGCGGCGAGCCTGCCGATCGCGGTAGTCCACCAGATCTACTTCATGCAGACTGCGCCGTTCATGAGCGAGGTGCTGGGGCTCCCGGACAGCCGGATCGGACCGGCGATGAGCATCGGTCAGTTCGCCGAGATCGCGGTCATGGTGACCACCGGCTGGCTGCTGGCGCGGCTCGGGTTTCGCGGCGTGATCGTCATCGGGGCCTTCGCCTACTGCGCCCGCTACGCGATCTTCGGCAGCGACTTCCTGCCCGTTGAAGTGATCGTTGCCAGCCAGGCGCTCCACGGCCTCTGCTACGCGTGCTTCTTCGCCGCCGCCTTCATCTACGTCGACCGCATTGCCGAGCCGGACGTCCGGCACTCCGCCCAGACCGTGTTCGGGATCGTGATTCTGGGTCTCGGACCGGTCCTGGCGGCCCCTGTCCTCCAGGTGCTGTCCGAGGCGTTCACGAACGACGCCGGCGTGCTGGACTACTCGGCGCTGTGGTACTCGCTGTCGGCGCTCGCGCTGTTGACGATGTTGGCCTTCGGCGCGTTGTTCAGGGATCAGACTCAGTCCGAGCCGTGACCCACTGGGTGCGCCGGCGTCCTCGCCGGCCTTCCGGGAGAACGCGCGAGGCGTCAGCCTCGCTCCTCTTCACACGTCGCAGACGCTCACGCCATGCGCCAGGGCAGCGAGCTTGTCGTCGCTCTTGGGGATGAATTCCTGGCCCACGATGCCCGTGTAGCCGGTCTCCAGGATCGCGCGCATGATCGCCGGGTAGTACAGCTCCTGGTCCTCGTCCAGTTCGTTGCGGCCGGGGTTGCCGGCCGTGTGGTAGTGGCCGATGTGCTCGTGGTAGTCGCGGATGGTGCGGATCACGTCGCCTTCCATGACCTGCGCGTGGTAGATGTCGTAGAGGACCTTGAAGCGGTCGGAGCCGACGCGGTCCACGAGTTCGACCAGCCAGGGCATGTTGTCGGCCATGTAGTCGGCGTGGTTGACCTTGGAGTTGAGGAGCTCCATGCAGATCGTGACGCCCTTCTGCTCTGCGTGGCCGACGATCTGCTTCAGAGCCGTGACGCAGTTCTCCAGGCCGTCGCTGTCGGGCATGCCGTCGCGGTTGCCCGAGAAGGTGATCACGTTGGGGAAGCCGGCTTCAGCAGTCGCATCGATCGCGGTCGTGATCGCCTCCAGGCAGTCCTCGTGGTTGGCGGGATCGTTGATGCCTTTGGTGATGCCGTGGCTGTTCGTCATCGCGCAGGACAGGCCGTGTTCCCGCAGGGTCGGGAAGGCCTCGGGGCCCAGGATCTCGATGGACTCGAGGCCCATCGCGCTGGCAGCAGCGGCGAGTTCTTCGAGCGGCATGCGGCCGTAGCACCACTGGCACACCGACTGGCGGATCCTCCCGTTCCTGATGACCCGCTCCTGTTGGGCGGGAACAGCCGTGGGAACGGCGGCGGCCGCGGCGACCGAAGCGGCGCCGGTGATCAGGGTGCGGCGGGACAGGGACTCTGGGTTCACGGATAGTCCTCCCGGTGGACGTCGTTGCCTGGAGTGGAAAGAAGTTGGATTGTACCGTTCGCCGCGGGGTACGATCGTCGCAATGAAGTCAGAGGCAGGGTCGAGAAGAAGGTGGTTGGCGCCGACGGGCGTGGCCGCGCTCGCCCTGCTCCTTGCCTCGCTACTGCCCGCCCAGTGGTGGCGCCCGGTGCCCGCGCGCTACCCGGAGGAAGGACGCCAGTACCTCGAGGGCTTCGTGTTCTGCCGTGGCCAGTACCGCCAGGTCGTGGACGAGTGGCTGGGGCAAGGCTGGTTCACGGACTATCCCGACTCCGAGTACAACTTCATGACCCGCCTGGCCCAGTTGACAACGGTCGAGATCCAGCGCACCGCGTACGGCGACCCGGAGCATCTCGTTCTGACGCTGGACGATCCGCGTCTGTTCGAGTTTCCGTTCCTGTTCATGTCGGACGTCGGCACGATCGGCATCGACGATGTCGAGGCGGAGAACCTGCGGAAGTACCTGCTGGCCGGAGGCTTCCTCTACGTCGACGATTTCTGGGGCCCGCAGGCCTGGGACCGCTGGGCGGGCCAGATCGGGCGGGTGCTGCCGCCGGGCGAGTACCCGATCGTGGACATTCCGCTGGACCACCCCATCTTCAGGACCTTCTTCACCGTCGAGGAAGTGCCGCAGATCCCGTCGATCCAGTACTGGAACATGACCGGCCGGGCGGACACCTCGGAACGGGGACACCGCTCCGCCGAGCCGCACTTCCGCGGCATCTTCGACGAGCACGGCCGCCTCATGGTCGCGATGACCCACAACACGGACATCGCGGACGGCTGGGAACGGGAAGGCGAGTCGCGGGAGTTCTTCGAGCGTTTCTCGCTGACGAAGTCGTATCCGTTCGGCGTCAACCTGGTTCTGTACGCGCTGTCGCACTGACACGGAGGACATGGACATGGCCCTTGCTACGCCTCGCATTCGTTCGCTCGTCTTCACCGCCGGAATGGCTGCGGTGCTCTCCGCCGCGCCGGCCGCGGCCCAGCAGGACTTCTCGGCCGTGGAGGTAACGGCCGAACACGTTGCGGGCGCCGTCCACATGCTGACGGGCGCCGGCGGCAACATCGGCGTTTCGGCCGGCGAGGACGGCATCCTGATCGTCGATGATCAGTTCGCGCCCCTGGCCGACAAGATCCGGGCGGCGCTCGCGGGGATCTCGCCCGGCGACCTCGAGTTCGTCGTCAACACCCACTTCCACTTCGACCACACGGGCGGCAACGTGATCTTTGGCAAGGAGGCGTTGATCGTGGCGCACACGAACGTGCGCAAGCGTCTGGCGGAGGGCGCCGGCGTGCGCGGCCGGCCGGCCGAGCCGGCGCCGAAGGAGGCTCTCCCCGTCGTGACCTACGACGACGGGGTGTCGATCCACTTCAACGGCGAAGAGATCATGATCGGTCACCTGACCGGCGGTCACACGGACGGCGACAGCTACATCTACTTCACGGACTCGAACGTCATCCACCTGGGCGACCAGTACTTCGCGGGACGCTTTCCCTTCGTTGACGTCGGCAACGGCGGCAACGCGGTGGGACTGCGCGACAGCATCGGGGAGGTGCTGGAGCACCTGCCGGCCGATGCGAAGGTGATCCCCGGCCACGGCCCACTGTCGTCGGTGGACGATCTGAAGATGTACCACCGAATGCTCACCGAGTGCGTCGCCACGGTCGAGGCTGGCAAGGCCGCCGGCAAGTCGGTGGAGGAGATTCAGGCCGCCGGACTGCCTGAGGAATGGAGCGGCTGGGGCTCCGGCTTCATCAACGCATCAGTCTTCATCACTTCGATTCACGAGAGTCTGTAGGAGGGTCACCGTGCCGGTTGTGCGTCTGGATGGAGTCTTGCGCCCGGAGTGCGTCGCGCTGGCGGCCGTGCTGGTCCTTGCGGCCGTTGCCGTGGCGGCCGCCGCCCGCGACGTCGGATGTGGAGGGCGGCTGGCCGGCGTGGCGTGGCCCGAGCCGAACCGGATCGGCGCCGGCGGGGAATCCGCCGATCGAGTGGTCCGAAACGAAGAACGTGCGGTGGAAGAAGGCGGTTCCGGGTCTCGGCCTGTCGTCGCCCATCGTGTGGGGCGACCGGCTGTACCTGACGACCGCCGTGCCGACCGGCGAGAAGGTTGACGATGCGCCGCCGGCAGGCAGGCGTGACGGCATCCCGCCGGACCGGGTCCTGAGCTACGAGGTCCACGCGCTGGACCGCGCGAACGGGTCGACCATCTGGAAGCGGACCGTGCGTACGGAGGCGCCCTCCGGAGGCACCCATCCCGACGGCACCTGGGCCTCCGGGTCGCCGGTCACGGACGGCGACGTGCTGGTCGCTTTCTTCGGTTCGCAGGGCCTCTACGCGTTCGATCTCGATGGCAACGAGCTCTGGCGCCGTGACTTCGGCGACATGAGGACGCGGCTCGGATTCGGCGAGGGGAGTTCGCCGGCGCTTCACGGCGATCGCGTGTTCGTCATCTGGGACCACGAGGACGAGTCCTTCATGATCGCTCTCGACAAGAAGACCGCGCAGGAGATCTGGCGCCGCGACCGCGACGAGATGACGGCCTGGACGACGCCCCTGGTGGTCGAGCATGGCGGCCGGACGCAGGTGATCACGAGCGCGACGAACCGCGTCCGCGCCTATGACGCGGATACCGGCGAACCGATCTGGCAGGCGACGGGCATGACCCTCAATGCAATCCCGTCGCCGGTCTACTCCGACGGCGTCGTCTACCTGACCAGCGGTTTTAGGGGCAGCAAGCTGATGGCGGTGCGCCTCGACGGCGCCGAGGGCGATGTCACTGGCACGGAGCAGGTCGTTTGGTCGGTGGACCGGGACACGCCGTACGTGCCGTCGCCGCTGCTGCACGACGGCGTCATCTACTTCACGAAGTCGAACAGCGGCATCCTCTCGGCCTTCAACGCCAGCACCGGAGAGGCGCACTACGCGAACCAGCGCCTCGGCGCGGTCCGCAACGTCTACGCGTCGCCGGTCGGAGTCGGCGACCGGGTCTACTTCACCAGTCGCGACGGAGAGTTCCTGGTCGCGAAAGCGGGATCGACCTTCGAGGTCCTCGCGGAGAACGAGCTCGACGACCGCTTCGACGCCTCACCGGCCATCGTCGGCGACGAGATCTACCTGCGCGGCCGCAGCAACCTGTACTGCATCGCTGCGCCGTAACGGCGGCGGCGCGGCTGAGCGGCGTCGGTTGCACCCGCCAGTCCGGGGGCCGGTAGAGAGGGTCCCAGCGGCCGCTCGCGCTGACGGAGAAGATGAAGAGTCGGCGCTCGCTTCGCTTCACTCGCTCCGGTCGGTCCCTGTTTTCTGGACGGGCGCCGGGCGTCGCTCGTTCAGAGCCCGCCGGGACCCTCTCTACCGGCCCCCGGACGGGCTGGAGTAGAGACTCTCCCGCCGGGCAGGGGCGTACCCAGGGGGACCTCGAGTACGACCGTTTCCGGGAGGAGACAGAGTTGGTCGTCGCAGGCTTGGAGGCGGATCGAGATCGGAACCGACACCGGGAGTTCTTCGGGGCCGGAGATTGAAGGGCGGAGCATGAAGGTAATCCGTTGCCGTCCCTCGTAGATCAGGACATCGCCGGACTGCGTGCTGACCTGGGTTCTGCGGGGTTCCGGGTAGCGGAGGTTGGTGATGTCGAAGCGGTTGCCCGCGCCTTCGACGGTGGTGCCGATGAGGTCTTCCTGGAGCGGCTCGGGGCCGTTCAGGTGCCAGCCTTCCCTGATCACGAGGTCGACGTCGACTTCATACTCGCCGGCGTCGTCACCTGGTCGCAAGGCAGCGGCGGCGGCGATCACGGCGCCGTTGCCGGCGGTGGCGCGCGGTCCCGCGTCGCCTTCGAGCGCCACGGCGAGTCCGGTCAGCATGTAGGTGTAGGCGGCCGGCATCCGTTCGATGTTGGTGGCGAACGCGGCGACCGTGGCGAGGGCCCGGTCGGTGGCGTTCCGGTCGCCGGTGCGGTGGCCGAGTTCGGCGAGGGCGCGGACGGCCACGGAGTTGCCCGAGGGTACGGCGCCGTCGGTCGGGCTCTTCGGCTGCGCGATCAGCAGGTTGGCCTTCTCGCGCTCGGCGATGAAGAAGCCGCTGCCGAGGCTCGGTGGAGCGGGGGCGCCTTCCCCTGCGGGAGCCGGACTGGGATCCCAGAAGCGCTCGACCATCTCGGCCGCGACGGTCGCGGCCCCTTCGAGCCACTTGCCGTCGGAGGTCACGTCGTGGAGAGCGACGAAGGCGTGAACCAGGTGGGCGTAGTCCTGGACCAGACCTGGAGTCGATGCTTCGCCGTCCAGCCAGACGCGCCACAGGCCGCCGTCGTCACGGCGGCTGTTGCGCCAGAGGAACTCAGCCGCTCGCGCGGCGGCCTCGGCGTAGGACGGCTCGGCGAGTGCGGCGGCGGCCTCGGCCAGGGCGCGGATCATCATCCCGTTCCAGGAGGTGAGCACCTTGTCGTCGCGCAGCGGATGGGGACGATGCTCGCGGACCTGGTAGAGGCGCTCGCGGATGCCGTCGATCCGGTCGAGCAACTCGCCCAGCGGCAGCCCGAAGTCGGTGGCGCTCTCGTCCAGCGGCCGGTCGAGGAAGAGGATGTTCCGGTGTTCGAAGTTCCCTGCGTCGGTGACGCCGAAGAGCCGGATCGCCAGTTCGGCGCCGGCGGGCCCGAGTGCCTCCCGGAGCTGGTCCTTCGTCCAAACGAAGAACTCGCCCTCGAGCGACTCGCCGTCTTCCGCCTCGCTGTCCGCGTCGGTGGCCGAGTAGAAGGCGCCCTCCGGGGAGGTCATGTCGCGCAACACGTAGTCCGCGGTCTCGCGGGCCACCCGCGCCAGCAGCGGGTCGCCGGTCAGCCGGTACGCGAGGACGTAGGCCCGGAGCAGGTGGGCCTGGTTGTAGAGCATCTTCTCGAAGTGGGGCACGAGCCAGTGACCGTCCACCGAGTAGCGGTGGAAGCCCCCGCCGACCTGGTCGTGGATTCCTCCGCGGGCCATGGCGCGCAGCGTGATCAGCGCGGCGTCCAGCGGCCCCCGGTCGCCCGTACGAAGCGCCTCCTCGAGCAGCAGCAGCAGGTTCGTTTCGTTGGGAAACTTGGGCGCGCCGCCGAAGCCGCCATAGACCCGGTCCGTACTGGCGACGAGGCCCTGGACCGCCTCGCCGATCACCGCGCGGCCCAGGTTCTTTGCCGCGCCGCGGGCCGCGGTGATCTGTTGAACGAGGTCCGTGATCTGGGCGGCGCTCGCTTCGAGGTCGGCCCTCCGTTCCCTCCACGCCGCGTCGACCTGGCGCATCAGGTTGACGAACTGCTGGGGCGGAAAGTAGGTGGCGCCGAAAAAGGGCCGGCGGTCGGGGAGCAGGAAGCTCGACATCGGCCAACCGCCCCGTTGCTGGGTGACCTGGACCGCGGTCATGTAGATGTCGTCGATGTCGGGCCGCTGTTCGCGGTCGACCTTGATGCAGACGAACAGCTCGTTCATCAGCCGCGCCACTTCGACGTTGTCGAAGCTCTCCCGCTCCATCACGTGGCACCAGTGGCAGGTGGAGTAGCCGATCGAGAGGAAGACGGGCTTGTCCTCCGCCCGCGCCCGCTCGAAGGCCTCCTCGCCCCAGGGGAACCAGTCGACCGGGTTGTGCGCGTGCTGCCGGAGATAGGGCGACGTCTCGAGGTCGAGCCGGTTCAGGAACAGTGGCTGGCCGGCCGGATCCAGGTGCTCGGTCCGGGGCTCGTATTCGGCCGGCATCGCCGCCAGCGCCGCCTCCAGACGGGCCTGGAGCTGCGGCGGGCGCGGTCCGGCGCCGGGAGGCGGGACGGCGAGGGCGGGGGCGTTCGACACGGACAGCCAGACGACGGCAAGGCCCCCTGCGATCCAGGCGGCGCTGGGCACGACGTCGAGGATAGCCAAGGTGCCGCCGCTTGCTACATTCCCGCGGATGCCTGAACTGCGGCCCCCGCCGGCGGGCCGGAAGCTGATTCTGGAACTGCGGCGCGAGTTGAATGCCGCCGGAGACCCCGAGCGGGCGAAGGGGCAGCAGGCCTACATGAAGTCGGAGATGCCCTTCTGGGGCGTGAAGACGCCGGAACTCAGGAGGATCGGCCGCGCGGCTTTCCGGGACCACCCGCTGGACGGCTTCGAGGAATGGCGCTCGACGGTTCTGACCCTGTGGCGGACCGCCGGCCGCCGCGAGGAACGCCACGCCGCGATCGACCTCAGCGGCTACCGGGCGTACAAACCGCTGCGCACGATGAAGGCTCTGCCGGTCTTCGAGGAGATGATCGTCACCGGTGCGTGGTGGGACTATGTGGACGCGGTGGCGAGCCACCGCTTGCGAGAACTGGTCGAGCGGTATCCGAAGACGATGGCGAAACGGATGAACGTGTGGAGTCGGTGCCCGGACATGTGGAAGCGACGCGCGTCGATGATCTGCCAGCTCGGCCGCAAGGGCGCGGCGGATCTGGATCTCTTGCGCGCGACGATCGGCGAGAACCTGCTGGAGTCGCGCTTCGGCGGCGAGTTCTTCATTCGCAAGGCGATCGGGTGGGCGCTGCGGGACCTGGCCTGGCACGATCCGGATGAAGTGCGGCGGTTCGTGCGGGAACACGAGGAGCGGCTGAGTCCGCTCAGCCGGCGGGAGGCGCTGAAGAACTTGAGGAGCGAGGCGTGACCTCGGCTTCGGTCCAGCCCCGGATCGCCGTCCTGCTCGCGGCGCTCCTGCTGCCGGCGGTTCTTGCTTGCCGGGGCGCCGGCGATGAGCCGCTCCGTTGGGTCGACTGGGCGGGCGAGACCCATCGCCAGGTCGTCGTCGATCGGGAAGCGGGGCAGTACCTCGGCCATCCGACGACGGTGCTTCTTTCCGACGAACGCTCGATCCTGACCGTCTACCCGAAGGGCCACGGCGCCGGCCCGATCGTCATGAAGCGGAGCGAGGACGGCGGCCTCACCTGGGGCGAGCGGCTGCCGACACCGGCGAGCTGGGCGACGTCGATGGAGACACCGACCGTCTTCCCGGTCGATCTCGCGGACGGCCGGCGGCGCCTGATCATGTTCTCCGGGCTCTACCCGGTGCGGATGGCGCGCTCGGAGGACGAGGGCGAGACCTGGACCGAGCTCGAGCCGATCGGTCACTTCGGCGGCGTCGTTGCGATGTCGTCGGTCGAACGGCTGCGCAGCCTGGACGGCGAACTGATGGCCCTGTTCCACGACGACGGACGGTTCTTCCGCCGGCCGACGTCCCGCCATGAGCGGATTCCCGGCTTCGAGCCGGAGTTCAAGGTCTACAAATCGATTTCGCTCGACGACGGTTTGACCTGGTCCGAGCCGGAGGTCATCGCGGAGCACCCGGAGGCGCATCTCTGCGAGCCGGGTCTGATCCGCTCCCCGGACGGCCGCGAGATTGCCGTGCTGCTTCGGGAGAACAGCCGCCGGTTCAACTCCTTCGTCGTCTTCTCGCCCGACGAGGGCCGCACGTGGAGCCGTCCGATCGAGTTGCCGTCTTCGCTCAGCGGTGACCGGCACGTCGGCCGCTACACGCCGGACGGCCGCCTCTTCATCACGTTCCGTGACCAGGAGCCGTCCAGCCCGTGGCGCGGCGATTGGGTCGGCTGGCTGGGCCGGTACCAGGACCTTCGGCGCGGGGGCCGTGAGCCCTGGGCGGGCGAGGCGCGGGTGCGCCTGATGGACAACAGGTACGCCGCGGACACGGCGTACCCAGGCCTCGAGCTGCTGCCGGACGGCACGTTCGTCACCACGACGTACGGGCACTTCACGCTGGGGGAGGAGCCGTGGATCGCATCCGTGCGCTTCACGGCCGCGGAACTCGACGAGGCGTCTTCGGCGGCGCAGACCAACGTGCCCGCGAAACCGGTGCTCCGCGTTGGGACCAGTGGCGACTATCCCCCCTTCTCGACCATCGAGGACGTCGCGGACGAAGGGGCGGCCCGCCTGGGTTTCGACATCGAGGTCGCGGGGCGGCTTGCCTCCGACCTCGGTTTCGACGTGGAGTTCCGCCCCTTCGATTGGCCGGACCTGGCTGCCTCGATGGCCGCGGACGACTTCGACCTCGCGATGAGCGGCATTACCTGGCGACCCGGGCGGGCCGCGGTGGGGTGGATGAGCCGGGCCGTCGCGGCGGGCGGACCGTGTGTCGTCTCGGCGGCGAGCGCACCGGCGTCGCCGCGCCGCGTGGCCGTCAATCGTGGTGGCATCCTGGAGCGCTGGACTCGGGAGCGTTTCGGTGGGGGCAGCGAGATCACCGCCGTCGACGACAACCTCTCGCTGCCCGGCCGCCTGGAACGGGACGAAGTGGACGCCTTCGTCACCGATTCGTTCGAGGTCGAGCACTTCGGCCGTGACGGATGGCGGCGTCGCTGCGAACCACCGCTCGACCGCAAGGTGTTCTGGGTTGCTCCAGAACGGGGGGATGATCTCGGGCCCGCGGTCGACCGCTGGGTCCAGCGCAACGAGCGCTGGCTCGAGGCCCGCCGCGAGGAGTGGTTCGGCCGGGGCCAGCACCGCGACGAGCTGGACCATCTGCTCGACCTGACGGCCCGCCGGCTCGCCTTCATGTCGCCGATCGCCTCGTGGAAGTCGGCACGGGGCGTGCCGCTGGAGGACCTGGAACGGGAACGCGTGGTGTTGGAAGCGGCGGAACGGAGCGCCGCCCGCTTCGGGCTGGATTCGCAATCGGTGCGCGACTGGTTCGCGCTTCAGATCGACCTGGCCAAGGCGGTGCAGCGCCGGACCCCGGCGGCGGCGCCGACCCTGGAACTGGAGGCGATGCGGCCTGCCCTGATCCGTCTCGGCGAGCGCCAGGTGCGCTCGCTGCGGGCGCTGGCGGCCGGCACGGTCGATGAGCCCGATCTCGCGCATCTCGAGGTCCTCACGCCGTATCTGGGTCGCGCGGAAGTGGAGCGGGTGCGGGTCGGATTGACGCGGCTCCTGGCCGGGCTGAGGGCTACTTCATCGCCGCGATGATGCTGCGCGCCATCTGCCAGGTGGACGACTGTCCGCCCAGGTCGGGGGTCAGGCTCCGGCCTTGCTCGAGGACGTTGGTCACCGCCTGATCGATGCGGTTCGCCTCGTCGTAGAGGTCGAAGTGCCGGAGTAACGCGATGGCGGGGGTGAGCAGCGGCAGCAGGTTCGCCTGGCCGGTGCCGATCAGGTGCGGGGCGTCGCCGTGGACGGCCTCGAAGACGTGGCAGTTGTCGCCGACATTGATCGCGTGGCCGGTGGAGATGCCGCCGGCAAGGCCGGCGCCGAGGTTGCTCAGGATGTCGCCGTAGAGATTCTCCATCAGCATCACGTCGAAGTCGTACGGATTCAGCACGAGGCGCATGCAGGCCGCGTCGACGATGCAGTCGTCGACCTCGATGTCGGGGTAGCCGGCGGCGACCGACCGGACCGTGTCCAGGAACAGGCCGTCGCTCTGCTTCATGATGTTCGCCTTGTGGATGGCGGTGACCTTCCGGCGTCCGTGACGCTGGGCGATGCGGAAGGCGTAGTCGGCAATGCGTTCACACGCCGCGCGGCTGACCACCTTCATGCTCTCGACCACGCCGTCCACGATCTCGTGCTCGATTCCGCGGTAGACGCTCTCGGTGATCTCCCGGATGAGCAACACGTCGAGGTCGGGATAACGCGTCGGCAGCCCCGGAATCGAACGCACGGGACGCACGCTGGCCCAGAGACCAAGCATCTGCCGCAGGGCGACGTTCGGGTTCTGTGGTCCCGGTCCCACCCGCACCGCGTCGCGGCCCGGGCCGATGAGGCGGGTCTTCAGCGCCACCTTGCAATCGCGGACCGTGTCGGCCGCTTCGTTCAGGACCGTCTCCGTGTTGCGTCGCACCGCGGTCGGCACGTCGACGCGCACGAAGTCGAAGTCGGCGCCGACGGAGTCCAGGATCTCGAGCACCGGCGGCGCGGTCTCGGCGCCGATGCCGATGCTGCCGACGATCAGGGCGACCCGGGGTCGGATTGCGGTCCTGTCGTCCGCGGTCATCGGGCGGCCTCCCGTTCCCCGGCGACGGCGTCCAGTTCGGCCAGCAGTGCGTCCGTCAGTTCGGAAGTGTTCGCATTGCCGCCCAGATCCCGGGTGAGCGACTCGCCGGCGGCCAGCAGGCGCTCGACTCCGGCGCGCAGGAGATCCGCCGCCTCGGCTTCGCCCACGTAGCGGAGCATCAGTTCCGCCGACAGGATGAGAGCGATCGGGTTGGCGAGGTCGCGGCCGGCGATGTCCGGCGCCGTGCCGTGGACCGCCTCGAAGACGGCGCAGCCCTCGCCGTAGTTCGCGCCCGGAACGACACCCAGGCCGCCGACCAGTCCGGCGCAGAGGTCGCTGATCAGGTCGCCGTCCAGGTTGCCCATCACGAGCATGTCGAAGCGGGTCGGGTCAGTGGCCAGGTCGAGCGCGAGATTGTCGAGCGGGAGGTACTCGACCTGAAAGAAGGGGTACTTCCGCTCGCATTCGCGGGCGCAATCCAGAAACAGGTTGTCCGAGAGCGGCGTGATCGAGGCCTTGTGGACGATCGTGAGCTTCTTGCGGCCGTGGCTGCGGGCGTACTCGAAGGCGAACTGCATGATCCGCCGCGACGCGTCCCGGGTGACGATCTTGAGCGCTTCCACGACTCCGTCGACGACTTCGTGTTCGCGGCCGCTGTAGAGCCCCTCGGTGTTCTCGCGCACGATGATCTGGTCGACGCCCTGGTAGCGGGCCAGCGTGTTGCCCGGCAGCGAACACACCGGCCTGACGCAGGCGAACAACTCCAGCGACTGGCGAAGGAGAACGTTGACGCTGCGCCAGCCGCCGGCGACCGGCGTCTGCAGCGGTCCCTTGATTGCGATCCGGTTGCGGCGGATGGAGTCGATCGCCTCATCGGGGAGCGGCGAGAGGCCCTGGTCGACCGCCGTGCTGCCGGCCACCACGGGCTCCCAGTCGATGCGACCGCCGGTGACGAAGTCGACCGCGCGGACCATCGCCTTGCTGACCTCGGGGCCGATGCCGTCTCCCGGGAGGAGAGTGACCGTGTACTTCAAGAGGCCGTGTCGTCGACCAGCGCCTCGATCAGGCAGGGCCCCGGTTCGGCGAAGCCGCGCTCAAGCGCCTCCGTGAGCTCCTCGCCGGTCCGCGCCTGGACCGCCGGCATCCCGAAGCCGCGGGCCAGGTCGAGCCACTCGACGCGCGGACCGGAGAGGTCGGTAAGGTGGACGCTCTGCGGTCCGAGTTCTTCCACGCCGGCGCGATGGAGCTCCACCTGGAGGATGCGGTAGACGTCGTTGGCGAACACGAGGTTCACGACGTCGACGCCCTCCCGGACCTGGCTCCACAGCGCCTGGATCGTGTAGAGACCGCTGCCGTCGCCCTCGAGATTCAGGACCTTGCGGTCCGGACAGGCAATCGCGGCGCCGAGTGAAGCCGGCAGGCCCATTCCGATCGCTCCGCCGTTTTCCTGGAGATAGGTGTGCGCCGGTGCGTTCATCGTGGCGGGGTAGAAGCCGGCGCCGGCGGTGATCCCCTCGTCCATCACGATCGCCTGCTCGGGCAGGGTGGCGGCGATCGCCTGGGCGGCCACGCGGACTCCGATCGGTCCGGAGGGGATGGGCGGCCTCTCGATGTTCCGTGCCGGCGGTTCTTCCTTCGCGCCGAGCGCGCCGGCCAATTCGCGGAGGGCGTGGCCGCTGTCTTCCGTTGGGTGGCTGAGGACGACGACCTCGGTGGACTCGGGGATCAACCGGCTGACGCCGCCCTCGTAGCCGAAGAAGGCGACGGGATCGAGGGCGCCGGCCAGGACCACCGTATCGATGCCGCGGAAGAACTCCACCGCCGGCTCGGGGAAGTAGGGCACTCGCGGCAGCAGCGGCAGGTGGGGACCGCGTTCCATGCGGCCACAGAACGTTTCGGCGGTGAGCCGGCATCCGGTCTTCGCCTGCACCCGGGCGGCCTGGCGTTGGGCGGGTTCCGTGAAGCCGGAGCTGCCGAGCATCAGCATCGTGCGCTCGCCCTTCGACGTGGCGATGCGCGCCCGCTCGACCGCCTCGGGGCCGACGAGTGCGGCCGGTGGCGGAGTCGGTTCGACGATCGGACCGTACGCCTCGTTCCACTGGCAGTCGGTGGGCACGATCAGGGTGGCGATCTGTCCGGGATGACGGCGGGCCGCCGAGATGGCGTCCGCCATGTCGCGGGAGATGTGCTCCGAGGAGGCCGCGGTGCGTTGCCAGTCGGACACTGCCCGAGCCAGGCTCTCGACCTCGGTGTTGAGCGGCGGATCGTAGTTCCGGTGCCAGGTCGGATGGTGACCGATCACGTTGACCAGCGGGGTACGGCCGCGGCGGGCGTTGTGAAGGTTGGCGATTCCGTTGGCGAAGCCCGGTCCGAGATGAACGAGGGTCAGGGCGGGCTTGCCGGCCATCCGGCCGTAGCCGTCGGCGGCGCCGGTGGCCACCCCTTCGAACTGGGCGAGGACGCCGCGCACGCCGGGGATCTCGTCGAGCGCGGCGACGAGGTGGACCTCCGATGTGCCGGGATTCGCGAAACAGACTTCGACGCCGGCGTTGGCGGCGGTCCGGAGCATGGCCTGGGCGCCGTTCATCGGAGCGGGAGGGTAGCAAGCGGGTTCATTGGCGCTCGGGTTCGTCGGTGGTCGCGGCCACCGGCGGAGTCCGGGCCTCGAGCGGCAGTGCGGTCGTGCGCTTGATCTCGTTCAGCACGATGCTGGTGAGCAGGCGGTCGACGCCCGGGATCGCGGCGAGTTCGTCCGCCAGGATGTGCTCCAGGTGCCGGTAGTCGCGGGCCACGATCTTCAGCAGGTAGTCGTGTTCGCCGGTCAGGAAGTGGCACTCGAGCACTTCGGGCAGCTCGCCGATCACCTTGCTGAAGCGACGCACCGCGTCCGCCTGGTGGTGGGTGAGGAAAACCTGAACGAAGCAGAGCAGGCCGAGGTTCACGGCGTTGCGATCCAGCAGCGTGACCTGACGCTGGATCACGCCGCGGTCTTCGAGCTTGCGGAGGCGTTTCTTCAGACCGGAGGCGGACAGGTCGACGCGCCGTGCGAGGTCGGCGTCGGTGCGGTTCGAGTCCTCCTGCAGCAAGCCGAGGATCGCGTAGTCCGTGGCGTCGAGGGGGCGGCCGACCGAGCGCTGGGGCTCGGTGCTCTGGTGGTTGCTCTTGGGTTCCATCGCGCGGATTCTTACACAGAGTGGGAGTTATCCCGAACGAGAGCCGAGAGGGTGGAATCTGCACTTGTATTAGGTTGTTGGTTGGGATAGCGTCCAAACAATGGCCATTGAGACACATCGACGCACCATGCCCGGCGTCCTTCCTCCACCGATTGGCGGCCAGCCACCCGCGCAGCCCGCGATGGCGCACCTGCTGGCGCCCTGGCTCCGTGGCCGCGAACGCTCCCTGCTGCGCCGCCTGGTGAACCGGGTCTCTCGACGCGACGTGCTGTCGCTGGCCGGTGGTTTGCCGGCGGTCGACCTGTTTCCGCGCGACGCCTATGGCGAGAAGCTGCGCGAGTTGCTGACGGACCCGCGGTCGGTGCAGTACGGGCCGCCCAGCGGAGCGTTGAAGGAACAGGTAGCTCGGCTGATGCGGCGGCGCGGGGTTCCGTGTCGTCCGGAGCAGATCCTGATCACCTCGGGCGCCCAGCAGGGGCTCCAGGTGGCGGCGGAAGCCCTGGTGGCGAGGGGTGATTGCGTCGCGCTGGAGCGCTTCGCATACACCGGCGTCCGCGAGGCGCTGGCGCCGCACTCGCCGCGGCTTCTCACCCTGCCCAGCAGCCTGGACGACGGGCTCGACGTGGAGGCCCTGGAACGGCGCCTGCTTGCCGGGGAACGGCCGCGCGTGGTGTACGTGATCCCGGACGCTCACAACCCGCTCGGCGTGAGTCTCACGCGGGAGAAACGCGAGCGGCTCGTCGTCCTGGCCGAAGACTACGACTTCGCGATTCTCGAGGACGATCCGTACGGCCTGCTGTGCTGCGACGGGGAGTTCGAACGGCCGCTCGCGGCTCTGGACTCGGAGCGGGTCATCCATGTCGGCACGTTCTCGAAGATCCTGGCGCCGGCCCTGCGCCTCGGCTGGATGCGCCTGCCGTTGCCGCTGGTCGACACGTTCGCGGCCGTCAAGGAGGCCGGCGACCTCGAGTGCTCCAGGTTGACCATGCTGGCCGTGGAGCGTTTGCTGGCCGACCTCGACTTCGAACGGCATCTCGAGCTCCTGCGGTCCACGTACCGGAGACGCCGGGACGCGATGCTCGAAGAGCTCTCGGAACAACTCCCGCACAGCTGTGCGTTCTCCGAACCGGCCGGCGGCATGTTCGTCTGGGTCGAGCTGCCTGCGGAGACCGATGGAGAGCGACTGCTCGAGCGGGCTCTGGTCGAGCACGGAGTGGCCTTCGTTCCGTCGGCGGCGTTCGCCGACGTCCACGATCTGGACGCGCCGGCCAACGCGGTCCGGCTGAGTTTCTCGACACTGGAGCCGGAATCGCTGCGGATAGCCGTGGCGAAGTTCGCGGCCTGCCTACGGGGAAGTCGGCAACACACAACAGGAGGAAGACGAAGATGAGTCTGGTGGCAACGGAGACGAAGGGGACCGGCTATCCAGCGGCGAGCGCCGTCGCGGACGAGGACTTCTGTCCGATTCTCGGTTTCGATCACCTGGAGCTGTACGTCGGCAACGCGAAACAGTCGGCCGCCTACTACTGCCACGCCTTCGGCTTCGAGTGCACGGCGGTCCGCGGTCTGGAGACCGGAGAGCGGGCACGGGCGTCCTACCTCGTCGAGCAGGGAGACATCCGATTGCTGCTGACCAGCGGTCTCCACTCCTCGCATCAGGCCGCGCGGTCGGTACGCCGGCACGGCGATTCGGTCGCGGTCATCGCGCTGTCCGTGCCGGACGCGGACGCCGCGTTCGCCGCCGCCGTGGCGCGGGGCGCGGAGGTGGCCGCGGCGCCGGCGACGGCCGCGGACGAACACGGCCGGTTCCGGCACGCGTCGATCCGTCTCTACGGCGACTGCGTCCTCCAGTTCATCGATCGCCGGGGCTACGGCGGCGTCTTCGGTCCCGGTTTCCGGGCGGCGCCCGCGACACCCGGCGCCGCTGCCGGCCGGGACTGCGGTCTGGTCGCGATCGACCACGTGGTGGCCAACGTCGAACTGGGACGGATGAACGAGTGGGCGGCCTTCTTCTCTCAAGTGCTCGGCTTCAGCCAGCTCATCCATTTCGACGACGATGCGATCTCGACCGAGTACTCGGCGCTCATGTCGAAGGTGATGCAGGACGGCACGGGCACGATCAAGTTCCCCATCAACGAGCCGGCCGAGGGCCGCAAGAAGTCGCAGATCGAGGAGTTCCTCGAGTTCCACGAGGGGCCCGGCGTGCAGCACGTCGCCTGCCGGACGAACGACATTCTCGGTACGGTCACGCGACTGCGCGAGAACGGCGTCGAGTTCCTGCACGTACCGGCCGCCTACTACGAGGACCTGGAACAGCGGGTCGGAGAGATCGACGAGCCGATCGATCGTCTGGCGGAGCTGGGCGTCCTCGCCGACCGCGACGAGGACGGCTACCTGTTGCAGATCTTCACCAAGCCGGTCGAGGACCGGCCGACGTTGTTCTACGAGATCATCGAGCGGCACGGCGCCACCGGGTTCGGTGCGGGGAACTTCAAGAGCCTGTTCGTCGCGCTGGAGCGCGAGCAGGCGGCGAGGGGCAACCTTTGAGAGGAGGAGCGCCATGCCTGTAGCTGGCGCGGTTGAGGCCTCGCCGGGGCGCTCGATTGCCGGCGGGGATCTCACGACCGGCCGGGCCGCCTTCATCGAGCGCGCGCAGACCCGGGGCGACCTGTTCGTCGAGCAGCCCTACGGCCTGTACAGCGAGGCGAACCAGGAGACCTGGAGGCGCCTGTACCGGGCGCTTGCCGGCAAGTGGGAGCGATACGCCCATCCCCGCTTCCTCGACGGCGTGGCGCGCCTGGGCCTGGATCCGGATCGCATTCCCCGGCTGGAGGACATCAACCGCTTCCTTGAGCCGCTGAGTGGGTTCAAGGCGCGGGCGGTCAGCGGCTACGTCCCGGCCTACCTGTTCTTCGACTGCCTGCGCCGCCGCGAGTTCCCGACGACGATCACGGTGCGCGCCGGGGACCGGCTCGACTACCTGCCCGAGCCCGACATCTTCCACGACCTGGCCGGGCACGTCCCGATGCACACGGACCCCGCCTTCGCCGACGTCCTGGTCCGCTTCGGAGAAGCTGCTCGGACTGCCGCGCTTCGCGCCCGGGACGACGACTGCCGGAGCGTCGAGAGCGCGCTCAGGGCGCTGGCGCGTTTCTTCTGGTTCACGATCGAGTTCGGCCTGATGCGCCGGCCGGGCGGTGCCGGACTCTGCGCCTACGGCAGCGGCCTCCTGAGTTCGGCGGGCGAGATCGCCCACTCGCTGGAGTCCCCCAGGGTGCAGCGGGCCCCCTTCCAGCTCGAATGGGTCGTGAACCAGAGCTTCGAGATCGACTCGCTGCAGCCGCTGCTGTTCGTCGTCGACAGCTTTCGTCACCTGGAGAGCGAAGTGCGCCGTCTGGAGCGCTGGCTCGGCGAGGGTCGTCTCGACAACGTCGCCCCGGGCGAGCCGGCGGTCAGCCGGGAAGACCTGCGCTCGTTTCTGGACGCCGGGCGTCAGTAGCCCGGCGGGCGCTCGAAACCGCCGATCCGCTCGCTCAGCCGCCGGGCGAGATCCAGCGTGGTGCGGTCCTCGAGGAATGGCCCCGCGATCTGGAGTCCGACCGGCAGGCCGTCCGACGCCACGCCGGCCGCGATCACGGTCGCCGGCAGATAGGCGACCCCCGTGAGTCCGACCCAGAGCGTCTGCTCGCCGTAGGCGCGCTGTTCGCCGTTGACCGTGATCCGGCGCGCCCCCATCGGTTCGCTGTGGTCGTGGGGAATCGCGGTAGTCGGCAGGCAGGGCAGGAGCACGGCGTCCCAGTGCTTGAAGAACTCGTGCCACTTGCGGCGCATCTGCAGCCGGCGTTCGTTGGCGGAAAGCCAGGCGCGGTGGCGTTGCGAGGCCCAGCGCGCGGCGAGCGCGCCTTCCTCCTCTTCGCGCAGGCCGCGTTCGGCCAGTTCCTCGATCTCCTGGTGGCTGAAGCCGCCGCACATGGCGGCGCCCAGAAGTTGGCCGAAGACACGCGTTGCGTACTCGAAGGTGAAGTCGGGCCGGGCTTCGCGATCGACCGTGGCGCCAGCGGCCTCCAGGGCCTCCGCGGCGGCCTCGAGGCGCTCCCGCACGCGGTCGTCGATCGGGCAGGAGGTTTCCTCGAACCAGACCGCGACGCGGTAGTCCGAAATGTCCTCGTGGCGGGGCGGCGGCAGTTCCAGGCGGTAGCCGGACGCGCGCCATTCGTCCGGTCCGGCGAGGAGGTCGAGGCCGAGTTCCAGGTCTTCGACGGTGCGCGCCATCGGCCCGGCGACCGCGATGTCGGCCTGGGTCAGGGTGCCGGGTGGGCCCGGGATCTGGCCGAGCGCCGGCACGATGCCGTAGCTCGGCTTGTGACCGAAGACCCCGCAGGTCGAGGCGGGGCCGCGGATCGAACCGCCGATGTCGCTGCCGAGTTCGAACGGAGTCAGTCCCGCGGCGAGCGCGGCCGCGGAACCGCCCGAGGACCCGCCGGGTGTCCGTTCGAGGCGCCAGGGGTTGTTCGTCTGGCCGAAGACCGCGTTGTAGCTCTGAGTGTCGCCGGCGTAGATCGGCAGGTTCGTCTTGCCGAAGATGACGGCGCCGGCAGCGCGGAGCCGGGCCACGGGAACCGCGTCGACCTCCGCGACGTGGTCGCTGAGCTCGGGCGCGCCGGAGGTCGTGCGCATGCCGATGGTCTGGAACGAGTCCTTGATCGTCATCGCAACGCCGTGGAGCGGTCCGAGGTCCCGGCCATCGGCCAGAGCCCGATCGGCGGCGTCGGCCTCACGCCGGGCACGTTCGACGTCGAGGGTGACGACGGCGTTGAGCGGCGGGTTCAGGCGGTCGACGCGGTCAAGGAGGAGTTCCAGATAGTCGCGGGAGGAGATGGCGCCGGTGCGGATTGCCGTGGCGGCGGACGCCGCCGACCACCAGGCGGCGTCGGCCGCGGGTACGCGAGGGGCAGTCGAGACGGCCGAGTCGTCGTTCATCGGGCGCAGGGTAGCACCGACCGAGAACCACCATGACACTCTGCTTGCACGCGGCTTGCACGTAGACTGAGAACCGAGGCCGCGATCGACGATCCCACATCCTGGGGAGGATGCATGCTGGTTGCAGGGAACACTGGTGAGATCAGGCGGCACCGGTCCACGCCCGGAGCTGTCCGTTGCCGGTCGTGGCTCCTGATCCCACTCGCGATCGTGGCGTTCTCCCCGCTCACCGGCCAGGTCGTCGAGCCCCAGTCTCCATCTGAGCTCTTCTTCGGCGAGGAGGTGGATGTCCGGGTGGTCAACCTCGAGGTCGTAGTCGAGAACCGCAGGGGCGAGCGCGTATCCGGCCTCGGCCGGGAGGACTTCCGGATCCTCGTCGACGGTCAGGAAGTGGAAGTCGAGTACTTCACGGAAGTGGCACGCAAGCGGGCGGTTGTGGCTGCGGATGCCGAGACACCACCGGCGGTGGACGGGGGCCAGGCGGTGACGACGAACTACGTCCTCTTCGTCGACGACGACCACACTCACGTGACCTTCCGGCGGCCGGTGCTGCGCGGGTTCAGGGACCGGCTGGCGGAGCTTCCGGCACAGGACCAGGTGGCGGTCGTCGTACAGAGTGGGCGGCGTCTGGAGATCCTGAGCCCGTTCACGACGGATCGCGAGGCGGCCCGGGAGGCTCTTGCGGAGTTGGACAAGGGTGGTCGCTTCGGGGGTTTCCTGGGGGC